>QHSI01000001.1 GCA_003221515.1 Candidatus Rokuibacteriota bacterium
AGCGCGCCCGTCAGCGATCGACAGCGCGCCTCTCGGATCTCGTAGCTCGGCGACGGGAGCGCGACGACCAGAAGCTCGATCGCGCGATCGTCGTCGCGGAGCGTGACGGTGTGGGTGAACGCGTCCTCGTGCGTGTTGTCCACCCATCCGTCCATCACGCGCTCGTAACGATCGCGTCGCCCGAGCAGCGCAGGCGCGATCATCGACCCGAGGACTGGGCGAGGTACTTCTCGGGCTCCTTGTCGAACGCCTGCTTGCAGCTCACGGCGCAGAAGTAGTAGGTCTGGCCGCGGTACGTCGACTGCGCCGGCGCCCTCGGAGGGTCGACGGTCATCTTGCAAACGGGATCAACCGCCATCGAAGATCTCCTTACACCTCGTACCGTTCAGAGCCTTGTCGACTCGGCTCGCGCCGCGACGGCGCTCACCTCGTACCGCCATCGCTTCAGTCTGAGGCTGTTCGTCACCACGGACACGGACGAGAACGCCATCGCAGCGCCGGCCAGGATCGGCGAGAGCAGCACGCCCCAGAAGGGATAGAGCACACCCGCCGCTACCGGGATCAGCACGACGTTGTAGCCGAACGCCCACGCGAGGTTCTCCTTGATGATGCGGATCGTCCGGCGCGAGAGGTCGATCGCCGCCACGACCCCGTGCAGGTCGCCGCGCAGCAGCGTGACGTCGGCGGCCTCGATCGCCACGTCGGTGCCGGAGCCCATCGCGATGCCGACGTCGGCGCGCGCGAGCGCGGGCGCGTCGTTGATGCCGTCGCCGACCATCGCGACGCGCCCACCCTCGCCCTGGAGCCGGGCGATCTCGTTCGCCTTGTCCTCGGGAAGGACTTCGGCGAGGACGCGATCGATTCCGGCCTGCCGGGCGATCGCCTCGGCGGTCGGCCGCGTGTCGCCCGTGAGCATCACGACGGCGAGGCCGCGACGCTTCAGCGCCGCGACCACGTCCGGGGCGTCGGGCTTCAGTCGGTCGGCCGCGGCCAGGAGCCCGAGCGCACGCCCGCCGAGGGCGAGGTAGACCACGCTCTTGCCCGCCGCCGCGAACGCCTGGGCGCGCGGGGCGAGCGCGCTGACGTCGACGCCGCGCGCGTCCATCAGCGTCCGGTTGCCGAGCAGCACCCGGCCCTCCGCGGCCATCGCGTCGATCCCCTGGCCGGGCACCGTCGTGAACTCGTTGATCGGAGGCAACGCGACGCCGCGCTCCTTGGCGCGCATCACGATCGCCTCGCCCAGCGGGTGCTCCGACCCCTGCTCCGCCGCCGCCGCGAGCGCCAGGACGTCATCCGATCCCGGCCCCGGCTCGGCCGACGTCGAGTCCGCAGAGATCACGTCGGTCACCGCCGGCCGGCCGACCGTGAGCGTGCCGGTCTTGTCGAACACGACCGTGTCGACACCCTGAAGCAGCTCGAGCGCCGCCGCGCTCTTGATGAGCACTCCGTACTCGGCGCCACGGCCCGCGCCGACCATGATCGCGGTGGGCGTCGCGAGCCCCATCGCACAGGGGCAGGCGATGACGAGCACGGCGACCGCGTTGGTGAGGGCGAACAGCACCGACGGGTCCGGGCCGATGGCCCACCAGACGAGAAAGGTGAGCGCCGCAAGCCCCAGCACGATCGGGACGAAGACGGCGGCGACACGGTCGGCGAGTCGCTGGATCGGCGCGCGCGAGCCCTGCGCCTCGGCGACGAGCGCGACGATCCGGGCGAGGGCCGTCTCGCTCCCGACGCGCGAGGCGCGAAAGACGAACGTGCCGGTGCGGTTGACGGTGCCCGCGAAGACTCGCGACGAGGGCACCTTCTCCAATGGCAGGCTTTCGCCCGTCAGCATCGACTCGTCGACCGTCGAGGCCCCTTCGGTCACGACGCCGTCGACGGGGATGCGCTCGCCCGGCCGAATGCGCACGTAGTCGTCCACCGCCACTTCGGCGGTCGGCACGTCCATTTCGGCGCCGTCGCGGATGACCCGCGCGGTGCGCGGCGCCAGGCTCAGGAGCCGTCGGATCGCCTCGGAGGTCCGCCCCCGCGCGCGCGCTTCGAGCCACCGGCCCAGCACGACCAGCGTGATGACGACCGCGCTCACGTCGTAGTACGTCATGGCGCCGGGCTGGTGGAAGGTCTCGGGCCACAGCGTGACCGCGACGCTGAAGAAATACGCGGCGCTCGTCCCGAGCGAGACGAGCGTGGACATGGACGCGGTCCGATAGCGCAGATCGTGGAGGAACCCGCGATGGAACTGCCAGCCGACCCAGAACTGTACGGGCGTCGTGAGCGCCAGCAGCAGCCAGGGGTTCTGGAGGGCCATCGGCACCCACGGCAGCAGGTGCGACATGCCGCCGAGGAGCACCGGCACCGAGAGGACGGCGCCGACGACGAACTTGATCTTCTCGGAACGCAGCGCGGCGTCGCGTGACGCCTGGTCTGCGTCGTCCGTGGCGCCCGGCATCGCGGTGGCGCGCGGCTCGGCGAGCTCGTAGCCCGCTCGGTCGACCGCCGCGCGCAGCGCGTCCACGCTCGTCAGCGTCGGATCGAACGAGACGGTCGCCTGCTCGGTCGCGAGGTTGACCGAGGCCGTGTGGACGCCGCCGACCGAGGTCAACGCGCGCTCGACCTTGCCGACACACGCCGCGCAGTGCATGCCGCGCACCGGCGCGACCATCTCCTTCGCCGCCATCACTTCCCCCGGAAGCGCGCGAACACCTCGATCAGCTCGTCGATCTTCTGCTGGCGCTCGCCCTTCGAGCCCGTGCGCAGCGCATCCGCCACGCACGACTCGATGTGCCGGCCCAGCAGGAGCTTCTCGACCTGCTCGAGCGCGCCCTGAACCGCGGAGACCTGGAGCAGGATGTCGACGCAGTACGCTTCGCCGTCGATCATCCGCTGGAGCCCCTGCACCTGCCCCTCGATCCGCCGCAGCCGCCCCAGCGCCTTGCCCTTGGTCTCCTCGTTGATCACTCCCATACCCCCTGGGGGTAGTATCCCACGCCCGGTCCTGCTGTCAAACCGCTGCAGGCGGGTTGCTGAAAAGTGGAGCAACCCGTTTTGCGTTGGTAGCGGCCTCGATCGAAGGCGCCTGGGACGGCGCCTAGCGGCGGAGGCGCAGCGCGCCCGGGCACACGCTGAAAGTGACTGGGCTGTCAGGTGCCGGTTCCCCGTCGAGATGTGTCGCCAGCGGAGCGCCGATCGTCACCCGCCGGGCGCGATGCACGGTAACTGCGCGGTTGGCGAGATGCGTGCCTCGATAGACCGAGGGCAGCCAGCGCAGGAGCCGGGCACGACCGAGGTCGCCGACGACGACGAGGTCCAGGGCACCGTCGGCGGGATCCGCGTCGGGAGCGATCCGCATCCCGCCACCGCAGTACGGGCCGTTCGCGATCATCGTCGCGGTGAGCAGGCCGGCCACCGGGACGCCGTCGACCTCGAGCGCCGCCGAGGTCGCGCGATGAGACCAGAGGCTCTCGACGACCGCGCGCAGGTACGGCAGGGTGCCGCTGCCGCCCCGCGAGGCGGCACGGCGAGCGACGACGGCATCGAAGCCGGCGCCCGCGATGCTGACGAAGTAGCGCCGCGTCCCGTCGGGCCATTCGGCCGCACCGAGGTCGAAGTGCGCGTCGATGCCCCTCACGACGCGGCTCGCGGCGATCCGCGGGTCGAAGGCGAGGCCGAAGTTGCGGCAGGCGTCGCGACCGCGCCCGGTGAGGATCGCGCCGGTGGTCGCCAGCGGCGCCCCGCGGGCATCCGTCACGCCGTTGATCACCTCGTTGAGCGTGCCGTCGCCGCCGACGGCGACCACCAGCGGCCAGCCGTCGGCGGTCGCGCGGCGCGCGAGCTCGGTCGCGTGTCCACGCCTCGTGGTTTCGGCGGTCTCGAAGCGCAGGCCGAGACGGGTCAGCTCGTCGCCGAGTCGGCGCCACCGCCGGCCGGTCCGGCCGCCGCCGGCCGCCGGGTTCACGACGACGAACGCGCGGGTCACCGTCGCCTGGAAGCTCGAGCGCTCAGAGGTCGAACAAGGACGGCTGCTCCAGCCCCGACGCGGTCCGCCGCCGCCGAGGGGCCTTCGCCCCCGTGCGCTTGGACGCGCTCGGCTTCGCGGGCCGCGGCTTCGGCAGCTTCCAGCCCTTCTGGTAGGCGATGCGGTCGCCCTGCTTGATCACCAGCAGGTCGACGAGTCGCGCCAGCGGATTCGACAGCAGCGCGAAGTACTTCTCCCAGTAGCGCGGCGAGTTCGCGAGCGTACGCATCTGGTCGAGCGCCAGCGAGAGCGCCGTGCGATCGCCTCGTTTCGCAGCGAGCCCGAGGTCGCCGAGCACCTTGCCCTGGCTGACGCGCGACGGCCGCTTGGGGGCGCTCGTCCGGCGGCGCCTCACGATCCGCCGCCGCGCAACCTGACTTCGTAGCCCTCGCGGTCGGGGTGGTTCCCCTGGATGGTGATCGTGCGGTCGAGCACGCGGGCCAGGCGCTCGAGGGCTTCCTGCCCGTCGCCCTCGAAGTACCGCGCAAGGTCGGGGTGCGCGCGGACGACGACCTCACGGCCGCTCGCCTCGTCGGCGGTCCCGACCTTCGCCTGGACCTCCCGGAAGACGTCGGCGGCCAGCGCCGCGTCCGACTTCGTGACGCCGCTGCCCTTGCAGGTCGGGCAACGCGTCGAGAGCAGCGCGCGGAGATCCTGCCGCACGCGCTTGCGGGTCATCTCGACCAGCCCGAGCTCGGAGATCTCGAGCACGTTGGTGCGCGCCTTGTCCTCGGCGAGCGCGCGCTTGAGCGCGCGGTAGACCTGCTCGCGGTGCTCGAGGGTCTCCATGTCGATGAAGTCGATGATGATGATTCCGCCCAGGTCGCGCAACCGGATCTGGCGGACGACCTCGCCGACCGCCTCGAGGTTGATCTTGAGCACGGTCTGCTCGAAGTCGCGCTTGCCCACGTACTTGCCGGTGTTCACGTCGATCGACACGAGCGCCTCGGTGTGGTCGATGACGATGTAGCCCCCGGACTTGAGCCAGACGCGCCGGCGGAGCGCCTTCTCGATCTCCTTCTCGACCCCGAGCGCGTCGAAGATCGGCTGGCGGTCCTCGTAGAGGCGGACGCGGTCGGCCAGCGCCGGCACGAGTGCGCCGACGTAGCCGGCGCACTTCTCGTAGACTTCCCGCGAGTCCACCACGAACTCGTCGACCTCCGGCGAGAACAGGTCGCGCACGACGCGGAAGGTCAGATCGCCCTCCTCGTGCAGCGCCGCCGGGGCTCCGGCTTGCTCGAATCGGGCCTGGATCTGCGCCCACAACCGGGTCAGGAACTGCACGTCGGCCGCGAACTCAGCCTCGCTCTTGCCCTCGGCGTTCGTGCGCACGATGAATCCGCCCGCCGGCAGGTCGAGCGAGCGCAGCGCGGCGCGGAGCCGGTCGCGCTCGCGCTCGTCGCGGATCCGCCGCGAGACGCCGATGTGGCGGACCTGCGGCATGTAGACGAGGTAGCGTCCCGGCAGCGAGATGAAGGAGGTGATCCGGGCCCCTTTGGTCCCGAGCGACTCCTTCGAGACCTGCACCAGGACGGTCTGCCCCTTGTGCAGCATCTCCTCGATCGGGGGCGATGGCTCGCGGCGCTGCGCGAGCTCTTCCACGTCGACGTCGGCCTCGGCGGCGGCGTCGGCCTCGCTCTCGCCGTCGGCCTCGCTCTCCTCGTCGCCCGCCTTGAGCATCGCGCGCGTGAAGTCGCCGAGGTTGGTGGTGTAGTCGCCGGCGTAGAGGAAGGCGTCCTTCTGCAGGCCGATGTCGACGAACGCCGCCTGCATCCCCGGCAGGACGTTCGTCACGACACCTTTGTAGACGCTCCCGACGATCGAACGGTGGAGGTGGCGCTCGAGGTAGAGCTCGGTGAGGAGACTACCCTCCTGCACCCCGACGCGAGTTTCGGTGATCCCGGCATTGACGACGATTCGTTTGCCCACGGCAGCACCTCGCCGACACGGCGGCTCGCGTCATGGTGTCGCGCCCGCCGTGTCTCATTGGAACTGCCGCATTCGTACCGAAAGGAGGAGGCCCAGCGTCATGAAGGAGGCGACCATCGAGGACCCGCCGTAGCTCATCATCGGCAACGGGATCCCGACGACGGGCAATAGCCCGGTCACCATCCCCACGTTGATCAACACCTGCGCGGCGATCAAGGTGGTGGCGCCCAGCGCCAGCAGCCGCCCCACCGGTTCACGCGCGGAGGCCGCGATGTCGAAGCCCCGGAGCAGGAGCAAGACATAGCAGAACAGCAGGACGAGACAGCCGACGAACCCCCACATCTCGGCGAATACGGCGAAGATGAAATCCGTGTGACGCTCCGGGAGAAACGCCAGCCGGCTCTGCGTCGCGCCGGCCACGCCCTTGCCCAGGAGCTGACCCGATCCGATCGCGATCTTGGCCTGGATCACGTTGTACGCGCTCCCGAGCGGATCGCGGAACGGATCCAGGAACACGAGAATTCGTTCGCGCTGGTACTCCTTCAGCGCCAGCCAGGCCAGCGGCATCGCCGCCAGCGACGCGAGCGCGAGCCCGCCGAGGAGCTTGAGACGCATCCCGGCGCCGATGAGGAGGATTCCCAGCACGGGCACAAGCAGAATCGCGGTGCCGAGGTCGGGCTGCTTGATGATCAGCACGATCGGCACGGCCAGAATCGGCAGTGTCAGGGCCAGCGTGATCTTGCCCACGGGCTGGGCCCAGCGGGACGTGATCGCCCACACCACCATGAGTAGGAAGCATACCTTGAAGATCTCGGAAGGCTGGATCGACAGCGGGCCGAACACCACCCAGCGTCGCGCGCCCGATACGGTGCGCCCCAGCACGAAGACCGCCGCCAGCCCCATCAGACCCAGCAGGTAGATGGCCGGCGCCGCGCGGACGAGCCGACGGTAGTCGAGGCTCCCGAGCAGGATCAAGGCGATCAGTCCGATGAGGAACCAGATGAGCTGTCGAACGACGACGCTGCCGCCGGCGCGCCCCACGTGCAGGCTCGCGAGCGTCACCGCGCTCATCACGACCAGCCCGAATGCCACGGCGATCAGCGCCCAGTCGACGTTCTGCAGCAGGCGCCGATCGATCCCGACCACTTAGCCGTCGACCTCCACGGCCGCCACCTTTTCGTAGAAGATCGCGTTGAGGATCTTCCGCGCGATCGGCGCCGCGACCTGGCCGCCCTTACCGCCGCGCTCCACCAGCACGACCACGACGACCTCGGGCGCTTTCGCCGGCGCGAACGCCGCGAACCACGCGTGGTCCTGGCCCTTGTCGGCCCTCGATTTGGAGATCATCTGCGCGGTGCCGGTCTTGCCGGCGATGTCGAGGCCGGGGATCCGCGCGCCCACGCCGGTCCCGCCGTCGTTCACGACCGCCCACATGCTCTGGCGCAAGAAGGCCCACACCACCGGCGAGAGCTCGACGTGGCCGCTCACCTGGCCCCGGTCGGCCCACACGACGCCGCGCTCGGAGCGCTCGACCCGCTGGACCAGGCGCGGCCGCCAGAGCACGCCGCCGTTGGCGACCGCGGACATGAAGCGCGCGACCTGCATGGGCGTGACCAGGACGGCGCCCTGGCCGATCGACATGTTCACCGTCTCGCCCGCCGGCCACGTCTTCGTCGCCCGACCGCGCACGGCTTTGGGCTGGGGCAGGAAGCCGAGCTTCTCACCCGGCAGGTCGACCCCGGTCGGCTGCGAGAAGCCGAACGCACTGGCGTACTTGACGATCGCCGGCGCGCCGATCTTGAGCCCCGCCTGATAGAAGAAGATGTTGCAGGAGTGCACGATGGACTGGTGGAGATCCACCAACCCGTGCCCGCCTTCCTTCCAGTCCTTGAACGCGAACGTGCCCAGGCGGAACTCGCCGTTGCAGAACGTGCGGTCGAGGGGCGTGATGCTCCCCTCTTGCAAGCCCGCCGCGGCGACGATGATCTTGAACACGGACCCGGGCGCGTACTGGCTCTGGATGGTGCGGTTCAGCAGCGGGAAGTTCGGGTCCTGGACCACGCGCAGCCACGCCTCGCGTTCGATGGTCCCGGTGAAGCGATCGATCTCGAAGGCCGGCGTCGACACCATCGCGAGCACGTCGCCGTTGCGCGGGTCCATGACGACGACGGCGCCGGCATGCCCATCCATCGCGCGCTCGGCGGCTTCCTGGAAGCCGCGATCGATCGTGGTGACCACCTGCGCGCCGGCATGCGGCTCCATCTGCTGCACGCGCCGGACCTGGCGTCCCATCGCGTCGACTTCGATCCGCTCGCCGCCGTCCTGACCGCGTAGATACTCGTCCAGGAGCCGCTCCAGGCCGCTCTGTCCGACCATGTCCCCCCGGCGGTAGCGTCCCTGCTTGAGCTGCTCGTCGTTGGCCTCGCGGACGTAACCGAGCAGGTGGGCCGCGAACCGGCTCGTGGGGTAGACGCGCTGCGGCTCGACCTCGGTGATCACGCCCGGTAGCTCGAGCTTCCACTCCTCCACCTTCGCGACGTCCGTGAGGGTCAGACCGCGGCGCACGCGCACCGGCAGGAACGAGTCGAGCTGCACCCGCGCGACCGCGTCGAGCAGCTCCTGGTACGGGATGTTCAGGAGCGACGCGACCCGGCCGAGCACGGCGTCGCGGCTCTCGACGTCACGGGGCAGCTCGCGGGGGATCAGCGACAGCGTGAACGCCGGGCGGTTGTCGACCAGGGGTGTGCCGTTGCGGTCGTACAGGATGCCGCGCGGCGCGGCAATCGGGCGGATGCGGATCCGGTTCTTGTCCGACGCGTCGAGGAAACGGCCACCCTCGAGCACCTGGAGGTACCAGAGCTGGCCGATCAGGACGACGAACCCAAGGATGACCGCCGTGGCGATCACCATCACACGACTGTGACCGGGATCGCGGCGGCCGGGCAGCGACCGGCGCGACATGCTCACGACTGCTCGCCCTCGAAGCGCCCGCGAAAGGACTGCGCCCACGCGAGGCTCAGCACGACCGCGGCGCCGATGAAGCCGTTGCAGAGCGCTTGCGGAAGCACCACGTAGGCCATCAGCTCGCCGAACGGCGCCGGGAAACGGAAGATCTGGAGGAGCGCGAAGCGGGCGAGCCCCTCCGCGATCGTGAGCACCACGAGCCCGGGCACCTGCACGAGCGGCTGGCTCACGCGCAACCGGCCGCCGGCGACGCCGATGCCGAAGCCGATCAGGCCCTTCGTCAGCGCCTGCACGCCGATGAGACCGCCGCCGGTCGCGTCCTGCAGCAGGCCCGTGACGAACCCGGCGACGCAGCCGAACTCGGGACCGCGCCGGAGCGCCAGCAGGATGACCATGATCAGCGGGAGGTCGGGCGTCACCCCGGCGACGCTGATCATGGGGGTGAGCGTCGCGTGCGCCACCGAGCCTCCGACGACCGTCAACGCGAGCAGCGCCTTCATCGACCCACCGTTGGGAAGAACGCGGTGACGTCGCGCTGCGAGCCGTCGGTGACCAGCAGCACCTCGTCGACCCGCGCGAAGTCCACCGCCGCCGTCAGCTCCGCGTAGTGGAACAACGCGCCCCCGCGGTCGTCGATGGAGCGGACGACGCCGATCGGGATCCCGCGCGGGAACACCCCCCCCTGGCCCGCGGTCACCAGCGCATCACCGACCTGGATCGCGGCGCCGTCGCGCGCCATGAACTTGAACCGGATCGTGCCGCGCGGATCGCCCTCGACGATACCGGGGGTGCGCGTGCGCGCCACGTGGGCGCCCACCGTGGAGGCCGGGTCGGTCAGCACCTGCACGATCGATGCGCCCGGCCGAACGTCGACGATGCGGCCGACGAGGCCGTCGGGGGAGATCACCGCGGTCAGTCGGGGCACGTTGTCGCTGCGGCCACGGTTGACGGTGAGCGACCGGATCCAGCCGCCCCACTCGCGGGCAATGATCTCGCCGGAGAGCGTCGTGAGGGGCAGGTGCTCCTGCAGCGCCAGCAGGCGCCGCAGCCGGCCGTTCTCTTCGTCGGTCTCGGTCACGCGCAGGGCGTGGACGCGCAGCTGCTGGACTTCTTCGCGCAGGCGATAGTTCTCGGCGCGGACGTTCTTCCAGTCGAGGTAGGTGGTCCAGAGGCCGAACGTCGCCCGGCTCGCCTTCGCCAGCCCGGCGGAGATCGGCGTAGTCACGATCGCGAACGCGTCGCGCGCGCGCGCGCCGTAGCCACGCGTCTGGAGCGTGAGGATCAGCAGGCAGACCGCTACGAGGGAGACGAGTAACGCGACCTTCCGCATCTTCACCGTTCGACCGACCCCCCCGAGCGAACGCGCTGTCCGCTACGCGGGGATGGCCACCTTCTTCAAGAGATCCAGCTCGTCCAGAACCTTCCCGGTGCCGAGCGCGACGCATGACAACGGGTCGTCGCCCGGCGTCACCGGGAGGTTGGTCTCCTGGCGTAGCAGGTGGTCCAGCCCGCGCAGCAGGGCGCCGCCGCCGGTGATCACGATGCCCTTGTCCACGATGTCGGCCGCGAGCTCCGGCGGCGTCCGCTCCAGACACGTGCGCACCGTCTCGACGATGGTCATCACCGGCTCGCGGAGCGCCTCGCGGATCTCCTCGTCGGTGATCACGATCGTCTTCGGAATCCCGTCGATGAGGTCCCGACCCTTCACTTCCATCGTGCGGCGGTCCCCGCCCATCGGATAGGCGGACCCGAGGGTGACCTTGATCTCCTCGGCGCGCCGCTCGCCCACCAGCAGATTGTAGTGCTTCCGGATGTACTGGACGATGGCCTCGTCCATCTCGTCACCCGCGATGCGGACCGACTTCGAATACACGATTCCGGAAAGCGAGATCACCGCGACCTCGGTGGTGCCGCCCCCGATGTCGACGATCATGTTGCCGCCGGGCTCCTGGATCGGCAAGCCCGCGCCGATCGCCGCGGCCATCGGCTCCTCGATCAGGTACACCTCGCGGGCTCCCGCCTGCATCGCCGAGTCGCGGACCGCCCGTTTCTCGACCTGGGTGATCCCCGAGGGCACCCCGATGACGATTCGAGGCCGCACCAGGGTGCGGCGGCGGTGGACCTTGGAAATGAAGTAGTGGAGCATCTTCTCGGTCACGTCGAAGTCGGCGATCACGCCGTCCTTGAGCGGCCGGATGGCGACGATGTTGCCCGGCGTCCGGCCGAGCATTGCCTTGGCTTCGTGGCCGACCGCGAGCACCGAGTGGTCCGCCTGGTGGATCGCGACGATCGAGGGTTCGTTGAGGACGATACCCTCCCCGCGCACGTACACCAGCGTGTTCGCGGTCCCGAGGTCGATGGCCAAATCGTTTGAGAACATGCCGGCCAACAGGTTGTAGAACATCTCCACTCCATCCCGTCCCCGATTGAACGCCCGTGTTGGGCTTTGAAGAGTAGCACAGTCCATGCCACCGGAAAATCAAAAACTCCATTTTTCCAAGGCTTTAGATCACAGCCGTCGATCGACGAACAGCCCCTCCACGGTCAGGCAAGAAACTGATGACTTTTCAGAGGGTTCCGGCCGGCTGGACTTCAGCCGTGGGGCCTCGAGAACCCCTCGGTTCGCTCCGATTCCGGTACCCCGAACGGGGCTCGCGGAGCGGCTCTAAAATGACCACGGTGTCCAGGATGGCACCACCCAGTGACAGCGAACGTCAGGGACCATCGGCGGGATGGATTGTCGGAAATCCACGTCCCGGTATAGGATTCGCCGGCGTCGACATGTCACAGGACGATCTCGAGATCTGGTTCGAAAAGGGTGTGAGCGACGGGCTTCCGGTAATTCCGCCGACGCGGGAGCGCGTCGAGAGAATGCTGGCGGGCACGCGGCGAGAACGCGACGAGCTCCTCGGCGCGATGCCGCCGAACTACGGCCGGCTCACCGTCGAGAAGGCCGCCATCAACGCGGTCCTGGCGGGATGCCGGCCCGACTACCTGCCGGTCGTCATCGCCGCCGCCGAGTGCGCGTGCGACCCCGCGTTCAACCTGCACGGCGTGGCGACCTCGACGCACTTCTCCGCGCCGCTCGTGCTCGTCAACGGGCCCATCCGACCGCGCATCGGTCTCAACAGCAGCTTCGGCGTCTTCGGCCCGGGGTATCGCGCGAACGCGACCATCGGCCGCGCGCTGCGCCTGCTGATGATCAACATCGGCGGCGCCCGTCCGGGGGAAATCTCGATGTCCACGTTCGGCCATCCCGGGCGCTACACCTATTGCATCGCCGAGAACGAGGAGGCGAGCCCGTGGCCCGCCTATCACGTGGGCCGTGGGTTCGCGCCCGACGCGTCGACGATCACGCTGTTCGCCGGCGACGCGCCCCACGGAATCTCCGATCACTCGAGCCGGACCGCGCGCGAGCTCGGCGGATCGCTGGGCTGGTCGATGGCGAGTCTCTGGAACAGCAAGCACTTCCCGCTCTATTCGCACACGATGCTGGTCGTCGGGCCCGAGCACGCGCGCACCTTCGCCGGCGACGGATGGTCGAAGGCGGATCTCGCCCGTCATCTCTTCGAGACCATTCGGCTCCCGTACCGCGATCTGGTCCCGGGCGTCGACCACGGAGAGGGCACCAACCTTAGGTTCGTGGCGAGCCCTCCCCCGCCCGACCAGATGGTCTCGAAGTTTCCGTCGCCCGAGGAGCTGCACGTGGTCGTGGCCGGGGGCACCGCCGGCCGCTTTTCGGTGGCCATTCCGGGCTGGCTCGGCACTCGGAACGGCTCGCGGCCCGTCAGCCGCGCAATAAATTCAATTGACTTGCCGGCGTGAGCGTGGCATCCTTCGGATGCTTCTGGCACACACGGAGTCAGGTAACGATTGTGAGAGATCGAGACACACGCCGCGCGGGCCCCAGGTCGCGCGGCGTTTTTGTTTGCCTTCCAATTCCGGAAGGCGACCCCGCCGCGATGGCGGGAGCACGGGGCTTGAAGACCCCCTAAAGAGAGGTTCGAGGCAATGGCTCAGGGACAGGTGAAGTGGTTCAACGACGCGAAGGGGTATGGATTCATCACTCAGGAGGGCGGAGAGGATGTCTTCGTGCACTATAGCGCCATCCAGGCCCAGGGCTTCAAGAGCCTGGCCGAAGGAGATCGGGTCGAGTTCGAGGTGACCCGTGGCCCGAAGGGTCTTCAGGCAGCCAACGTCCGGAAGGTCTAGTAACTTCACTTCTGCTCATTCCGCCCGGGCCGCTCGCGGGCCCGGGCACGCCATAGCAGACACCGAAAGGCTCCAACACTCATGGTTCGTTCGTTCACTGACCTCACGCTCACGCCGGCGATGCTCGATGCGATCGACCGCGTCGGCTATTCCACTCCCACACCCATTCAGGCTCAGGCGATCGGCCCGATCCTCGAGGGCCGCGATCTGATCGGCTGCGCTCAGACGGGCACCGGCAAGACTGCGGCGTTCGCGATCCCAATGATCGAGCTCCTCACCGGGACCGGTGAACGCCTTGCCGGAAACCCGGCGAGACTCGGACGCTCGGGGCCGTCCGCGCTGGTGCTGGCGCCGACCCGCGAGCTCGCGCTCCAGATCGCCGAGGCCTTCGCCACGCTCGGGGGCGCGCGCGGCATCGAGACCGTGGTGGTCATCGGCGGAGAGTCGATGGCGCCGCAGCTCGCCGGGCTCCGCAAGAGGCCGGCGGTCGTCGTCGCAACGCCCGGACGGCTCATCGACCACCTCGAGCGAGGAACACTCAGTCTGGGCAGCGTCCGCCTCGTCGTTCTCGACGAGGCCGACCGGATGCTCGACATGGGCTTCGCGCCTCAGGTCGAGCGCATCCTCCGCGCCACGCCGCTCGACCGGCAAACACTCTGCTTCTCGGCGACGATGCCGCCGGAGGTCGAGGCGCTGGTGCGCCGGCACCTCGTGCGACCGATCCGCGTCGAAGTCGGCGTGGTCGCTCGGCCGGTCGCGAAGGTCACGCAGGTCCTCTACAAGACGCCGATCCAGGAGAAGACGCCGCTGCTGCTCAGGCTCCTCGGCGAGGAGCGCGGGCAGACGCTGGTCTTCACGCGCACCAAGCATCGCGCCGATCGGGTGGCGCGCGCCGTGGTGGCCGCGGGCCATCGCGCCACCCGCCTGCACGCCGACCGCTCGATGACGCAGCGCCGCGAGGCGCTCGACGGCTTCCGGAACGGCCGCTATCGCGTGCTGATCGCCACCGACATCGCGGCGCGCGGCATCGACGTGCCCGGCATCGCTCACGTCGTCAACTTCGACCTCCCGCACACGGCGGAGGACTACATTCATCGGATCGGGCGCACCGCCCGCGCCGAGGCGAGCGGCCGCGCCACGAGCTTCGCGGCTCCCGAGGAGCACGAGCAGTTACGCACGATCGAGCGGCACCTTGGACACTCGGTCCCACGGAATTAGCCCCCCGGCCACAGTGGCCGGGATTTACCGGAGCGTGAGGCTCCACAACACAGAAACAGAAAGAGGAACGTCATGGCACAGGGAACAGTGAAGTGGTTCAACGACGCGAAGGGCTTCGGGTTCATCACGCAGGAGGGTGGCGAAGACGTATTCGTTCACTTCAGCGCCATCCAGGCTCAGGGCTTCAAGAGCCTGTCCGAAGGGGATCGCGTGGAGTTCGAAGTGACTCGCGGCCCGAAAGGCCTTCAGGCGGCCAACGTTCGCAAGGCCTAGCCCTCACGCAACGGAAGCCGGGGCGCATGAGGGGGTCGCCCCCCTCATGCTGCAGCCCTCACGCGAATGAGGGCCGGGGGAGTGTGAGGGGGGTCTCCCCCCTCAAAAAAAGAAGAGCCCCGACGGTGGCTGCGGCGCGTTGTGACTTTTCACTCGCGCGTCGCGCCGCCCCGCTGGTGAAGGCGGGACCGTCGGGGCCGGTGGTGCCTGGACTCCCAGGCGTTCCACCTGAAGCTAGCGTGGACCCTGCCTAGGAGGCAACCACCTCACAGATCACCGTAGGGTTACACATCGGCTGGATCACCTCCTATTCTCGGCAAGGCCGCCACGCGGGCCCAGTTCCCACCTACCCAGAACCGGATGCCGACTCCCGGCCCGGGGCTCGACCACGTCGGCCGCCGGCGGAATTGTCGGCGGGGACGCTGCTGGAGCGCTGTGACGCTCCGGCCGATTTGTCCCAATCCTACACCGGCCCCGGTAACCTTCCAAACGCAAAGTGCCGCCCGCGACTACTTGATGACGATGCGGGTGCGATTCTTCTCCCACAGTCCGCTGCCGATGCCCTCGACCTTCCGGAGCTCTTCCGGCTTCTTGAACGGGCCGTGGCTGTCGCGGTACTCGACGATCTTCTCGGCCACGCGGCGCCCGACGCCCTCGAGCTTCATCAGCTCCTTGACGTCGGCGGTGTTGATGTTGACCGGCGCGCCGACCGCCATCGACGCCGGATTCGGCTCGGTGTGCGACGGCGGTGCGGCGACGGCCGGCCACGGAGCGAGGAAGGGCAACGCGACGAACGCGAGGACGAGAGCGGGGTGAATGCGACTCATGGAGTTCCTCCGATCGTGTTGGGGTTCACGGCATGCACTCGAGCGCTCGCGAGCACTGCCATTGAACCTGTCGACGAAGGAACGCGTCAACGTCCAATCATTCAGACATTTTCGTGAGCCGATCGAGATACGCCTGCCACTCGACCGGCACCAGTGACTTCTTTCGTGTGTTGCAATCCTTGCAGGACGGAACGACGTTGCCGCGCGTCGATCGCCCGCCGCGACCCAGCGGCACGACGTGATCCATCGTCAGCGCGCGATGGCCGACGCGTCGTCGGCAGTACTCGCAGACTCCGTCGGCGATGCGGCGCTTCCACCACTGGCTCTGGCGGAGCTCGCGCGCCTTGTCGCGCTCGCGTCGCAGCGCCGCGGCCTCGACGGGAAGCGCGAACTCACTCATGCGCGGCGAGCGCGGTCGACAGCTCTTCCCACTCGCGCATGAGCCACACCACTTGCTCCTCGGCGTGCTTGCGCTCCGCGGCCGCCGTGCGGACCTGCTCGCCGTCCGCGTAGAGCGCCGGATCGCCGAGACGCTCGCCGATCTCCACGAGCCGCGCCTCGAGCGCGTGGATCTGGCGCTCGACGTCCTCGAGACGCCGCCGCAGCTCCCGCACCTCCTTCGACACCCGCCCCGACTTCCTCGACGTCCTCTCCACGTTCGCGCCGTGGGACGGCGGGGGAGCGGGACGTGCGGGGAGGGGTCCGGGGCGAGTGGGGTTCCGAAGCCCCGCGACCCCTCCCCGCACGTCCCGCTCCCCCGCCGCGCGCGCGGCCTCAGCCGCGACGCGGTTCTTGGCGGCGAGGTAGTCGTCGTAATTGCCTTGATGCACGACCAGCGACCCGCGCGTGATCTCGACGATCGACGTCGCGATGCGGTTGATGAAGTAGCGGTCGTGCGAGATGAACACGATCGTGCCCGGAAACGCGGCGAGCGCGCCCTCGAGCACTTCGCGCGAGGCGAGGTCGAGATGGTTCGTCGGCTCGTCGAGGCAGAGCAGCGCGGCGGGTCGCACGAGCATCCTCGCCAGCGCGACGCGCGCCTTCTCGCCGCCCGACAGGACCGCGATCTTCTTCTCCACCGCGTCGCCCGAGAACAGGAACGCGCCCAGGATCGTCCGCAGCCGCGTCTGCCCGAGCTCCGGCGCCGCGGCCTCCAGCTCTTCCAGGATCGTCGCCGACGCGGTGAGCGCGTCGAGCTGGTGCTGGGCGTAGTAGTGCACCGCGACGTGGACGCCGAGCGCGCGCTCGCCCCGGTCGAACGGCAGGACGCCGGCCAAGATTTTCAGCAGCGTCGACTTACCGGCGCCGTTCGGGCCCACGAACGCCACGCGCATGCCACGCTCGACCTCGAAGTCGACGTCGGTATACACGACGTTGTCGCCGTAGGCCTTGTGGATCGAGCGGAGCGTCGCCACTCGCCGGCCGGTTCGCGGCGGCTGGGGGAAGCCGAAGCGGATCCCGCGCGCGTCGCGCTCGACTTCGACGCGCTCCATGCGGTCGAGCATCTTGATCCGGCTCTGGACCTGCCGGGCCTTGCTGGCCTTGTAGCGGAAGCGCTCGATGAACCGCTCGATCTCGGCGACGCGCTTGGCCTGGTTCCGCGCCTGGGCCTCGAGCAGCTCGCGGCGCGCCTCCCGCTGGACGAGGTACTCGTCGTAGTCCCCTTGATAGACCGCCAGCTCGGACAGCCCGAGCTCGGCGATCGACGTGACCATCCGATTCAGGAAGTAGCGGTCGTGCGACACGAGCACGACCGTGCCCTCGTAGTCGACCAGGAACGTCTCGAGCCACTCCAGCGACTCGATGTCGAGGTGGTTGGTCGGCTCGTCCAGGAGCAAGAGCGACGGTCGCAGGAGCAGCAGCCGCGCCAGCGCCGCGCGCATCCGCCAGCCGCCGGAGAACTCGGTGAGCGGACGCGCGAAGTCCGCCGGGCGGAAGCCGAGGCCGCTCAGGATCGCCTTGGCCTCGCTCTCGAGCCGGTAGCCGCCCAGCGCTTCGAACCGATGCTGGAGATCGCCGTACCGCGCGGTCAGCGCTTCGCTCTGGTGGATCCGATCCACCGCCCCGGCGCCGCCGGCCACCGATGCCAGCTGCGCGGCGACCTCCTCCATCGCACGCTCGACCTTCCACACGTCGCCGAAGCCGGCGAGCGCTTCGCCGAGGACCGAGCCCTCCGCGCCGGCGCCCGCCTCCTGCGGGAGGTAGCCGACGGTCGTGTCGCGTGGCCGGCTGATGTGGCCGTCGTCTGGATCTTCGACCCCGGCGAGCAACCGGCACAGCGTCGTCTTGCCGGCCCCGTTCGGGCCGACCAGGCCGATGCGCTCACGCGGCGGAATCCTCCACGAGAGCTCGTGGAAGATCGTCTGCCCCGCGTAGCTCTTCGAGATCGCCTCGACCTGGATCATGCGCGCGGGCGGGGCCGGAGACAGCGTCCGCTCATCCCATACTCTGGATCTTCTCGGGCAGGACCTTGACGGTGACGCGAACCTCGCCCGGGCGGCGATGCGCGTAGCGCTCCTGGCCGGTGTACTTCTTCGCCAGCGCGTCGATGTGCGCGTCGGCGCCCTTCTCGGTCATCTCGACGACCCGGCCGCGGATCTGGATGTAGCGGTAGGGGTTGTCGGGATCCTGGATCGCGAGCGCGACCTTCGGGCTGCGCTGGAGGTTCTTGTCCTTCACCCTTCCGCGCGCCGTGTTGAACCGCACGTGCGTCCCGTCGTAGTCCACCCACACCGGGGTCACCTGCGGGGCGCCGTCGTGGCCGACGGTCGCGACGTGCGCGAACGCCTTCTTGGCGAGCAGATCACGATAGCTCTCCGGAACCGCTGCCATGGTCATCTCCCTCTTTCCGTTCGTTCAGCCTTCGTTGGTGGTCAGCTCGCCGGCCCGCATGTCGGCCATGGCGCGCAGCGCGAAGAGCATGCGGACCACGCACTGCTGGACGAGAAGCGCGTCCTGCGTGAACGGGTCCGCGAGCCACTCCCGGGCCCACTCGGCGTTCTCGGCGGCGAAGCCCAGCGTGGGCGACAGCGTCTGCAGGCGCAGCAGCAGATCGTCGGATGGCAGCCCGCCGGCGCGCAGCCGCGTCACGGCCGCCGCCCGCACCGCCGCGTTCCAGATTCCGGTGAGCCCTTCGATGAGCGCCGCGTAACACGTCAGCTCGGCCTTGTCCTCGAACTGCTTCAGCATCGCCGGTACCAGGGGGTTCACCGCGGGATCGCCATCCTCGTCGACACCGAACAGCGGGCCGATCACCGGATCGGTCTGCGGCCGCGGAAGCCGCTCGAGGAGCTCGATGATCGCCGCCGCCGGCACCGGCGGCAACTTGGCCAAGCGCTCGAGAAGCGGCGCGTCACCCGCCATGATTCATCCTCCCACGCGAGTCGGCTCGCCGCGCACTTCTCCTCGGGCCAGGTCCTGGGCGCGCCCGGGCGGCACCAGCAGGACCGATACGAGCGCCACGACGCACACCACGAAGCCCACGACGAAGACCCCGTGCAGGGCGCTGACCATCGGCAACCCGGCGCGGAGCCGCTGCGACATCACGGCGCCCATCACCGACAGCCCCAGCGCGCCGCCGATCGACATGAAGAATTGCGTCATCGCGGTGGCGGCGCCGAGATCGCTGCGCGCGACCGCGCTCTGCACCGCGATCAGCATCGGCACGATGACGAGCCCCATGCCGACGCCGGCCAGCAGCGCGTCGCGCATGGCGCCGCCGGACGTGAGCGCGTCCGTCCATCGCGTGAAGAGCAGAAAAGCGCCGGTGAGGCACGCCATCCCGGCGGCCACCACGCCGCGGTACCCCACCCGCAGCACCAGCCGCGCGCTCACGACCGAGGTGGCCACCCAGCCGAGGACGAAGGGCGTCAGGACGATGCCAGCGCCGGTCGCAGTCGCGCCGGTCACCCCCTGCATGAACAACGGCACGAAGGACAGCGCGCCGAACATCGCCATGCCGGCGAGGAATCGAGTGACGACCGCCGCGACGACCATCCGGGTGCCAAAGAGGCGCAGCGGCACGATGGGCTCCGCCGCGCGCCGCTCGACCGCGAGGAACGCCACGAGGGCGACCGCGGCCGCGACCAGGAGGCCGATGACGTCCCCCCCCGACCACGATCCCGCCCGCCCCGCCTCGACGATGCCGAGCAGGAGCAGCGAGACGCCGGCGGCGAAGAGCGCCACGCCGGGATAGTCCATGGCCGGCCGCCGCGCGGGCGTCGGCACGCCTCTCAGCGCCGTCGCGATCGCCGCCATGGCGAGGGCGCCGAAGGGCAGGTTGACGTAGAACACCCAGCGCCAGGAGACGTGATCGGTCAGCAGGCCGCCGACCCACGGGCCGATGAGCGACGCGAAGCCCCACAGCCCCGAGATGTAGCCCTGCATCTTCGCTCGTCGCTCCAGGCCGAACAACTCGGCGATGGTCGTGTAGCCGAGCGTCATCAGCGAGCCGGCGCCGAGCCCCTGCACTGCGCGGAACACGATCAGCTGCACCATGTCCTGGGCGGCGCCCGACAACGCCGACCCGGCCAGGAAGATCGTCAGGCCGACCAGATACACGGCGCGCCGGCCGTAGAGGTCGGAGAATCGGCCCCAGAGCGGCATCGTCACGGTCTGGGTGAGCAGAAATCCGGAGAAGACCCAGGAATAGACGTCGAGACCGCCGAGGCTCGCCACGACCGTCGGCATCGCCGTCGCGACGACGGTCGACTCCATCGCGGCCAGGAAGATCGACAGCATGATGCCGAAGAGGACCCATCGCTTGGGCGACTCGTCCATCAGTGACCGCCGGTGCAGCCGGCGCACCGGCAGAGGGCGCGCAGCTCCGGGTAGGGATAGGCGCTCGCGTGACGGTCCGCCCACGTCACGCGTAGCTCGGCGTCCGCCTTCTTGATCGCCTCGGGCCACGCCATCTCGGGCGCCAGCGCTTCGAGCGCGCCGCACTGGCCACAGGGGCAGTCGCGACGGAGCCGGTCGAAGGGGTAGATCGATCCGTGGCCGTCGGCCCAGTCGACACCGAGCGCGTAGCGTCCGACCAGGTGAACGTCGCCGGGCACGCCGGGATCGGGCTGTCCGAGAATCTTGAGGCCGGTCGTCTTCTTCACGTGCCGCCGCCGACCCCCGCGTGCGCCCGGCGCATCCCGGCGAGCAGATAGTGGACGGCGAGGTTCTGGTACTCGCCCCACCCGCCGGCGCGGCGGCGAATCGCCACCTCGCTCAGCGTGCGCCCGCGTCCGTAGAAGTGCTCGATCGCCTTGCGGACGGCGAGATCGCCCGCCGGGCAGACGTCGCCCCGGCCCAGACAGCGCGCGAGAAACCAGTCCGCGGTCCAGCGCCCGAGGCCGCGCAGCGCGGTGAGCCGCTCGATCACGATCGGCGCCGGCGCGGCGGCGAGCGCGTCGAGGTCGAGCGCGCCGGCGACGACGGCACGCGCGAGATCACGGATGTACTCGGCCTTGCGCGTCGAGTACTTGAGCGCCCGGAGCTCCCGCGGTCGCGCCCGCACGAGCCGCGCGGCGTCGGGGAACGCCCACACGGTGGCGCGACCGATCCGCACGGGGGTGCCGTAGCGGCGCACCAGCCGCGCGCGGCAGGCGAACGCGAACGAGAGGTTGATCTGCTGAGCGGTGATCGAGCCGACCAGCATCTCGAACGGCGTCGGCGCGAGCGTGGGGCGCAGCCCGTAGAGTGGCTCGACCAGCGGCGCGAGCGCGGGATCGGCCTTCGCCATCCGGTAGAAGCCGACGAGGTCGAAGTCGAGCCCGAGGATGCGGCGCACCTCCGCGGTGGCGGCCGCGCCGATCGCGGCGGCCTCGGTTCCGGGCACGTGAACGACGATTCGCGCGTCGTCCACCGGGCCGCGCCAGCGCACCTCGTACGGCACGAGCCGTCCGTGGTGCCGCAACACGCGCCGGAACACGTCTCCGGCGATCAGATTCGCCGGATCCTCTCCCCACAGGTGGTAGCGAGCGAGCGTCCCGCCGGCGTCGAGCGGACCGTCCGGAGTGAGAACGACGTTCATCGGATGATCACGCGGGTGTCGAGTGTACCAGAGAGTCGCCCGCCCCTCCTACGCCGGATCCTGGCGACCGATGGACCTCACCGACCACGGCTGGTCGGGCTTCACGCTGAACATCGCGAGCGGGCACAAGCTCGTCTTTCGACCCGAGCTGGGCGAATCCGTTCGGCACCGCGCACGCGGCGCGTGCGGCGTTCGCCGACGCACGGTCGGGGGCGGGTGACCCAGGGCCACGTCGATCGCATCCAGGATGTTCCCGGCCTCATGAAGACCTCGCGCACGGCGCTCGTGGCGTCGCCGGAGATCTGCGCTTCCGGCGCGACACCACCGGATACGCGCGGACCAGCGCTACGTCGCCTGCATCGGCCTCGCCTCGCGACCGCCCGCGGAGTTCGTGGCGGCGGTCCAGGGCGCCGCGCCGGCGGTGGAGGTCGAGACGGTCGAGCTTGGGCGCCGTCTCACGCGGTGACGCGAACGCGCCGCACCCGCGTCAGTGGCGGAGGTGGTACGGGACGTCGGTGACGATGACGTTCTTGCGGAAGAGCATCGCGCCCTTGATCAGGAACGCCGTCTGGTTGTGCAGGCCGAGCTGCCACCAGCGGGCCGGGATGAATTCCGGCAGCACGATCGTCACCACGTGGTTCTCGCCCTGAGCCTGCAGGTGGTCGATGTACTCGGTCAGCGGTCCGAGCAGCGAGCGGTAGGGCGAGCTCAACACGATCAGCGGGATGCCCATCCCGTACTTGCCCCATTTCTCCTCGAGCCGGCGCGTCCGCTCCGGGTCGGTCTCCACGAACACCGCCTTCGCGTTCGGCGAGAGCGACTGCGCGTACTGGATGGCCTTGACGACACCCCGGTGGATGTCGCCGACCAGCACGAGCACCGTGTTGGTCATCGGCGGCGGCGGGGCGAACCCGTCGAGCGAGAGCTGGACGGCCACCTCGTCGTAGTGGCGGTGCACGGTGACGAACACGACGACCAGCGTCGGGATCAGGATCACGACGATCCAGGCGCCGTGGGTGAACTTCGTCGCGGCGATCGTGATCATCACCAGGCCGGTCACCAGGGCGCCGACGGCGTTGAGCCACCAGCGCCACCGCCACCCCTCCTCCTTGATCCGCAGCCAGCGGCGCACCATGCTCGCCTGCGAGAGCGTGAAGGAGAGGAACACGCCGACCGCGTAGAGCGGGATCAGCTTGTGCGTGTCGCCGCGAAAGATCACCAGCAACGCGGCGGCGAGGCCGCTGAGGATCAGGATGCCGTTGGAGAAAACGAGCCGATCGCCCTGGGTGGCGAACTGACGCGGGATGAAGCGGTCGCGGGCCAGGAAGAACGACAAGCGCGGGAAGTCGGCGAACGAGGTGTTGGCGGCCAATAACAAAATGAGCATCGTGACCACCTGGATCTCGTAGTAGAGCAGCCCGCCGCCGAACACGTGACGCGCGAGCTGCGAGATGACGGTCTCCTCGGCGCGCGGCGTCAGGCCGAAGTCGTAGGCGAGGAAGGTGATGCCGAGGAAGAGCACGATGAGGATGACGCCGAGCCACGTGAGCACGAGCCGCGCGTTGTGGGCTTCGGGCGGCTTGAACGCCGGCACGCCGTCCGAGACCGCCTCGACCCCGGTGAGTGCCGTACACCCGGAGGAGAACGCCCGGAGCAGCAGCAGGAGCCCGATGCCCTCCAGCCCCGGCGGGTGCCGCTGGTAGGGCGCTTCGGGGATGAGGTCGAAGGTCGCGCCGAGGCCGCCGTAGAGGATCACGACCACGCAGAGACCCGGACGGTACGGGAACAGTGTCGGGACGGCCGAGGTGAGGGCGGCGACGCCGGCCGCCACGCTCACCGCCACCGTGAGCACGTAGTCGATGAGCAGGGCCGCGCCCGCGATCAGGCCGGCGGGCACGCCGAGGTTGTCCTTGCTCACGATGTACGCACCGCCGCCCTGCGGGTACGCGCGGATCGTCTGGCGATACGAGCTGACGACGATGGCGATCAGGACCGCGATCGCGACGCTGATCGGGATCGAGTAGCTCAGGGCGACGGTGCCGGCCTGGACCAGCACCAGCAGAATTTCCTCGGTCGCGTACGCGACGGAGGAGAGCGCGTCCGACGCGAAGACCGCCAGTGCGATCGCTTTTCCGAGTCGCTCGTGGCGTGACTGCGCGGTGGGGAGCGGAGTCCCGACGAAGAGACGCTTCAGCCGGTGAAGACGCACGGAGCCCATGATACGACGGCCCGCACGGAGACGAACCTAAAACGGCTGGGGCTGCCGGTGCTGGTCCGCGATGTTCTCGAACCGCGCGTAGTGCGGCAAGAACACGACCTCCACCGAGCCAGTCGGCCCGTTGCGCTGCTTGCCGACGATGACCTCGGCGATGTTCCTCTCGTGCTCGGGCAGGTCGTCCCGATACATCGCCGGCCGGTACAGGAAGAGGATGAGGTCGCTATCCTGCTCGAGCGCGCCTGATTCACGAAGGTCCGACAGCTGCGGCTTTTTCTGCTCGCGAGTCTCGACCGCTCGAGAGAGCTGTGAAAGCGCGACCACCGGCACGGTCAGCTCTTTAGCGAGTGCTTTCAGCGACCGCGAGATCTCGGCGATCTCCTGCTGTCGGTTGTCGAGGTTGCCGCGCCCACGCATCAGCTGTAGATAGTCGATGATCACCAGATCGAGGCCGTGCTCGGCCTTCATGCGCCGTGCCTTGGCTCGGGCTTCGAGCACCGTGAGGTTCGGGCTGTCATCGATGAAGATCGGCGCTTCGCTGAGGCGTCCGGCCGCCGCCGTGAGCCGCGTCCAGTCCGACGCCTGCAACCGGCCGGTGCGCACCGACTGCGAGTCGACCTTCGCTTCCGCACAGAGCATGCGTTGCACGAGCTGCTGGGCCGACATCTCGAGGCTGAGGATCAGCACCCGGCTCCGCAGAATGATACCGACGAATTGCGCGATGTTGAGTACGAAGGCCGTCTTCCCGGTCGACGGGCGGCCCGCGATGATGATGAAGTCGGAGGGCTGAAATCCCGACGTCATGACGTCGAGCTTCTCGAAGCCGGTCGCGACGCCGGTGACGTGCTCCTTCCGCTCGTAGAGACGCTCGATGTACTCGAAGGTGTTCCGGAGGATCTTGCCGATGGGGAGCGCGCTGCCTTCCAGACGGCGCTCGGCGAGGCTGAAGATCTTCCGCTCGGCGTCGTCGACCAGGCTCTGCACGTCTTCCTTGGCCTCGAACGCCTGCGCGATGATCTGGCTCGAGGTCTGGATCAGCTCGCGCAGCACCGCCGAATCGCGGACGATCGCCGTGTACGACGAGAGGTAGGCCGAGATCGATCCCTGCTCGACGAGCAAGGCCAGCGCGGCCTGGCCGCCCGCGAACTGGAGCTGATCGCCGCGCCGGAGCTCTTCGGTGAGCGTCAGTACGTCGACCGGCTCGCCGCGGTCGAACAGGGTCAGCATCGCGTGATAGATCGCGCGATGGCTCTCGGTGTAGAAGTCCGAGGGCCGGAGCACCTCGATCACGCGCGGGAGCGTCTCGCGGCCTTCCATGAGGACGGCGCCGAGGACCGCACGCTCGGCGTCGAGGTTGTGCGGCGGGATTCGGACCGGCACTTCGAGGCGGCTCATGGACGCGAGTCACCGCAGAGCATGTGCGACGATCACTCAAGCGCGAGAGGGCCGCGCGCGTCAACAAAAATCCGCGACGCGGCGCTTTTGGTGGATGAGTCCGTGGACATCTGGTGGATAGGACACCGAACGCCGTGGATGGTGCGTGGACAGCGTGTGGACGCCGACGTCGACGGGGCTTCGAAGATCGGCGGTCGCCGTCGCCCTATTCGCGGGCGACGGTGACCCGCAACTGCGCGGTGACTTCCGGATGCAGGCGCATGGACACGCTGAATTCGCCGAGCGTCTTGATCGGCTCGTCGAGCGTGATGCGCCGCCGGTCGATCTTGAGGCCGTGTCCGACGAGAAAGTCGGCGATGTCCTGCGACGTGACGGAGCCGAAGAGCTTGCCCTCCTCGGAGGCCTGGCGGCGCTCCTCGTAGGCGAGCGCCTCGACCCGCGAGCGGAGAGACTCGGCGTCCGCTTTGGCGCGGTCGGCCTTCGCGTCCTGCTGCGTCTTGATGTGCTCCAGGTTCTTGAGGTTGCCCGCGGTCGCGGAGAGCGCGAGCTTCTTGGGGATCAGGAAATTCCGCGCGTAGCCGTCGGACACCTCGCGAACCTCGCCGCGGCGCCCGACCTTCGACACGTCGTCCAGCAGGATGATCTTCATGGTCGGGCGCTAATCCGCAGCCAGGTATGGCAGCAGGGACACGGTGCGCGCGCGCTTGATCGCGTGCGTGACCTGGCGCTGATGCCGTGCGCAGCTCCCGGAGATCCGCCGCGGGATGATCTTGCCGCGCTCACTCACGAAGCTTCGCAGCCGGCGGACGTCCTTGTAATCGACCAAGTCGACCTTGTCGACGCAGAACTTACAGACTTTGCGCCGGCCGAACCGGCGGCGTTTGACGGGCTTCTGGGCTGACGGGGGAATGGCTCGCTCCTTCCTCGGCTTCTATGCTCGATCGTATTCGTTAGAACGGGACGTCATCGTTGCTCGAGCCGCCGCCTTCTTCGGCGAAGGACTCGGCGGCCGGCACGGTCGCCGGCGCCGCGGTGCGGCCGCGACCCATGAACTGGACGCGCTCGGCCACCACCTCGATGACGGTCCGCTTGCCGCCGTCCTTGGCTTCCCACTCGCGCGTCTGCAGCCGGCCCTCCACGAGAATGGGACTGCCCTTGTCGAGGTACTCTCCACAGCTCTCGGCCTGCTTTCCCCACACGACGACCGTGAGGAAACAGACCTCTTCGCGCTTCTCGCCGCCCTGGGTCGTGTAGTTACGATTCACGGCCAGCCGCAAGTCGGCGACCGCGGTTCCGCTGGGGGTGTAGCGAAGCTCGGGTTGCTTGGTGAGGTTACCGATCAGGAAGACTTTGTTGAGGCTCGCCATCTACC
Source organism: Candidatus Rokuibacteriota bacterium (assembly GCA_003221515.1). Classification (GTDB taxonomy): domain Bacteria; phylum Methylomirabilota; class Methylomirabilia; order Rokubacteriales; family CSP1-6; genus AR31. The sequence continues at coordinate 26,446 of QHSI01000001.1, forward strand.
GACCTCCTCAGGCGCCCGCGACTTCCTCAGGCACCTCTTGAGTTTTCGCCGGCCGAGCCCTCTTGCGGATCGGAATCCGCGTGCTGAGGAAGCGCAGCACGTTTTCGTTGAGGCGGACCTGCCGTTCGAATTCCTTCACCATGGACGGCTCGGCAGAAACTTCGAAGACCGCGTACGTCCCTTCCCGCTGCTTCTTCATGTCGTACGCAAGCCGGCGCTTTCCCCAGTTGTCGACCTTGGTGACTTCGGCGCCGACCGTCTTGAGTTGTTCGCCGAGCTGCGCGAGCAGGGCGGCGACTTCCTCGTCGGTCGGACGCGGATCAACGATCACGAGTATCTCGTACGGTCGCAGTTCTCACTCACCTCCTCTTGAAACTCGAGTCGAGCGCCTAACCGTATCAAACATCCCCCGACGGTGCAAGGTCAACGCCGCAAAAATCATACAGAAGTTGGGCGGAGCAGGGGGAGGCTGGGCACGAGCGGGCCGCGAGGCCCGCTCGGCCCGTCGGAAGGGGGGGCGAAGCCCCCTCCGAGCGTCTAGTACATGTCCCCGTGCGGCATCGCGGGCGCCGCTGCCGGCTTGTCCTCCGGGATATCGGTGATGAGCGCCTCGGTCGTCAGTAGCAACGACGCGATCGACGCCGCATTTTGCAGCGCCACGCGCTCGACCTTGGTCGGATCGATGATGCCCGCCTGGATCATGTCCACGAACTCCATGCTGTCGGCGTCGTATCCGCGGGACGGGGTCGCCTCGTTCTTCACCTTCTCGACGATCACGCTGCCCTCCAGGCCGGCGTTCTCGACGATCTGGCGAATCGGCTCCTCGAGCGCCCGCTTCACGATCAGGGCGCCGACCTTCTCGTCGCCCTCGGCCTTCACCTTGTCGACGGCCTTGGACGCCCGCAGCAGGGCCACGCCGCCGCCCGGCACGATGCCCTCCTCGACCGCCGCCCGGGTCGCGTTCAGCGCGTCCTCGACCCGCGCCTTCTTCTCCTTCATCGCCGTCTCGGTCGCCGCCCCGACCTTGATCACCGCCACGCCG
>QHSI01000002.1 GCA_003221515.1 Candidatus Rokuibacteriota bacterium
GGGCGCGGCCCGTCCGCGTGTCTTCAACTTCTAGCCGCGCCTCAGCCGGCGGGGCCCCAGCCCCGCGACGGCTTGCGGCGCGCACCGCCTCGGGCGCACTGGACGCGGCGTCGACCAGCGCCTCCAGCCCGGTCAGCGCGCGCCGCCGATCCTCGCCCGACATCCGGGCCAGGACGCGCTCCATGCCGCGCAGGCGGATCGCCTCGAGGTCGTCGACCAGCGCCGTGCCCGCGCGGGTGAGGTCGAGGACGTAGACGCGCCGGTCCGCCGGATGATCGCCGCGCGTGACGAGGCCCTTCTCCTCGAGGCGGTCCACGATGTGAGTGACGGCCGGCAGGGTCACGCCGAAGGCCTTGGCGACGTCGCCCATGTGCGAGCTCGGGTGCTCGGCCAGGCGGAACAAGACCTGCGACTGGGCGTAGGTCAGGTCGAGGTCCGAGGCCCTCTGCCACAGGAGCTGCCGGAAAATCGTGGAGCCGAGCGAGTTCAGCAGCTCCAGCATCTGCTGCGCCTCGGTCGTCCAGCGGGTCGATTTCTTCGCGCGTGGCGCCACCGGCACCCTCCTCCCATTGACTGGATTAATAGTTTAGCCAATAAACCTCTTGGGAGGGAAGGGGCACCTCGAATCGGAACGCGGCCGGCCGCTAGTGGCCGGCGCCGCCCAGCTTGCGGTGATCCCAGCTGACGATGCGGGTGGGGGTAAAGCGAAGCACGACGCGCTTGGCCGCCTGCTTGGCCACGCCGGCTCGCGCCTCCGGCGGCGGGTCGGCGCCCGTGTAGCGGGCCGTCAGCCGCCGCCCGAAGTCGGCGACCTTGTCGGGATCGCGCTCGATCGCCACGTCGCACTCGAGCATGGCGCCCCGCAGCGCGCCGTACTGGTCGCGCCCGGCCTCGATTTGCAGTGTGGCCTGCGGCTCCCGCTCGAGGTTCCGGACCTTCTGCGATTTCCCGTAGGTCCACGCGAGCAGCGTGAGCTCGTCGCGGAGGTACCAGAGCGGCATCAGGTGCGGGCGCCGGTTCGGCCCGATGCTGGCGCAGGTCAGCACGCGCTCCTCGTCGAGGAAGCGCATCAGCTCGGCGTCCGTCATGGTGATCTCGCTGCGCCGGGACGGCATGCTCAGTACCCCTGTCGGCGGTCGACGACGTGGCGGAGCGGGCGACCGGCCAGAAAGCGTGAGAGGTTGTCGTTGAACACCGGCGCGATCGCGTCGGGCGTGCTGGGGCCGGAGATGTGCGGGGTCACCACGACGTTGTCCATGCGCCACAGCGGATGGTGCGGCGGGAGCGGCTCGTTGTCGAAGACGTCGAGGACGGCGCCCGCGATGCGCCGGTGCTCCAGCACGTCCAGCAGCGCCGCCTCGTTGACGACGGCGCCGCGGGCGATGTTGACGAGCCAGGCCGTCGGCTTCATGGCGCCGAGCTGGTCGGCCCCGACGATCCCGCGCGTCTCAGTGGTGAGGGGCAGGAGGAGTACGACGAAGTCGGCCTGCGCCATCGCGCGCGCCATGCCGCCGACCTTGTACATCCGCGCGGCCTCGCGCACGGGCCGCCCGCGGCGCGACACGCCGAGCACGCGCATGCCGAGCCCCCGCGCGACGCGTGCGATGTCGCGGCCGATGTCACCGAGGCCGACGATCGCCATGGTCTTGCCGGCGAGCCGGTCGGGCAGCACGTGGTCGAGCCAGCGGCGCTGTCGCTGGGCCTGGCGGTACTCCTCCACCCGCTGGGTGACCCACGAGCACCAGCCGATGACGTACTCGGCCATCCACGGCCCGAAGACGCCGGGGGCCCTCGTGATGACCACGCCGGGGGGAAGCTCGGGCACCAGCGCCCAGTCCACCCCTGCACCCATCACCTGGAGCCACGCGAGCCGGCCCGCCCGGGCGTAGAGCTGCGGCGGGAACTTCCACGCATACAGGATCTCGGCGTCCGCGATGGCTCCCGCCGCCTCGCCGGGCGTGGCGGCGATGCGCACGTCGACCCCACGCTTCGGGACGTCGACCAGCTCCGCGTAGCGGCGATCGGTGTGATACACGAGAAGGGTCGGGCGACGCGATCGATAGTCGTGGGGTGCCCCGACATGGCCCCCCCCACCCCCCGACGCTCGGACGCGCCCCGACGGAGCCGGGGCGCGCCTCGGAATCGCCGCGCCCATGTCAGCCGATCGCCACCGCCAGACACGTCGTCGTCCGCGTCACGCCGTCGATCGACCCGATCTCGTCGGTGACGAGCCGGCCGACGGCGTCGAGCGTCGGTCCCTCGACCACGGCGATGAAGTCGAACGGCCCGGTGACCGCGTCGAGGTTGACGACGGTGGAGCCGCCGCCCTCGATCGCCGCCAGCTCCTTCTTCACCGCCTTCGTCTTGCCGGGCGCGGTCTCGATCAGAATGTACGCCCGCATCTTCTTCGCCGCCCCCTTCGTCATGTGGCACCTCTATCTTTCAGCGCGCCCCGGCCGGCGGGTCCCCAGCCCCGCGACGGCCTGCGGCGCGCACGGGCCACGCCCATCAGCGGCTCGCCGCGCCGAGCGCGTCCAGCAGCGTCGCCTGGAACCGGGCGCGCTGCTCGACGAACCGCGTCCCCTCGAGATCGACCCGCGCTCCCCGATGCTCGGTGTGGTTCGCCGGGTCGAAGACCGCCACGAGCCTGGTCGCCGTCGGGCCGGCCCTCAGCGTCAGGGATTCGCCCGCGCTCTCGTCGCCGAGGCGCGCGACGATCAGGAAGAAGCCCGCGTCGTCGGTCAGCCCCAGGTACGAGAAGCCGGTCTTGTCGCGGATCAGCTCGAGCTCGCGCCCCGCCACCGCGCGCCCCTGCGCGTCCCTCACGAAGCCGAGGACGACGTAGCGGTAGTAGATCTCGTGCTCCGCCCGCGCCGACGGAACGAAGCCCGGCGCCAGCAGCAGCGCGAGCAGGGCGAACGCCACCGGCCGCGACACGCGCGTCAGTCTAGCAGATACGCGCGGAGGAGCGAGCGATGGCAGTGGTTCTCGTCGGCGCACCCGCACAGGAGCGTGACGCGCCCTTTCTTGGCGGCGGCGCGGACGATCGCCAGCTGCTCCTGCGCCTCGGGCCGCTCGAGCCCCTTCAGGTAACGCGGCCGGTACTGCGCCCAGGTGATCTTTTCGTCGAGAAGCGCGCGCAGCAACGGGACGACCGGGCCGAGCTCCTTGAGCCAGAGGTCCACGCGCTCCTTGCGGATCCCGCGCGGCCAGAGGCGCATGATGAGGACGCGCGTGCCGTCGTCCTTGGACGCCGGATCGTAAATGCGCTTGATCGCGATCATCGGATCGTCCATAGGCGCGCCGCGGCCCGCTTGAGCTTGTCGCAGGGGTCCGTGTCGTCGACCCTCGGCGTGAACCAGACGAAATCGAACGGCAGCGCACCGTCGAAGGCGGCGGCGTAGGCCGCGGGCGACGTCTTGGCCTCGTCCACCTCGATGAACGCGACGCTCGCGGCACGCGTGCCCGGCGCGTGGCGGGCCAGGTGCGCCGGCACGCCGCGGTCGTTGCGGGCGTGGCCGACGCCCGCGATCAGCACCGCGCCGTCGCGGCCGCCCGCGCGGGCCAGGCTCGCGGCCATACGCGCGTCGCGTGCCCACTGCACGTCGACCATCCGGTCGAGCACGTTCTCGGGCGTCGGGTCGCAGTGGGCGTCGCGCAGCTCGCGCGCCATCGCCTCGCGGGTCTCGGGTGAGGGCACCTCGTCGAGCCGGAGTTGCTGGGTCAGCGCCGGTCCGAGCCCGGGCAGGCCGTTGCGGCGGACCGCGTCGGTGGCGGCGCGCGAGAGGTTGGTGGCGACGATCGTCAGGCCGCTGTCGAGCGCGATCTGGGCGATCGGCTGGTAGAAACGCCATTCCGGCCAGCCCGAACGCGTCCAGTTCACCGCGTCGCCGAGCCCGGCCGCGTCCTTCGGGCCCCGCGCCAGGAAGCGCGCGAGCGCCGCGGCGTCGTCGGTCGAGAGCATCTCGAAGCCGACGACCGGGCGCCGGCCCACCTCGACCAGCCCCCGCACCACGCGCGCCTGGAGCACGTGGTGGTCGGCGTTGTCGTGACGCTCGCCCAGCATCACCCAGCGGCTCGCGGCGAGCTCCTTGATCATCGCCGACTCGCCGACGAACGCGCCGGCCTTCACGTCCCAGACACGGTTCACGAGCGGATGCCCACGCGCCACCGGGCTCTCCCACTCGACGTCGGAGACCTTGGCGCACCCGCCGAGAAGCGCGCCGAGGAGCACGGCGCGGAGCGCGCCGGCGAGCACGAGGCGGTGCGGCGCGCTCACGCGATCACCGCGAGCGGGGACCGGGATAGCCGTCCCAGGACAGGCGCGGCCCGTCGGCACTGAAGCCGGCCGCGACCAGCGAATCGAACGCCGCGCTGCCGCGGATCGGGTGCCCGTCCCAGGTGAAGATCTCCAGCCGTCGCGCCGGCCGCAGCGTCAGCGGGCGGTCCATCAGCGATTGCAGGGCCGCGATCACGCCGGCCAGATCCACGTCCTCCCAGCCGGCCAGCGGCGTGAGGTCACGGCCGTAGCCTTCGGCGAGGAGTCGGGGGCGGCCCTGGCGGAAGACGAGCCAGTTCTGGGGCAGGCGCGCGGCGGCCGCCCGGGAGCCGTCGCGCCGGGTGAGGGTGAAGACGCGGCCCCAGAGGTTCGCCGGGTCCACCATGTTGACCAGCACGTGAGGCTCGGCGCGCCGCGCCGGCGCATCGAGGTCGGCGAGCGCGTCCGCCAGCGCGTATTGCTCGCCCGAGAGCCCCTGGACGAAGTAGCCGCGAACGACCTCGCCGCCGTACTCCATGCGAAGCAGCGTATGCCGCATCGTGGCCCAGTCGCCCCGGGCCAGCTCGCGCGCCACGACCCCGAAGCGCGCGAGCAGCAGCTGGGCGCGCGCTTCCTCGCGCTCCTCGGGCGAGAGGCGCTCGTCGTCGCCGAGGACGCTCCAGCGGCCGACCACGGGTAGCTGCGAGAGCACGCCGCGGCTCTGGCCGCGACGGCGCCGCCGCGCGCTGTTGCTCTCACGCGGCCGCCGCGCGGGCGTCACCCCGGCCACGATCGCGCTGAACGTGTCGGGCGTCACCAGACCGGCCCAGAAGAGCTCCCACAGCGCGGCGAGAACGTCGGGCGTGCTGAGGCCGGTGGCGCGCCCGAGATCCTGGGCGAACGAGGCGCCCCGCAGCTGGAGGTGCAGGAAGACGTTCTTGACGCGCGCGTCCAGCTCGGGCGGCGGGCTGCCGTTCTCGCGGAGCCACCCGATGTTCTCGCGCAGGGCCGCGCCCACGCGCGGCGAGCGCCCGCGCTCGCCCGGTGCCTTGTCGAACACGGTCCACGCCATCTCGCCGGCGAGCCCCAGCCGGTCCAGCCACTCGCGCTCGTAGTTTTCGACCCGCGCGGGCAAGAGATCCTGCTCCCAGACGCGCACCGGAAGCTCCTCGCCCTGGAGCAGCTCGAGCGACGCCAGCACGCCGGGCGGCCCGGCCAGTCGATGGTCAGGATGCAGGTGGTGACGGCGGAGGAGGAACGCGGAGAACTGCTCGGCCGACGCGACCGGGCGGGGGACGCGGCGCGCGTGGACCTGGCGGCGCTGGATCTCATCGAGCACCGCGATGTGGACGTACTGCGGCGCGGGCGCCTCCGCGAGAAACGCGCCGCGGCGCACGAGGCCGCGCGCCGCGAGTCGCTCCAGCACCCCGGTGGCGGCGTCAGCCGGCAGGCCGTAGCGCTCGGCGAGCCACGCCGCGGTCACCGGCCCTCGTGTCCGCAGCAGGCGCAGCGTCACGCGCTCGAGCCCCGCGTCGGTCGCGAGCGAGCCGTACAGCGTGGCATCGGTCGCGCCCGCCCAGGCCTTCCGCCCGCTCGGGAACTCGAGGACCAGGACCCGGTGCTCCGCCGCGAGCGCGGCGATCATCCCCTCGGCGTCGTCGAGCGCGCGAGCCGCGATCTCAGCGGCGGTCAGGTCTCCGAGGTCGTCGAGGATTCCGGCCAGCTCGTTCGCGTCGCGCGCTCGTCGGTCGGGCGACGTCTTCTGTAGCTCAGCCTCGACCGCCGCCACAATCTCCGGCCGCAACGGCCCGGCGGCCACCGACCACGCCTTGCGCATCGTGACCGCGTCGCTGCGTCGCTCCTCGGCGTGGCCGGCGCCGAGGTACGCCCAGTCCCACGCGAGCAGGAGCGGATAGACGAACGGCGAGGGCAGCGGCGTGTCCACGTGACGGCGCCACATCTCCCCGTCGTGCAGTCGCTCCAGCAGGCGCTTGAGGCGCGTCACGTCGAGCGCGTCGTTGAAGCACTCGCGGAGCGTCTCCGCCACCACCGGAAACTCCGGCTGGCCCCCCACCGATTCGAGGAGCGCGTCGGCCTTGAGCCGCTGCAGGTACGCCGGCGTGCGCTGGCCGCGCGACATGCGCGGGATGAACAGCGCGCGGATCGCGCAGTGGCGGAAGCGCGTGGCGAAGAGCGGCGTGCCGATCAGCGCGCGTCCCAGGAGCGTGTCGACCTCCTCGGGCGCCACCAGCGTGACGAGCCGCTCGGGCGCCGGCGGCACCTGACCCGGCGCGAACGAGAGCAAGATGCCGTCGTCCACGTGGCTGGCTTCGGCGACGATGCCGAAGACGCGCCGGAGCTTCTCGCGCAGCACCATTCCCCAGGCGCCGTTGATCCGCATGCCGAAGACCGCGTGGATCATGGCGTGACGCCCGCCCATCTCGTCGGAGAAGGACTCGACCACGATGCCCTGATCGTCGGGCACACCGTCGAGGATCTCGCCCGCCTTCACGAGCCACGCGCGCATGGCTCCGGCGGCGCGCGCGTCGAGGCCGCAGGCATCCGTCGCCCAGGCCACGAAATCTGGAGCGTCGAGCCGCTCGGCCGCGTCCCGACGAAGGCGGCCGACCGCGAGGCCCAGCTCCCACGAGCGGGACGGGTGCTCGCCCTTCCAGAAGGGGATCGTCGGGGACATGCCCTGGGCGTCCTCGACCAGCACGCGATCGGATCGCACCTTGACGATCTTCCAGGCGTGCGAGCCGAGCAGGAACACGTCACCCGGCAAGCTCTCGGTCACGAACTCCTCGTCGAGGGTGCCGACTTTCAGATCGGTCTCGGCCACGAAGACGTCGTAGAGCCCGTTGTCCGGGATCGTCCCGCCGGAGGTGAGCGCCAGGAACCGGCTGCCCCGGCGCGCGTGCAGTCGGTCGTTCACCCGGTCCCACAGGATGCGCGGCGCCGCGCCCTTGACCTCGGCCGGCAGCGGCTCGGCGAGGGAGCGGACGACCGCCACGAGCTCCTCGCGCCCGAGATTGCGGTAGGGGGCGGCGTTCTTGAACCGCGCGTGCAAGACATCGACCGTCAGCGACTCGGCCGCGACCGCAGCCACGACCTGCTGGGCCAGCACATCAAGCGGCGCTTCGGGCATCACGACCCGATCGAGCTGTCGCTCCTTGATCGATCGCGCGACGGCCGCGGCTTCCAGCAGCTCCTCGCCTCGGGTCACGATGATCCGGCCCTTGGACGTGCGGCTCAGCAGGTGCCCGGCGCGGCCCACGCGCTGCAGGGCCGCCGCGATGTTGCGCGGCGACTGGAGCTGGACGACCAGGTCGATCGCGCCGACGTCGATCCCGAGCTCGAGCGAGGAGGTGGCGACCAGCGCGCGCAGCTCGCCCTGCTTGAGGCGGTTCTCGGCCTCCAGCCGCGCGCGGCGCGAGAGCGAGCCGTGGTGCGCGGCCACCCGGCCGTCGGTGATGCGATCGTTGAGGTCGCGCGCGAGCCGCTCGGCCGCGCGCCGGCTCTGCGCGAAGACGAGCGTGGTGCGGTGCGCCTGGACCAGCTCGGCGATCTGCTGGAGCGTCGCCTCCCACACCATGTCGCTCTCGCTGGTCAGGAAGTCGTCCACCGGTGCCACGATCTGGAGGTCCAGATCTCTCGTGAAGCCGGCGTCGATCGTGATCGGGTCCCGCGCGGTCGCCCCGGTGAGGAAGGCCAGCGCCGACTCGATCGGGCTCACGGTCGCCGAACAGCCGATGCGCTGGGGCCGGGCGCCGCCGCCCGCCTCGACGAGCGCCTGGAGGCGCTCGAGCGAGAGCGCCAGGTGGGCGCCTCGCTTGGATCCCATCAGCGCGTGAATCTCGTCGACGATGAGGAACCGCGTGTGGGCGAAGGCGGGCCGGAACCGCTCGCTGGTCAACAGGATGTACAGCGACTCGGGCGTGGTGATCAGGACGTGCGGCGGCCGCCGGGTCATCGCCTGTCGCTGCGGCGCGAGCGTATCGCCGGTGCGCACGGCCACGCGCACCTCGGGCAGCTTGATCCCCTCGGCAGCGGCCGCGGCGCGGATGCCCGCCAGCGGCGCTCTCAGGTTCTTCTCGATGTCGTTGTTGAGCGCGCGGAGCGGCGAGACGTAGACGACGTACACGCGGTCCTCGAGGCGTCGCTCGAGGCCGAGGCGATGGAGGTGGTCGAGCGCCCACAGGAACGCCGCCAGGGTCTTGCCCGAGCCGGTCGGGGCCACGATGAGCGTGTCACGCCCCGAGGCGATCGCGTCCCAGCCCTCGATCTGAGGGCGAGTCGCCTGGGCGAACGTGTCCTCGAACCAGCAGCGCACGAACGGGAGGAAGTCGGCCATCCAGATCAGATTCTACACGTCAGCGCAGGCCCATCTGGCGCAGGAGCAAGCGGCTCAGCGTGCTGCTCGAATCCTCGAGCTCCGCGACGATCGAGAAATGGTCGTGTTTCCCCATGGGGACGACCTGACACGGCAGCCTTCGGCTGTGCCAGGTGGTTCGCGCTCCTCCGCTCAAGGGGCTATCGCCGTCCCACCGTGGCGGCGACTCCGAACTCGTAGAGCAAGGCGCCGCGGCGCACGAGGCCGCCGACGACCTCGCCGTAGAACTGCGTCATCGGGTTGCCGCGCAGGGGCGCCAGCCGCTCCGCCAGGACGTAGCGACTCCGGCCGTCCTGGCCGACCCAGTCGCGGGTGAACTGCTGGTCGATGAGCGGCTTCACCCACGGATAGGTCTCTTCGGTCAGCTCGACGACGGTCGCCCCACGCACCTTGCCGTCCGGCCCGAGGGCCACCGCGACGCGGACGCTACCGTGGATCGTGGCGTCGCCAACGAAGACGAGCGCGCCGACCATTCGTCCGCCCTCGTCGCGCCCGACGTAGAACCGGTAGAAATCCTCCTCCGGCGTCCAGCTGGAGGCCTGCTTGATGGCGGTTTGCTCCTGGGCGCTCAGCCGGACCTCGCGGACGAAGAAGCGCTGCGCGCCGGAGAGCAGCGAGACGACCGCGTCGCGGTCGCTCACGAGCACGACCGGAGGGGTCAGGTGAGCCTCGGCGGGGCCGGCCAGGGCCACCGCCAGGGCCAGTGCTGCGGTCAGGGTTCTCATGCGGGTGGCTCCTCCATTAGCCAGAGCTCGTACAGCGCGATCAGGGTGATGAGCGTGTAGCCGACGGCGAAGATGATTCCGCCGGCGATCACGAGGACCGAGAGGGACGGCGACGCGAACCGGGTGAGCCACATGCCCCCGATGTCGATGAGCGTGCCGACGAACGGCAGGGCGAGGATCACGGACTTCAGGCGCTCGCCGACCGAGGAGAACAGGAAGATGAGCCCCAGGAGCCCGGCGATCAGCGTCTGACCGAAGAGATGGGTGTGGCTGGTCTGGATCAGGAGCGGCGTCCTGATCCAGACCTTGGCCGCGCCGCTGATGTCGCTGACGCTGATCTCCTTCTCGGCCTGATGGTGCTGGCCGTGGCCGGCCGGCGCGAGTGACGTCATCGGCATCTCGCGGCCGAGGCTCGCCTGCACGTCGGCCGGCGTGAGGCCGATCGCCGTCGCCGCCTGGACGGCAGCGGCGATCGCACCGCACCCGATGCCGAGCAAGAACAGCGTGCAGAAGACCTTGGCGCTCATCGGCAGTCGCGAGAGTCGAATGCCCAGCATGGCGATACTCCTTGTCCAGGCCGCCTCAGAAGTTCACGTTCACCTGGAGCTGCACCTGATGGCTGGTGTCGCTGCCCTCCAGGATGGCCGCGTTCGGCTTGCTGTCTGAGAACACGTTGCGCGTGGAGTAGTTGAGCCGGTACTCGAGCTTCACGTTGACCCAATCGATCGGCACCTGGCTCCGGGTGAAGAAGACGCCGGTCGGCTTGAGGTCCGGGATCAGGCGTGAGAGGTGCAGCACCGGCGCCAGCGTGAGCGAATGAAGCTCCTGCTCGACGCCGGTACGGCTGCCGTCCATGTCGTTGAAGTACCCGTAGCGCGCGGTGAGGCCGAGCCACTTCGCCATCTCGTAGTAGCCGAGCACGTAGAAGCCCAGCCAGTTGCGATCCTGCCGATCGCGGGACGGCTCGCCGACCGGGACGCCGACCTCGCGCGTGGTCACGTCCTTCTCGCCGCCGTAGACCAGCTCGCCGGCGAACATGAGGCGGCGCGTGGGCTGCCACACGGCGTCGAGGTCGATGACCCAGCGCGGGCTATGGCTGTTCGAGGCCTGCTCGGGCCCCCAGCTGGCGCCGATACCGAAGTTGAGGAGACCATCTCGGGCGAACGGCGTGAAGCCGATGCGGCCGCCGTAGGTCTTGTCCTTGTTGTTGTCGTCGAACGGGTCGTGGGTCGTCTCGTTCTCCCATCGGTTGACGACCCACGTCTGCGCATCGAGCCACGGCGCGAACTGGTAGGCGAAGTTGAACCCGGTGCCGCGCTGCGGACGGCCGAACTGGAAGACCTCCGAGGTCGTTGCGGTGGGGTTCAGGACTTCGTCGTGGCGCTCGAAGCCGAACGGCAGGTCGAAACGCGCCAGCGAGATCGCCAGCCCGTTGCCGATCGGCGCGATCGCGGTGAGGTTGAACTTGTCGAGCGTGGCCTCCGCCGTCGGCGTCTCCGCCCCGAAGCGCTCACAGGAGAAGGCCGTGGGGCAGCCCATAGTGCCGATGCCCCGCCCGATCAGGTGGCTGTGCTTGTCGCTGTGGCTCTCGATCTCCACGGCGGCGCCCGCGGAGAGCCAGTCCGCGAACGTCTTCGTCACGCCCAGGCCGAACTTGTCGAAGCGGAAATTCAGGCTGCCCGGCTCCGACATCGCCTGCGACCCGCCCGCGAACTCCGGAACGATCTGGGCGTGCGAGTTGAAGTTGGCGGAGCCGACCACGAACCCGGTGAACCGGGCGCCGCCGACCTCGAGCTTGGGAAGCCCGACGGTTTGCAAGAGCCCCTCGCGGAGATTGATTTCTCTCTCGCCCGGCACCGGCGCCGGCTGCTGGGCGGTGAGCGCCCCGGCCGGCGGCTGGGCCATCGGCGCCACGCGAGGCTGGCCCGCCTGCTCGAGCCGGTTGAGCCGCTCGTTGAGACGACGAATTTCTTCCCTCAGTGCCTGCGCTTCCGCCTCGCTGATGCCCTGGGCTCGCGCCACGCTCGGGGAGAGCGCGACGGCCAGGACGCACGCGAGGATCGCCGTAGTGATGACGGCACGCATGCCCGCCTCCTGTTCGCGATCGACGTCGCTATCGACAAGGGTGAGAGACCGCTGCGTAGACCTCGCTCGCGGCGGCGGCGTTCCGGCCTGACGTGCGCGTCCTCGCGGACGGCGCGTCCGGGCGGAAAGGGGCCTTCGGCGAGAGAGGCCGGGCCTGGGTCTAGCGCGAGATCAGGAGACGGGAACGGGCGGGGCGCGGCCGCGTGACGCAGCCGGAACGACGGTAGGCGTCAAAGGGATCGATGTCGGGGGCGCCAACTCCTTGACGTCCCAGATCGCGATGACGACGGCATCAGCCTGGAGCGCGCCGGTCCGCTCGGCGCTCGCGGCGAACGGACACTCGTCCTGGACGTGCTCGGGCTCGAAGAAGTGGTGGACGAGGTGGGGGGCCTGCTGGACGACGAACGCGACGAACAGCGCCGACAGCAGCAGGCTTACCGAGCGACGCCAGAGGTTGGCGCGGCGGATCGTCATCTCCAGATACGGATACCCGCATCGGCGCCGATCTGCAAACTCAAAGTTAGTAGCGGGGCCGGCTGGCCTAGAATCGAGGCGATGAGGATCGTCTCGATCGGCGGCGGCCCGGCCGGCCTCTACTTCAGCCTGCTCATGAAGAAAGCCGATCCCGCGCACGACATCCTCGTGGTCGAGCGCAACCGGGCCGACGACACCTTCGGGTTCGGCGTCGTGTTCTCCGATGCGACGCTCGAGAACTTCGCCGAGGCCGACCGCGAGAGCTACGAGCAGATCACGGAGAACTTCGCCCACTGGGACGACATCGACGTCCACTACCGAAACGAAGTGCTGCGCTCGAAGGGCCACGGCTTCTCGGGGATGGCGCGCCAGCTCCTGCTCGACATCCTCCAGCGGCGCTGCGCCGCGCTCGGCGTCCGGATCGAGTTCCAGCGGGAAGTCGGCGATCCCGCCGAGTACGCGGGCGCCGACCTCGTGCTGGCGGCCGACGGCGTGAACAGCATGGTCCGCGGTCGGTACGCCGAGCACTTCCGGCCCCAGATCGACTGGCGGGGCAACAAGTTCGTCTGGCTCGGCACCACGTTTCCGTATCCGGCCTTCACGTTCCTGTTCAAGGAGAGCGAGCACGGCCTCTGGCGGGTCCACGCCTACCGGTACGACGCGTCGATGTCCACGTTCATCCTCGAGACGACCGAGGCCACCTGGCGGCAGGCCGGCCTCGACCGGGCCGACGAGGATCAGACGCTCGCCTTCTGCGAGCGCCTCTTCGCCGCCGAGCTCGGGGGCCACCGGCTCCTCAAGAACCGCTCGCTCTGGCGCAATTTCCCCACGGTCCGCAACGGCTGCTGGCACCATGCGAACGTGGTGCTGGTGGGCGACGCAGCGCACACCGCGCACTTCTCGATCGGCTCGGGCACGAAGCTGGCGATGGAGGACGCGATCGCCCTCGTCCGTGCGCTCCAGCGTCACGCCGACGTGCCGAAGGCGCTCGCCGCCTACGAGGACGAGCGGCGGCCCGAGGTCGAGCGGCTGCAGCGCGCGGCGCAGGTGAGCCTCGAGTGGTTCGAGCAGGCGGAGCGCTACCACGGCCGCCTCGAGCCCATCCAGTTCGCGATGAGCCTGCTGACGCGGAGCCTGCGCGTCACTCACGACGGGCTCAAGCTCCGCGACCCCGACTTCGTCGCGTCGGTGGACCGCTGGTACGCGGCGCGGGCCGCGCGGCAGAGCCGCGTCGCCGTGCCCGCGGCGCCAGCCCCGCCTCCGATGTTCACGCCGTTCGGCCTGCGCGGGATGCTCCTGCCCAACCGGATCGTGGTCTCGCCCATGTGCCAGTACTCGGCCGAGGACGGCACGCCCAACGACTGGCACCTGGTGAACCTCGGCTCGCGCGCGATCGGCGGGGCGGCCCTGGTCATCGCGGAGATGACCGACGTGAGCCGCGAGGGACGTATCACGCCTGGCTGTACGGGCATGTACAAGCCCGAGCACGTGGACGCCTGGAAACGCATCGTGGATTTCGTCCACGAGCACGCCCGAGCGCGGATCGCGCTGCAGCTCGCCCACGCCGGCCGCAAGGGCTCCACGCGTCTTCTGTGGGAGGGGATCGACGAGCCGCTGGCCGAGGGCAACTGGCCCCTCATCTCGGCCTCGGCGCTGCCGTACCATCCCTATAGCCAGGTGCCGAAGGCGATGGACCGCAAGGACATGGACACGGTGCACGAGCAGTTCGTGAGGGCCGCCCGTATGGCGGACGCGGCGGGCTTCGACATGCTCGAGCTCCACATGGCCCACGGGTACCTGCTGGCGAGCTTCATCTCGCCGCTCACGAACGTGCGCGCCGACGAGTACGGCGGCTCGCTGGAGAATCGGATGCGCTTTCCCCTGGAGATCTTCGACGCCGTGCGCGGCTCCTGGCCGGCGGAGCGGCCCATGTCGGTGAAGATCTCGGCGACCGACTGGGCCGCGGGCGGATTGAGCGTGGAGGACGCGGTCGCCCTCGCCCGGATGCTCGGCGATCACGGCTGCGACGCCGTGACCGTCTCGACCGGGCAGACCGTGCCGCACCAGCAGCCGGTGTACGGCCGGCTCTACCAGACGCCGTTCAGCGATCGCATCCGCTACGAAGTCTCCATCGCCACGATGACCGTGGGGAACATCGCCTCGCCGGACGACGTCAACAGCATTCTCGCCGCGGGCCGCGCCGATCTGTGCGTGCTCGCGCGCGGGCACCTCTACGACCCGTACTGGACGCGCCACGCCGCGTGGGAGCAGGGGTGGGAGCTCGAGTGGCCCAACCAGTACGTGTCGGTCAAGGGTTTCACGCCGCGTCTACGATGAAGGAGAACAGATGAAGATCACCGGAGTGGAAACGTTCGTGGTGTCCAACGGCTTCACGCCCCCGCGGGCCTGGCACTTTTGCGCGATCCGCACCGACGCGGGCCTGACGGGCTACAGCGAGTTCGGGTCGGACGGACTCACCCACGGGCTGGTCGGCCTGGTGAAGGATCTCGGCGAGCGGCTGATCGGCAAGGATCCGACCGCCGTCGAGAAGCACTATCTCGATCTCTACCGGGCCGTGCGGCAGGCGCCGTACGGCGCGACCCAGCAGGCGATCGCCGGCATCGAGCTGGCGCTATGGGATCTGGCCGGCAAGGCCCTGAACGTGCCGGTCTCCAAGCTGATGGGCGGGCCCCATCGCGAGAGCCAGTGGGTCTACTGGTCGCACCTCGCGACCTACCGGGCCAACAACTGGAAGCTCTTCGGCGTGAAGCCGCTCCGGAGCCTGCAAGACCTGGCGGACGCGGCGAAGGAGGCGCCGGCGCGCGGCTACACCGTGTTCAAGACGAACATCATCTGGCCGGGGGATCCGGCGCGCGCGATCTCTCAGGGCCGGCTCGGCCCGCACGACCAGGTGGCGACGCGCGACATCGTGAACCATGCGGTGGCGCAGATCTCCGCCCTGCGCGCGGCGGTCGGTCCCGAGATCGGCATCTGCCTGGACATCAACGTGAACTTCAAGCCGAGCGAGGCGATCCGCGTGGGCCGGGCGCTCGAGCCCTACGACCTCTTCTGGCTCGAGATCGACAACCAGGACCCGCACGCGTTGGCGCAGCTCAAGTCGTCGGTGCGCGCGCCGATCTGCTCGGGCGAGCAGCTGCAGACCATGCGCCAGTACCGGCCGTACTTCGAGCTGCACGCGATGGACGTGGTGAAGGTGGACGTCCAGTGGCAGGGCTTCTCGGCCGCGAAGAAGGTGGCCGACCTGGCCGAGACCTACGAGCTGAACATCGCGCCCCACAACTACAACGGCCATCTGAGCACGTTCCAGAGCCTCAACCTCTGCGCCTCCGTGTCGAACGTGCGGATCATGGAGAGTGACCCCGAGCAGACGCCGTACCGCGACGAGCTGTTCACGGCGCTGCCGGAGATCAAGGACGGCCGGATGAAGATCCCGACCGCGCCGGGCTGGGGCACCGAGCTCAACGAGAAGGCCGCCAAGAAATACGCGTGGCCCGGATAGGAGAGACGTCATGACCGAGACTCCGTCGATCCGTCGTGTTGCCGTCGCGCTCTTCGAAGGCTTCACCGTGCTCGACGTGTACGGCCCCGTGCAGGCGTTTGCCTCCTGCCGGGTCGTGCAGCCCGACGGCAAGCGACGCCCGTTCTTCGAGATCTTCACGATGGCGCGCGAGTCGGGGCAGATCAAAACCGGCGAGGGCCCCGCGACCTGGGCCGAGTGGAGCTTCGAGAAGGCGCCGGACTACGACATCCTCCTGATCCCCGGCGGGTTCGGCTCGCGGGCGGCCGTCGCCGACCAGCCGTTTCTCGAGCGCCTCGCCCAGGCCAGCCGCCGGGCGCGCATCACCACGACCGTCTGCACCGGCTCGGCGTTGCTCGCCCGCACCGGCCTCCTCGACGGCCGCCCCGCGACGTCGAACAAGATCGCGTGGGACTGGGTGACTCAGCAGGGACCGCGCGTGCTCTGGAAACGCAAGGCTCGCTGGGTCGACGACGGCGACGTGCTGACCTCGTCCGGAGTCTCGGCGGGGATCGACATGGCGCTGAGCTTGATCGCGCGCCTGCATGGCCGGGAGATGGCCCTGACGTCGGCGCGCAACATGGAGTACGTCTGGCACGAATCGCCGAACGACGATCCGTTCGCGTGAAACCTTGGCGGGACTCGCCGGCTTGGACGCCGGGTCAGGACAGGTGCGGGCGACCAGCCTCGAGGTAACGCGCCCGCCAGTATCAGACGCATGGGCAAGAGCTCGCGCGTGAGCGGGTTCACCATGAGCCCGAGGGTCTCCAGGGTCACCGCGCCGAGCAGCGGCGCGTCGTCGGGCCCGCCCAGAACGACCGGTGAGGTGGCGCCGCGCCCCTCGACCTGAACGCGGCACTCGGACACCTGCCGCCGAATCGCCGTGCCATCGGCGAGCGTGAACTCGACGACCCGCTCTCCCTTCAGACCGAGCGTGCGCCATACGTTCTCTGGCAGGACGGTGTACACCGCGCCGGTGTCGACGAGGAATCGAATGGCGACCGCCCGCCGGCGTCTACCTGTGCGGTAGACCCTACCGGCGACGTGTGTGATTCCCATCGTGGGTCGATCGTAGCACGCGGCCCGCGTGGCTCCGGAGCCGACGATCCGATACACGAGTGCTGTCTGAAACATTAGGCATTCTCTGCCTGGGCTCGGTCCGATACCACGGAACGAGTGCTAGACTGCCGAAGAGACATGTCGACCCGAATCGTCCTCACCTATCGCGACTACGAAGCGCTCCCCGCCGACGGCCGGCGTTACGAGCTGCACGACGGCGAGCTGTTCGTGACGGCTGCTCCCGGTCTCCCGCATCAGCGCTTGGTGGGGCGCCTTTTCATCCTCCTGCAGAAGCACGTCGAAACGCGCGGGCTCGGCGAGGTGTTCGTGTCGCCGGTGGATTGCATCCTCAGCGACACTACGATCGTCCAGCCGGACGTCGTCTATCTCGAATACGGGCGGTCGTCGCTCGCCAGCGCCCGCGGCATCGAGGGCGCGCCGACTCTCGCGGTCGAGACCCTGTCGGCTTCGACGGCTCGACTCGACCGCGGCTCGAAGCTGCAGCTCTACGCGCGGCACCGCGTGCCGTACTACTGGATCGTCGATCCGGAGGCGCGCAGCGTCGAGGCGTACACGCTCGCCGGCGGTGACCTGCAGCCCGCCGGGAGACTCACTGGCGACGATCTCGGCGCGCTGCCACCGTTCCCGGAGCTCACGATCGCCAGCGCCGCGCTCTGGCCCTGAGCTCCGTCGCGCGCTAACCGCCCCCGGGTCCCTCGATCCAGCGCGCCGAGCGCGCATGGTGAGGCCCGTGGTCGCCTGATTCGCGGGCGCGTGCCATCGCCGCCAGGCGCGCTTCCTTTTCCGGCGTGCGCTCGGCGATCTCGTCCTGCGCGTCCTTCAGGTGCGCGTCGTAGTCGCGGCCGACCGGGCAGACGTCGACACAGCGGGTGCAGCCGGAGTAGACGCCGACGCCACGCAGGATCGACTGCCAGCTCATGAACGACTCCTTCGACTTCAGGAGCTGCAGCTGCTCCTCGCGCGGCGCCTGCATCATGCGCTCGACGTGCCCCATCAGATAGGTGAAGCCGTAGGGCGACGCGAGTGGCGCGCAGCGCGCCTTGTCGAGCGTCCACTGGCCGATCGCGTCGGCCGGGCAGGCGAGCAGGCAGCGCCCGCACGCTTCGCCGAGGCAGAGCGGCGCCGCGTGCGGCCGGTCGGCATCGAGCTCGGCGCTCGTCAGCACCGCGCCGAGCATGACCCGCGGCCCGAACTCCGGCGTGAGCAGCATCAAGTTCAGCCCGAGCGTGCCGAGCCCCGCCTCGACGGCGGCGTGGGCGAGCGAGAGCGGGCCGCGCGTGTCGCCCTTCGCGTCGTAGTGGCGCGGGTCGAAGTGGACGGGCGGCACCGTGATCGACGGGAAGCCGGCGTCCTCCAGGAAGTAGACGAGCTTCAGCTCGATCTCCTCGAGGTCGGTCAGCACCAGCTCGGTCGAGTACTGCTTGTGCCGATCATCGTGACCGCGAAGCCGGTTGATGCCGGTGAGGAGACGGCGCCCGAGCACGATGACTGACTTCGAGTCGTCCGGCGTGATGCGGGTGGGCGTCTGGGGCCGCGCCGGATCGGGAGGATGGCGATCGAGCACGCCGCCATGAGCGATGCCGACGAGATCGGCGCCGAGAGCCCTGGCCTTTGCCTTGACCGCGTCGGCGGTGAGGCTCACGCGGGCGTGCCGGCGCGCCGCGCGGGAGGCTGGTAGCCGTCCTCGCCGATCCAGCGGACGCGCCCGTCGGTCATGCCGCGCACCGGCTCGCCGCGCCGGCGGATCCCGAGCAGCGCGCGTGCCCGCGCGACTTTCTCGTCGGTCTTCTCCGGGATCTCGCGCTGCGCTTCTTTCAGGAACCGATTGTAGTCGTCGCCCACGGGGCAGACCGCGAGACAGCGCGGACAGTCGCCGAAGGCGCCGACGACGCGCAGCAACCCCTGCCAGATGCCGAGCCACTCGTGGCCGCCGAGCGCCGCGAGCTTCGCGGCCGCGTCGTCGCCGCGCACGAGCGCGCCGAAGACGCGGACGATGGTGGAGAAGCCGAACTCCTGGGCGAACGTCGCGCACAGGCGCTTGTCGAGTGCCCAGTGCCCGACGGCGTCGGGCGGGCAGGAGTAGAGGCAGCGCGAGCAGGGCTCGCCGATGCAGAGCTGCTCGGTGAGCTTGCCGTCGGGCTCGAGCACGGCGTCGGTGAGGACGACCGTCGTGTAGCAGCGCGGCCCCGCTTCCTTCGTGAGGAGATTCAGCTCGAGGCCGATCGTGCCGAGGCCCGCCTCGATCGCCACGTGGCGCGTCGAGAGATAGCCGTAGCTGGCGCTCTTCATCTCCCAGACGGTCTCCTGGGCCGCTGTCTGAAACGCCCAGTGGCCGTGCGCCTCGAGGAAGCGCGCGATCCGGTAGCCGACGCGGTCCATCTCGCGCAGCACCAGCTGGTCCACGTGATGGATGCACGCGTTGTCGCGCGCGCGGAAGGCGCCGGCGGGGATGCGCTTGAAGAACGCGACACAGCTCCGGATGTCCGGCGAGATGCGCCGCGGAATCTGCGGGTGTGCCGGATCCGGAGGGTGCGCGTCGAGGACGGCCGCGTCGGCGATGCCGACGCCGTCGGCGCCGAGCTCCCGCGCCTTCGCCTTGACGGTCTCGGCGGTGAGCGTCATACGTCCCACATGATGTCATATCTTGCGCTCGCCGCCCCCGCTGCGCGAAACTGCGGCGAGAGGGACAGGAGGACGCCATGGACCAGCTCAAGGTCGTACGCCTGGACGAGACGAGCACGGTGAAGTTCGGGCCCGACGCGATCTACCAGCCGATCATCGGCGACGACGAGGGCACCACGCCAGTACGCACGGGCATCCAGACCTCGCAGCCCGGGTACGTGGCGCCCGTCCACTCCCATCCCTACATGGAGATCCTGCACATCCTCGACGGCGTGGCCGAGGCCTGGGTCGACGGCCGCGAGGAGCAGAAGGTGACGCTCCGCAAGGGCGACACGATCGCGATCCCACCGGAGGTGCCACACAGCTTCCGCGTCGTGGGCGATGAAGTGCTCCGGCTCCTCGGCACCCACGCCTCGCCGACGCGCATCGTCAACTACAAGGACGGCGGGGCGAGCGACGCCCAGGGCTACCGGGTCTACACCCCTCCGAGGTAAGCGCGCTGAACCTCGGGCGCGGCCAGTAGCTCGGCCGCGGGGCCCGAGAGGACGACGCGCCCGGTCTGCAGCACGTAGGCGTGCGCCGCCGACTGCAGCGCCATCCGCGCGTTCTGCTCGACCAGCAGCACCGCCGTGCCCTCCGACGTCAGCCGCGGGATCGTCCGGAAAATCTCGCGGACCAGGAGCGGCGCCAGGCCGAGCGAGGGCTCGTCGAGCATCAAGAGCCGCGGGCGCGCCATCATGGCGCGCGCGATCGCAAGCATTTGCTGCTCGCCGCCGCTCAAGCTGCCGGCGAGCTGGCCGCGCCGCTCGCGCAGCCGCGGGAACAAGGTGAACGCGCGCTCGAGCGCGGGCTCCGCCTCGTCCCGCCGCGTGAACGCGCCCAACCGAAGATTCTCGAGCACGGTCATGCGCGCCAGCATCCCGCGCCCTTCGGGCACCTGGACCACACGGCGCCGCACGATCTGGTGCACCGGCAGGCCCACGAGATCCTCGCCGCCGAAGCGGACGGCGCCCCGGCGCGGACGCACCACGCCCGAGATCGCGCGCAACAGCGTCGTCTTCCCCGCGCCGTTGGCTCCGATCAGCGCGACCACCGCCGCCTCCGGCACCGCGAGACTCACGCCCTGCACCGCCCGGATCTTCCCGTAGCTCACGTGCAGATCCTCGACCTCCAGCAAGGGAGATCTAGCCAGCATCGCAGAGCCGTATTGAGCAGACGCAGAGCTGCGCTGGGTAGACGTTGAGCTGCGCCGGGCACGCGCTGAACCGCACGGGAGAGACGGGCGGGTGGCATCGGACGGTGGGGGGGCCCGGGGCGGAGTGGGACCCCCTCGTCCCGCCCGCAGCTCGAAGAGCTGCGTTCGGGCGAGCGGGTGACGGAGCCCCGAGCCCCCCCACCGTCCGATGACAGGCCCCGCCCGCCTCGAGCGGGCGAGTTCGAGCGCTACTCGGCGCCAAGATAAGCCTCGATCACACGCGGATCGCGCTGGATCTCGGAAGGCGTCCCCTCGGCGATCTTCTGGCCGAAGTTCAGCACGGTGACGCGCCGCGAGAGCTTCATGACGAGCGACATCTTGTGCTCGATCAACAAGATGGTGACGCCGCCCCGGTTGACCTGGTCGATGAGCCCCTCCAGCTCGAGCGTCTCTTGCGGGTTCATCCCGGCCGACGGCTCGTCGAGCAGCAGCATGCGGGGCGCGCTCGCCAGCGCCCGGGCGATCTCGAGCCGCCGCTGTTCGCCGTACGGCAGCTCCACCGCCGGCTGGTCGGCGCGGGCGCCGAGCCCGACCAGCTCGAGGGTCTCGACGGCGCGCCGCCGCGCCTGAAGCTCGCCGGGCGGCCGGCGGAAGGGCACCCCGCCCAGCGGCGCCAGCAGGCCGCCGCGCGTCCGGCAGTGGAGCCCGAGCATCACGTTCTCGAGCGCGGTCATCGAGGCGAAGAGCCGGATGTTCTGGAAGGTGCGGCACATGCCGAGCGCGGTTCGCCGGTACGCGGGCAGGTGACCCACGTCGACGCCGCCGAAGCGGATGCGGCCGCCGTGCGGGCTGAGCGCGCCGGTCACGAGGTTGAAGAAGGTCGTCTTGCCGGCGCCGTTCGGCCCGATGATCGCGTGCATCCCGCCGGCCTCGACGGCGAGGTCGAGGTTGGCGAGCACCACGAGGCTCCCGAAGCTCCGGGAGAGCCCTTCAACCGCGAGCAGCGGCTCGCTCGCCACGCGGGGAAAGGCGGGCCAGCAGGGCGGCGTCGAGCAGCCCCTGCGGCCGGACGAGCATCATGGCCAGCACCAGCAGCCCGTAAAGGATCTCACGCCAGTCCTTCACCCAGCGCAGGAGCTCCGGCAGGATCGAGAGGATGGTAGCGCCCGCGACGGCGCCCCAGAAGCTGGCGAGCCCGCCGAAGACCGCGTAGAGCATGACGAACAGCGAACGCCCCACGCCGAACGCCTCGGGATCGATGTAGAGCGTGTAGTGCGCGTAGAGCCCACCACCGAGCCCGGCGATGACGCCGCCGGCGGCGAAGGCCGCGAGCTTCACGTAGGTCGAGTTCACCCCCATCGCCTCGGCGGCCGCCTCGTCGTCGCGGAGCGCGGCGAAGGCGCGTCCCATGCGCGAGCCGCTCACGCGCGCGAAGAAGTAGACGAGCACGACGAGCAGCCCGAGCACGTGCCAGAGGGTCGTCGCCGCGGGAATTCCGGCGAACCCGGCGGGCCCGCCGAACGCCGGCGCGTTCAGGAACAGCACGCGCACCATCTCGCCGAAGCCGAACGTGACCAGCACCAGGTAGAGACCGCGGAGCCGTAGCGCCGGGAAGCCTACCGCGAGCCCGACGAGGCCGCCGACGAGCCCGCCGGCCACGAGCGCCAGCGGAAACGGGACTCCCAGGTGCGCCGTGAGGTAGGCCGACGTGTAGGCGCCGAGCGCCATGAACCCGCCCTGGCCCGCCGAGAGCTGCCCCGCGGATGCCGGCAGATAGAACGAGAGCGCCATGACGACGTCGATGCCTGCGAAGATCAGGATCGAGACCGCGTGATCCGAGAGCACGGGCTCAGCCGGTCTGCAGTCGCGCGCCGAGCAGGCCCGTCGGACGAACCAACAAGATCAAGATCATCACGGCGAAGGCGAACGCGTCCCGATACGACGACGCGAGGTAGGCGACGCTCAGCACTTCCACGATGCCGATCAGGAGGCCGCCGACCATCGCGCCGGTGACGTTCCCGAGGCCGCCGAGCAGCATGATGGCGAGCCCCTTGAGGCCC
>QHSI01000003.1 GCA_003221515.1 Candidatus Rokuibacteriota bacterium
TACCGCCCCTTTGGCCTACGCGCCGCGCACTGCCCGGGCGGCGCGCATCGCCTCCCAGACACGCTCGGAGGTCACGGGCATCTCGATATGTTCCACGCCCAGCTCGGCCAGCGCGTCGACGATGGCGTTCACCACGGCGCCCAGCGCGGGCGTGGTCCCGCCCTCGCCGCCGCCGCGCAGGCCGAGCGGATGGGACGTCGACGGCACCTCGCTGATCTCGGTGGTGAACGCGGGCAGCATGTCGGCGCGCGGCAACGCGTAGTCCATCAGCGTCGCCGAGAGCAGCTGGCCACTCTCGCGGTCGTACGCGCACGCTTCCCACAGCGCCTGACCCACGCCCTGCGCGATGCCGCCGTGCGTCTGGCCGTGCAGGATCATCGGGTTGACGGCCCGGCCGCAGTCGTCGACAGTGGTGTAGCGCACGAGCTCCACCACGCCGGTCTCGGGATCCACCTCGACCTCGCACACCGCGCTGCCGTAGGGAAACGACGGCTGCGGCATCGTCTCGTCGCTCAACCCGTCGAGGGTCTCGGCGCGCGCGGCCTCGAACAGGTCGACCGAGCGGTCGGTGCCCTTCACCCGGAACCGCGGCCCCGCGAACTCGATGTCGGCCTCGGCCGCCTCGAGCAGGCGCGCGGCGATCCGCCGGCCCTTCTCGACGATCTGGTCCGACGCCTTCGCCATCACGATCGCGGCCAGGCGCAGCGCGCGCGCCGAGTGCGCGCCGCCCCCGACCACCGTCACGTCGGTATCGCCGGTGATCAGCTGCACCTGGGAGAGCTCGACGCCGAGCCACTCGACCAGGAGCTGCGCGAAGCTGGTCGCGTGGCCCTGGCCGGAGGAGAGGGTGCCCAGCACCAGGTCCACTCGCCCCTCGGGGCGTACCGTGATGTGCGCCCGCTCGCGCGAGAAGCCGGTGTTGAGCTCGATGTAGTTCGCGACGCCGATCCCACGATAGCGGCCACGCCGGCGCGCCTCGGCCCGGCGGGATTCGAAGCCGGACCAGTCCGCGAGCGCGACGGCTCGATCGAGCGCGGCCTGGTAGTCGCCGCTGTCGTAGACCACGCCCATGCTGTTCCGGTGCGGCATCGCGGCGGCGCGCACGAGGTTCTTGCGCCGGAGCTCGAGCCGATCGAACCCGTGGCGGCGCGCGGCGAGGTCGATCAGCCGCTCCATGATGAACATGACCTCGGGGCGTCCCGAGCTCCGATACGGCGTGGTCGGCGACGTGTTCGTGATGACCGCCCGCCCGCGGATCGCGGCGGCCGGCATGCGGTAGACCGTCGCGGTCAGCGCCATGCCCTTGTTGAGCCAGGAACGCCTCGCGCCGGTCGGCCGTCCACTTCACCGGCCGCCCGAGGCGCCGCGCCGCCCACGCCACCAGCGCGAACTCCGGATAGCAGCTGTTGCGCGTGCCGAAGTTCCCGCCCACGTCGCGCGCCACCACGCGGACGGCGCTCTCCGGAACGCCGAGGGCGCCGGCCACGCCGGTCTGCGTGCGCCCGAGCCCGCCCGCGCCGGCGTGCACGGTGTAGCGTCCGCTCGCGGCGTCCCAGCTGCCCACCGCGGCGCGCGGCTCCATCGGCACGCCGGTGATCCGGTGGACCCACGTGTCGAGCCGCACCACGTGGGCCGCGTGCGCGAACGCGGCCTCCACCGCCGCCGCGTCGCCGACCTGCGCGTCCACGCACACGTTCGATGTGGTCTCGTCCCAGACGAGCGGCGCACCGTGATCCGCCGCCGCGAGGCTCGCGGTCACCGACGGCAACGGGATCCACTCGACGACGACGCGCTCGGCGCCGTCGCGCGCGGCGGCGGGTGTTTCCGCGATGACCATGGCCACGATCTCGCCCGCGAAGCGCGCCCGGTCGGCGGGCATCGGCGGATGCGGCGCGACGAACGCCACATCGGCCGCCCGCACCATGTCCTCGTAGGGGTTCCCCGGCATCGGGCTGTGCTTGAGCGGCCCGACACCGTCGGCGCGGGCGTCCTTCCCGGTCAGCGCCGCGAGGACACCCGGCGTGGCGAGGGCGGCGGTGGTGTCGATGCGCCCGACGCGCGCGTGGGCGTGCGGCGACCGGACGAAACAGGCGTAGGCCTGGCCAGGCAGGTTGACGTCGTCGCTGTAGCATCCCCCGCCGACGAGCAGGCGCGCGTCGTCCTTGCGCAAGACGGGCTTGCCGAAGCCTTCGCGCGCCGCGCGTGTGCGCGATTGCAAAAAGGACATAGGGCCGGATCGTGGCCCGCCCGCGCGGCGCTGTCAAGATCGACCGCTTGACAGCGGCCGCCCTCCGGGCAGATCGTTCGCGCAATCGAGCGGAGGGACACGACCATGGCGAACAAGGGCCTCTGGTACTCGAGCACCGCACTGCTCATCTTCCTGGCGCTGCTGGCCTGCTGGCCGGTGGCGCGACCGGACGCCCAGGGGACGCCCGGCGGTCCCGTCCAGATCGACAACGACGACATCGGCGGTGTCGTGACCAGCCGGAACGGGGCGGAGGCCGGAGTCTGGGTCATCGCCGAGACGACCGAGCTCGGCACGCGGTTCGCCAAGATCGCGGTCACGGACGATCACGGACGGTTCGTGATCCCCGATCTCCCGCCCGCGACGTACGACGTGTGGGTGCGCGGCTACGGCCTCGTCGATTCGCCGAAGGTCAAAAGCCCCCGCGGACGGCTACTGAATCTCAACGCGGTGGTGGCGCCGAGCGCGGCGGCCGCGGCCGAATACTATCCGGCCATCTACTGGTTCTCCATGCTCAAGATTCCCGACAAGCGCCTGTTCCCCGGCACGGGTCCCGATGGCAACGGCATTCCCGTGGCATTCAAAAGCCAGGAGCAGTGGCTCAACGTGGTTCAGCTGAACGGCTGCGGGAACTGTCATCAGCTCGGCGACAAGGCGACGCGCGAGATCCCGGCGGCGCTGGACGTGGCGAAGAGCTCGTCGGTCGATGCGTGGACGCGGCGGCTCCAGTCGGGGCCGGGCGGCGGCACGATGGTCAGGACCATCGGGACCCTCAACACCAACGACGGCGGACACCTGCGCCGTCTGGCGGAGTGGACGGATCGCATCCGCGCCGGCGAGCTGCCGGTGTCGACGCCGGCGCGACCTCACGGCATGGAGCGCAACCTCGTCGTCACCGTGTACGACTGGCTCTCGCCGAAGTACTACGTCCACGATCTGATCGTGACCGATCGACGCAAGCCCACGGTCAACGCATTCGGCCCGATCTACGGCGCCACGGAGCTCAGCACGGACCACGTGCCGGTTCTGGATCCGGTGAAGGTGACGAAGACCACGATGCGCGTGCCGGTGCGCGATCGTGACGCGCCCAGCTCGGCGCTCGCCAACCCGGTGGTCGCGCCGTCGCCGTACTTCGGGACGGAGCAAGTCTGGGACACGCAGGTGAACGCGCACAATCCGATGATGGACGGGGACGGACGCGTCTACTTCACCGCGCAGGTGCGCTCGCCCAAGAGCCCGCCGGCCTACTGCGCGGCGGCGTCGGGCCATCCCTCGGCGAAGGCGTACCCGCTCACGCGCACCCCGGACGGGTTCGTGCAGAACTCCCGTCAGGTCACGGTCTACGACCCGAAGACCAAACAGTTCACGTTCATCGATACGTGCTTCGGCACGCACCACCTGAACTTCGCCGAGGACGCCGACCACACGCTGTGGCTCAGCAACAACCTCCAGAACGAGCTCGCCATCGTCGGCTGGGTCAACACGAAGATGTTCTGGGCGACCGGTGACGCGGGGAAATCGCAGGGCTGGACGGCGCTGGTGGTCGACACCAACGGCAACGGCAAGCGCGACCCGTACGTCGAGCCCAATCAGCCGGACGATCCCGCGAAGGACAAACGGATCGGGCTCGGGTTCTACGGCATCGCGTACAGCCCGGCCGACGGCACCATCTGGGGCTCGAACATCGGCCACCCTGGGTACGTCCTTCGACTCCAGCTCGGGCCGAATCCGCCGGAGACCGCGCTCGTGGAAGTCTACCGGGTCCCGCCGCCCGGATACGGCATGCGTGGCTTCGACATCGACCGCCTTGGCGTGGCGTGGGTGACGCTGGCGAGCGGCCACATCGCCAGCTTCGATCGTCGCAAGTGCACGGGTCGTCTCAACGGGCCGGGCGCCGCCGAGGGGAACCTGTGCCCCGAGGGGTGGACCTTCTATCCGCTTCCCGGGCCCGCGTTCGCGGGCCGAGACGGCGCCGCCGAGGCCCCGTACTACACCTGGGTGGATCAGCACGACATCCTGGGCCTGGGCCCGAACACGCCGATCGGCACCGGCAATTTCTCGGACTCGCTTCACGCGCTGACCTACGGCAAGGTCGTCCAGCTGCGCGTCCCTTACCCCATGGGCTTCTTCGCCAAGGGCGTCGACGGCCGCATCGACGATCCGAACGGCGGATGGAAGCGTCGGGGATTGTGGGTGACGTCCGGTAATCGAACGCCCATGCACATCGAGGGCATCGACGCGCCCACTCCCGGCGCGCCGGGCAAGACGCTGTCGAGTCCGCTGGTCGTGCACTTCCAGCTGCGGCCCGACCCGCTGGCGAGGTGACTACCGCTCTACGTTGACTTTGATCGCGCCGCCGCCCTAGCATCCCCTCGTCCAACCGCCGACATGGAGGGCTCAATGGCGACCCTGCTCATCAATGGGAAGTCTCACACCGTGGTCGCCCCCGACGACACCAAGCTGCTCTGGGTACTTCGGGAGCGCTTGCGGATGACGGGGACGAAGTTCGGCTGCGGCATGGCGCAGTGCGGCGCGTGCACCGTGCACCTGAACGGCGATGCCGTGCGCTCGTGCCAGGTCACGCTCGCCCAGGCCGCTGGCAAGAAGATCACGACGATCGAAGGGCTGCACCCCCAGGGCCAGCACCCGCTGCAGGTCGCGTGGATCGCCGAGCAGGTGCCCCAGTGCGGCTATTGCCAGTCGGGGCAGATCATGCAGGCCGCCGCGCTCCTCGCCAAGAACCCGACGCCGACCGACGCGGACATCAACACCGCCATGGCGGGCAACCTCTGCCGCTGCGCGACCTACCTGCGCATCCGGCGCGCGATCAAGCGCGCCGCCCAGGGGGTGTGACATGGCACGTCGAATCGATCGGCGCGACTTCATCAAGACCACGACGGTGGCCGGTGTCGGCCTGACGCTGTCGTTCACGCTTCCCGGCGTCGGCGTCCGCACGGCCGCGGCGCTCTCCGCCTGGGAGCCGAACACCCAGATGACGCTGACGCCTGACGGCCTCGTCACCGTACACATCTTCAAGGCCGAGATGGGCCAGGGCGTGGGCACGGCGCTCGCACAGATCGTGGCCGAAGAGCTCGAGGTCGACTGGAAGGACATCCGCATCGACTATCCGACCAGCGATCCCAAGCACGGCCTGATGATCACGGGCGGCAGCTGGAGCGTGAACTGGACGTTCGACAAGCTCTCGCGCGCGGCGGTGGCGGCGCGCACGATGCTCATCGCCGCGGCCGCGCAGCAGTGGAAGGTGCCGGCGAGCGAGTGCGTCGCCGAGCGCAGCACCGTCCGCCACGCGCCGACGGGCCGCTTCCTGACCTACGGGCAGATCGTCGACAAGGTTCCGATCGCGGCGCGGACCTGGTCGGAGGACGACCTCAAGAAGCTCACGCTGAAGAAGCCCGAAGAGTATCGCGTCGTCGGTCACTGGGCGGCGCGGCTCGACATCCCCGAGAAGGTGAACGGCAAGGCCAAGTTCGGGATCGACACGTTCTTGCCCGGGATGGTCTACGCGAAGGTGGCGTACCCGCCGACGCGCGAGGGCGCCAAGGTCAAGGCCGTGGACGACAAGGCCGCCAAGGGCGTGAAGGGCTACGTCAAGACGGTCGTCGCCGGAGATCTGGTGGCGGCGCTGGGCACGACGTACGAGGCCGCGACGCAGGCGCGGGACGCGCTGAAGGTGACGTGGGACAACGGCCCCAACGCCGCGGTGAGCACCGAGTCGATCACCCGTGACTACGAGCAGAAAGCCAAGGAGGACATGACGTCTCCCGCGTGGGTCGAGAAGGGCGACGTCAAAGGCGCGCTCGGCCAGGCGTCGAAGACTCACGAGGCGACCTACGTGACCGACTACGTCGCGCACGCGCCCCTCGAGCCGATGAACTGCGTCGCCAAGTTCGAGGGCGGCGTGGCCGACATCTACACCGGCTGCCAGTTCCAGACCATGGCGATGGGCGCCATCTCGAAGCAGCTCGGCATCAAAGAGGACAAGGTGCGCGTGCACCAGCACTACCTCGGCGGCGGCTTCGGGCGGCGGCTCGAGCCGGACGCGATCGTGGAGGCCGTGGTCATCGCGCGGGAGGCCGGCAAGCCGGTGAAGCTCATCCGCTCGCGCGAGGAGGACTTCAAGCGCGACTACTTCCGCTCGTTCACGCTCCAGCGGCTGCGCGGCGGGCTCGACGCGGAGGGCAAGCTGACCGCGTGGGACAACACGCTGGTGGCCGCCTACCCGGGCGAGCGCTACGCCGGGCTCGACGACAAGGGCCGCGACCAGTTCGCCCTCAACGGCGCCGACCACGTCTACGACATCCCGAACCAGTTCGTGCGGGCGGTCCGCAAGGAGACGGGCATCTCGGTCGGCTACGTCCGCGCGGTGGCGCCGAACTACACGTTCTTCGCCGTCGAGACGTTCATCGACGAGCTCGCCCAGCTGGCGAAGGTCGACGCGGTCCAGTTCCGCTTGGCGATGCTCAAGGACGCGCCCCGGCTCGCCGCCGTGTTGCGGATGGTCGCCGACCGTGCTGAGTGGGGCAAGCCGCTACCGCCCAACACCGGGCTCGGCATCGCCTGTGTGACCGCGCAGGAGAAGAAGGACCCGACGTGGACGGCATCGGCGATCCAGGCGCGCGTCGATCCACAATCCGGCAAGGTCACGGTCGAGAAAGTGGTCTGCGCCGTGGACTGCGGCATCATCGTCAACCCCGACGGAGCGCGCTCCCAGGTCGAGGGCTCGCTGCTGTTCGGCATCAGCAACGCGCTGAAGGAGCGCATCACGATCCAGAACGGCCAGCCGGTGCAGTCGAACTTCCACGACTATCACCTGCTCCGGATGAACGAGGTGCCGGACGTCGTCGAGGTGCACTTCGTGAAGAGCAAGGAGTACCCGACCGGTCTCGGCGAGCCGGGCACGACGACCGTCGCGCCGGCGCTCAGCAACGCCATCTTCGCCGCGACGGGCGCGCGCGTGCGCAGCGTGCCGTTCCTGCCCGACCGCGTCCTCGCCGCGCTCAAAGCCAAAACCTAGCGGCGGATGGGGGGCCTTCGAGGCCCCCCATCTTGAACCACTCACTTCGCCAGGCGCCTCAGCACAACCCAGCCCGAGGCCTGGAGTTCCGGCGTGATGTCGCGATGGCGCCGCTCCACGTGACGTCTCTCGACCGGCGGCGGCTTCTGGCTCCGCCGCCGGTCGCCCCCCCGACGGTCGAGGATCACCTCTTTACCCTCGTCGGCGTATTCATGCTTGAGGTACATGTACCGCTTTGGCTCGCTACGCGACACGATGAAGAGTAAATCCGCCACGCCCCCTCCACCAGATTCCGGGATCTGCCTCGAAACGGTAGTCCTTGGAGAACACCCGACGCAACCGTCAGGCGAACCAACACTGCGCTGTGTGGGCCGCTTTGGGGTTAGAACACTCCGCGACCGGAGAGGCGGAAGGCAGACACGTTGTTACTCCAACAACCCATGCACGCCCCATATAGGCACGACGGGCCGGCCAGACAAGAGAGGGAAATCCCCGAAATCACCCAGGGGAAATACTGGAGGGCCCTTCGGGGCCCATCACCACAACGCGAACCACCATCCTGATGGATGCCACAACGCGGCCTGGACCCGGATCGACGCGAGCTGCAACGCGCGATACGTATCCGGCGTCGGGCGCACCCCGCGCTCCCAGCTAGCGAGCAACCGCTCCACCACGCGGCGATCCGCGGCCAGCGCCCGGCGAACCAGCCAGGACACGCGCTGGCTCGCTTCGATCGCCCCGTAGAGCCGCAGCAAGGACCGAGCATCGGTGAGCGCGTCGGCGCGTAGGTCGCGCCAGCCGAGATTCGCCTCGACGTCAGCCGCGTGCATGGCCAGCTGGGTTACCCAGCGCGCCGCGGCGCCGAGGCGGTCGTAGTCCAAGGTGTCAGGGGTGTCGGCCGACGTGTGGTAGGTCTCGGTACGGCCGGTCGTGAGAAAGAGAAACGGCCGGCGCGCGTGCTCTCGCAGTCCGTGATAGTCGCTGCGCGCGAACCTCGTACCCGGCCGATACGGCATCACTTCGATCATCGGCAGGCTCAGCCTGACGGGTTCTACCCGCGCGGTCGGCGTGAGGTCCCGCACGAGGGCGGCCAGGCTCGGATCCGCCTCGGTGCCGAGGACGAAGAGCGCCTCGCCCAGCCCGGCCGTGCGCAGCTCCGGCGACGCGCGTCCGCCCATGAGATCGAGGACGAGTGCCAGGTCGAGCCGGTGAGCCGGAAGCGGCGGGTTGCGCCAGAACCACGACGATCCCATCCGTTCCGTGCGGATGTCCGGCGGCTCCTCGGCGTCGGCGAACAGGAGCACGACGTGACGCCTCAACGCCGGCCGAGTGCGGCCGAGCGCATCGCCCAACGCCAACAGCAGCGCCACCGAGCTCGCGTTGTCGTCGGCGCCGGCGTGGACCTCGCCGTGAATCACGCCGAGGTGGTCATAGTGCGCGACGAGAACGATCCACGCAGCGTCGCGCTCGGGCGCGCGGTGGATCGCGCCGACGTTCACGGCGTAGGGCGTCGAATCCGGGCCGTCGGGAAACGTTTGCTGTTCGAACCGGTCACCGAAGAGCGGTGCCAGGCCAGCCGCCCGCAGGCGCGCCACGATGTGCACGCGTGCCCGGGCATTGCCCTCGGTGCCACGGCGCCGCCCCTGAAGATCCGGCGACGCAAGATAGCGAACGTCTCCTTCGAGCGTCGAGACGTCCAATGTTCCCACGACGCTCGTGGCGTTCTCGGAGACGCGCGCCGGGCCGGCCGCCGACGCCGGTGGGTCGACGAACTCGTAGCGCAGCGGCTCCAGCGCGTGGGAGACTGACGCGGTCAGCAGCAGACCGCCAACGGCGGCGAGCGCCGTCACGCCTGGACACCCGCCGCCGGCTGCCAACGCTTCGGAGCGGATTACACGGTCTGGAGGATCTTGGCCGTCGCCAGCTCCGGCATGAGCGCCTCGCGCCAGTCGGTGTCGCGGGGCAGCACGCCTTCGGACGCGCGCAGCGTGTAGTAGCTCGCCTCGACCCCGCGGGGCGTACCGCCCTGCTGGACGGTCTTGATGGCGCCGAGGAGCAGGCGGCGGGCCTGGATGATCGCCTTGTCGGCCGGCCCGAGATGCTCCTTGCTGCGGTCGACCACGGGGCCCATGCTCTCCTGGATTCCGCGGTCCTGGGTGTTGATCCCGTCGATCCCGGTGAACGTCTCGGTCTTCTGCACCCGGCGATCCAGGAGGTAGTTGTTCCCTCGATTGGCCTTCGAGCGGAAGGTCGTCTGGTCGACGTGAGCTGGCCCGTTCCCGGAGCGGCGCTCCATCCGGTCTTCGTCGTCGAGCGGCGCGTCCGTCGTGCTGTGGTGCCAGTTGTAGACCATCGTGGTCCCGTCATCCATCGGCACCCAGATGTGCCCGGCCACCGCGGCGCCGCCCGCGTTCGTCTGGTAGGGGCGGATCTGGTGGAACGGGAGGACGAAGTGATAGGTGCGGATGTGCATGTCGCTCTCGTCGAGCGGCCGGATGCCGGCGTAGTGGTAGCCCCAGTCCGTCAGGTCGACGACGAGCGCGGGCGCCTTGCCGCGAACGAACGGATTCTTGGGGCTGATGCCCGGCCGGCTGGAGTTGGTCGTGATGAGCCGGTGCAGGATCGGCGCGTGCGAGGTGTCGATGCCGCCCTCGAGCGCTTGCAGCCAGTTGCACTCCTCGATCACCTTGGACACGTGACGGTGGGTCGGCGCCGACTGGGTCCAGGCGAACTTGGGCAGCGGCGGCTCCCGGTCCGGCGGTCCCATGTAGGCCCAGATGAGGCCGCCCAGCTCGACGGTCGGATAGGACTGCTGGCGGATCTTGTGCTTGAAGCTGAGCTCTTCCGGCTCGTTCATCATGTCCACGCAGCGGCCGCTGACATCGAACTTCCAGCCGTGGTAGACGCACCGCAGACCGCACTCCTCGTTGCGCCCGAAGAACAGCGAGGCGCGCCGATGCGGGCAGTATTCGTCGAGGAGCCCGACGCGGCCCTCGGTGTCGCGGAAGGCCACCAGCTCTTCGCCGAGGAGCTTGACGCGCACGGGCGCACAATCGGGCTCGGGCAGCTCCCGCGCGAGCAGCGCGGGAATCCAGTACCGGCGCATGGTCTCGCCCATCGGCGTGCCGGCGCTGATGCGGGTGACCAGCTCGTTCTCTTCGCGTGTCAGCATGCGTCGCCCTCCTCGATGACCGCTGGGCTCCACGGTACCAACCGGAACTTTGGCCGATTATACTCTGGGCCCGTCGACACGTCGCGGGGCCTTCCTGATATTGTCCTGCCATGACGAAGCGTCCGGATATTCCCGTTTCGCTCGCGCACCTGGACACTCGCGACGGCGTCGGCCTCGACGGCGTGATCGCCGAGCCGCACGGGCGCCGGCGCGCCGCGCTCATCTGGGTGCATGGGCTCGGCTCGGTGTTCTATTCCGGCCAACCGCTGATCCGCGAGGTGGTGACGCGGCTCAACGCCGTGGGCGTGGCCTACTTCAAGTTCAACAACCGGGGCCACGGAGTCGTGTCCCGCGGCGGCCGACGGCTGGCCGGCGCGGCCTTCGAGCGCTTCGGCCAGAGCGTCGCGGACATCCGGGCGATGGTGACGCTCGCGCGAGCCCGCGGCTATCGCCGCGTGATCCTCGCCGGGCACTCGACCGGCGCCAACAAGGTGCTCCACTACGCCGCCCGCGCGCGCGACCGTCGCGTCAGCGGGATCGTGCTGCTCGGCCCGATCTCCGACGCGGCAGCCGAAGCCAAGCGGGTCGGCGCGCGCGAGCTCCGGCGCCGCGTGGCCGCCGCCGAGAAGATCGCCAGGCGAGATCCACAGGCGCTGGTGCCGCGCGAGTGGGGCTACTGGAGCGCCCAGCGCTACATCAGCCTGTACCGGCCGGGCGAGGTCGAGGACGTGTTCCCGTACTACCGGCCGAATGCCCGGTGGACGGCACTCCGGTCGGTGCGGCTACCGATCGCGGCGATCGTGGGCAGTCGAGATGAATTCCTCGACCGCCCGGCGCAGGAGGTCATCGACGCCTTCGAGCGAAACGCGACGCGGGCGCGGTCGTTCACGGGCGCCGTCGTCCCGGGCGCCCGCCACGGCTTTCAGGGCCGCGAGCGCGAGCTGGCGAACCTGCTCGTGCGCTGGGTTCACTCACCGAACCGCGGTGAGTGAATCCACCGCACGCTCTCTCAGCCGGTTGCCGGCTGGAACTCCAGCGTGTTGCCGTCGGGATCGTTGCACAGCATCTGCACGCCGCCGCCCGGCTGCGTGTTCTCGATGTACTTGATGCCGAGACGCTCCAGCGTGGCCTTCATCGCGCCGTAGTCCGCCACCTCGAAGCAGGTGTGGCGGGTGAGCGGGCTGATCGGCGCGCTCGGCCCCGGCGGCACGACGTCGGACTGGATGATGTGGATCTGCGGGAAGATGCCCGGCGTGCCGAGCCAGTAGCCCCCGGACTTGAACGCCGGGCGCGGCAGCACCTGGAATCCGAGCACGCGGCAGTAGAAATCCTTCGACCGCTCGGCGTCGACGGTCGCGATGCCTTCGTGTTGCACGCGGACCACGTGGGTTCCTGTCACCGGTTGAACGCGGGCTTGCGCTATCGCCATGGGCTGCCTCCTGCGCGCCTCGGGCCGCGCGCACTCGCGATTATACTTGGGGTCGCCGACATCCTGAACCGTGAGGTGACATGATCCATGGCGACACCGTCGAAGAACCACGACTGGCTCGCGACGACCGTCGAAGCGCCGATGGACCCCGGCCTGCCCATCTGTGACCCGCATCATCATCTGTGGGACCTGCAGCCCGCCCGGGTCGCGCCCCGCTACCTGATCGACGAGATCCAGGCCGACGTCGGCGCCGGCCACAACATCGTGTCCACCGTGTTCATCGAGTGCGGGGCGATGTTCAAGAGCGACGGTCCCGAGCCCCTGCGGCCGGTCGGCGAGACCGAGTTCGTGAACGGGATCGCGGCGATGAGCGCCTCCGGCCTCTACGGCAAGACACGCGTCGCCGCCGGGATCGTCGGGACGGCCAACCTGCGTCTGGGCGACGCGGTCGGCGCCGTGCTCGACGCGCAGATCGCGGCGGGCGGTGGCCGCTTCCGTGGAATCAGGCTGGGCGCCGCCTGGGACGCCGACGAGTCCGTGCCGAGCCATCGCACCAAGCCGGGACGGGGGTTGCTGCTGCGCGACGATTTCCGCGTGGGCTTCGCCCAGCTCGCGCCGCGCAAGCTGACGTTCGAGGCGTGGCTGTACCACCGCCAGATTCCGGACGTCACCTCGCTGGCCCGCACGTTCCCGAACACGACGATCATCCTGAACCACTTCGGCGGGCCGCTGGGCATCGGGCCCTACGCCGGGCGGGCCAAGGACGTGTACGCGGAGTGGCGCGGCTACATCAGCGAGCTCGCCACCTGCCCGAACGTCGTGGCCAAGCTCGGCGGGATCAACATGGAGATCAACGGCTTCGGCTGGCACGAGCGCTCGCGCCCGCCTGGAAGCCAGGAGCTGGCCGACGCGACCCGGCACTACTATGACTTCACGATCGAGAAGTTCGGTGTCGACCGCTGCATGTTCGAGTCGAACTTCCCGGTCGACAAGGCGAGCTGCAGCTACACGGTGCTATGGAACACGTTCAAGCGCCTGGCGTCCGGCTTCTCGGCGTCGGAGAGGGCCAAGCTCTTCCACGACACGGCGGCTCGCGTCTATCGCCTCGCGAGCCCGGCATAGCGTATCGGTCGGTGCGCATTGACCGTGAGGGTCCGGGTGCCCTACCGTAGGATCGGAGGACCTGGTGGGCCACCTTCATCAGCGCGTCAAGCTGTCGGCCGACAAGACGGTCACGGTCCGGATGCTCGTCGACACCGATGCGACGTTCTCCGTCATCCCCGAGGCGCTCGCTCGCGCAGTAGGCGTCAAGCCCCTTCGGCGTTCAGTCCCGATCAGGCTGGCGGATGGACGACGCGTCAGGCTCGCCCCAAGCACTGCAATCTTTCGCATCGGGGCGCGCGAAGCGCCCGCGACCATCCTGGTCGGTGACGTCATCGAGCCCATCCTTGGAGTAGAAACCCTCGAAGCGCTGGGACTCACCGTCGACTCCCGGCGAGGGCGCTTGACGCCATCCCGCAGCTACGCCGTTCGGATGGGCGGTTATCGGCGAGGGCGCCTGGCCCTCCCCGTTACTTGAGCTCGAGGTCTCTGTCCTCCCGGATCGAACGTGAGTCAGCCGGTCAGGGCAAAGCCTTCGTAGTCTCTTGCCGCGACTTCGTCACACTTCCGTCGGTAGACGCCGACCCCGCCGACATAGGGCAAGAAGACGCGCGGCTTGCCGGGGATGTTCGCGCCCATGTACCAGGAGTTGGCCCGGGGATAGAGCGTGAAGTCGCCCACCATGTTGACGTGCGCCACCCATTCCTCCTCGGCCTCCACCGTGGCCTCGATCGCCGCGCGGCCGTGCGCGCGCAAATGGGTGATGCACTCGGCGATCCAGTCCACGTGCTGCTCGATCGACACGATCATGTTGCTGAGCACCGAGGGGCTGCCCGGTCCGGTGATCGTGAAGAGGTTGGGAAACCCGGCGACGGCGAGCCCCAGGTACGTCTTCGGCCCGGCGGACCACTTCTCGCGCAGCGTCCGTCCGCCGCGGCCGCGGATGTCGATGGCGAGCAGGGCGCCCGTCATCGCATCGAACCCGGTGGCGAACACGAGGCTGTCCAGCGCGTACTCCGCCTCGCTCGTCCGAAGACCCCGTGGGGTGATGGCCGCGATCGGCATCGTTCGCAGGTCGATCAGGGTGACGTTGTCACGGTTGAAGGTGTCGTAGTAGTCGGTGTCGACGCAGAGGCGCTTGGTGGCG
This sequence comes from Candidatus Rokuibacteriota bacterium, assembly GCA_003221515.1. GTDB lineage: Bacteria > Methylomirabilota > Methylomirabilia > Rokubacteriales > CSP1-6 > AR31. The sequence goes on from QHSI01000003.1 coordinate 14,130, forward strand.
ATCGGATAGTGGCGTGGCGTCAGCGTCGCGGCGACGGCGGCGTCGCGCACCAGCGCCCGGATCTTGGCGCGAAAGAACTCGGCGGCGGTGTCGTTCGCCTCCTGATTGGTGAGGAGATCGACGTACGTCGCCGCGAACCCGAGCCCGCCGCGGCGCCAGCGCGCCTCGTACTCGCGCTCCCGCTCCTCCGGCGTCACGTCCAGCGCCGAGACGTCGTTGCGCTCCACGAGCAGACCGGTGCGCGACTCGCGCGCTCGGCGACGGTACTCGGCGTAGTTCGCCTTCATCCACCGCTCGTGCTCCGCGTCCAGGGGCCCGTTGCGCGCCGGGATGCTGAAGTTCGGCGTGCGCTGGAAGACGAACAGATGGGCAGCCTGGCGGGCGATGATCGGGATCGACTGGATCGCCGAGGAGCCCGTGCCGATGATGCCGACCTGCTGCCCGGTGAAGTCGACGCCGGCATGCGGCCAGCTGCCGGTGTGATACCGGGCGCCCGCGAAGCGCTCGAGCCCGTCGAATCGCGGCACCTGCGCGGCGGACAGGCAACCGGTCGCCATGACGCAGAACCGCGCCGACATGCGGTCGCCGCGGTCCGTCTGGACGTTCCATTCGTGGGCCGCCTCGTCGTAGACCGCGGCGGTCACCCGCGTCTCGAGCTGGATGTCCCGGCGAAGGTCGAAGCGGTCGGCGACGTGGTTGATGTACTGCAAGATTTCTGGCTGCGAGGCGTAGCGCTCGGTCCACTTCCACTGCTGCTGGAGCTCGTCCGAGAACGAGTACGAGTACTCCATGCTCTCGACGTCGCAGCGGGCGCCGGGATAGCGATTCCAGTACCAGGTGCCGCCGACCCCGTCGCCCGCCTCGAAGACGCGCGCCGAGAGCCCGAGCGCGCGCGCGCGATGGAGCATGTAGAGCCCCGCGAATCCCGCACCGACGATGACCGCGTCGACGTCAGCCATCGCGCGTTACGGGTGGATCACCGTCTCCGTGCGGCTGATGACGAACGCCTCGCGGCGCTCCAGGAAGTCGGCCACCACCTCGGCGAACGCCTCCGGCCGGTCGGTGCCGATGGCGTGTCCGGCATCGTAGACGAACACCAGGTGGCAGCTCGGCAGCAGGTCCTTGTAGACGCGCCCCATCGCCGGCGCGATGACGCGGTCGAGCGTGCCGAAGAGCACGAGGGTCGGCGTCGGCAGCTCCTGCAGCCGGGCTTCGAGGTCCGCGTCACGATCCGGCCCGCGCAGCCGCTGCACCAGGGGCTGCGTCTTCGCTCGCACGGCCGGATCTGGCGGCGGGATCGACCCCAGGCGCTCCGGGTGGGCGTAGAGGAGTCGCGCGATCTCCTCGGGCGTGCCCGCCGGGGACGCGGCGCCCGGTTGGCGGATGGCCGCCGGCGCCTCGAGCACCAGGGCGTGCACGTTCTGCGGCGACTGGAGCGCGAGCCACAGCGCGGTCTTGCCGCCGAACGAGGTGCCCATCAAGTTGAAGGTGTCGATGCCGAGTTTGTTGATCGCCCAGCCCATCGTCGAGGCGAGCTCGGGCATGGTCTGCGTGCGCTTGTTCTCCGGCGAGTCGCCGAACCCGGGCATCTCGAACGCGACCACGCGGAAACGGCTGGACAGGAGCTCGTGCGCGGGTGTCAGGCGTAGGCCGCCCGCGCCGTGGAAGTGAACGAGCGGAACGCCTTGGCCGGCCTGCATGTAGCGGATGCGAAAGCCGTCGGCCTCGACGAAGCCTTCCGTGAAAGGACTCGCCAGGCTCGTCTCCGTCAGATCTCGCGGATGCGCGGCAGGACTTTCTTGCCGAACAGCTCGAGCGAGCGCATGAGCGGCTCCACGTCGCGGGAGCCGGGCGGGTGCAGCGAGAGATCGAGCACGCCCGCGCCGACGACCTCCTTGCAGCGCCGGACCTGCTCGACGACCGTGTCCGGGCCGCCGACGAACGCGGTCGGCAGGGCGCCGATCGTAATCGGCGGCCGCGCCTCGCCCGCGATGTTGCGAGCGTCCACGGCTGTCATCGCCTCACGCACGGCCGGCCGCATCGAGAACGGCGCCTGGGTCGGCAGCTTCTTGAACTGGTCCTGCGCCTCCTCGTCGGTGTCGGCCAGGAGCATGTTCGCCCGGTACACGATGTGATCGGCCGTGGGCTGCCAGCCGTACTGCGCGCACTGCTCGCGGTAGTACTTGGTGGCGCGGCCGACCGAGTCGAACGACCCGTAGGAGACGCCGCAACCGAGGTGGTGGCGCGCGGCGAACTCGCACGACTCGCGGCTCGTGCCGAGCGCGAACGTGGGCGGGTGCGGCTGCTGGAGCGGGCGCGGCCAGATCGAGATCGTGCGGTACTTGAAGTGCCTGCCCTGCCAGCCGAACGGCTGCGGCTCCGTCCACGCCTTGAGGATCAGCTCCATGCCTTCGTCGGTGCGCTCGCGCGCTTCCGCCGGGTTGAGATCGTAGGTCAGCGATTCATTCGACGTCCCCCGCAGCAGCCCGGCCACCAGCCGGCCCTGCGCCATGTTGTCGAGCATCGCCAGCTCCTCGGCCACGCGCACCGGGTTGCTCTGGGGCACGATCGGCCCGAGTAGCGCGATCTTGATCCGCTTGAGCCGCGCGGCGATGAAGGCGGCCGAGACGATGGGCGACGGGGTCAGGATCCGCGGCGAGTAGTGGTGCTCCGAGACGCTCACCCAGTCGAAGCCGAGCTCCTCGACGTACTCGAGCCGCTGGATCATGTCCTCGTAGGCGCGGGCCCCGGCGTCCCGATCGTAAATTCCGGAGGGCACCGGCCACTCGGACGGCAGGGCCTGGGGGGCGCGGTAGCGGACCGTCTCGAAGAACGACACCTTCATCGCTTGTGGAATATAGACCCCCGCGGCATATTCTTCAAATGCGCCTGCCACGGCCGACCACCCTCGAGATCGACCTCGATGCCGCCGCCTCCAACGTCCGCGCCGTGCGCCAGATGGTGGGCGCGCAGCGGAAGATCTTCGCGGTGGTCAAGGCCGACGGCTACGGGCACGGGGCCGCCGAGCTGGGTGCGGTCTTCGTGGCGAATGGCGCCGACGCGCTCGGTGTCGCCGACCTCGGCGAGGGCATCCGGCTGCGCCGCCGCGGGATCACCGCGCCCGTCCTGGTCTATCCGAACTCGCTGCCCGAGGCCGCGCCGGAGGCGATCGCCCACGGCCTCACGCCGGCGCTCATCGACCTCGACGGCGCGCGCGCGTATTCGGAAGCGGCCATGGGTCCGTGCGATGTGTTCGTGAAGATCGACGTCGGGCTCGAACGACTCGGCGTGCCGGCCGAGCAGGCCGTGAAAACCGTCGCGGCCATGCTGGAGCTGCCACACCTGCGACTGGCCGGCATCTGCGCCCACCCGCACGCGCCTTCCGGCGCCGATCCCGCCTACCCCGAGTGGCAGACGCGCCGGTTCACCGCGGTGGTCGACGAGCTGGAGGCGCGCGGCGTGAAGGTGCCGACCCGTCTGCTGGCGTCGTCGCCGTTCGTCCTCAAGTTTCCGCAGACGTACCTCAACGCCGTCGACCCGGGTCGCATGCTGTACGGGATCACCATGGCCGACGAGACGTCACGCCTGCCGCTGCGGCCGACGCTCCGCGCGCTCACGACCCGCGTGATCGCGCTGAAGGAGCTGACGCCGCGCGAGCGATTCGCCGAGCTGGCGCCGTTCCCCGTGACCGCCCCGATGCGCCTGGGCGTCATTCCGATGGGCTCGGCGGATGGGCTCCTCTGGCTCAACGCCGGCCGCGTGCTCGTGCGCGGACGCGCCGTGCCGATCCTCACCGGCCCCAACCTCGAGCACACGCGGATCGACCTCACGCAGTTGCCGGACGCCCGCGTCGGCGACGAGGTCGTGATCATCGGCCGTCAGGGCGACGCCGAGATCACCATCGCCGAGGTCGCTCGGCGCCACGGCCTCGGACCTCACCACGTGGCCACCACCGTCGGGCCGCGCGTGACGCGCGTCTACTTCGCCGGGGGCGTCGCCGTGAAGACGGTCACGCCCGCCGGCGACTGATCCCCGCTCGGGCCCCCGACCTCAGCGAGGCGCGACGGCGCGCAGCGCCTTGAGATAGCTTTCCTTGTTCGGCTCGTTGAAGACGAGCCGCACTTCCTGCGCCCCCGCGGCGAAGAAGCGCTGCATCTGGTCGCGGCACTGCGTCGGCGTGCCCAGGATCGTCACGGCGTCGACCATCTCGTCGGTCACCAGCTTCGCCGCCCCATCGCGGTCCTTGGACTGAAACGCCGCGCGGACGCGGTCGGCTTCGGTGCCGAAGCCGATCCGGTGCATGTACTGGTGGTAGAAGACGCCCATGCCCCCGATGTAGAAGGCGATGTGCGAGCGCTCGCGATCGCGCGCCGCCTTGACGTCGTCGGTGACGTAGATCGATACCTGGGGCGAGATCGCGATGTCGCGCAGCGCCCGCCCCGCGGCCTCCGCACCCGCCTTCAGCTCGGCGACCGCCGCCGTCATGCGCGAGGGCGCCAGGAAGATCGGCAGCCACCCGTCGGCCAGCTCACCGGTGAGGCGAAGGCTCGGCAGGCTCAGCGCGGCGATGTAGATCGGCAGGTTCGGCCGGAACGGCGCCACCCGCAGCTGGAACCGTTTGGTGTGGAAGAACTCGCCGTCGTGATCGAGCCGCTCGCCGCGCGCGGCCTTTCGGACGATGTCGATGTACTCGCGCATCCGCGTCAGGGGCTTCGCGAACTTCTCGCCGTGCAGGTCTTCGATCACGAGCCGGCCGCTGGTGCCGAGGCCGAGGAAGAACCGGCCCTGCGTCATACGATCCATGTTCAGCGCCGTCATGGCCAGGTTGGCCGGTGAGCGCGCGAAGACCGGCACGATGCTCGTGCCGATGCGGACGCGCGAGGTCACCGCCGCGAGCTGAGCCAGTGAGGTCAGCGCGTCCTCGCCCCACGACTCCCCCATCGAGAGGCAGCTGTAGCCGAGCTCCTCGGCCAGGACGGCGGCGTCACGCATCTCCCGCCACGACATGCCCGGCACGTGCATCCCCATGAGGCCTACGTCACCCATCGCGTCGGCTCCTCTCGGAATTTTGCAGATGCTAGCCTAAACGAAGCGATGCGGCTACCTGCGCGTCTCTGCCCGAAGCCCCGCATCCTCTTCGTCGGGATCAACCCGAGCCTGACCTCGGCCCGAGTCGGCCATCACTTCGCGGGGCCAGGCAATCCGTTCTACCGGCTGCTGCACGCCGCCGGCTTCGTACGTCAGCCGCTGACCTTTGTCGACGACGTGCGCCTTCCGGAGTATGGGCTCGCTCTCACCAACATCGCGGCGCGAGCCACGCGCGAAGCGGCGGAGCTCACCGCCGCGGACTACGCGCGGGGTCGGAAGCGGCTGGCCCGAACCATTGCGACGATTCGGCCGGCGGTCGTGGCGTTCGTGGGGATCACCGCATACCGACAGTTCTTCGGTCGCTCCTCGAGCAGCGGGCCCGGGGCGAAGCCGGAGCGGGTTTCGGGTGCCGGTGTCTTCGTGGTGCCCAACCCGAGCGGCCGCAACGCGGCCTATCCACGCTTCGTGGACAAGCTCGTGTGGTACCGGCGCCTCGGGCAATCGGCCAGGAAGTCACGGCCACGTGACCAGCGACGCCGGCCGGAGCCCGCTCGGCGGGGAACACGGGCTGGTGGCCCGCGCCGAAGCTCTCGTTAGGGCAGGTCGTGTCGTCGCCGTCGAGCTGCCGAGGCGCAATGAGCCACACTGGGTCGTGGCGAGCATGGACGTTGCGGTTGTGAAATCGCGACAAAATTGCGACAGTGCGCTGGAGCCGAACCGCTCAGGAGGTTCTCGCGATGCTCGACGTTCCGTTCCGCTCCGCCAAACAGCTGGCCGCCGACATCAGGAAGAAGAAGATCGGCTGCCTCGAGCTCCTCGATCTCTATCTCTCCCGCGTCGAGAAGCACGACGGCAAGCTGAACTCGATCGTCGTGCGTGACTTCGACAACGCGCGCAAGCGGGCGCGCGCCGCCGATCGCGCGCTGGCCAGGCGCCAGGCGTGGGGCCCGCTGCACGGCGTGCCCATGACCATCAAGGAGTCGTACGACGTCACCGGCCTGCCGACCACGTGGGGCGTGCCGGCCTACAAGGGCCGGATCGCGACCCGCAACGCCGTCGCGGTCGATCGACTGCTCGGCGCCGGCGCCGTGCTCTTCGGCAAGACCAACGTGCCGCTCTACCTCGCCGACTGGCAGAGCTTCAACGCGATCTACGGCACGACGAACAATCCGTGGGATGTCGCTCGCGCGCCGGGCGGATCCTCCGGCGGCGCCGCGGCGGCGCTCGCGGCCGGGCTCACGGGGCTGGAGGCCGGCAGCGACATCGGCTCGTCGATCCGAAACCCGGCGCACTTCTGCGGCGTCTACGGCCACAAGCCGACCTGGGGCATCGTGCCGCGCACCGGCCAGGCGCTCCCGTGGCAGATGGCGCCGGTCGACATCGACGTCGTGGGGCCGCTGGCGCGCAGCGCTGACGATCTCGCCATCGCGCTGGCGGCCATGGCCGGGCCGGACGAGATCGAGACGGCGGGGTGGCAATTACGCCTGCGGCCCCCGCGGCAGAAACGTCTGCGCGACTTCAAGGTGGCTCTGATGCTCGACGCACCGGAGATTCCCGTGGATCGCACAGTGCAGGCTCGGCTCCAGGCGCTGGCCGATTTCCTGGGTCGGCAAAAGGCGAAGGTCGACGATCGCGCGCGTCCGGCCATGGATACCGGCGAGGCGTTCAGCGTCTACGTGAAGCTTCTGCGCGCGGCCACGTCGGACCGCCAAAGCGACGCGGACTTCGACAAGAACGTGGGGATCGCGCGGGGGCTTTCGCCGGGCGATGAGAGCTACTACGCGCGCGCCACACGCGCCGCCGTGCTGTCCCACCGCGACTGGCTCGCCGCGAACGAGGCGCGCCACCGCATGCGGCTCGCGTGGGCCGAGTTCTTCACGCGGTACGACCTGCTGCTGTGCCCCGTCGCCGGCACCGCGGCTTTCCCCCACGACCAGAAAGGCGAGCGCTACGATCGCACGCTGACGGTCAACGGCAAGCGCGTGCCCGTGACCGACCATCTGTTCTGGGCCGGCTACACCGGGGCGTCGTATCTCCCGTCGACTGCGGCCCCGTGCGGGTTCACGCCGGCTGGGCTTCCAGTCGGCGTGCAGATCGTCGGACCGCAATACGGAGATCTGACGTGTCTCGCCTTCGCGCGGCTGCTCGAGCGCGAGTTTCAGGCGTTCGTGCCGCCGCGCGGCTACGCGTGACGCTCAGAAGCGCAGCCGGGGCGAGCACCGCGAACGTGACGATCCGCGCCCGCCCTAGCCGGCAAGCGGCGGGCGCCGTCGGGAGAACCCGGTCGCTTGCTCGAAGGCGTGCGCGAGCTGGAGCACGCTCCACTCGCACTGGTGACGCCCGACGATCTGCAAGCCCACGGGCAGGCCGTCGTCCGTGAAGCCGGCGGGGACCGAGATGGCCGGCAACCCCGTCACCGTGATGTCCGAGCAGACGCGCATCCAGTCGATGTACGTCGGCAGGCGAACGCCGTTGATCTCGGTGACGTACGGCTGGGTGACGTCGAAGGGCGGGACCTGGGCCGCGGGCAAGAGCAGAAACTCGTGGCGCTCCATGAACTCGCGCACGCGGTGATAGAGTCGCGCGCATAGCACGTCGGCCTCGCCGATCTCCCTCGCGGTGAGCTTCAGTCCCTCCTCGATGTTCCAGACGACGGTGTCCTTCATCTGGTGGCGGTGTCGCGCGAGCATCGGTCCGTACCGGGTCGCGAAGTTCAACGCCCGCAGCACCTGGAAGATCTGCCGGGCCTCGGCGAAGTCCGGCTGGCCGTCCTCGACGTGGCAGCCGAGCGCGCCGAAGGTGGCACGCTGCGCGTCGAGCGTCGCTGTCACGCGTCGGTCCACCGGCAGCCCTCCGAGGTCGCCGCTCCAGGCGACGCGCACGCCCTTGAAGTCGCGCCCGAGCGGGGCGCGGAAGCGGTCGCCCGGCTCCGTGATGGCGATCGGTGAGCGCGGGTCGGGACCCGCCATCGCGCTCAGCATCAGGGCCACGTCCGCGACCGTGCGCGCCATGGGCCCCGGCACGTGCAGCGTCGACCACGGTGTGTCGGTCGGCCACGGCGGCACGCGGCCGGGCGCGCCACGCAGGCCGACCACGTTGCAGAAGCTCGCTGGATTGCGCAGGGAGCCGCCGGTGTCGGTGCCGTTGGCGATCGGCACCATGCCGCAGGCCAGCGCCACGGCGGAGCCGCCGCTGGAGCCGCCGCACGTCTTCGTCGGGTCGTACGGGTTGAGCGTGCGCCCGAAGACCTCGTTGAACGTCTGCGAGCCGGCCCCGAACTCCGGAGTATTGGTCTTGCCGATGGTCACGGCACCGGCCGCGCGCAGGCGCTCGACGAGCAGCGCGTCCTGGTCGGGGACGTGGTCACGGTAGATCGGTGATCCGAAGGTCGTTCGGATCCCGCGGGTGGCCACCAGGTCCTTGTGCGCGACGGGCAAACCAAACAGCGACCCCGTCGCCTCCCCACGCGCGAGCGCGGCATCTTTCGCCCCCGCATCGGCGAGCGCGCGCTCGGCGGTGAGCGTGACGATCGCGTTGACCTTGGGATTGACGCGCTCGACCTGTGCGAGGTGCGCCTGGACGACTTCGGTGACCGAGGCGTCGCGGACGCGGATGCGACGCGCCAGCTCCGTCGCCGTCAAGAAGCAGAGATCGCTGCTCACGGGTCTTCCGGCGGTCAGTGTACACTGTGTCGACCGGGAGAGTGAGCCATGGCCGAACGCGCGGCGCCGCCGCGGAAGCCGTGCGCAGCCGGATCGAGCAAGGGCTGAAGGAGCAGAAGTAGCTGAACGAGACGCGCGCGCTAGCCCAATTCGTGGCGCAGACCAAGTTCACCGATCTGCCGCGTCGGCTGGTCGACAATTGCAAGATCGCCGTCCTCGACACCTTCGGCGCCGCCTTCGTGGGGTCGGTCCAGCCGTGGGCCCAGCGAATCCTGACGGTGGTCCAGGCCCTCGGCGGCACGCCTGAAGCGACCGTCATCAACCAAAGCTGGCGCACGGACGTCGCCCGCGCCGCCCTCGCCAACGGCGTTCTCATCGGCGCGTTCGAGTGCGAGCCGCTGACCGGCTCGCACGCGAGCGGCACCGTGCAGCCGGCCGCGCTGGCGGTGTGCCAGCGGGAGCACTTCGACGGCGCCGCGTTCCTCACGGCGCTGGCTCTCGGCTTCGAGGTATCCGCGCGCATCGCGCGCACGGCCGTGGGGCTGGAGACCGTGCGCGGCTTCCATAATCCAGGTACGCAGGGGCCGTTCGGCGCCGCCGCGACGGTGGGCAAGCTCTACGGCTTCGACGAGGAGCGACTGACCAATGCGCTGGGCATTGCGGGCTCGTCGAGCGCGGGCCTACTCGAGTTCGCGTGGAGCGGCGGCGACACCAAGCGCCTTCATCTCGGACGCGCCAGCCAGCTCGGGCTGGAGAGCGCGTTGCTCGCACGGCAGGGCGTGCGCGGCCCGGCGACGGTGCTCGAGGGTCGTTACGGCTACTTCAACGCCTTCTCGACGCCGCCCCGGATGGAGAGGCTCGTGGAGGGCCTGGGCATCGAGTGGGCCATCGAGCCTCCGTCGCTGAAGTCGTACGCGACCCACGTGACTC
>QHSI01000004.1 GCA_003221515.1 Candidatus Rokuibacteriota bacterium
GTCAAGGTGACCGTGGTGCCGCTCGCATATGCGGCGGCGCAGGTGGTGCCGCACGAGATGCCGGCGGGCGCGCTGGTGACGGTCCCAATGCCGGCGCCGGCGTTGGTCACGGTGAGCGTGAAGGCTTGAATGGCGAACGTGGCGCTGACCGTGGTGGCAGCGCTCACTGTCACGGTGCAGGTGCCGGTGCCGGCGCAGCCGCCGCCGCTCCAGCCGCTGAAGGTGGAACCGGCGGCGGGCGCGGCGGTCAGCGTGACCGAGGTGCCGCTGGCGAACGCGGCGGAACAGGTCGCGCCGCAGGAGACGCCGGCCGGCGCGCTGGTGACGGTGCCGCTGCCGGCGCCGGCCTTGCTCACGGTGAGCGTGAAGGACTGCAAGGCGAAGGTGGCGGTGACGGAGGTGGCGGCGCTCATCGTCACGGTGCAGGTGCCGCTGCCGGTGCAACCGCCACCGCTCCAGCCGGTGAAGGTGGAGCCGGCGGCGGGCGCGGCGGTCAAGGTGACCAAGGTGCCGCTCGCAAACGAAGCGGAGCAGGTGGTGCCGCAGGAGATGCCAGCGGGGCTGCTCGTCACCGTCCCGCTGCCCGTGCCGGCCTTGGAAACCGTCAGCGCGAGGGTCGTCGTCGAGACGCCGGTGCCGGTCACGAGCCGCTGGAGCGTGTCGCCGTCCGCGGTGAAGCTCACGCTGGTGCTCGAGAGCACGGTGCTCGTCGGGGTGAAGCGCACGATCACGCTCTTGGTAGCGCCAGCGGCTAGGGTGAACGGACTGCCGGAGAAGATGCTGAACGGAGCGGAGACGGAGGCAGTGCCTGTTACGGCGCTCGCGCGTGTGTTCTGGACGGTAAAGACCTGATCGAGGACACTGCCGATGTTCACATTGCCGAAACTCGTGGTGGTGGTGGGGCTGACGGCGATTTCGACCTGCGCGACGGCGCTGGCGCTGGTCGAACACGCGCTCTGATTGCCCCCCGTGTCGACCGCAGCGACGGAGACGGTGTAGAGCGTGCCGGTCGTCAGGTTAGTGAGCCGGAGGCTCACGGTCTGGTTGGACGGCGGGCTCGAGACCGTGGACGGGACCTGCACGAAGGTGCCCCCTGGGCAAGGAGACGCCGAGGTGCCGTAATAGACGCGATAGGCCGCGAGATCCGTCAACGCGCTCCCATCGGTATTCTTGGTGGGAGCAGTCCAGGATGTGTCGAGGACGCCGGCGCTTCCTGGATTTGTCGCGAAGAGAATTCCGCCCAAGACTAGCCCGAGACCCAGCAGCCAGCGCCGGTCGAGCATGAACGTGGTCTCCCTTGAGGAAGACCACGTCCCGGAGGGTGGTCACCACCCCTCCTTCGGTAGCTCGGCTGTCAGGCTCGCGGCCTGACCCGTGGCTTTGCGTCCCCGTCTCGCGGCGGGTTTGCCATTATCGAGAGGAGTCTTCCTACGTGCAAAATTTTGTGCATGGGCAGTGCCAAGCATGGATCGATTCGAGTCAGTGCGCCGCAAATGGCTGTGAATTGTGTGCCTCGAGCTGCTGCGATGAGAGCGATTGCAGTCGATGCGTGCGACGAGCAAGTGTCAGCTCTCCGTCGCCTACGCCAATGCGCAGGGCGATCTGGCATCGCAAATTTGAGAACGTAATGCTTTCATCGCTTTGTGCTCTCGAATCGATTTCGCGCTCTCGCAGCGTCTACGGCATGGAGCTCGACCGGAGGTCGCGCTCGACGAGCGAGCGATTCGAGTAGAGCCAGCGCGAGCCGTAGCGTCCGATCTCGCGCACTCGCGCGGCCGGGAGCGCCGAGTTCGAGAGCACGGGGCAGTCCCCTGGCCTGGTCCGCGAGACAACGAGTCAGGCAGGTCGACGCGTGACCCTGGCGATCGAGCAGGCCACCTACCAGGGCGCGCGATCGTACTACGTGATCACCCGTGAGACGAAGGCAGGGCGCGAGTCACGCGACGTCCAGGTGACCTACGGCGTCCTGGACAGGCACCCTACCCCCACCGGGATCGCTCTCGGTTGAGCCAGGGAATCGTTGCGCCGGCCAAGCCGGCGCTCGAACACCTCAATTGAACGTTAAAACGGTCCGGGCGACCTCGCCGGCCTTCATCGCGCGGAACGCTTCGTTGATGTCGTCGAGTCGGCCGCGGCGCGTCACCATCTCGTCGAGCAGCAGCCGTCCCTGGCGATAGAACTCCAGATAGAGAGGAATGTCGGTGCGGAACCGGTTGCTGCCCATGCGGGAGGTCTGCACGCGGCACTCCGGGCGGATCGCCATCCAGGGGAACTCGATCTTCGCGTCGGGCGGCAGGACGCCGACGATGGTCGCGGTGCCGCGGATGGCCAGGCTCTCGATGGCCTGCCGCACCAGCGTCGTATTGCCGACGGCCTCGAAGGCGTGGTCGACCCCCGCGCCGCCGGTGAGCGCGCGGATGGCCTTGACCGGGTCGTCCTTCTTGCTGTTGACGAAGTGGGTCGCGCCGACGCGCTTGGCCATTTCCTTCTTGGACTCGAACATGTCGACGCCGATGATCTGCCGGGCGCCGCCGATGCGGGCACCCTGGACGATCGCCAGCCCGACGCCGCCGCAGCCGAACACCGCGACGGTCTGCCCCGCCTGCAGCCCGGAGGACCGCAGTGCCGCGCCCACGCCGGTGAGCACGCCACAGCCGACGAGCGCCGCACGGTCGAGCGGCAACTCCGGGTCGATCTTCACGATCGAGTTCTCGTGCAGCAGCATGCGCTCGGCGTAGCTGCTGATGCCGATGAACTGGCGGAACCCCTGGCCGCGCTGCGAGAGCCTCGGTGCCGCCGAGTCGGGGCGGGTGACGATGCCGCCGACGCAGAGATTGGGATGCCCCCCGAGGCACTGCGCGCAGTTGCCGCAGAAGCCGGACAGGCAGGCCACCACGTGATCGCCCGGCCGGACGGTGGTCACATCCGCGCCCACCGCCTCGACGACTCCGGCGCCCTCGTGCCCCAGCACGATGGGCCGATCCATGGGGAATCGGCCGTCGCCGTCGACGACGTGCAGGTCGCTGTGGCAGACGCCCGTCGCCGCCGTGCGCACGAGGACCTCACGGCCCCAGGGCTTGTCGATGTCGATCGATTCGATGGTCAGCGGGTCGTGCACTTTCCGAAAGACCGCGGCCTTGATCTCCATTGGAGCCCTCCTTCATCGCAACCGAATCCGGCGCAGTATAATCCGGGCGAGCGACGAGGAGGGCGGACATGACGGCGGTCGAGCCGAGCGGGCAGATCCTGGGGGCGACCATCAAGGGCATGGATCTCGCCACGCCCTTGAGCGACACGGACTTCGCGACGATCTTGTTATCGCTCGGCCGCCACGGAGTCATCAGATTTCCGGATCAACACCTGGAGGCCGTTCAGCTCCGGGACTTCTCGCGGCGCTTCGGGGTGATCCAGGCTACGCTGACCGGCCGGCACCACGAACCCGGGATGCCGGAGGTCGGCTACCTCTCGAACATCATCGAGAACGGCGAGCCCATCGGAATCACCGACGCCGGCCAGGACTGGCACACGGACATGTCCTACAACGAGACGATCGGCTTCCTGAACGTGCTCTACGCAGTCAAGGTGCCACGTCGCGACGGACGCGTACTGGGCGACACGATGTTCGTCAACACGCAAGCGGCGTACGACGATCTGGCTCCTGAGCTCAAGACGCGTCTCGACGGCATGACCGCAACCCACGACTTCAACAAGTTCTGGGAAAACATGCGGCTGCGGCCGGGCAGCTTGCGCGCGCCGTTGTCCGCGGAGCAGCGCCGCCGGCGGCCGCCGTCCGTGCATCCCGTGTTTCTCACGCATCCGATCACGGGCAAGCGCGTGCTCTACTGCAATCCCGGCTACGCCATCCGCATCAACGAGCTCGACGAGGCGGAGAGCGATCGGGTACTGGAGACGCTGTTCGCGCACCAGCTCCAGCCGAAATATCAGTTCACCCACCACTGGACCGAGCACGACGTGCTGGTGTGGGATCACCTTGGCACGCTGCACAACGCGATTCCCGACTACCACGCCGACGAGCACCGGCTGATGAAGCGCTGCCAGGTGATGGCCGACCGCATCTTCGACCCCGCGTTCCTGCGGGCCGCGTTGTCGTCGTCGTCCGCTGTCGCGTCCGCCCGATAAGGGGAAGCCTGCCGGGTGAGGCCGCCATGCTCATGGGGCCGGGATACGGGACTCCCAGAACCCCGGCCGTAACGCTCAGACGGACAGCCAGATAGAAAGGAGCCGATAATGCCGACCAACACTGTTCGATTTCACCGCGTGCTGCGTGCGACGCCCGAGAGGGTCTATCGGGCGTTTCTCGACGCGGATGCGATGGCCAAATGGCTTCCGCCGAACGGGTTCACGGGCAAGGTGCACCATATGGACGCCAAAGTTGGTGGCAGTTACAAGATGTCGTTCACGAATTTCTCCACGGGTCGCAGTCACTCCTTCGGCGGAAAATACCTCGAACTGGTGCCACACGAACGCATTCGCCACTCCGATAGATTCGACGACCCCAGCCTGCCTGGTGAGATGCAGACGACGATCACCTTGAAGAAGGTGTCCTGCGGGACTGAGTTGAACGTCGTGCAGGAGGGGCTGCCGGAGGTCATTCCACCCGAGGCTTGCTGTCTCGGCTGGCAAGAATCACTCACCCTTCTGGCGCAACTCGTCGAGGCCGAGATCCCAGATTAGCTCTTCGCGGCTACGCTGAAAATGCGAGCGCCCCGGCGAACCCGGGGCGCTCCTGTTTCTAGGGCCGGCTTTGCGTCGCCGCTAGCGCGCGGCGTAGCGAGCGTTGTGCAGCACGCGACCAGGCAGGTTACCGGTGTGCTGACCCTTCTCCAGCAGGACCTCGCCGTTGACCACCGTGAAGTGGATCCCCTCGGCCAGCTCGCGCATCCGCCAGCCGTTGGCCGGGAAGTCGTGGACGACATCTTCCTTGACCGGAGAAACGGTCTCGGGATCGAAGACGACGAGGTCGGCCACCATACCCGGCTGCACGAGTCCGCGGTCATAGATGCCGAAGGCCGTCGCCGAGTCGAAGGTGAGCCGGCGGACGGCGTGCTCGAGCGACATGATCTTCTTCTCCCGCACCCAGAAGCCGAGGAGACGGGTGGGGTTGCTGACGTTCGAGTGGAACTGCACGTGGGCGCCGCCGTCGGTGAGCCCAACCACCGCGTAGGGGGACCCTAGAATTTGCGCCACGGCCTCGGTGTCCGTGTTGATCTCGCCGAGGGTGAAGCTGGTCTCGAGATCTTCCTCGACGGCGAGGTCGAGGAATGCGTCGACAGGGTGCTTGCCCTGGGCCTTCGCGATCTCCTCGATGTGCTTGCCGGCGAGGCCCCGGTTCTTCGCGAGCTTGGGCTCCGCCACGATCATCAGGTCCCACCGCTTGGAGAACGTCGCGTCCGGACCGAGCGGCGCGTCGACCTCGGCGCGCAGCTTCGCGCGGGTCGCTGGGTCACGGTACGCGCGGATCTTGTCCGCGTCGGGCCCCTGGAGGATCGGCAGCCAGGTCGGCATGCTGCGGAACACCTGACAGTTCTTCATCGTGAAGTGCTGGACGATGCTCCCCGGGTTGCAGAGCGGGATCGCGCGGATCCCCTGCCGCACCGTCTTCTCGACGTGCTCGAGGTGCGTGCGCCACCGTCCCGGCTGCCGCGCCTGTTCGAGGAGCGTGTTGTACATGATGGGCCGGCCCGACGCCTCGGAGATCCGGCTGAGGAGCCCGTCCTTGAGCTCGGGGTTGGTACCGCCGCCGCACTGGATCACGCCGGTGCCGACCTCACGCAGCACGTCGGCGAGCGCGAACAGCTCGGACTCCGGCGCGACCGCCGCCGGGATGCGCTTGCCGGCGATGTCGAAGTGGTTCATGTTGCGCGTGATCGAGAGCCCGAGCGCTCCGGCCTCGAGCGCCTCGCGCACCACCCGCCGCATGGTCTCGAGCTCGGCGTCGGTGGCCTGACGATCGGAGCACTCCTCGCCCATCGCGTAGAGCCGCACCGCCGAGTGGCCGACGAGCGTGCCCACGTTCACCGCCAGCTTCTGCCCGACCGCGCGCATGTACTCGGGGAACGTTTCCCAGTTCCACGGCACGCCCGCGCTGAGCACGTCCATCGGGATCGCCTCGACGTACGAGAGCATCCCGGCGAGCCGCTCGCGCGCTTCCTTCTTTACCGGCGCGAGCGCCAGCGAGCAGTTACCGATGATGACGGTGGTCGAGCCGTGGTGGCAGGAGTAGGTGCAGAGCGGATCCCACAGCACCTGGGCGTCGTAGTGGCAGTGGTTGTCCACGAAGCCCGGCGAGACGACCCGCCCGTCGGCCTCGATGACCTGGCGCGCAGAGCCGCTCAGGCGACCGAGCTCGACGATCTTGCCGCCGGCTACCGCGACATCGCCGTTGAAGGCGGGGCGGCCGGAGCCGTCGACGACGCGTCCGTTCTTGATCAGCAGGTCGTAGGTCATGCCGCGCTCCTTTCGTGGATCGAACTCACCGATGCAGAGGAGTCCCCTGGAGCGGAGGCATACGCCGTTTGGGCTGCGAGGTCAAGAACTGTTGGTGCTGGCGGGGGGCCAGGGCTCCGGGATCTACCTGAGCCGTCTCACGCCCCCGCGCTGCGGCGAAGCGCTAGTGGATGGAGGGGCGCCGCGGCTTGAAGACGTCGAGCCGCATCACCGCCCAGCCGAGAGCCTTGAGGTGATTGTCGATGTCGAGGGCCCGTCGGCGGTCGCCCCGCCGCCGCTCGGGCTGGCTGGCGCGCTCGCCGCTGGCCCGTCGCTCACCGCGGCGGCGATCGAGGACCACCTCGACCGTGGGATTTCCGGCGAAGGCCCGCTTCGTATACTCGTGGAGCTTGTACCGGTCGCGGGCGACGATCAGGAGCTGCTTGGCCACCTGATGGGCGTCGGCGACCCGCGATGAGCGTTCATTCCAGGTCTTCGGGAACGGGTGGAACTGGGGCATCAGCCGCAGCGGCCCCTGGTCGAGGAACCGGGCGAGCAACACCCAGGTCTCGCCGCCGCACCCCGGACAGGCCGGCGCGCCGATCTCGAAGCACATCTCGCAGTCGAGGCACAGCGCTAGGCGGCGGAGCGGAAGATGGAGCGACGAGGCGATGCGAGCGCGGCGACCCTGGACGCGAGCGTTCTGAGATCCCATCGAGTTCCCGACGAGCGGAAGTGGCAAACGCGATGCCACAGTGGACCCCTCGGTCGAACGCCGGCGGAGCGCGACGTTGTACGGGAGCTCGGGCGGCTCATCCTTCCGGTAATGACGAGTTGACAGGCCAATTCGGCATCGAGAACGTCAAGGTTGACGCGGTGCCGCGCGCGGCGCCGCCGACCCCGCCTGACTGACCCAGGCGAGATCGCGGGGTGACGGGCGCGTGGCGAGCCGCCGGCGCAGGAGCCGCGTCGCGTCGTCGGGGCGTCCGAGCCGCAGGTGGCACACCACCATGGTTTCCTCGAACAGCTCCCACTGGGCGTGGCTGCCGCCGACCCGGTGGATCTGGCCGTCGACCGACTCGAAGCTGGCGAGGGCGCCGGCGTAGTCACCGGCCACGAAGGCCGCGACGCCCCGCACCAGCGGGAGTGCCACCGTTCCGGCGATGGGATGTCCCTTCGCGTCGAGGGCGCGCAGGCCATCGATCAGCGCCGAGAGGGCGCGGTCGTCGCCGACCGACGCGTACGCGAGTGCGGCGTGGATGTCGCCGAAGATGAATCCGGGCCGCGTGACCCGCGCCGCCAGGTCGGCGAGCGGGCGCCAGGGCAGAGGGCCGACCGTGACGCCGTCGAGCTCGAACCGCCAGAGGAGCGCCGAGCCGTCGATCATCGCCAGCCGCGCGTTCGCCGACGTCGCGATGTCGCGCTCGTGGATCGCGAACGCGCGGGCGGGCCGGCCGCACTGTAGCTCGAACAGCGCCAGGTGCCAGGCGAGGTGGCAATAGAACGGGGCGCGACGATCGTAGTCGTCGAGCCAGTCGGTGAGCATCGCGATCCCGCCCTCGTTGTCGACGGTCTCGTAGCAGATGTGGGCGATGTTGTGGCTCGCGTTGGCGTTGCCCGGATACTGCGCGAGCGAGCGCTCGGAGAGGCGGCGCGACTCGTCGTAGCGCCCGATCTCGTGGTACGTGAACGCCAGCGCGGACTGGTACCACCAGTCGTCGCCGTACGCGGGCGCCAGCCGTTCGACGAACGCGGCACGGAGCTCCTCGCGGTCGATGCGCCCGCCGAGACCGATCGTGCTGCCGGCCTGGTGGACCAGCAGCGCGTCGCGCGGGAACTCGCGCACGTGCTCCTCGATGAGGGCGAGCCCGCGGGCGGCCTCGCCGCCGGCGACCGCCGCCAGCGCCTCCACGTGCTGCCGCTCGCGCCGCGTCGCGCCGCCGATCAGCCCGCGCGCGCGCTCGACCGACGCCTTCGCCGCGGCGCCGTCGCCCTGGAAGAGCGCGACGAGCGCCGCGCCCGCGTGCGCGAGCGCGAACTCACCGTCGGCCGTCACCGCGGCGGCGAACGACTGATCGGCGCCGTAGCCGTACGCGAGCAGTCGGTCCATGCCGGCCTGATAGTGCTCGGCGGCGACGGCCGACGAGGTGGAGAGGGGCAGCCCGTAACGGTCCGTCGTGCTCATGGCCAATTCCTTCTCAAGCGCGCACTACTTCTTGTTCAGATGGTTCAGAGCCAGACCCGGCCGCGGCCACTCGAACGACACGAGCGTGCCGCCCATCGACAGGGTCGCGAACACGGTCTTGAGAGCGCGGCCGCCGAAACACACGTTGGTGACCATCATGTCCGGCAGCTTGTACTGGTCGACGCGGCTGCCGTCGGGCCAGATGTCGCTGACCGCGCCGGTGATCAGCGTCGCGACGCAGACGTGGCCCTCGCCGTCGACGGCGAGCGAGTCGAACATCTGATAGCCGCCGAGCCCCGCGACGACCGTGCCCTTCTCGCCGCGATACGGGCCGTTCGCCGACTCGATCTGGCCGGGCGCGGAGAGCCGAAACGCCCAGCAGCGTGCCGTCGGCGTCTCGACCACGTAGAGCGTCCGCTCGTCCGGCGAGAGCCCGATGCCGTTGGGCCGCTCCAGCGGGAAGATGGCCTCGCGGATCATCGAGCCGTCGGCCTTCGCGTAGTAGACTGCGCCGCGATCCATGTCGCGGTCGCGCGTCTTGCCCAGGTCGGTGAACCAGAAGCCGCCGGCTCGGTCGAACACGAGGTCGTTCGGCCCGCGCAGCCGCTGGCCGTCGCAGGCGTCGTAGAGCGTCTCGAACTTGCCGGTCAGCGGGTCGACGATCTGGATGCTCCCGCGCGTGTAGTCGTCGGCCTGACCGATCGGGAACATCTTCCCAGGCCGCACCATGAACTTGAGCCCGCCGTTGTTGGTCACGTAGATCTTCCCGCCCGGTCCCATGGCGGCGCCGTTGGGTCCGCCGCCCAGCGTGGCGATCACCTGCACCTTGCCGTCCGGCGTGACGCGCGAGAGGGTCTGGCGCTCGATCTCGACCAGGATCACCGAGCCGTCGTCCATCGCCACGGGGCCCTCGGGAAAGCGCAGGCCCGAGGCGATCTGCTTGAGCGCGGGAGCGATCGTGTTCAACCCAGCCTCCTGAGCGACGGGGCGTTCACTGCTCGCTGCGCGGGCTCTGCGCCCGCGCGTACTCGGGCGGCCGAGCGCGAAGCAGCTCGCGGCACCAGCACGCGGTCGGCTCGCTCGCGGCGTCGAGGAAGCCGAGCTCGAACGCCGCGGCGACGGGCGGCAGCGTCTCCATGTAGAGCCGATTCAGCGCGATCGTCGGGTCCTCGACCTCGAGCCCGGTGCCCCAGTTGGCGACGACGTGGTAGTACGCCAGGTGCATGCCGCACACGCGCGCCAGCACCGGGCTGACGCAGTCGCCCGTGATCACCGGCATGCTCATCTGGCGCCCCAGCGTCTCGAGCATCCGGCACGTCGCCAGGGACTCGAACCCGTTCCCGGCCAGCCACCGGTTGAGGACGACGCCGGCCTCGGGGCCGTGGACGCGCCGGAAGCGAAAGCTTCCCAGTCGTCCAGCGTGCGCGCGTAGCGTGTCGGCCAACGGCGGGCAGAACGGGTCGTCCATGATCGCGACCTGGCGCGGCAGGCAGAACTCGAGCTCGGTACCGGGCAATCCCATCGGCATCGTGTCGCGCGTCAGATAGCTCCTCGGCAGCACGAGGTCGCCCGGACGCACGGCGTCCTCGTCCGCCGCCGAGCGTCGCCAGTCGCAGCTTCCGCTGGTGCCGCCCACGAGCAGCACGCGCACGCCGGCCTTCCACAGGATCCAGAACGTCTTCCACTCGCTGGCGCGGAGCTCGGGATCCTCGTCGATCACCTGGCCGTAGCTCGGGATGCGAAGAAACTCCCGCCCGCTCGGCGCGCGATAGTGCTCGACGCTCGGACCCGGCCCGTACGGCGTTCGAGGCCGATGCGTGCCGAGTCGCGCGTGCCCATGCGTGGCGGCGATCTCGTGGAAGCGATCGCCCAGGCCCCACGTGGGGCTCCCGCCGAGCGTCGCATAGACCACGCGTGGCCCTTCGTATGCCACGCCCGGGTCGAGGTTGCAGAGGCACGCAGCCACTCGGGCAGCGTATGGGAGGCACGCGTTCAGGTCAACCGGCGCGGCGCTCGTCGCGAGAGGGGTGTGGGCGGGGTCGCGCGACCACGCGGCACGCGTGCGCGTTCCGTTTGCGGCTGGGCTCCATCCGGGCACGTTGCGTCCGCCGCCGCGGGGAGGGAACGGGTCGCGTCGACCCCGCCCACACTCCTCTCGCGACAACGTCGGCGGTTGATCTGCCCGAGCGATGCGCATCGACCTGAGCCCGCGAGGCAGCCCTGCGTAGCAGGCCCGTCCTCTCGCCGCTGCGCTCGGCGCGCCGCGCGAGCGTGCGACATCGCCTGGGCGCGCGGGGTGGGTGTTCGGCGGGGGGCGGTGGCTTGGATTATTGGAGGAAAACGGATAAGGTGGCGGGGCCGGAGCGAGGAGGAAGGGACATGAGCGGGGCACCAACGAATGAGGGGTTGACGCGGCGGCGTTTGCTCGGTCAGTCAGCGGCGGCGCTCGCCGGGCTGGCGGCCGGCGCGGGGATCGTGTCGGTGCCGCGCGCGGCCTCGGGGGCCCCCGCCGACGTGACGTTCCAGCTCGGCTGGATCATCAGCAACGGCCAGATCGGCGAGATCGTGGCGCGGAGCCTCGGATACTTCGAGGCCGAGCAGATCAATCTCAAGATCGCGCCGGGCGGTCCGAACGTCGACGGCGTCAACATCGTGGCCTCCGGGTCCGCGCAGGCCGGCAACCTCTCGTCGAGCCCGTCGCTCATGCTGGCACGCGCGGGCGGCATTCCCATCAAGTGCTTCGCCGTCGGCTACCAGGAGCATCCGTTCACGTACTTCTCGCTGCCGAAGAATCCGATCCGCACGCCGAAAGACATGGTCGGCAAGAAGATCGGCACTCAGGGCACCGCGCGCATCTTGCTGCGGGCGCTGCTCGCCAAGCACAAGATCAACGAGTCCGACGTCAAGGTGCTGATCATGGGCAGCGACATGCTGCCGCTGCTGAACGGACAGGTCGACGCGGTCACGGGCTGGCTCACCAATGCGAGCGCGCTCCAGCCGCTCGGGCCCGAGCGCATCGACCTTCGGCTATGGGACGCGGGCATCCAGCTCTACGCGAACCTCTACTACGCGACCGACGAGACCATTCAGAAGCACGCCGACGTGCTCGCCCGGTTCACCCGCGCGGCCGCCAAGGGATGGCAGTACACGCAGCAGAATCCGGAGAAGGCCGTCGATCTCCTCGTGAAGGCCTACCCGAACCTGGACCGCGACGCCGAGCTCGACGCGATCAAGCCCGTCCTCCGCTTCAGCTTCACCAAGACCACCGCGGCCAAGGGCTGGGGCACCATGGAGCCCGGGGTGTGGGAGCAGCAGCTGCGCGTCTACGAGGAGCTCCAGCAGTTCAAGGGCGCCGCGCCGAAGGTCGCCGACGTGATGACCGATTCGATCTTGCAGGCGACGGCGGGCGCGCGTCCCAAGATCGGATAGGACGAGCGGGAGTGACGCCGGCCGTCAAGCTCGAGGCAGCCAGCGTTCGGTTCACGAGCGAGCGCGGCTCCGTGACCGCGCTCGAGAACGTTGGCATCGAGATTCCGCCGGGCGGCTTCTGGAGTCTTCTGGGCCCCTCGGGATGTGGCAAGTCGACGCTGCTGCGCCTGGTGGCCGACCTCGTCGCACCCACGCACGGCACGGTGGCGGTGCTCGGCGGCCCGCCGGCGACGGCGCGCGTCAACCGCGAGCTCGGCTTCGTCTTCCAGGATCCCACGCTCCTGCCCTGGCGCTCGGCGCTCGAGAACGTGCGGCTTCCGCTTGAGGTCGGTCCCCAGAAGCGCGAGCGCTCGGCCCAGTGGACGCCCGAGGGGCTGCTGCGGCTGGTGGGCCTGGCCGGACGTGAGGACGCGCTGCCCCACGAGCTCTCCGGCGGCATGCGGCAGCGCGTGGCCATCGCGCGCGCGCTCGTATCCGAGCCGCGCATCTTGTTGATGGACGAGCCGTTCGGCGCACTCGACGAGATCA
Organism: Candidatus Rokuibacteriota bacterium; assembly: GCA_003221515.1. GTDB lineage: Bacteria > Methylomirabilota > Methylomirabilia > Rokubacteriales > CSP1-6 > AR31. The sequence goes on from QHSI01000004.1 coordinate 12,590, forward strand.
CCCGGGACACGCTGAACGAGGAGCTGCTCCGGATCTGGAAGCAGACCGAGACGACCATCCTCTTCGTCACGCACAGCATCCCCGAGGCGGTCTTCCTCTCCGAGCGCGTGCTCGTGCTGGCGACCAATCCCGGCCGTGTCCGCGAGGTGGTCGACTGCGGCCTGCCCTATCCCCGGCCACTGAGCGTCCGTGAGACGCCGGAGTTCATCCAGATCGCCGCGCACCTGCGCGCCTTGCTCCAGACTTGCTGATGGCGACGGTGAGCCGCGTCGCGTCGTCCACCGAGCCGAGCGCCGGCGCGACGGGCGCGTCCGTGTCGTCGCGGGCCGGGCGCCACACGCTGCTGCCCTTCGGAACGGCGGCGGCGCTGCTGGTCGCGTGGCAGGTGCTGGCGTGGGCGTTCGCGCTGCCGATCTACATCGCGCCGACGCCGGCGCAGATCGCGCGCACGCTGGTGACCGAGCTGCCGACGCTCCTGCGCAACTTCGTGCCGACCGCCGCCGAGAGCTTCGTCGGCTTCCTGCTCGGCAACGCCGTCGCGATCCTGGTGGCGGTGCTGTTCGTGCACTCGAAGCGGCTAGAGGCCGCGCTGTACCCGATCGCCGTGTTCATCAACACGATCCCGATCCTGGCCAAGGCGCCGATCCTGGTCTTGATCTTCGGCCTCGGCATGACCTCGAAGGTCGTGATCGCCGCGTTCATCTGCTTCTTCCCGACGCTGGCCAACATGGTGCGGGGCCTGACGTCGGTGAATCCGCAATCGCTCGAGCTGATGCGGGTGCTGTCGGCGAGCCGCGCCGAGGTGTTCTGGAAGCTCCGGGTCCCGAGCTCGCTGCCGTTCCTGTTCTCGGCGCTGAAGATCGCTTCCACCACGTCGGTGCTGGGCGCGATCGTCGGCGAGTGGATCGGCGCCGACCTCGGCCTGGGCGCCCTCATCATCGAGGCGACGCACAACTTCCGCTCGCCGCTGCTCTACGCGACGGTGTTCGTGGCCTCGGGCTGGGCGGTGCTCTTCTTCGCGGTCGTCAGCTTCGCGGAGCGGCGCATCGTGACCTGGAAGCCCGGAGAGTCGGCCTGATGGCGACGCCCGCGACGATCGCCGAGGTCGCGCGCGCCACGCCGGTCGTGGATGCGACCGACGTCCTGGTGGTGGGCGGCGGCCCGGCCGGCGTGAGCGCCGCGGTGGCGGCCGCGCGCAGCGGCGCGCGCGTGACGCTGGTCGAGCGGTATCCGTACCTCGGCGGCCTAGCGTCGGGCGGGATGGTCTTGGTGCTCGACGACATGGTGAACGGCGCCGAGATCACGACCACCGGGCTGGTCGGCGAGCTCATCGAGCGCCTGGAGAAGCTCGGCCTGGCGGTCTCGCCGCCGCCCGAGGACCGTCGCGTCGGCTGGGACGCCTGGCGGCGGTGGGCGCGCTGGGGGTGCAACGACTTTCGCGCGCGCGGCAAGCCGCAGCCGATCGTTTACGCCGTCGCGTTCGACCCGGACGGCTGGAAGCGCGTCTCCGACGATATCGTCGTCGAGAGCGGGATCAACCTCCGACTGCACAGCTGGTTCTCGGCGCCCATCGTGGAAGACGCGCGGATCCGCGGCGTGGTCGTCGAGACCAAGTCCGGACGCCAGGCGCTGCTGGCCGACGTGGTCGTCGACGCCACCGGTGACCTCGACGTCGCGGCCGCCGCCGGCGCGCCGCACGCCCTCGGCAGCTACATGGTCACGACGGTGTTCCGGCTGGGCAACGTCGACACCGACGCGGCGCTCCGGTTCGAGCACGAGCATCCAGAAGAATTCGCGGAGCTCGACCGCCAGGCCAAGCACCTGCTGGGCGGCGCCTGGGACATGTGGTGGCTCAAGACGCCGCTGCCGGGCGTCGTGTGGTGCAACTGCCCGCACATGGTCGGGTTCGATGCGCTCAAGGTCGAGGACATGACCACCGCCGAGATCGAGGGCCGCAGGCGGATTGCCGCGCTGGTGGCCTTCGCGCGCGCGCAGGTCCCCGGGTTCGCGAATTGCCACGTGCTCGACGTGGCCTCGCAGCTCGGCGTCCGCCAGACGCGCCTGCTCCAGGGCGAGTACGTCGTCACCAAGCGCGACGTCGTCGAGCGGCGCCACTTTCCCGACACGGTGTGTCGCGGCCGCGACTACTACACGCCGTACCGCGCGCTGCTCCCGCGAGGGGTCGAGCAGCTCCTGGTCGCCGGGCGGCACTATTCGGCGGATTCTCAGGCGCAGAAGATCTCGCGCGAGATTCCGCCCTGTATGGTGCAAGGCCAGGCCGTCGGCGTCGCCGCGGCGCTGGCGCTCTCGAGCGGCGTCCGCGTGCGCGACGTCGATCCGGCGGCGATCCGGCGAGCGATGCGCGCCCAGGGCGCCGATCCCGGCGACGTCCCCTCCGCGAACGCCGCGACCCGGCCGGCCCCTCCGTAGCGTTCGTATTACGTGGACTTCGAGGTCTGCTTCCTTCCCAGCGAGGCCACGCGCCGGCCGTCGCCGGTTGCGGTACTGATCGACGTGATCCGCGCCAGCACGACGATCGTGACGCTCCTCGACCGCGGCGCACCCGAGATCGTGCTGGTGCGGCAGGCCGATCTGCCGAAGCTCACCGAGATCCGCGCGAAGGTCGGCGCCGCCCTGGTGTGCGCCGAAGACGCGTCGGGCGTGAAGGCCGCCGGCGCCGATCTCTCGCCGTCCCCCGCGGCGCTCCGTGACCTCGACCTCGCCGGCCAGCGTGTGATCTTCGCCACGACCAACGGCACCCTCGCCGCCGCGCTCTTGCAGCAGGCCGGCGTCGAGCACGTGCTCGTCGGATGCATGCGCAACGGCGCCGCCGTGATGGCCGAGGCCGTCGCGCTGGCCCGCCGGCTCGACCGGTCGATCAGCCTGGTGTGCGCCGGCCGCCACGGATGCCAGATTCCGGCCGTCGACGACGTCTACTGCGCCGCGACACTCCTGCGCCACGGCGAGGAGCTGGCGAACTCCGCGGGGATCCCGGCGAGGCTGCTGGAGTCGGCGCAGATCGCGCGCGCCGCGTCGACGGTCTTCTCCGGCACCCGCGAGGCGTTCGATCGATCGATGTCGGCCGCGGTCGTGCGGCGTATCGGCGCGCCCGACGACGTCCCGTACTGCGCCGACGAGAACGTCACGCGGTGCGTTCCCCTCGTCACGTTCGGAGACGGCACCGCGCTCGTGCACAAGGCTGGATAAGGCAGGAGGAGCACCATGACGCCATCGGACTGGACATCGGCGGCGACGCGGCCCGAGATGGACGCGGGTCTTCAGTACCACATCCGGTGCAAACGGGGCGACGTCGAACGCTACGTGCTGCTGCCGGGCGATCCCGATCGCGTCGATCTGATCGCCGCCGAGTGGGACGAATCGCGGCGCATCGCCAACTACCGTGAGCACCGCACGTTCTCCGGACGCCTCGGGACGGTCGGGGTGACCTGCTGCTCGACCGGCGCCGGCGGCGGCTCGACCTCGAGCGCGCTGGAGGAGCTGGCCGTCCTCGGCGGCGACACGTTCATCCGTGTGGGGACCACGGCGGCCCTCGAGCGCGAGATCGAGTGCGGCGACGTCATCATCTCGACGGGGGCCATGCGCCACGACGGGACCAGCCAGTACTACGTCGACCCCGCGTACCCGGCCGCCGCGCACTACGCGGTGACGGCGGCGCTGGTAGAGGCGGCCGAGCGGCTCTCGCTCCGCTACCACCTGGGCGTGAGCTGCTCGACCGCGTCCTTCTATTGCGGCCAGGGGAGGCCGGGCTTCAACGGGTACGAGCAGGCGTTCTTCCGTGACAAGGTCGACGACCTGCGCCGCGCCGGGGTCCTCAACTTCGAGATGGAGGCCGCCACTATCTTCACGATGGCCGGCCTCTACGGCCTCCGCGCCGGCGCCGTCTGCACCGCGATCGCCAACCGGATCACCGATCGCTTCGTCTACGGCGGGATCGAGCACGCCGTCCGGGCCGCGAACCTGGCCGTGCGGATCCTGGCCGAGTGGGACGGGCGGCTGGCGCGCGCCGGCAAGCGACACTGGTATCCGTCGCTGACCGCCTGAGCTGAGCGTCGTGGCCTCGAGCGTCTACATCGCCAACGGCCGGCTGGTGAGGCCCGGCGCGGGCGACACGCTGACGCCGGGCGGCGTGCTCGTCGAGGGCGACCGGATCACGGTGGTCGCCCTGACTCCGGACGAGCAAGCCTCCGCGCGCGCGCGAGCGGGCGACCTGGTCGACGCCGCCGGCGCGATCGTCATGCCGGGCCTCGTCAACGCCCACTACCATTCGTACAGCACGCTCCTGAAGGGCACGCAGAACGGCTTGCCGCTCGAGCCGTGGGCGCTCTACACCGTGGCCTACGGCCGGGCGCTCGGCGACGAGGCGATCCGGCTCGCCGTTCTGCTCGGCGCCGCCGAGATGCTCCGCAACGGCGTCACCGGGTGCGTCGATCACTTTCCGCACACGCGCTGGGTCGAGAGCGCGCTGGCCGCCCACGAGGCGAGCGGGATGCGCGTCGCGTTCGCGCCGTTCATGCACGACGTGCTCGATCACGAGTTCCTGGCGCTGGCGCTCCCGCCGGCGATCCGCACCGCGCTCGACGCCTCGCCGCGCACCGACGCGGCGGACGCCGAGCGCATGTATCGCGACCTCGCCCGCCGGTGGCACGGCCGCGCGGGCCGCATCACGCTGGCGCTCGGCCCGAACGCGTTCCAGCGCTGCTCACCGCGGCTCGTCGCCACGTGGCGGCGGCTCGGCGACGAGCTCGGGCTCCCGGTCCACACCCACCTCGTGGAAACGCGCGCCCAGGCCGCACGGGGGCGCGCCGTCTGGTCGGGTGGGACCGTCGCCGAGATGGCGCGCCGCGGCCTCCTGAACGATCGCCTCTCGCTCGCCCACGGCATCTGGCTCGAGCCCGACGAGCACGCGCTGCTCGCCCGCCACGGCGTGACGATCGTCCACAACCCGGCCAGCAACCTAATGCTCGGCAGCGGCCGCCTGGCGCTGCCCTCCCTGATCGGGCGCGGCGTGCCGCTGGCGCTGGGCACCGACTCTTCGAACAGCGGTGGACGGCACAGCCTCTTCGAGATCATGCGGCTGGCGCTCATGCTCTCGCGACCGGAGACGTCGGACTCGCGGGCGTGGCCCGCCGCCAGCCGGGTTTTCGAGATGGCGACGACGGGGGGTGGGCGCGCCCTCGGTCTCTCCGGCGAGCTCGGGAGCATCGAGCCCGGCCGGCGCGCCGATCTGGTATTGCTCGACCCACGGACGGCGGCGCTGGCCGGCGCGCCGGTGACGGTACCGCACCTGGTCCAGCACGCGAGCGCCGAGTCCGTCACCGCGGTGATGGTGAACGGCGCCTGGGCGCTACGCGACGGCCGCATCCTGGCCTTCGACGAGCGCGCGGTGATCGCGCGCGTGCTCGACGTCACGACCGAGCTGCTCGCCCGTGCCCGCGCGGACGTCGAGCTCGCCGCCGCCGCCGCGCCGTACTTCCTCGCCGGCCACACGCCTGGGGTATGATTCCCTTCGCGCAGACAGACGCGCAGCGACAACAGAGTGAGAGGTGGCTATGCGAGCTGATCGCGTGATCTCGACGATCGACTTCCACACGGCGGGCATCGGGATGCGGCTGGTCACCAGCGGACTCGGGCGGATCCCGGGAGCCACGATCGGCGAGAAGCGCCGCTGGTTCCAGGAGCATCTCGACCACGTCCGGACCGGGCTCTGCCTCGAGCCACGCGGCCACCGGAGCTTGCTGATCGCGATCATGACCGAGCCGGTCACGCCGAGCGCCCAGTTCGGGCTTTTCTTTATCTATCCCGGCGGCTACTACGTCTCTTGCGGCGAGGGCACGATCGGCGCGGCGACCATCGCCGTCGAGACGGGCATGGTGGCGCAAACCGGCTCCGAGACCCCGGTGGTCATCGATACCGAGGCCGGCGCTGTCGAGACCGTCGCGCGCTCCGCCGGCGGCCGGGTGCGCGAGGTCACGCTGCGCTGGACGCCGTCGTTCGTCGTGCTGCCCGCCCAGACCGTCGAGGTCGAAGGCGTGGGCGAAGTGCCGCTCGACATCTCCGTGGGCGTCGGCAACGTCTTCGCGATCGTCGAGGCCTCCCGGGTCGGGGTGTCCATCAAGCGCGAGCTGGCCAAGCGGATCGCCCAGCGTGGCATGGCGGTCCGCGACGCGGTCAACGCCCAGCTGCAAGTGACCGTGCCGGGTCTCGGCAAGACGAGCGTCGACAACGTGCTCGTCCACGAGCTGCCCGACGGCGCCGGCGTGTCGCCCAACGCGCTCGTGTGGGGACCGGGCCAGGTCGACGCCGCGCCCTGCGGTTCCGGCACGTGTGCGCGCATGGCGCTCTTCCATCACCGCGGCCTCATGCGGGTCGGCTCCACCTTCACGAGCCGCGGCCTGCTCGGGCTCGACTTCGCGGGCCGGATCGCCGGCGAGACGGAAGTCGAGGGGCGGCGCGCGATCCTGCCGGAGATCACCGGCACCGCCTACCTGACCGGCTTCAGCCAGATCCTGTTCGACCCGGAGGATCCGATGCGTGCCGGCTACCTCCTCGAGGCCTGATCGTGAAGACCCTCGTCCTCGGCGGCGGCGTGGTCGGCGTGACGACGGCGTACTTCCTGGCCAAGGCGGGCCACGAGGTCACGGTGCTCGAGGAGAAGGACGCGCTCGGCCTCGAGGCGACCGGCGGCAACGCGGGGATCATCGCGCCGGGCCACTCGTTCGCGTGGGCCTCGCCGCGCGCGCCGCGCATGCTGCTGGATTCGCTGCGCGGCGCCGAGACGGCCATCCGCGTGCGGCTGGCGCCCGACCTCGGGCTCTACACGTGGGGGCTGCGCTTCCTGCGCGAGTGCACGGCGGACCGTGCGCGACGGAACACGCTGATCAAGCTCCGGCTCTGCCAGTACAGCCAGGCGGTGATGAACGAGCTGGTGGGGCGCGAGTCGATCGAGTACCACGCGATCGCGCGTGGCGCCCTCTATCTCTATCGTGACCACGCCGAGCTCGAGGCCGGGACCAAGAAGATGGCGCTGCTGGCCGAGCACGGTCAGAAGCAGGAGATCCTCGACGCGCGCGCGGTCGCCCGGCTCGATCCGGTGTTCGAGCCGGTGCGCGACAAGATCGCCGGCGCGATCCGCGACGTGGGCGACTCGAGCGGCGACGCGCGCGTCTTCGTGGAGAACCTGGCGCGGGTCTGCCGCGAGAAGCTCGGCGTCGTGGTGCGGCTCGGCGTGCGCGTCAACGCGCTCCACGCGGACGGCGATCGGATCGCCGGCGCCGTGACCAGCGCCGGCGTGCTGAGCGCGGACAACTACGTGCTGGCCCTCGGGGTGGGCGCGCCGCGCGTGGCCCGCACGGCCGGCGTGAGCTTGCCCGTGTATCCGGCGAAGGGGTACTCCTCGACGTTCCTGCTCCGAGCCGGTGGGCTGGCGCCGATGGTGCCCGGCGTCGACGAGCGGTGGCTGGTCGGCTGGTCACGGCTGGGTGACCGGCTGCGCCTCACGTCCACCGCCGAGTTCGCGGGCTACGACTGGAGCTGGACGCCGCGCGACTTCAACAACATCCTCCGCCTCGCCCGTGATCTCTTCGCCGACGCCGCCGACTACGACCGGGGCGAGTACCGCGCGTGCCTGCGCCCGATGACGCCCGACGGCCCGCCGATCCTCGGGCTGGGCCGGCACCGCAATCTGTTCATGAACGCCGGGCACGGCCACATGGGCTGGACGATGGCGTGCGGCACCGCGCGGATCGTCGCCGACCTCATGACCGGGCGCATGCCCGAGATCGGCCTGGAAGGTCTGACCGTCCGGCGCTGACGCGCCTACTTCTCGCCGAGGTAGGTCTTCCGCACGAGATCCGACCGCAGCAGCGCCGCGGCGTCGTCCTGCAGCACGATCCGCCCGGTCTGGATGACGTAGCCCCGGTGCGCCACGCGGAGCGCCATCCGCGCGTTCTGCTCGACGAGCAGGATCGTGGTCCCCTGACGGTTGATGTCCTGGACGATGCGGAAGATCGTCTCGACCAGGATCGGCGAGAGTCCCATCGACGGCTCGTCGAGCAGCAGCAGCGTCGGGCGGGCCATGAGGGCACGGCCGATGGCCAGCATCTGCTGCTCGCCGCCCGACAGCGTCCCGCCCGACTGCGCGGTGCGCTCGGCGAGCCGCGGGAAGAGCGTGAACACCCGCTGCAGGTCCGACGCGATCGCCGCGCGGTCGGGCCGTGCGAAGGCGCCGAGCTCGAGGTTCTCCAGCACGGTCATCCGCGGAAAGATCCGTCGGCCTTCCGGCGACTGCGCGATGCCCAGGCGCACGATGCGGTCGGTGGCGAGCGTGTCGAGACGCCGGCCGTTGAAGCTCACGGTGCCGCGGCGCGCCCGGGCGGTGCCGAGGATCGTCCGCAGCGTCGTGGTCTTGCCGGCGCCGTTGCCGCCGATCAGCGTGACGATCTCGCCCGGCGCGACCGAGAGCGAGACGCCGCGCAGCGCCTGGATGTTGCCGTAGTACGTGTGGACGTCGGCCAGCTCAAGCATGGCGCTCCGCCTCGAACCCGGTGCCGAGGTAGGCCTCGATCACCCGCGGGTGGCGCTGGATCTCGGCCGGCGTGCCCTCGGCGATGCGAGTGCCGTAGTCGAGCACGGTGATCCGGTCGGAGATCCCCATGACCACTTCCATGTCGTGCTCGATCAACAAGACCGACAGCGCGAGCTCCCGTCGCAGCGTGCCGATCAGCGCGGTCAGCGTCTCGGTCTCGCGCGGGTTCATGCCCGCGGTGGGCTCGTCGAGCAGGATCAGGCGCGGCTCGGTGGCGAGCGCCCGCGCGATCTCCAGGCGCCGCTGATCGCCGTAGGGCAGGTTGCGGGCGACGTCGTCCTCTTTGCCGTCGAGGCCGACGAACGTGAGCAGCTCGCGCCCGCGCTGGCGGGCCCGTGCCTCCTCGCTCACCACCGCCCGCGGTCGCAGCACGGCCCCGACCACGCTCGCGGCGAGGCGGCAGTGCTCGCCGACGAGCACGTTCTCCAGCACGGTCATCTGCGGGAAGAGCCGGATCGACTGGAACGTGCGGGCGATGCCGCGGGCAACGATCGCGTTCGGGCGGAGCCGCCCCAGGCTCGTGCCCTCGAACGTGATCCGGCCGCCTTCCGGCCGGATGACCCCGGTCACGACGTTGAAGAGCGTCGTCTTGCCGGCGCCGTTGGGGCCGATGAGCCCGACGATCGCGCCGCGCGGGACGACCAGGTCGACGTCGTTGAGCGCGACGATGCCGCCGAAGCGCCGGGTCAGCGCGCGGATCTCGAGAATCGGCTCCGATCCGTGCGCGCCGCCGCCGCCGCGCATCCGATCGCGCAGCCAGCTCGGGATCGCTTCGACGCGCGGCGGCACCGCCGGGGCGGGAGCATCCGCAGAGTCGTCGCCGACCGGAATCGGTCGCAGTCGTCGGCCGGCGAGGCCCTCGGGCCGCAGCAGCATCACGAGGGCCAGGCCGAGGCCGAAGAAGAACCAGCGCCAGAGCGTGAGGTCGGCGGCGACCAGCGTGGGCACGCCGACCGTCCGTCCGACCCAGCGCACGAAGAACGTCATCTGCGCGAGCGCGACCCGGTCGAAGAGCGTGATGAGCATCCCGCCCAGGATCACGCCCTTGAGGCTGCCGGCGCCGCCGAGCACGACCATGCACAGCAGCATGATCGACACCTGGAACTCGAACGCGCCCGGCGTGATGGCCTGGAGCTTCGCGGCATAGACCGAGCCGGCGAATCCCGAGAATGAGGCGCCGAGCGCGAACGCCAGGAGCTTGGTCGAGACCGGGTTGACGCCGGTGCAATCGGCGGCCGTCTCGTCCTCGCGGATGGCCATCCAGGCGCGACCCAGGCGCGAGTCGCGCAGGCGATTCATCGCCCACAGCGACGCGGCGCCGATGATCAGGATCAAGAAGTACCAGGGCACCGGGTCGGTCTCGAAGGGAACGCCCGGGAAGTACGGACGGCCGATCGGGTTCACACC
>QHSI01000068.1 GCA_003221515.1 Candidatus Rokuibacteriota bacterium
GGCCGCCACCGCCAGCCTCGCACCCACCCGCGCCGCGGCCCAGAAATCGGGCGGCACGCTCCGCTTCGTGGCCCAGGCCGACCTCAAGATCCTCGACCCGGTGTGGACGACGGCCTACATCACGCGCAACCACTCCTACCTGGTGTACGACACGCTGTTCGGTACCGACGAGAAGCTGCAGGTGCGTCCGCAGATGGTGGACAAGCACAGCGTCTCGAAGGACGGGATGAAGTACACCTTCACGCTGCGCGACGGCCTCAAGTGGCACGACGGGCACCCGGTGGTGGCCGAGGACTGCGCGGAGTCGCTCAAGCGCTGGATGAAGAAAGATCGGTTCGGCCGGCTGCTGGCCGCCCACACCGCCAGGGTGGCGCCCGTCGATCGCAAGACGCTGACGCTCGAGCTGGGCGAGCGCTTCGGTCCCGTGCTGGAGGCGCTCGGCAAGCCCTCGAGCAACGTGCCGTTCATGATGCCGGCCCGGGTGGCGGCGACCTCGGCCGATGAGCAGATCAAGGAGATCGTCGGCTCGGGCCCGTTCAAGTTCTCCAAGGACGAGTGGCAGCCGGGCAACCAGGTCGTCTACGTGCGCAACGCCGACTACGTTCCGCGCGGCGAGGCGGCCAGTGGCTCGGCCGGCGGCAAGAAGGTGCTCCTCGATAAGGTGGTCTGGCGCTACATGCCCGATCACGCCACGGCGGCGGCCGCGCTGGCGGCCGGCGAGGTCGACTGGTGGGAGATCCCGCCGATCGATTTCATCCCGAAGATCGAGCAGAATCCCGCGCTGGCCTCCTTCCTGCCCGACCCGCTCGGCACCCAGGGGTGGCTGCGGCCCAACCACCTGCACCCGCCGTTCAACAACAAGAAGGCGCGGCAGGCCCTCGTCTACATGATGAACCAGGAGACATATCTACAGGCGGCGATCGGTGTGGCGAAATACTACCGGCCCTGCCATTCGGTGTTCGCCTGCCAGGGGCCCTACGCGAGCAAGGTCGGCGCTGAGGGGCTGGCCAAGCAGAACCTCGAGCGGGCGCGGCAGCTGGTGAAGGAGTCGGGCTACGACGGTCGGCCGGTCACGGTGGTGCACGTCACCGACATCGCGCTCCTCAACGGCGCCGCCCTGGTCACGCGGGAGCTGCTCACCTCCATCGGCTTCAACGTTGACCTGAAAGCGATGGACTGGTCCACGAACCTGGCCGTGCGGGCCAAGAAGGACCCGCCCGACAAGGGCGGCTGGAACATCCTGCACACGTGGTGGATGGCCGCCGACGTCATGCACCCGGCGGTGCACTTCGGTGTGTCGGGCGCCGGACCCGGGGCGTGGTTCGGCTGGCCGGAGATTCCCCAGCTCGAGAAGCTCATCACCGAGTTCGTGCGGGCGACCGAGCCGACCCGGCGCAAGCAGCTCGCCGACGAGGTGCAGAAGATTGCCCTCGACGAGGTCGCGTACGTGCCGTGGGGCGAGTACGTGCTGCCCACGGCGTTTCGCAAGAACGTGACCGGAATGTTAAAATTCATCGCGCCGCTGTTCTGGAACGTGTCGATCGCCTGACGCGAGAGGCGAGTGCTCGCCGAGGTCTTGCGGCGCCTGCTGGCCACCATCCCCGTCATGGGCGTGGTGGCCATCGCGGTCTTCGCGCTGCTGCACGTCACCCCCGGCGACCCCGCCGTCATCATCGCCGGCGACTACGCGACCACCGACGACATCGCGCGCATCCGCGCCCGGCTCGGTCTCGATCAGCCCTTCCACACCCAGGTGGCGATCTGGTTGGGCCGCGTGGTGCGCGGCGACCTGGGTACCTCGATCTTCTCGGGGCTGCCGGTTTCCACGCTCATCGGCCAGCGCGCCGCCACCACGATCTGGCTGACCCTGTTCGCCATGCTGATCAGCGTCGGCGTCGGGGTGCCGATCGGCGTGGTGGCTGCATGGCGCAAGGGCTCCTGGCTCGACCGGGCCGTGATGGTCTTCGCCGTCTCCGGCTTCTCGATGCCGACCTTCTGGCTGGGCTTCATCCTGGTCTACGTCTTCGCCATCACGGCGGGCTGGCTGCCCGTGCAGGGCTACACGCCGCTGGCCGGCGGTGTGGGCTCGTTCCTCAGCCACCTGATCCTGCCCGCCCTCACGCTCTCGGTGGTGTACATGGCCCTCATCGCGCGGATGACCCGGGCCAGCATGCTGGGCGTGCTCGACGAGGACTACATCCGCACCGCCTTCGCCAAGGGCTTGGCGCCGCGCGGGGTGCTGGTGCGCCACGCCCTCAAGAACGCCTCGCTGCCGATCGTGACGATCATCGGGATCGGCTTCGCGCTCCTCATCGGCGGCGCCGTGGTGACCGAGAGCGTCTTCGCGCTGCCCGGGCTGGGCCGCCTCACCGTGGATGCCATCGTGCGACGCGACTACCCGGTGATCCAGGGCGTGCTGCTCGTCGTCTCCGGCGTCTACGTCCTGATCAACCTCATCGTGGATATCCTCTACGTCGTCCTCGATCCACGCATTCGGTATTAGCGGCCGCTTGCTCCGACGCCATCCGACGCTCGTGATCGGGCTCGCGGTGTTGCTACTGGTCTTCGCCAGCGGTCTGCTGGCGCCGGTGTGGTGGACGGGCGACCCTCAGCAGATGCGGACGGCCCAGCGGCTGCAGCCGCCGTCCGCCGTGCGCTGGTTCGGCTCCGATCACTTCGGTCGCGACGTCTACACGCGCACGCTCTACGGCGCGCGCGTCTCGCTCGTCGTCGGCGCCGCGGTGGCGCTCGTGAGCCTGGCTCTCGGCACCACGCTGGGGCTGGTGATCGGCTTCTACCGGCGGCTGGACACCGTGATGATGCGGGTGATGGACGGGCTGATGGCCATTCCGGCGATTCTGCTGGCGCTGGCCCTGATGGCCATGATGCGCGCCAGCGTCCGCAACGTGATCATCGCGCTGGTGATCCCGGAGATTCCCCGGGTGATCCGGGTGGTGCGGGCCTCGGTGCTCTCGCTGCGTGAGCACGCCATGGTCGAGGCGGCGCGGGCGCTCGGGGTGGGCACGCCGCGAATTTTATTGTTCTACATCCTGCCGGCGTTGGTGGCCCCGCTGCTCGTGCAGGCCACCTACATGTGCGCATCGGCCATCCTCTTCGAGGCCTATCTCTCGTTCCTGGGCGCCGGCACGCCCCCGCACATTCCCTCATGGGGCAACATCATGGCGGAGGGCAAGACGTACGTGCAGCTGGCGTTCTGGATCATCCTGTTCCCAGGGTTGTTCCTCGCCCTGACGGTGCTGGCCATCAACCTGGTCGGTGACGGCCTGCGGGATCTCCTGAACGTCCGCGGCTAAGAAGGATCGTCGCCAGCCCGCGCCTGCTGGATTCACGGGCGCGGGGCGATGAGCGGAGAAAGAGCCGTGAGCAGCGCAACAACGGCCTTGGCGACTATCCGGGACGCCGTCGGCAATCCGGCTTCCGAGAGAACCGCCGCAATCAGCGCCTTCAAGGAAGTGTCCGGGAGCGTCCACCACTGAAACCAGCTGTTGAACGCGATCGAGCCCGCTATGAGCAACCACAGCGAGGGATCGGCTTGATACTCCGACCTGTAAGCGAAGTAACGCACAACCTCGAGGCCGACGATTCCTACGAAGGCTGCTAGAAGTCTGAGACCTATCGACGCAGAGCGGCGCGTCGACAAGGGCGCGTCAGAAAGGTGAGAACACTTTCAATAGCGGAGATACGCGCGACAAGCCGAGGACTATGGCGCCGACCCCGAGGACAGCTAGAACCCCGGTGACGACGGAAATTTCCCGCTCATGACGCATGATTTGACTGTCGAGGGAGCTCAGGAAACTGTCGTCCTTCGCTGTCGGTTCCGCTTCGGTTCCTGATCGGTCTTGTCGTTCCGCCGTGGTTCTCACCCGCATGATCGCCTCCTACACCTGACTCAATGTATACAGGGAGCGTTGCTTTGGTCAACGTCCCAAGGAGGATACAGCTCAGCTCGTCAAGTCCCGGAGAACGGCCCGGCACGGCGCGCCGTCGAGGCGGCGGAGCCTGAGCGGATCAGAGCGACTCGAGCAACCCCCTTGGCCGCTCGCGAATCGCTACCTCAGCCCACCCGACACCAGCAGCGTCTCCCCGGTCATGTACTTCGAATCGGACGATGCCAGATACACCGCCGTCGGTGAGATGTCGTCCGGTTGCCCGATGCGTCCGAGCGGCGCCTGCGTCTCGACCATCTTCTGGAAGTCGCTGCCGACGAAGCCGGCGGCGTGCACCCCCTCTGTTTCAATCATTCCCGGGCTGATCGAGTTCACGCGAATTCCGCGCGGGCCAAGCTCCTTTGCCAGCACGCCCGTGATCGCGTCGACGGCGGCCTTCGTCCCCGTGTACACCGTGGAATTCGGCGGCCGCATCGAGCTCGCGCCGGAGCCGATGTTGATGATGCTCCCGCCCTCGGCCCCCATGTGCTTCACAGCCTCCTTCGTCGTCAACAAGAGACCGAGGACGTTGAGGTCGAACTGCTTGTGGAACAGATCCTCGGTCACGCCCTCGAGCGGCGCGAACTCGTAGACGCCGGCGTTGTTGACCAGGATGTCGAGCCGGCCGAATGTCTTCTTGCCTTCGGAAAACAGGCGCTCGATGTGCGCCTGCTGCGATACGTCGCCTTGCACGGCGATGGCCTTGCCCCCGCGGCCCACGATCTCCGCCACCACACGCTCGGCGCCTTGCTTGCTGGACGAGTAGTTGACGACCACCGATGCGCCCTCGTCCGCCAGCGCCTTCGCGATGCTCGCGCCGATCCCTTTCGACGCTCCCGTCACGACCGCCACTTTTCCTTCCAGCTTCTTGCTCATGTCTTCAGCTCCTCCGCTCGATTCCGCTCCATGCCCCTTCAGACGTCGTGCGTGCCACGATGGATGCCGCGCGCATGGCCGCGGGACAGCGGTTCGACCGGATGACGGCGGGCGGGTACTTTGCCCGACCTTACCCGCCGCACGCCCGCGGATGCAACACGTCGATCGCGTATCCCACGTCGAGGCGCTCGCCCAGCCAACCCGGCGTCAAGGTATGCGAGTGCAGCACGAGCCCGGCCGTTTTGTTTCTAGCCCGTAAAGCCCTCAGCGCGTCGTATGAGATCACGATAGGAGGCGGAACCTCGGGGAAGAGGTGGCCGTCCGGGCGCCGGAACTGAAGCTGGCCATCCGCTTGTCGAGCAACCTGGTAACCCTCTTCGTGCACGGCGCGATGGTGGCGCCGACAGAGCATGGCGAGGTTCGAAAGCGTCGTCGGCCCTCCCTGAGCCCAGTGTCGGATGTGGTGGCCCTGGCCCAAGCGCACGCCGCAGCCCGGGAAGCGACAGCCGCGGTCGCGGTGGTGGAGCGCACGGCGTAGAGCCGGCGGAATCGTCCGACTCTTCGCGGCCACTTCAACGATCCGGCCGTCCCGGGCGTGCTGCATCACCACGCGGCTGGCGTCGCAGGCCAGGCGCCGGGACGTTTCCGCGGAAACGTGCTCGCCGCTCTCGAGCACGGACTGGCCGGGGGCGTCGGGATCCGCGAGCGCCGGCGCGTCGACGTGGACCACGACCTGGTAGCGCTCGCCCGGTGCGCCGGGATCGATGCCGTGGTGGAGGGCTGTCTCCGCGAGCAGTGCCAGCGCGTCGGCCTGCTGCTGCTCGAACGTGGGAGGGTCCTCCACCGGCATTTCGACCACGCGCGTTTCCGCGGAAACGTCCGCCGGGCCGTCCGGGGCGCACCCTGCGCCCACGAAGGTCCTGTGAGTGCGCTGATACAACGTCTCCCGCGCGGCGGCCAGCGCCTGGATGAGGAGCTCGCCGACCTCGGGCTCGAGGCGCCCGCGGACCCTGACCATACCGTCATCATCGCGGTACACGTGTAGCGCCCGGCTCCGATGCCGGGTGGCCGCCTCGCGCGCCTCGGCGTTGCGATCCACCCGGCGCCAGCCGCGCACGATGCGCTCGACGTGCTCCGCGGTGCCGGCGCGC
>QHSI01000069.1 GCA_003221515.1 Candidatus Rokuibacteriota bacterium
AGCCGCTCGAGCGCCCGTCGGCCCTGCAGGGTGTCACCGTTGGCGAGGAGCGCGTTGGCCCCGAACGAGACCAGCGCGCGCACAGGATAGGGCTCGCCGTCGAGGATCGCCCGGTACAGGTCGTAGGCGGTCACAGTGCCCGGTGTGGCCGGCGGTCCGATCGGTCGCTCCGCTCGCCCGAGCCGGCGCAGCTCCATGGCCTGGCCCAGCGCCGAGCGCGCGCTCACATCCTCGACCTTCGGTGCCGGGCCCGGCACGTTGCCGCCCGGGCGATCGAAGTCGCCGAGCAGGGCGTAGAGGATCTCGATCGCCCGCGAGGCCTGGGTGGCATTCGTGTGCTGCACCAGCCCGTTGTGGAAGTAGTGCGAGACCGGCCGATGCTCGGCGAGCAGCCGCGCGGCCGCGACGATCTTGTCCGCGGCTGCGCCCGTGATCCGCGCGACCGTCGCGGGCTCGTAGTCGGCGGCCAATGCGGTCAGGCGCTCGAAGACAGGTCGGCACGTCACCTCGCGACCGTCGGCCAGTCGGATTGTCCGCGCGCCCCTCAGGGCCAACAGCGCGTCCATCGCATAGACGCCCCGCTCGGCGTCGTAGACGATGAGCTCCGAGCTCCCCTCGACGGCCGCGACGTGGCGTCGACCGGTGGATGGCGCGCCGTCCAGGTCTGTGCCTGTGAGAAGCAGGCCGGTGTCGTCCCGCACCAGGAACGGTGCGTTGGTCCACTCGCGCACGAATTCGATGTCGTAACCGCCGTCGCGGATCAGCAGGTGGATGAGCCCGAGCGCCAGCGCGCCGTCGGTGCCCGGCCGGACCTGCAGCCAGACGTCCGCCTTGTTCGCCAAACCCACCCGGCGCGGATCGACGACCAGCAGCCTGGCGCCTCGCGCCTTGGCCGCCGCGAGGTCCGTGGCCAGCGTCAAGAAGTTGCCGTTCGGGTTCGCGCCCCACACCACGATGCAGGCGCTCCGCGCCATATCGGGCATCGGCAGCGCCGGCGTCCCGAAGGTGTAGTGCGCGCCGGCCGTGTCACGCGGCCACTGGCAGAGATGGGTCGTGCCGCCGATGTTCGGGGTGCCGAAGTGATTGATGAGCCGCTGCAGCCAGCGCTCGGTGTCGGTGAGCGCCGTGCCCCCGGTCGTGCCCTTGTTGAACGCGACGGTATGAGCCCCGGAGGATGCCCGCACCTCGAGGAGCTTCGCGGCGATCAGGTCGAGCGCTTCGTCCCAGCTGCATCGCTCCCAGCCCGGGTCGGGGCTCGTCTTGGGCCGCGTGCGACGCATCGGGAAGTTCACCCGATCGCGATGATCGTGGAACTCGGGCGCGGCCCGGCCCTTGGCGCAGATGGCCCCGCCGTGAGGATGCGATCGGTCCGGCTCGACCCTCAGCGGGCGCGCGCCGGCGTCCACGGTCGTCACCACGGGACAGTGCACGGCGCAAAATCCACAATACCCCTTGACGGCCCGGCTCGCGTCCACTCTCATCGTTCCCATCGACCGTGACGCGAGTATACCGGCGCCCGCTCGCGTTGTCGTAGAGTCTCGCTGCGGGGCGTCGTGGCGTCGGGACTAGGTCCTCGATCAGCGCGTTGACCTTGTCCGGGATCTCGGTGGACGGGAAGTGGCGTGTGAATCATAGCGCGACGCAGCTGGATCGTACACTCGGGATGCGCTTGTGTTGCTCTCGCGGCTGGAATAAATTACCGACCATCCTGACCCGCCGGATGAGGAGACGTTCCAATGATCGATATGCATACCCACTGGAGACCCGCCGAGTTCACCGACGCCCTGCGTTCCCGGACCACGGAACCGCGCGTCGTGCGCAACCAGGCCGGCGTCGAAGTATTGAAGACCCGGATGGGCGAGGAACCGCTGTCCAAGGCGTTCGACGAGGTGGACTTCCACCTCGCCAGGATGAACCGTCAGGGCGTCAGCACCAGCGTGCTGTCGCTCCTCGGCTCGTTCTGCTGGATCGAGGCGCAACCGCTCGAAGTATCCCTCTCGCTCTGCCGACTCTTCAACGACAGCGTATCCCGGCTCTGCCAAGAGCACGAAGGCCGCTTCGCCGCCTATGCGGCGCTGCCGCTGGTGGACATTGCGGCGGCTGCCGTGGAGTTCGAACGAGCGCTGGGGCTGCCGGGCATCGTCGGGACGCAGGTGCCGGGCAACGCGTTCCTGACGCGCAACGATGCCGAGGCCATGCGTCCTGTGCTCGAGGTCGCGAACCGGCATCGCGCGCTCGTCTTCATCCACCACGGCCCGCGGCCGGGTGACACCTTCCCCAAGGTCGCCGGGGACACCGACAATGCACGCCGCCGCAACGGGACCCTCGACATGCAAGCGAGCCTTTCGTCGGCGATGGTGACGCTGTGCCTCACCGATTACCTCGCGCCCTACCCTGATGCCTTGATCCACGTCCACAACCTCGGAGGCAACATTCCATACGAGGTCGAGCGCATGGACCACCGCTCTCTGCTCGACACGCCGAAAGAGGAACTGCCGTCGGCACGCATCCGCCGCTCGCCGGTGTATGTGGATTGCAACTCGTTCGGCCCGCGCGCGATCGAGGCCGCGGTGCGTCTGTACGGCGCCGATCGCATCGTCTGCGGCACCGACGGCACTGAATTTGGCTGCGAGTGGACCAGCAAGGCGCTCGCGGAAGCGGAAATCGGCGAGGAAGCGCGCGACAAGATCCTGTATCGCAACGCCGCCGCCATGCTCTCGCCGCTCGCCACGATCGCGCCGCTCGAACGAGCGGCGGCGTGATGATTAGGGCGAAGCTCGTCTAGGAGGGTCGCGGGCGAGGCATCGCGATCATTCCGTACATGTCGAGCTCGGCGCCTGTGCGGCTGAAAGCGAAGTAACGGTCAGACGGCGGCTAGCGCCGAGCCCGAACGCCGGGTCATGGGATCGGGACCGGGCTCTCCATGACGACGTCGACCAGCGAGGGGCCGCCGAGGTCGAGCGCCTTCTTCAGAATTGGCGCGAGGTCGTCGGGCTTGTCCACGCGGAAGCCCGGGACGCCCATCGATTCCGCCATCCGGTCGAAGCGCAGCTCGGGATCGGTCAGGTCCATGGCGGTGAAGCCTCGCCCGCGCGCGGCCTTGCCGAGGTACTCGACCATGTTGAGCTTGAGGATCCGGTAGGCGGCGTTGTTCAGCATGACGTAGGTGACGGGGATCCGATGATGGGCGGCCGTCCACAGCGCCGAGATCGAGTACATCGCCGCGCCGTCCGAACAGATGCCCACGACCTTGCGATCGGGCCTCGCCAGCTGGGCGCCCAGGCTTCCGGGCAGCCCCGGGCCGATGCCGCCGCCGCGCACGCGCACGAGGCGACCCGGCTCGTCCGGCATGAGGGCCTGCGTCAGATGCGCGGAGTTCGTGATGGCCTCCGCGAAGACCAGCGCGTCGTCGGGTAGCGCGTGCCGGATCTCGTGCATCAGGCGCGGGGCGCTGATCGGCGTAGCGTCCCAGCTCTTCTTCGCCTGCTCCCAGTAGCGCGCGCGGGCCGCTTTGGTGCGCTCGCCGATCTTCTCGGCGCGCGCGGTGGCGACGCGGGCCTGCTGCGGGGTGCGCTTGCGGCGCACCTGGTCGACCAGCTCCGCGAGCGCGGCCTTAGGATCGGCGAGAAACGCGAGATCGGCGTTGACGTTCTTGCCGATCTCCCAGGGATTGATGTCGATCTGTACGATCTTGGTGCTGGCCGGGACGGGGCTCTGCACCTCCGGAAAGATCAGCTGGAACATCGGTGCGCCGACGACGAGGAGCAGGTCGCACCCCTCGAGTGTCGCCCGCAGCGGTCCGGGCGTGACGAAGTTCAGCGCGCCCTGGTTGAGCGGATGGCTGGCGGGCATGGTGAACTCCGAGGCATAGCACTCGAAGACGGGAAGCCCGGCGGTCTCCGCCAGCGCGACGACCTCCGGCTGGGCGTCGGCCAGGGCGATCCCATCGCCCACCATCAGCATCGGCCGCTCGGCGCCGAGCAGGAGCGCGGCGACCTCCGCCATGCCTGCCGGATCGACCCGGCCGCGCCAGCGCGTGTGCGTGGTCGGCTCGATGTCGACGTCGGCCTCTTCGTCCAGCGTGTCCATCGGCAGCGAGAGGAAGACCGGTCCCTGCGGCGGCTCCATCGCCACCTTGAAGGCGCGGCGCAGGGCGCGAGGGACGTCGTGGGCGTGATGGATCTGGGCCGCCCACTTACAGACGGGTCGTGCCATGTCGACCAGCGGACCGGAAAGGTGCGGCTCTTGAAGCAGGGTGGCGCCGGGCGACTGGCCCGCGTAGACGACCAGCGGTGTCTTGCCGACCGCGGCGTTGTGCAGCATGCCGAGGGAGTTGCCGAGCCCCGGCGCGATATGGACCTCGACGAAGGCCGGCCCGCGAGTGACGCGCGCGTAGGCGTCGGCCATGCAAACCGCCACGCCCTCGTGCAGCGCCAGCATGAATTCCATCTGCGGGTAGTCGCGCAGGGCGTCCATGAACCCCTGCTCGGTGGTGCCCGGGTTGCCGAAGACGCGGCGCACCCCATCGGCCATGAGCTGCTCGATCATCGCGCGCTTACCGGTCATCCTCGGCATGGTCGGTCTCCAGGAGTCATTCGAGGGATTTCGTTCTCCGTCATCTGCGGACGAGCGGCATGCTGACCGGAGGCAGGGCTCACCTCCCTCGTCCGGGCGTGGGACTGAGTAGAGGACGGTGAAGAGTCGCGGTGATCGTGCGTCGCCGCGGGGGCGTAGTCAA
Source organism: Candidatus Rokuibacteriota bacterium (assembly GCA_003221515.1). Lineage (GTDB taxonomy): Bacteria > Methylomirabilota > Methylomirabilia > Rokubacteriales > CSP1-6 > AR31. The sequence continues at coordinate 4,739 of QHSI01000069.1, forward strand.
TGCGATCTCCTATAGGCTCCTTCGCTGACAAATTTACCGACAATTGACGGTTTCGCCAATTCAGGATAGAGTACCGCGCTACGCGATCGGCAGTGTGGAGCAGAGGAGCCAATGGCAACAGTACCGATCCTGGTACCGACCGATTCCCGCTCGATCGGGCGCGACACTGAGTTCCAGCGGCTCGAGCGCGTCAGAGCGCAACGGAGTGCTCGCCGACGCTACCGATTGTTCCTTGTCACAACGCTGACGATCGTGCTGGCGGGCGCCGGTGTCCTGGGTTTCGCCACCATTCGCCGCACGTCGTTCGAGCGTCTCGGTTCCCCCAGCTCTCCGGCGTCCGTCGAGATGCTGAAGCCGGCGGCTGCATCGCCGGCGGCGACGAGCTCAGCGTTCAGTCCACCGTCAGCAGTGGTGCCTCCACCGCCACGGGTCGATGCGGTGAGGGGGGCCGCGACTCAGCCACCTCGTATCCAGGTCCAGGCCGACCGGCGGGCGCGCCCACTGTCCGACAACCAGGGTCGTGGCGCGGTCGCGCCCTCACGCGAGGAGAAGCACGATGCCGAGGCCGTCGATCCCACGGCAGCGATCGATTGGCTCCTGAAAGAATCTCGGACGCGACGCCACTAAGGTTTCCGACGGTGGGAGGAGAAATGGCAATGACACCGGATGACATCAGGTCGCAGCGTTTCGGCGTGCGGCTCCTGCGCGGGGTGAGCCCTGAAGAAGTGTCGGCGTTCCTCGAGGATGTCGCCGAGGCGTACGGCGACGTTCAGAAGTGGAATGCCGAACTAATGGCACGGGGGGAGAAGTTGGAACACGAGATCCAAGCTCTGGAAGCTCGAGCGAAGGAGACCTCGGCGTCGACCCACATCGGGATGTTCAGGACCACAGCGCTGCGGGAAGTCGAGGAGTTGCTGCACGACGCTCAGGTCCGCGCGCAGACGCTGATCGATGGGGCAAAGGAAAGCGAAGCCGTCATCCTGCGAGAAGCCGAGGCGGCGAAGGCACGGATGCGGATCGAGGCCGAGGAGCATATGGCGAGAGCCACAGATCAGGCCGAATTGCTGATCATGACCGCCAGGGAGCAGGAAGCGGCCCTACGAAGCGAGCTCGACCGCCTGGCCCAAAGCCGCCTTCAGCTCGTGGACGACATCCGCGCGGCGCTGGATACCTATCAACAGTGGCTGATGACCGTAGATCCGCGTGGCCGGGCGCGCGGTCGGCGAGAAGCACTCGAGATGTCGAACGGTGACGATGAGAGCGTCAGCGCCTCAGACGAGGTGCGAGCGGGATAGTCGGCGCGCCGCGATGTGACGCTCGGCATGGCGGCCTGGCGTCGCCGTCGACTAACTGGCGACGCCGCTGCTAGGACTGGACCCTGCGCGCCCCGTGAAGCGCGGCGGCCGCTTTTCGCGGAAGGCGGCCACGCCTTCTGCGCGGTCCGGGGTGCGGGCGGCGATCGCCTGGTTGCGCGCCTCCATGGTCAGGACGTCCTCGAGCGACATGCCGAGTCCCTGGTAGAGTCCCGTCTTGGCCAGCCCGTACGCCACGGTCGGCCCCAGGGCCAGCCGCTCGGCGAGCTTCAGCGTCTCCTGCGCGAGCTGCTCCGCGGGGACCACGCGGTTCACGAGGCCGATCCGCAGCGCCTCTGGCGCGT
>QHSI01000005.1 GCA_003221515.1 Candidatus Rokuibacteriota bacterium
CGAGCGTGTTCTTCGGGATCGCCACGGTCAGCAGCAGATCGAGCGCCTCGGCATGCGGCATGTTGTCCCAGAGCCAGAGGAAGGCATGATCCGCGGCGTTGTACAGGCCGCGATCCACCGCGGCGAAAAACGCCTTCTTCGTGCCTTCGACGCCGCCCGAGTCCACGGGCTTGGCATCCGCCAGGATGTACGGGCCCATGCCCGGGTGATTGATGTGCTTGTTCGACAGCGCGACGTGCTGAAGGACGGGCAGGAACCGCTGGTCGCCCGACACGCGCTCCACGGTGTTGTGGAGTGCATGAAGGCCGACGAGCGGGTGCAGCGGCCCGCCATGGTGGCCGGGCGGCAAGTCCGAGGAACGAGTGACCGCGAGGGCCGACGCGGTCAGGAGCCTCTTCACCGACAGGCCATCGCGCAGCTTGCCCAGGGTGGCTTCGAGGATCCGGCTGGGGTCGGTCTCCTCGATGAACTGCACCAGCGGCTCGATGTCGTCGGCAAACCGTACGGGCCTGTGCATGATCTCTCTCCTCTCGTTCCCCTCTCGTTCCCTAGAGCGCGTGTCGCCTGAATCCTACCGCGTCGCCGGCTCCTGCGCAGCAATCTTGAAACGCCCTTCCGCCGTCGCCACCCTGCCCGGGCTGCGCGCCAAGATCTCGCCCCGGCGGGCCGAAGTCAAGCGCCTCCCAGAAGGCGAGCGAGGGGCCGATGACCCGCGACGGCGCTCCGGAGCCGGAGGGTGCTAAAGTTGCCTACGCTCGAGGCGGTTAGGCTGAACTGGAGGATGAGGCGATGGATTTCGGGATCTTCAATCTGATGGGGTCGCGCGAAGCGGACAAGCCGACGGCACAGGTGTTTGGCGAAGTCGCCGAGCAGACGAGGCTGGCCGACGCGCTCGGCTACACGATCGCCTGGTTCGCCGAGCACCATTTCTCGAATTATTGCCTGTGTGCGTCGCCATTGATGATGGTGGCGCACTGCGCCTCGATCACCAAACAGATCCGGCTCGGCACGGCGGTCGTGGTGTTGCCCTTGTATAACCCGGCCAGGCTCGCCGCCGAAATCGCCACGGCCGACGCACTGTCGAATGGCCGACTGATGCTCGGCATCGGCGCCGGTTATCAGCCCTACGAGTTCGAGCGGTTCGGCGTCGACATCGCCCAGAATCTCGAAATGACCGACGAGTTCTGCGACATCCTCGACCTGGCCTTCAGCCGGGATTTCTTCAGCTACAAGGGCAAGCACTACCAGATGCCGGAAACTCATATCCCCTCCCGCCCGGTGCAAACTCCGCTGCCGATCTACGTCGCCGGCCATACCCAGGCGATGTTCCGCGCCGCCGCGCGCCACGGCTATCGGGTGCTGACGTCGGGCCGGGTCGGCGGCGTCAAATTGCTGGCCGCGCAATATGCCGACATCGTCGCGGCGTTTGCGGCCGAGAAGGCGCCCTTGTCGCGGGCGCATATCACGGTCAACCGCTTCGCCCACATCACCGACCGCCGCGAGGATGGGATGCGCTTTGCCGAGAACGCGCGCTATCAGTCGCGGCTCGCGTCGAGCCTCAGGCGCCGGCAGGAGGTCATGCGAGGGACCGTCTTGGTCGATGTGCCGTTCCCCGACGAACCACCGCTCGAAACCATCCACAACGATCTGCTGATCGGCGATGTCGAGACGGTCGCCGAAAAGCTCGTCGCCGAGATCCGCGCGACCAAGCCCGTGCATGTGTGTTTCTCGTTCAAGGTCGGCAACACGCCGCACAAGGCGGCGATGCGCTCGATGGAGCTGATGATCGGCGAGGTCAAACCGAGGGTCGAAAAGGCGCTCGAGCGCGCTTGACATTCGGCCGTAGCCGCCCGCCGGTACCCTCCCCGACCCCCCAGGTCCATTCGGACGCGCTGAATCCGGACCGCGCGAGGTCGCATCTCAGCGCTCAGGAGAATCCGCTGATCAATGGGATGGATGGACTTGAGCGAGTACGTTCTGATCGACGGGGCTGTCAGCGACCGTCTCGGCGATCTACGCCGCGCGCGGCGCGGGACACTGCCGGAGGAGGCACCGATGTCGGTATTCGCGAAGATTCTCTACATCGCGTCCGCGCGCCGCGCCCGACCGCGCGCCATCGACCGCTACATCGACTACTTCGGCGATGGCGTACGTCCACAGCGATAGTCAGCGGCGGGCGACGAGCACGCTGATGGGATAGAGACAGTAGTAGTCGGGGTCGTCCAGGACGAAGGTCCGCGACTCCGCCTCACAGAGGGCTGAGCGTCGCGTCCAGTCGTCGGGCGCCAGGCGATCGCGCAGGCGCGGGCCCCAGTTGCGCTCGAAGACGACGCGCTGGATGTAGTCGCGCGCGGCGGGCGGAAGCGGCGCCCGGCGCTCCAGCAGGTAGGTCCGGAAGCGCTCCACGGATAGTCCGGCCGCGCGCAGGGACGCGAGGGTGCGCTGGCGGCGCTCCTCGAAGGAGAACTCACCGCCCTCGTGGCGGCTCCACTCCATCTCGGCCTGGCGCAGGCGACGCTCGAGGGCGGGATGGCCCGGCAAGAAAGATCCATGCAGGAGCTGGGACTCCTTCACGACGATTCGGCCACCGGGGCGGACGACGCGCGCGAACTCGCCCAGCGCCCGGCCCGTCTCCTGGACGTGGTGGAGGACGTCACCGCACCAAACCCAGTCGAAGCTCGCGTCGGGCGCGTCGAGCTTGGTGGCGTCACCCTCGCGGAACTCGAGACGCGAGGCGAGGGGCCCGTGGCCGACCAGCGCGCGCGCCGCTTCCACGCGCTCCTTCGATGGCTCGATGCCCACCACGTGTCCTCGTGGCCCGATCGCCGCGGCGAGCCAGAGGGCAAAGAGGCCGACCCCGCAGCCGACGTCAAGGCCGCGGGATCCCTCGGGCAAGTCGAGGTCGGCGATGAGGACGCGCGCCTCGGGTTCCTGGAAGAGGTTCATGCGCTCCAGCGACTTCGTGAACGGCTCGGTCTCGGGCTGGGTCATCAGGGCTCCCCTCTCGCCGAAAGCATCGCGTCTTCAGCGCTCGTCCTGGCCGCGGCCTCGGCGAGCAGCGTGTACTTCGCCAGCGTGCGTTGGGCGAGCGCCGTGGGCCAGCGACGATCGTCCACGATTCTCAGGAACTCGTCGAGGACCCGGGGAAAGTGTGTCTCGTGGCCCCCGTCGAGCAGGGGCGGCGGGGTCACCTCGTACATCTCCGGGCCGGCGGGCACGACCTCGACGCCGGGGATTTCCGCCTGCCACGCCGTGACCGTGTTGCGCAGCGCGCGCTCGATCCCGACGGCGTCGGTGCGGGGCTCGACGAAGACTTTGCGACGGTGGCCCGTGCGGGCGCTCTGCTCCAGGCGGATGTCGGCGCGAGTCCCGTGAGCGACGTTGTGGGAGGCGTCTCCCCCACCCGGCGACGGCGAGAGGTTCCAGCGCGTCGCGGCGCTCGCGGTGACGCGACCGATCCGATATACGAGCGCAGCGTTGCATCGATAGCTCAGCGCGTCGCCGTCGACGAAGGGCTCGAGCTCCCGCGGGAACCCCGCCTCTCCGGTGATCCGCCGGAACGCCTCCGCGGGCACGTGCGTCGACCACACGCGCGCCGAGAGGAGCGCCGGCGCCGCGGCGTCGCCGTCCACGAGCCACTGCGCCTGGTCCACGACGTGCGTGGGTATGTCGACCGGGCCGCTCCCCTGCACGCGCACGTCGAAGAACCACCAGGGACGTCTGAGGGGGGCGCCATCCACGAGCTTCTCCAGATGATGCACGCTCTCGTGCTCGATCGCCGACCCGTCGTCGCGGAAGGTGCCGAAGACGGCGGGAGCACCGACGAGCCGCTTGACCAAGCTGGCCGCCAGGTCGTGACGCCCCGTCATGATCTCCGCGGCCAGAGGCCAGCCCTCGAGGCTCGCCCGCACGTGCTCGAGGTCGGCCTTCTCCACGAGCCACGGCTTGTCGGCGAGCACGTGGAAGCCTGATTGGTGCAGCCGTTGTATGGTGCGCGCCTTCCCCCCGTTCTTGCCCGCGAGGACCACCACGTCTCCACGTCGCTCGTCGACGAGCCGCCCGAGCGGGTCGCCGGACGTCCTCACGAAGGGACGCCAGCGCGTGGGGTTCGGGGAGCGCCGGTTGAAGCGCTCGACGAGGGCGAGGAAATCGCGCAGCTCGGCGCCCTCGCGCGCGTACACGTACACCTCGTCGGCCGCGCGCGCCTGCGGCGCGCGCAGGGTCAAGGCGGCGTGGAAGTGGCCCGGGTCGAGGAAGAGCAGCGTGTGCATGATTCTGTCCAGCCCCTCAGTCCTCCACGATTGATAGCGCGAGCTTCGGGCAGCGCCGCACGGCGTGCTCGACGCGCTCGCGCAACGCCTGGGGCGGCCGCTCCTGCGTGATCTGCAGCCGGTCGTCGTCGTCGACAACGAAGATTTCCGGCACGAGCCGCGCGCACACGGCGTTGCTCTCGCAGAGCGTGCGGTTCACGACCACTCGCATGCCGTCCCTCCTCTCGCCACGCCTTGACGGAGTGTAGCCGATACGATACATCCATACCCTCAAAGGGAGGCCCCGTATGAGCGCCGTTCCCACCACCCCGACGACGGCCCTGACTCTAGACGAGATCAACCCGGCCAGCTTCGACTTCTGGCTCCGCGACGACGTGGAGGGCGCGTTGGCCAAGCTCCGGCACGAACGGCCGGTGGCCTGGCACCAGCACCCCGACTCCGGCAAAGGCTTCTGGTCTATCACCCGCTTCGACGACGTCGCTGCCGCCACACGCGACTGGGAGACCTTCAGCTCCTCGTACGGGATTCAGGTGATGACCGATCCTGAGGACATGCAATACATGGGGGCGATCCGGTCGATGATCTCGACGGATCCCCCGAAGCACACCAAGCTCAGGGGAGTGGTGAACAGGGGTTTCACGCCAAAGATGATCGCGAAGGCGGAAGGCGCGGTGCGGGAGCGCGCCCGCCGGATTGTCGATACCATCGCTCCGAAGGGCGAGGCGGAGTTCGTCACCGAGGTCGCCGACGCGCTGCCCGTCGCGATCATCTGCGACATGATGGGCGTACCGGAGGGCGATCGGGCGAAGCTGCTCGACCTGACCAACCGGCTCCTGGCCGGCGGCGACCGGGACTTCGGAGGCACGCGCGAGTCCCTCCTGCAAGCGGCCGGCGAGCTACGCGAGTATGGACTCTGGCTCGGCAAGCAGCGCCTCGAGCTCCCGGAGAACGATCTGACGACGACGCTCGTGCACGCCGAGGTGGACGGCGAGGCAATGCCGCCAGAGGACCTCGGACCGTTCTTCCTCCTGTTGATTGCCGCCGGTAACGAGACCACGCGCACGGCCATCAGTCAGGGGATGTGGGCCTTCACGCAGTTCCCAGACGAGAAACGCAAGTGGCAGGCCGACCTCGACGGGCTGAGCGCGTCGGCGGTGGAGGAGATCATCCGTTGGGCAAGCCCGGTCATGCACATGCGGCGGACCGTCACGCGCGACACCTTGTTCGCCGGCGTGCAGATGCAGCGGAATCAGAAGATCGCGATGTGGTACATCTCCGCAAACCGGGACGAGAAGTATTTCCCGGACCCCTACCGCTTCGACATCGCGCGTACGCCGAACGAGCAGGGCGCATTCGGGACCGGCGGCGCCCACTTCTGTCTGGGCTCACACCTGGCGCGCCGTGAGGTCACCGCGATGTTCGTGGAGCTGTTCCGCCGACTGCCGGACATCGAGGCCACGGCCGAGCCGGAGAAGCTGCGCTCGAACTTCATCCGTGGCATCAAGCGGCTGCCGGTGGCGTTCAGGCCGGCCTGATGACGATCGCGACGCTGCCGAAGCGCATGGGTTTCTTCACGCGCCTGCTCGATCAGGCGGATCCCGCCGAGCGGTACCGGCTGGCGACCGCGCAGATCATCCACGCCGAGCGGTTCGGCTTCGATTCGGCGTGGATCGCCCAGCATCATTTCCATGAAGACGAGGGCGGCCTTCCCGCGCCGTTCGTCTTCCTGGCCCAGGTCGCCGCCCAGACGTCGCGGATCCGCCTCGGGACGGCGATCGTGACCCTGCCGCTGGAGCTGCCGATCCGGGCGGCCGAGGACTCCGCGGTGCTCGACCTGATGTGTGGCGGCCGTCTGGAAGTGGGCGTCGGAGGCGGGGGCAATCTTTCCTCATACGCGACGTTCGGCCAGGACAGTGCCGAGCGCGGCACGCTGCTCGCCGGGCACCTTCAAGTGCTGCGCGACGCCTGGGCGGGGCGACCGCTGTCCGGAGGAAAGGATCAGCTGTATCCGGCGAATCCGACCCTGGTCGAGCGCGTCTGGCAGGCGACGTTCACGGTCGATGGAGCCAGGCGGGCTGGCGCAGCGGGGGATGGTCTCATGCTGTCGCGCACACAGCCCCGCCCGGCCAATGCTCCCGACCTGTCTCTGGCCAAGATCCAGAACCCGATGATCGACGCCTACATGGAGGCGCTGCCCGAGGGCCGCGAGCCGCGCATCCTCGCTTCGCGCACCGTGTTCGTTGCCGACGACAACGAGGAAGCCCAGCGTCTCGCCGAAGTCGGGCTGGGGCGTCATCGCGCGCGCTTGGCCAGGTTGGGCCGCGCGACCGGAGACGGAACGGGGCTGGACGCGATGATCACCGCCATGGATGTTCATCTCGGCACGTCGGACAAGGTGATCGCCTCGCTCCAGACGGACAGCTCGCTCGCCCGGGCAACGGACGTCGCGGTTCAGGTGCATTCGATCGATCCGCCGCATCCCTACATCCTCAGATCGATCGAGCTGGTCGCCGAGGTGGTGGCGCCCGCGCTCGGCTGGGGACGGCACGCGGCGGGAGTCCGGCGTGTCGCGTGACCACTGAGCCGCGAGGCGTGCGAACAGACGCCGACGTCATCGATGCGCTGGTCGGGATCACGCCGGGATCTCCCCTGGATGCGATCCGCGCCCGGAGACCGGAAGCGCGGGCTCACGCGCAGGCGACCTACCGGGCGTTGTTCGCGCCGGAGTCGCCAGGCAACGTCTCCGCGCAGGAGCGTTTCGCGGTCGGCGCATTCGTCGCCGGCGTGCATGGGGCCACGGCGATCGCGGACTGCTATGCCGAGCGCCTCGCCGAGAGCGGAGCCTCGGCAGCGCTGAAGGAAGCCATTGACGCGGCGGTCAAGGAGGCCAGGACCAACGGCCCCTATGGCCGTTACCCGGCGGGGCCGCTGAGCCGCGAGGATACCGCCGGCTCGAGCTATCGCGTGGGAGCGGCGATCCGACGGACACTCGGTCCGCGCCTCGCCGCGGCATTCGAGCACACGCATATGCTCGTCTTCCACCCGCGCGACGCCGCGCCGGCGGCGCTGCAAGCGCTGCTGGATGCCGGCTGGTCCACGACCGACATCGTGACGCTCTCCCAGATCGTCGCCTTCCTGTCCTTCCAGATCCGAGTGATCGTTGGATTGCGCACCTTGGCCGGCCGTCCTTGATGCGCGAGGTCCCGACATGACGACTCCGACCGCCTTCACCCGGGCCCAGCTCGACTGGCTCCCGTGGCTCGAGCCGCTCGCCGCCGATGAGATGACCGAGCGCCACATGGCGAGTCTGGTGGACGCCGCGCGCGTGAAATCGCCGTACTTCCGCCTCCTCGCCCGCGATCCCGACGCGCTGGAGGCCAGGACGCGAACCGACAAGGACATCTTCTACAACGCCGATGCGGGCCTGCCACGGGCGGAGCGCGAGCTGGCCGCCGCCGCCACGTCCCGCTTCAACGGGTGCCTCTACTGTGCCTCGGTGCATGCGCGCCACGCCGCGACCTACTCGAAGCGCGAGGCCGACGTCGACCGCCTGCTCGACGCTGGCGTCACCGCCGATCTCGGCGAACGCTGGAATGCCATCGTCGCGGCCTCGGTCGCGCTGACCGCGACGCCGAGCGCGTTCGGGCCGGAGCACGTCGACCGCTTGCGTCGCGCAGGGCTCGACGATCTGGCGATCGCCGACGTCATCCACGCCGCGGCCTTCTTCAACTGGGCCAATCGCCTGATGCTCTCGCTCGGCGAGCCGGCGGCGACCGCCAAGCCGTAAGCCCAGCGGCGCCGCCGTAGCGGCCTACGATACGCGTTGAAGGAAGGATCGGTCCTCGACGAGAATCACGCCGGCTTGTCCGGCCCGGCGCGCCACTTCAACGTGCTCTGGATCGGCCGCCAACGCCTCACGATACCGCTCATAGGACGCGAGGCTTGGGAAGTCGATGAGCGAGAGTGCGCCGGCCGCACATCTCCGGCGCCGTGGGCGCGGGCCTCGCGCAGGCCTTTCTCGAGCGCAGCTGGATCGCGCGCATCCCGGACAGCCGAGCGCTGACGGTCACCGCGGGCGGACGGAAGAAGCTGGCGGAGCTCGGGGTCGCGGGTCTTCGAGAGACTCAGGACGGCAGGATGACCGCCTTGCCCGTCGTCTGCGTGTCGAAGAGCTTGTAGGCTTCTTCCGCCTGCTCGAGCCTCCAGCGGTGCGTGAAGAGCTTCTCCACGTCCACCTGCCGGTCGGCGACGAACTCGGCGCACTCGGCCTGACCTTGCTTCGAGAACGTCCAGGACCCTACGAGGGTCACCTGCCGTCGCAAGAGATCGGGGCTCACGTCCAACGTCACCTGGCCGCGCTCGCCGACGAAGCAGGCCGTGCCCCACGAGCGCACCGTGCGCACGGCCGCGGCGCGGGCGTCCGGCGCCGAGGAGGCGTCCAGCGTCTTGTGCGCCCCCTCACCGTGCGTCAGGCTGCGGATCGCCGCCACCACGTCGCCCGCCTTGGGATCGATGACCTCGTGCGCGCCGAACGCCTGGGCCAGCTTGCGCCGCTCGGGTGCCACATCGATGGCGATGACGCGTGCGCCCATGACGACGGCGAACTGCGTCGCTGACAAACCCACCGGGCCCTGGCCGAAGATCGCGATCGTCTCTCCGCCTTGTAGATTTATCCGCTTCAGCGCGCCCCAGGCGGTGCCGGTACCACAAGAAACCGCCGCGCCCGTCACGAAGGAGAGCGAGTCCGGCAGCGGCACCAATGTCGCCACCGGCACCTTCATGTATTTCGCGTGGCCGCCGTGGCCGCCCGAGCCGAAGACCACCGTGCCCGCGAGGCACATCTGCGTCCACCCCGCCCGGCAATGCTTGCAGGTGCCGCAGCCGTCGTAGTGGTGGTCCATCACGCGCTGGCCGACCCGGGCCTCCCGCTCGGTGACCCCGGCGCCCACCGCTGCGACGATGCCGCAGGGCTCGTGGCCGGCGATCATGCCGGCCTCCCGCTTGATGCCGCCGGTCACGGCCCCGGCCGGCTGGGCCGAGGCGCGATAGTTGTGCAGGTCGCTACCGCACATGCCCGACGCCTTGATCTCGAGGATCACGTCTCTGGGACCGGGTGTCGGATCGGGGAACTCTCTGAGCTCGAGCTTTCGATCTCCGAGAAAGACGACGCCTTTCATGGTTTCCTCCGGTGCGCTATCCTCGTGCGTCCCCGAGATTTTGTCCACCCCCTCGTGCGACGCTCGGATTCCTCGACCACGGTCGCTTGCCGAAGCTACTTGACACGACTCCTATTCCGGCAGATCGTCCCGCTCATCGGCGCGCGACTCGCGCCTGTGGTCGGACTTGACGACGGAAGGAGAGCCGCAATGATCCCACTCGAGATCAACGGCAAGCGGCAGAATATCGACCTGCCTGGCGAGACCCCCCTGCTGTGGACACTCCGAGACGAGCTGGGTCTCACGGGCACGAAGTTCGGCTGCGGGATGGCGCTCTGTGGCGCCTGCACCGTGCACCTCGACGGTCAGGCCGTGCGCTCTTGCGTCACTCCGATCTCGACGGCGGCGAACAAGAAGGTCGTCACCATCGAGGCGATCGGCAACGCGCCGGTGGGTAAGACGCTGCAGGCGGCGTGGGTCGACCTGGGCGTGCCCCAGTGTGGCTATTGCCAGGCCGGGCAGATCATGTCCGCTGCCGCGCTGCTCGCCCATAACGCCAAACCCACCGACGCCCAGATCGACGAGGCCATGAGCGGCAACATCTGCCGCTGCGGGACCTACACCCGTATCCGCGCCGCCATCAAGCAGGCGGTGGCGAAGCGGGGAGGAACCCAATGAGCGCGCCAGTCGCGCGCACGACGCGTTTGGACGCCGCGGCATCCGTCGAGAGGCCCCTGATCGTCGCCAACGTGAGCCGTCGCCGGTTTCTGCAAGGGGTCTCGGCCCTCGGCGGGCTCGTGCTCGCTGTGGGATATCGATCGGCGGGAGGGGCGCAGGAGGCCAAGAAGTACGGCGCGGACGGGATGCCCAATGGCTGGGTCGACAACCCGCTAGCGTTTGTGTCGGTCGCCGTGGACGGCACCGTCACGATCGTCTGCCACCGTTCGGAGATGGGGCAGGGCGTCAGGACCGGCATGCCGATGATCGTCGCCGACGAGCTCGAGGCCGACTGGAAGCGCGTGCGCATTGCGCAGGCGCCCGGCGACGAGAAGAAATTCGGCAACCAGGACACCGACGGCTCGCGCAGTACGCGGCACTTCTTCGAGCCCATGCGTCGCTGCGGCGCCGCGGCGCGCACGATGCTGGAGGCGGCCGCCGCCGAGCGCTGGAAAGTGCCCGTGAGCGAAGTCGAAGCCAAGAACCACGAGGTCGTGCATCGTCCGACGCGCCGTCGCCTCGGGTTCGGATCGCTCGCCAAGGCCGCCGCCGGTCGGCCCGTCCCGGCGCGGGAGACGCTGCGTCTCAAGGATCCGAAGCAGTTTCGGTACATTGGCAAAGGTCAGTTGAAGCTGGTCGACGGCCGCGACATCGTGAGCGGCAAGGCCCAGTACGGCATCGACACCCGGCTCGACGGGATGCTGTACGCCGTCGTGGCGCGTCCCCCCGTGTACGGCGGCAAGGTAGCGAGCTTCGAGGCTACCGAGGCGCTCAAAGTGCCGGGCGTGCAGAAGGTCGTGCAGATCGAGGACAGTCCGCCTCCGGCTCACTTCAATCCCCTTGGTGGCGTGGCGGTCATCGCCCGAAACACCTGGGCGGCCATGCAGGGCCGCCAGGCGCTCAAAATCACGTGGGACGACGGCCCGAATGCCGGCTACGATTCGGTGGCCTTCAAGACGACGCTCGAGGAGTCGGCGCACAAGCCGGGCAAGGTCGTGCGCAACGACGGGGACTTCGCTGCCGCCGCGGCCGGCGCCGCGCGTCGGCTCGAGGCCGAGTACTACATCCCTCACCTCGCCCACGCGACCATGGAAGCGCCCGCCGCGACCGTGCGCATCACGAACGGCAAGTGCGAGGTGTGGGGCTGCTTCCAGTCCCCGCAAGCAGCACGTGATCTGGTGGCGAAGCGTCTCGGTATGTCAGCCGACGACGTGATCGTGCACGTCACGCTGCTCGGTGGCGGCTTCGGGCGCAAGTCCAAGCCGGACTATGCCATCGAAGCCGCGGTGCTCTCCAAGGCGGTGGACGGAAAGCCCGTCAAGGTGACGTGGACGCGCGACGACGACCTGCACAATGGCTACTACCACACGGTGTCGGTCGAGCACCTCGAGGCCGGCGTCGACGCGCGGGGCAAGCCGGTCGCCTGGCTGCACCGTAGCGTGGCGCCGACCATCATCTCGACGTTCAATCCCGCGGCGAAGAACGAGGCGCCCTTCGAGCTCGGTATGGGCGTCATCAACGTGCCGTTCGCCATCCCCAACGTCCGCATCGAGAATCCGGAGGCGACCGCCCATACCCGGATCGGCTGGTTCCGATCGGTCTCGAACATTCCGCACGCGTTCGCGGTCCAGTCGTTCGTCGCCGAGCTGGCCGCCGCCGCCGGCCGTGATCCCAAGGATTTCCTCCTGGAGGTGATCGGGCCCGCACGCCAGGTGAGCCCGGAAATGCTGAGTGACACCTGGAATCACGGTGAATCGCCGGAACGCTATCCGGTGGACACCGGCCGACTGCGGCGCGTCGCGGAGGTCGCCGCCCGCGAAGCCGGCTGGGGCAAGACGCTGCCGAAAGGGCGCGCCCTCGGCATCGCGGCGCACTACAGTTTCGTCAGCTACATCGCGGCGGTCGTGGAGGTCGCCGTCGACGACAAGGGCATGCTGACGATCCCCCGGGTGGACATGGCGGTGGACTGCGGGGCGTGCGTCAATCCGGACCGCGTGCGAGCGCAGATGGAAGGTGCGTGCGTGATGGGCGTCGGCATCGCGACACTGGGCGAGATCAGCTTCAAGGGCGGGCGTGTCGAGCAGGACAACTTCAACTCCTACCAGGTGACCCGCATGGCCGAGGCACCGCGGGACATTCGCGTGCACATCATTCCCGGCGACTACCGCAAGCCGATGGGAGGCGTGGGCGAGCCGGGCGTGCCGCCGATCCCACCCGCGTTGTGCAACGCGATCTTTGCGGCGACGGGCAAGAGAATCCGCCGCCTTCCGATCCGTGATCAGCTGAAGGCATGAGCTCGCCGGACGGACGACAACGAGGATGGAGTCGCGATGGCGTATTGGCTCCTGAAGTCCGAGCCTGACGAGTGGTCGTGGGCCGAGCAGGTCGCGAAGGGGCGTGAAGGGGCGGAGTGGACAGGCATCCGCAACTTCTCGGCCCAGAACAACCTGCGCGCCATGAAGAAGGGCGAGCAGGCGTTCTTCTACCACACCGGCAAGGAGCGCGCGATCGTCGGCATCGTCAAGGTGATCGCGGAGGCGCATCCGGATTCGACCGACTCCGGCTGGCTCGCCATCGACGTCGCCGCGCAGCGAAAGGTCCCGACACCGGTCAGCCTCGACCAGATCAAGGCGGACAAGCGCCTCGCCGGCATGACGCTGGCCCGGCTCCCGCGCCTGTCGGTCCAGCCAGTTTCAGCGGCCGAATGGCGGATCGTCTGCCAGATGGGCGGGCTCGGCTGATCGAGCCCGGCCGCTAAACGCCGTCGAGCACCGGCTTCATTTTCAGGATCGCGTCGATGTGGCCGCGCGGCGAGAGGCCTGCGCCCATCGTGTTCACCGAGAGGTGCGTGGCACCGAGGTCGCGCCACTCCCGGGCTCGCTTCTCCCATTCGGTCGGGCCGCCGATCCCATACGAGAAGCGTCCCTCGATCCCCACCGCCGAGAGCGGGCGGCCCGACTCCTTCATGTACGCGCGTACGCGACCGAGCGTGTGGCTCGCTTCGTCGCCGGGCTGAAACTGGGGAAACCAGCCGTCGGAGATCTGGGCCACCCGCTTGAGCACGGGCTCGGCCATGCCGCCCATCCACACCGGGATGGGGCGCTGGACGGGCAACGGGTTGATGCCGGCCCGATCGAGGTGATGATACGAGCCTTTGAAGGTCACCACCGGCTCGGTCCAGAGCTTCCGTATGACGGCGATCTGCTCGCTGACGCGGCGGCCCCGCGTGTGGAAGTCCTCGTTCAGGGCCTCGTACTCGACATGGTTCCAGCCGATACCCACGCCGAGGCGCAAGCGTCCGCCGGTGAGGACGTCCACCGTAGCGGCCTGCTTGGCCACCAGCGCAGTCTGGCGCTGGGGCAGGATGACGATGCCGGTGACGAGCTCGAGACGCTGAGTGCAGGCGCCCAGGTACCCGAACAGAACGAACACCTCGTGGAAGGGGCTCTCGTCGGTGTAGGGCGGGCGGCGACCGAGCTTGTCGAAGCGCTCCAGCTTTCCGCCCAGCACGTGATCGAAGACGAGCAGGTGATCGTAGCCGGCACCCTCGGCGGCCTGGGCGTAGTCGCGGACCACCGCAGGGTCCGAGCCGATCTCCGTTTGGGGGAACACCACGCCGAGTCTCATATCGTGTCCTTCCTGGGAGGGTGAACACGGCGTCACCACCGGACGCCGGCGCTATCACCAACCCCGACTTGCCCCCGAACTGAGAGGCGGATGAGACGGAGACCACCCCCGAGATCCCCCGGTGGCTCCAGTCGCGGCATTCTAACGGGAGCCGCCGCTGCACCGCATGGCGCTGGACCAGCCCGGCGTGGGCGTCTCATCCGCCCATGACCAGTCTATCGCGCATGTCACCAAAAGTGACGCTTCCGGCATCAGCCGAACAACGCAAACGGCTCGAAGCGTCCGCGCAGCAGCTCCTCGGTCCGCCTGTAGCCGAGCCAGCCTTCGACGACCGTGGCGTAGACGCGGCGGAAGTCGGTCGTGTAGACGAGGTTGTCGCCGGCGTCGAGCTCGGTGAGGCTCGGCGGCTGGCCATAGTGTCCGCCCTTGACGGGTTCGCCGACGACGAACATGAGATTGGCGGTGCCGTGGTCCGTGCCGAGACTCGTGTTCTCGGGGACGCGCCGGCCGAACTCGGAGAAGATCATCATCACCACCTGGTCAGCCCGGCCGAGCCGCTCGACGTCGCGCAGGAACCCCGACACGGCATCCGAGACATAGGTGAGTAGCCGGGCGTGGAGGTCGCCCTGGTGCACGTGGGTGTCGAAGGCGTTGTGACGATAGGAAGCGTAGTACAGGCGCGTCGGCAATCCGGCGGCGATGAGCGCCGCGACCTTCGGCAGGTCTACAGGCGCGATCCCGTAGTCGATCGGCGAGCTGTAGCGCGCCCACGCCTCCCGGACCAACGCCGAGGCGTCCCGCGCGCTCCGGGCGACGTCGAGCACGTACTTCCGCGATGGATTCGCGTCGCCAGACGCCGCCGCCACGTGCTGGAATAGCGGCAGCTCCTGGAAGAATCCCTTGCGGCTGAACCGCTCCGGGTCGTCGAAAACGACTGGCGTGTGATCCCGGCTCCGCACCGCGAGCGATTGGGTCGTGTCGATGTTCACCACAAAATTTGCCGCGCCGCCAGGGCGGAGCCGGTCGGCGAGCCGGCCAACCCAACCGTACTCCTCGCCATGGTTGGGGGCGGCGGTGTGCCAGAACGCCATTGACGAGAAGTGGGAGAAGGAGGGGTTGTCGTAGCCGCAGCCGTGGAGGACCGCGAGACGGCCTTCTTTGTAGAGGCGCTCGAAGCCCGCCATCCCGGGGCTGAAGCCGTAGAGGTCGTCGATCTTTCGTAGCCGCGGCGCCTGTAGACCGATCGTGGGACGGTGCCGGTAGTAGGCGTCGTCGCCGTAGGGCACGAGGGTGTTGAGGCCGTCGTTGCCGCCCGACAACTCGAGGACTACGAGAATTCGATCGCTGGCCAGGGCCTCGGCGGCCAGGGCCGTCGCCGTTCGCTCGAAGAATGCCGGCATGCCGAGGGCGCCGGCCAGGCCGGTGCCGAGCCCCGCCTTCAGGAGCTGTCGCCGCGAACATTCCCAGTGATCCATGGCCTCCCTCTGCGGGCACTCAGCCGAGCTGATACTCGGGTGTGCTCATGATGAGGTGCAGAAGCATCCGCAGCGAGTCTTCCATGTACGTCGCCGCGACGCTCACCTGGCTCGTGCCGAGCTCGGCGTCGAGGAAGCCGACGAGGCGCGCGCGCAGATCGGGCTCGAGGGGCAGCCGGAGGAACCGGCGCCCGAAGTAGTCGACGACCTCCGCGGTGGTCCGGAGTCGGTTGGCGCTGACCATTGCGGTCAGGTCGATGGGCGCCGTCCGTCGGGGAATCGGCTTCACCTTCTCGATGGCCATTTGCCAGCCCCGGTAACTGGCGTAGCGCGTGTTGAAATCCTCGTCCCGGTCGGCCAGCATGTTGGACATCGCCGTCATTTCGCCGCTACCGGTCTTGCTGGTGCCGGGCTTGGTGGCGCTCGTGACGTCGAGCCCCTGGGCGATGCGCTCGCTCACGATCCGGATCGTCTCGTCGGGCGGATAGCGGTCGGGCGGGATGAAATTGATGTCCGGGAAGAGCACGCCTCGCGCGAAGTTGCCGCGCTCGATCAGCAGGCCGGGGGTGATCCAGCTGCGTCCCTGCGCCCATCCGGCCACGGTGGGCGGACGGAAGAGCTGCTGGCCGAGTGAGGAGGTGACCTCGTTGAAGTCGGGCACGCCCGGGATCTCGGTCAGCCCCAGCTTCTTGTACGTCGACACGGCCAGCTCCACCGGGCTTTTGATGCGCGTGGCGTAGGAGGCCGGGCTATAGAAGTCCCGGGACAGGAAGATGGTCCGCAGCAGCGGCGCGATCGCGTAGCGATTGTCGCGGAGCACGGCGCCGAGCCGGCTCCGGAGCGCCGGCGACAACGCCTCACGCACGAAGAAGCGATAGAGCTTGGAGGCGACGAACTCAGCGGTCACCGGCTGGGCGAGGATGATGTCGATCACCCCGACGCCATCGAAGCGGCCTCGGCGACCCAGCACGGTCTTGTCGCCGTCGTCGTGCTGCGCGCGGTTGACCACGAAGGCGAGGTCCGCGAAGTTCCAGCCGGTGAAGGCGCGCGCGGCCTCCCGGATGTCGGCCTCGCTGTAGTGGCCCACCCCCATCGTGAACAGCTCCATGATCTCGCGGGCGAAGTTCTCGTTGGGGGCGCCCTTGACGTTCACGCCCGCGTCGAGGAACGCCAGCATCGCCGGGTCCCGGGCCGCACCGATGAGCAGGTCGCGGAAGTTCCCGGTGGCGTGCTTCTGGAACAGCTCGAGCTGCCGCAGCATCTTGCGGTAGTCGCGCACCTTCTCCTCGCTCGTGGCGAAGTGGCCGTGCCAGAAGAGCGCCATCTTCTCTTCGAGCGGCCGGGGGCTCGTCAGCATCCGTTCGGCCCACCAGTACGCGACCCGATTCGTTTCCAGGCGGCTCGCGCGCAGCCAGTAGAAAAACTTGTTGGTCACGGCCTGCAGGCGTCGGTTGCCGTCCGGCTTGACCCGCACTCCGAGCGCCTCGCCGGTGGCCTTGGCGAGATCGGTCGCGGCGGGGCGGCTGGCGGGAAACGGCTCGAGGCTTCGATCGTGGACGCCGGAATGCTCGAACGGCTTGAGGTGGCGGTTGTCGATCGTCTGGTAAGCGACGAGCGACGTGACCGCCGCCTGGGGCGTCATCCGGGCGAGCCGCTCGACCTCTTCGGAGGTAGCGCCGAACGCCGCGCGCTCGAGCAGGTGGGCCGCCCGGTCGTCGCTCCAGTCGGCAGGCCCGACCGGCGACAGGTCGTCGATCCACTGCGCCGGCCCGGGCCCCACGGAGTTCGCCACAGCAGCCTCCCGGTCTTCTCGTACACCGACGGCCTCACCGATGTAAACCGCGATTATCCGTGGGGCGGCTGATGGCCTCGAAGAGTCCGGGGATCCGTATCCGGCCCGCCCTCCGCCTACTTACAGGGTTTCTCCTGCGTACACGCACTGATGAGAAAGGTGTGGCCGAGGTCCCCGCCGTCCCAGCCGGAGAAGGGCCAGTCATTGATGATCTTGGGGTTCACCACGACCTCGATGTGCACGTCGAAGAGCGGGATGACCTCGAAGTTCTCGAACTTGTAGTTGCCGATCCTGCGCAGCTGCGCATCGTACGCCTTTGGATCGGAGGTCTGCAGCAGCTCTTCCCACATGCCGTAGATCGTGTCGTCCTCGAACCAATGCCCTACGCCCTTGCCGGCGTTGAACAGGGCGATCTGCGGCTCCACCGCCTTTTTCGATGGGACGCCGCCCCTGATGTACCAGTTCGCTCGCCGCTCCCGCACCTTTACATCAGGTTTCCAGAACCGCGGCTGCACCATGGTCGGCCTCCTTGCTCCCGGGCGGATCCGAATCGCGTCAGAACTGTGAAACACTCCCCGTGAGGGCACGCGACCTCGATAGACGCGTGTACGCGGCAGAGTCGACGTAGTTGTGAGCGGCGAGCTTCGAGAACTGATGCCGAGGGATCGAGCCGGAGTCTCCTGCAGCTCCGCGGGCCCGAACGGTTGCAGTTAGAAAACGAGACAGCACCTACGAGGCGAAAGCGGTCGCAGTCAAGGGCAATTTCAGGCCGGGTGGACGACTGCTGGATGGATGATCGCCGACCGGCTCCTGGTGGGTCGTGGCTCAAAGCTATCCGGTATCGGCACCGTCATGAACCGAGAAGACCGAAATTATACGGTGTTCCCGGTGTGGCACCCCTGTTGCTCTGACCTAAGTCCGATGAGCGCTGGAACAGCATTCCGGGCCCCTCGCGGTTCCGTCGCGATCGCCGGCGTCGACGCTTCCTACTGCCGTCGATTGCTCCAGAGCCTTCGTTCCGGAAATGGCTCGCGGCCGATCTCGACCATTGCCGCCGGCGACGATCTGCCGAAGCGGATGGCGGCATCGCTGCCGTCGGTCATCCTCTTCGATCTCGGGCCGAGCCCGGATGAGAGAGGCCTAGCGACCATCTCGGCGCTGAGCGGCCTGGCGAAAACGATCGTGCTCGCCGGTGCCGACGACGACGCCGTCGCCGTCGACGCGCTGAAGGCCGGGGCCGCGGGGTTCTGTCCGCGCGACACGCCTCCGGACCTGCTGCGACGCGCTGTCCAACTCGTCGAGGCCGGCGAGATTTGGGTGTGCCGGCGTGTTATGGTGCGACTCATCGAAGAGCTCGCGCTGCGCCCCGCGACGACGCCCGGCCTCGCCGGCGGCGAGCAGCTGACGGCGCGCGAACGCGAGCTTGTTAACCTCGTGGCCGCCGGCGCCGCCAACAAGGACATCGCGCGCCGGCTCACCATCTCCGTCAAAACCGTCAAGACGCACATGACGAGCATTTTCAGGAAACTCGGGCTGTCCACGCGCCTGGAACTCGCAGTCGCCGTAGGCCGCTCCACCACGCCTCAGACAAAGGTCGGATAGACCCAGGTCCGATTGTTCCCGGCCGTCGCTTCGTGGCATCAATGCTATGCCGTGACGCGAGCCGACGCCCCGAAGACCAGCCAAGTCAACCTGTCAATCGTCATCGCTGCGGGCGCCGCGCTGCGTCTGCGTTGCCAGACGATCCTCGCCGAGCAGCACATCGCCAGCCGGGGCGTCTCGCTTGCCGGGGCCCACCGGCTGCTTCGACGCTATCGACCGAGCGTGCTGCTGCTCGATGCTGCGTGCTCCCCGCGTCACACGCTGGCGACGCTGCCGGCCCTGAAGCATCTCAGCCCGGACACGGGTGTAGTCCTGCTCGGCCACCGGCGCGCATCGACCGGCCTGCTCCTGGAGGCCGTGCGCTGCGGCGCATGGGGGCATCTGGCCGAAGGTGACCTGTCGCGCGATCTCGCCAAAGCCGTTCGCATGGTGGCGGCCAGACAACCCTGGTTGCCGCGCCGACTGAGCGCCCCGATCGTCGCCGAGCTCATCGAGCGTGGCCACGCCGAGGAAAGGAACTGACGATGGTGCCCGGTCGACGCGTCTTCGTCGTGCTCTTCTACGTGGCCGTCGGCGCCCTCTACGAAAGCCTGGTCTGGTTCGGCTGGGGCGCGCTGATGCCGCGTTTTCCCACGCCATACGCGGTGCCGATCTTCGACGTGCCCTTCGCGCTGGTGGCCGTCGGGATCGGCTATCTGTGTCTCGAGCGTCACCGGCTGCGCCAGGACGCGCGATCCGCGGGCCTGGGGACGACCCTGTGGTTGACCGCGCTGCTGGCGCTGTCGCACGTCCTCGCCCAGCCCGACTATCCGGCCAACCCCGGCGTCAACGCGGGCATCGCGCCATACTTCTTTTTCCTCAGCTACTTCGCAGGCCTGGTCGGCATCGGCCTGGCCGCGCACTGTGGCGAGCGGAGCTTCGCGCTGACGGGCCGCGGCCAGCTCGCCATCGGGGCCGGGGTGGTTGTCCTGAGCGGCGCCCTCATGACCGCCGTGTTGCACGTGTGGCCGCTTCTGCCGCCCGTGGCGGGCGGGCGCTTCACGCCGTTCGGACTCGGCGCCGGGTACTTCGTGCTCGCCACCGCGGGCCTGTGGGCGCTGTCGGGTGGTCTGCGCCGCTACGCCGCGCGCGATCCGTTCGGTGGGTACTTCCTCCTCGCGGCGTTCCTCTGGATCCTCGGATTGCTCGGCTTCCTGCTGCACCCGTTTCGCTACAGCATTCCGTGGTACCTCGCTGGGTTCGCTCGGCCCCTCGGCGTCGGCGTCATCTTCGTAGGCCTGCTGCGCGAGCAGGTCTGGCTCTACCGGGAAGCGCGGGCGCGCCAGCGGGACCTCGACGTCCTGCATCGCGCGGGGCAGGCGCTGGTCCGCAGCCTCGACCTCCGGGAGATCGCCGACACGATCGCGACCAAGGCGCTGGAGGTCTCAGGGGCCGACGGCGCGATCCTGTTTCGCTACGACGCGCGCGGCGGCGTGCTCATCGCGATGAGCCGCGCCGGCAGTATCAGCAGCACGCTCGTATCCGGTCTGGCGTTGCCGCTGGGCCAGGGCGCCTCGGGCGTCTCCGTCGCCGAGCGGCGCGCCGTCTTCACCTCGCTGCTCGAAGACGATCCGGCTGTGCCCTTTCCCCACGACGTGGTCACCCGGATGCGGAGCGAGGGCCTGCGGTCGGTCCTGGCCATCCCGCTCCTGGGCCAGACCGGTGAGGTGTACGGCGCGCTGTCGGTCTTCTATCTGCTGCGGCGCGACTTCACGCCCGGCGACGTCGAGCTGCTCTCGGCCTTCGGCACCCAGGCGTCGGTCGCGATCGAGAACGGCCGCTCGTTCGACGAGCTGACGCGGCGGGCGCGCCACGACGAGAAGCTCCACGACTTCGCGCAGCACCTGCTCCAGATCACCGCCGAGGACGAGCTCCGGGACGAGACGATGCGCCTGACGCGCGATGCGCTCGGCGCCGATGCCGTCGGCCTGTTCCTGTTCGACGTCGCTGGCGGGTGCTTGCGGCTCGAAGCGGGCGTGGGCTGGCAGCCCGGCACCATCGGCGCGCTCACGATCCTGCCCACGACCGATTCCTTCGCGGGCTACACGTTCGTGAAGAAGACGCTCGTGCAGGTGGACGACCTGGCGGTCGAGCGCCGCTTCGCCGTCCCCACGCACCTCACCGCCCACGGCATCCGGTCCGGCGTGGCCGTGCCGCTGGGCGTCCGCGATCAGCCCATCGGCGTGCTGGCCGTCTATTACCACGCCCCGCGCCGCTTGAGCGACGAGGAAGGTCGGGTTCTCGCCACCATCGCGCACCACACGGCGCTCGCGCTCGACAAGGCTCGCCTCTATACCGAGCTGCAGGCGCGGTTGGGCGAGCTGCAGCAGACGCAAAACCAGCTCATCCAGGCCGACAAGTTGAAGGCCCTCGGCACGCTCCTGTCCGGCGTGGCCCACGAGCTCAACAACCCGCTGTCGACGATCCTGATGTCGGCCCAGCTGCTGCGCGCCAACGGCGCGCTGCCCGACGCGGCGCGCGAGCGCGCCGGCGCGATCGAGAGTGAGTGCAACCGCGCCGCGCGGATCATCCGAGAGCTGCTGGCGTTCGCGCGACGACGGCCGCCGGAGCGGCGCCGGTTCGACGTCAACGAGGTCGTCAGGGACGCGCTTCAGCTCCACGGGCCCGATCTCGCGCTCAAGCGCGTGCGGGCCGTCGCCGAGCTCGAGTCGACACTGCCGAAGATCTCTGCCGACCCATACCAGCTGCAGCAGGTGCTCCTCAACCTCTTCACGAACGCGGCCCACGCCATGAGCGCGAGCGGGCGTGACGGCGTGCTGACCGTGCGCACCGCGGAGAGCGGGAAGGGCGTGAGGATCGTGGTCGAGGACAACGGCCCCGGCATCCCGCCCGAGCATCTCCGCCAGGTGTTCGACCCGTTCTTCACCACGAAGCCGGTCGGCGAAGGCACCGGGCTGGGGCTCAGTCTCTGTATCGGCATCATCGAAGCCCACGACGGGCGCATGACCGTCGAGAACGTCTCGACCTCGGGCGCGCGCTTCACCATCCAGCTGCCGATCGGACAGCACGTCGGCGCGGTCGAGGTCACGCCGAGCGGCGGCGGGCGGGCGCGCCCCGCCGACATCCTCGTGATCGAGGACGAGCCTGCCCTTCGCTCGGTCTTCGTCGAGGTCCTCACGCTGCAGGGACATCGAACGGTGGCGGCCGCGACGGGTCACGCGGCCCTGGAGTCGCTCGCGCGCGATACCTACGACGTCGTGATGCTCGACCTCCGGCTCCCGGACATCGACGGCGAGGCGGTCTGGCAATGGATCGCGCGTCATCGTCCGGCGCTGGCCGAGCGCGTCGTCTTCATGACCGGCGACATGCTGACCCCGGGCTCGCACCGCTTCCTGCAGGAGGCCGGGCGGCCGGTCCTGCCGAAGCCCGTCGCGATGGGTGAGCTCTATCGAATGGTGGACACGGTGCTGGAAGCACACGCCGGCGAGGTCGCCGGCTCCACGCGGTAAGACGCA
>QHSI01000070.1 GCA_003221515.1 Candidatus Rokuibacteriota bacterium
ACCTCGGACGCCGCGGAGGGGCTGGTGACGCTCGGCGTCCTGGCCCTCGCCGGCGCGGTCAGTGGGACGCTGCACACGCGCGCCGACCGACACCGGAAGCGATACCACACACTCGTGGCCGTCCAGCGAGCGCTGGCGGACGACGTCACGCTTGACGTGGTATTGACCCGTCTGCGCGCCCCGCTCGCGGCGCGCCTGGCCGTCGACGATCTGGCGCTCGCGGCGCGCGACGGCGAGCGGCTCGTGGTCGCGGGGGCGGAGCGTGTGGTGCCCGGTTCGGTGGGCGCTCGAGTTCTGGCGCGGGGCGCTCCCGCGTTCGTCGGCGACGTGGGCGGCGGCGTCCGCGCGTGCCGGGCGTTCGTGACCCCCCTCGTAGCGGGCGGCCGCGCGGTCGGTGTGCTGGCCGTCGAGCGGCGCGGGGAGATCTCCTTCGAGGAGCGCGCAGCGCTGGAGGCGCTCGGCGCGCACGTGGGGCTGGCCCTGGAGAACGCGCGGCTCGCGTCACGGCAGCGGCAGTTCGCCGCCGAGCTGGCCGAGAAGGTCGCGGCCGCCCGGCGCGAGCTCGAGGAGCTCGATCGGGCGAAGACGGCCTTCGTCGCGATCGCCTCGCACGAGCTGAGGACGCCACTGACCTCGCTGCAGGGATTCAGCGAGCTGCTGGCGATGCGGCGCCTGCCGCCCGAAGAGGTGACGCGCCTGGCCAGCGTCATGTGGACGGAGGCCAAGCGGCTCGGGCGCATCGTCAGCGATCTGCTCGACCTTTCGCGGCTCGAGCGCGGGCTGGCGCCAGCGCTGTGCCGCGTCCCGCTCGCCCTGGAGCCGGCCATTGAAGCGACGGCCGACCTGTTTCGTCTGGGCGCCGCGACGCACGCGATCGCGATCGAGTGCGAGCCCGCGCTGCCCGCCGTCGACGCCGACCCCGACGCGGTCGAGCGCGTCCTGACGAACCTGATCTCGAACGCGATCAAGTACTCGCCGGCCGGCAGCACCGTACGGGTGAAGGCGCAGGCGCTCGCCGGCGTCGTCGCGATCGAGGTCGCCGATTCCGGGCGGGGCATCGCCGCCGAGGCGCTCGGGCGCGTCTTCGAGCCCTACTATCGCGCGCCGGACGTCGCGGGCGTGGCGCCGGGCACCGGCATCGGGCTCGCGGTGGTGAAGGCGCTCGTCGAGGCGCACGGGGGCGCGGTGCGCGTCGACAGCGTGCCGATGCTGGGCACGCGCGTGACGTTCGTCCTGCCCTCGTGCGCGGGTCCCGTTCCTTGACACTCTGAGTCGCGCGCGTGTAGCCTAAGCGAGTATGTCACGCCACGCAGCAGTTGCCGATCGCATGGCGGACGCGGTGGTGAAGCGCCTGACGTTGCGGAAGATCGCCGACATCAAAGACGAGAAGGCCGCGCGCGCCGCGGTCCGCAGTGTCGTGCTCGACAACCTGGCCGCCGAGGAGCAGCTCGACGCCGACGCCCGCAAGCTCCTCATGGATCACGCCAAGCAGATCAAGGACTCCGCCGCCGACTACCGGCACCTCCTCGGCAAGGTCAAGGAGAAGCTCGCGCGCGATCGCGGCTTCATCCTCTGATGCGGCTCAGCCGCGAGCGCATCTTCTATCTCGCCGACCTGATCATGAAGGAGCTCGGCACCACCGCGGGCGTGACCGTCAGGGCGCCCGACGACCTCCGGACCGAAATCATGCGCGCGCTGACCGAGGAGGCGAAGCTCGCGGACTCCATCGACGGCGAGGTGCGCAAGATCCTCGGTTCCTACTCGCGCCCGATGCCCGAGGGCAGTCGTGAGTGGGAAGTGCTCTACCAGAAGACCCGCGAGGAAGTGTTCCGGAAGAGGTTCCGGCTCTGAAGCGGCTCGTCGTGGGTATCACCGGCGCGACTGGCCCGATCTACGGCATCCGCCTGCTCGAGATCCTTCGCGGGCACCCCGAGGTGCAGACCCACCTCGTCATCTCCGCGCCGGGCAAGCGGACGATCGTCGAGGAGACGGCCTACACGGTGGCCGACGTCGAGAGCCTCGCGGCGCACCACTACGACATCCGCGACATCGGAGCGTCGATCGCCTCCGGCTCCTTTCGCACCGCTGGCATGGTGATCGCGCCGTGCTCGATCAAGACCGCCGGCGCCATCGCGTCGTGTCACACCGATTCGCTGATCGCGCGCGCGGCCGACGTCACGCTGAAGGAAGGCCGACCGCTCATCATGCTCGTGCGCGAGACGCCGCTGCACGTCGGCCACCTCAAGTGCATGCTGGCGCTCGCCGAGATGGGCGCGGTGATCCTGCCGCCGATGCCCGCCTTCTACAACCGTCCGAAAGGCCTCGACGACATCGTGAACCACACGGTCGCGCGGGTGCTGGACCGGCTCAACCTCCCCCAGACGCTCGTGGACGAGTGGCAGGGCACCCCCCGGCGCCGCCCCAGAGCAGAGCAGCCGGGTGACTGACCTCTCGGTCGTCATCCCCGTCTACGACGAGGAAGAAAGTCTCCCCTCGCTCTGGGCCGAGCTGTGCCCGGTGCTCGATCAGCTCGGCGTGTCGTTCGAAGTGGTGTTCGTGGACGACGGCAGCCGCGACCGTAGCGCCGAGGTCGTCCGCGCGTTCCACGAGAGCGATAAGCGCGTGCGTCTGGTGCGGCTCAAGACGAACGGCGGCGAGACGGCGGCGACCGATGCCGGGCTCAAGGCGGCGCGCGGCCGCCGCATCGTCGTGATGGACGCCGACCTCCAGAACGATCCGCGGGATATCCCGACGCTGCTCTCGCACCTCGATCACTGGGACGCCGCGACCGGCTGGCGCGTGAACCGGGCCGAGGGCGACGGCTTCGTGCGGCGCGTGTCGTCGCGAATCGCCAACCGGATCCGCAACTGGCTGTCCGCCGAGACCATCCAGGACAGCGGCTGCACGTTCCGAGCGTTTCGCCGCGAGTGTCTGCGTGGGCTCGTGCTCTATCGCGGCCTGCATCGCTTCATCCCGACGATGCTGAAGATGCGCGGCTACCGGGTGATCGAGGTGCCGGTGAACCATCGCCCGCGCCGCTTCGGACGATCCAAGTACGGTCTGCTGAGCCGCGCCGCCGTGTCGTGCGCGGACCTGCTGGCCATCCGCTGGATGCAACGTCGCCTGCTCCGCTACGAAGTCGTCGAGGACGTGGGCGGCGACCTCCTCCACGACTGAGACGCCGTGAACGTCCTCCTGGTCGGCCTCGGCCGCTGGGGCGAGAAGCACCTGCGGGTGTGGCGCGAGCTCGGTGCGACGGTCTGGGTCGCCGACGCGTCCCCCGAGCGTCTGGCGTGGGCGCGCCGCCAGGGCCTGGACCCGAGCCGCGCGGCCGCCGACTATCGTGAGGCGCTCCCCGACGTCGACGCGGTAGACATCGTCACGCCGGCGGACAGCCATCGGGCGATCGTCGGCGCGTGCCTGGCGGCTGGCCGCCACTGCTTCGTCGAAAAGCCGCTGGCCGCCACGGCGGCCGAGGGGCGCGAGCTAGAGGCCGCCGGACGCGTCGCCGGACGCCTGGTGCAGGTCGGGCACATCTTCCGCTTCCATCCGGTGACCGCCACGCTACGAGAGGCGCTCGGCGCCGGGCGCATCGGCCGCGTCCGTTACGCCACGGGGCGCTTCGCGGGCTTCAAGCGGCCGCGCGCCGACGGGGGCGTCACGCAGGCCGACGCGATCCACTACTTCGACCTCTTCGCCTATCTCTTCGATCGCGATGCGACGCGGGTCGACGCGATCCAGCGCGACTATCTCGGCCGCGGCCTCGATGATCTCTCGTGGACAGTGGTGCACTACGGCGACATCCCCGTGTCGGTGGAGGCGAACTACTTCGTCCCGGGCAGCTGGCGCGAGTGCGTGATCGTCGGCGAGCATGGGGCGCTGGTCGCAGACTTCAACGGCGATGCGGTCAGCGTGCATCTCGGAGAGCATCGCCGGCACGGCGACGCCTGGGAGGCGGTGGAGACGGGGAAGGAAGAGCTGCCGGTGAACGGCGAGGAACCGCTGAGGCTCGAGCTCTCCGCGTTTCTCGACGCGTGTGCCGGCAAGGCGCCGAATCTCGCCCCCGCCGCGGTGGGTGTGCGCGCGCTCGACGTGGTCGAGGCGGCCGCGCAGGCTGCGCGCCTCGGACGCAGCGTCATCCTCTGAAGCGCGGGATCGGAGTTGTCTTCCGGCCAGAACCTGCGTATCGTCGCCTCGTCAGCGCTGGGGTGCCCGATGAGGGCCCAGGGAAGGCGGTGCGAAGCCGCCGCGACCGCGTCACTGTAATCGGGGACGAAACCCGTACGGGGCCACTGGCCGTGAGGCCGGGAAGGCGCGGGGAGTAGGACGATCCGTAAGCCAGGAGACCTGCCCGAGCGCCTCAACCATCAACCGGTCTTCGCGGGAGGATCGTGGAATGACGCTTCTTACCCAGGTCCCCGACGTCGTCGAGCTCTGCGTCCGCGACAAGGACCGCTTTCCGTGTCTCGGCGTGATCCACCGGCTCGAGCCCGATGGACGGATCTACTGCACGCGCTGCGGCGCGAACCAGCCGGGTGCGGTTTACGTGCGGAAGACCTGAGGTTCGCCGCCGCGCACGAGGGCGGATCGGCGGACCAGTGGATCACAGGGTGAGCTTCTGGATGAGCCCGTCGATGGTCTTCCGCAGCGCCGGATCTTCGCGCAGAAGGGCTTGGATCTTGCCGACCGCGTGCAGGACCGTTGTGTGATCCTTACCGCCGAAGGTGCCTCCGATCTCGGCAAGAGAGGTGTGAGTGAGCTGCCGCGCAAGATACATGGCGATCTGACGAGGAAAGGCCACGGCTTTCGTCCGATCCTTGGCCTTCAGCTCGGAGAGCTTGACCCCGAAGCATTCTGAAACCTTCCGCTGGATCAGCTCGATCGAGATGATCGTCTTTTCGTCGCCCCAGAGGTCCGAGAGGACCTCCTGAGCGAGGTCCACGGTCATCTCGCGACCCGTCATCGCACCGACCGCGATCAACCGGGTCAACGAGCCCTCGAGCTGGCGAATGTTTGATTTGACTCGACCCGCAATCAGGTAGGCGACATCGTCGGTCAGTAGGGCGCGCTCGAAGCCCGCCTTCTTCTTGAGGATGGCGACCCTGGTCTCGAAGTCCGGTTGCTGAACGTCGGCGATGAGGCCCCACTCGAAGCGCGACCGCAAGCGCTCCTCGATTTCAGGAATACTCTTCGGCGGAGAGTCGCTGGAGAGGACAATCTGTTTTCGCGACTCGTAGAGGTCGTTGAAGGTGTGGAAGAATTCCTCCTGGGTCCGCTCTTTGCCCGCGATGAACTGAATGTCGTCGATCAGCAGGAGGTCGATCGTCCGGTAGCGCGCGCGGAAGGCGGCCGTGCGATCGTAGCGGATCGCATCGATGAGCTCATTGGTGAAATGCTCGGACGAGAGATGGACGACCAACGTGCCGGGAAACAGGTGAACCGTCCGGTGGCCGATCGCGTGGAGCAGGTGCGTCTTGCCGAGACCGACGCCGCCATAGATGAACAGAGGGTTATACGCACGCGACGGGAGCTCCGCGACGGCCTGCGAGGCGGCCTGGGCGAACTGGTTCGATGAGCCGACGACGAAGGTGTCGAAGGTGTAGCGTGGATTCAATCGTTCGGTCGTACCGGCTGGTGAGGTTGCCGGCGTCGTGGACGCAGGCTGGTCCCACCCCGTGGTCGCGGCATTGTCGACGACGATCGACACCTGCGGGTGACCCCCCAGGCACTTCTCCGCCGCGCCTTGCACGGCGTGGAGGTAATACTGCATGAGCCAGCCACGCGCGAACGGATTCGGGGCGCCAATCCGCAGATGGTCGCCCTCGACGGCAAGGAGCCGGCAAGGCCGCAGCCACGAATCGAAGACCGCCGGCGCCAACTGGCCGGAAAGCGCTTCCAGTAGGCGGGCCCAGAGGTCGTCCAGGACGGGTTGAGAGCTCGACGCCATTCTTCACGCCTCTCGGAGAAACTGCGGGAGCGGCCCTCACTCGGAGGGCCGCGGTTACTGAGTCGCCTTCTTCCTCGCGGTGATGTCGTCGATGGCGAGAAGGATCAGGCGCCCGGGCTGCTGTTCCAGCTGCATCGGGCGCGCGTTCAAGAGCATCACCTTGGCTTCGACGCGGGCGGAGTCGTCCTCCACCTGGAACTCCCGAAACCCGACGTTCTTCTCGAGCACGTCCGTGAGGGCCGCCCGCAACGCCGGGAGGCTCCACCGGCCCGTTCCCATTTCGTAGACGAAGTGGCTGATCGTCTCCTCCGGCGTGAGCCGGAACGTCTCATAGAACAAGCGGCTGGCCCACCTGACGCGCAGATCGGTGTCGAGGAGCACGAGCGGCACGGGCACGCTGTCCACGATCGTCTCGGCATCC
>QHSI01000071.1 GCA_003221515.1 Candidatus Rokuibacteriota bacterium
ATGTCGGAGGCGCCCTTCTGGATCGCGTCGACGAGCACCATGTTCACGAGCTTGACGACCGGCGCTTCGTCAGCCGACTCCTTCAGCTCGAAGATGTCGACCTTGGAGCCTTCTTCGCCTTCCTCGACGACCTCGACGTTCGCGAGGTCGGTCTGCATGTCCGACAGGACGTTGGTGATCGCGTCGGTCTTGGAGTCGTAGTTGCGGTCGACGGCCTTCTTGATCGCCGTCTGCGACGCCACCAGCGGCAACACTTGTAGATTCGTCATGAACGCGATGTCGTCCAGGGCGAAGACGTTCGTCGGATCCGCCATCGCCAGCGCGAGCGAGTTCCCCATCTTGCGGACGGGGATCACCTCGTACTTCCGCGCGATGGGGGCCGGCACGAGCTTGAGGACGTCCTGATCGATGTCGAGCTGCGCGAGCGTGATCGAGGGCACGCCGTACTGCCGCGACAGGAAGCCGATCAGCTGGTCCTCGTTGATGAGGTTCAGGCGGATGAGGACCGTGCCGATTTTTTCGGGGGAACCCTTCTGCTCCGCGAGGGCCTTCTTGAGCTGCTCGGCGGTGAGCAGACCATCGGCGACGAGGAGGTCCCCGAGGCGCCGATTCACAGGCTGCCCGAGCTTCACTTGCTGGGCCATCGTAACTTTTTACTGTACCCCACCCAGGCGCTTCAACGTATCGGTAAAGGCCCGGTACGCGTCGTCCTGATAGAGCACGAAAATCACACGCTTGAGGCCCGTCGGGCCCGATTTGAGGTGGGCGACGACCGCGTTGAGCATCGCGTCGGCCGAGGTGGCCGGCGGCACGTGGCCGACCCCGGTCCCGAGCGCGGGCAGCGCCAGCGACGTGATGCGATGCTTGGCGGCCAGCGCCAGGACGGCGCGGGTGGTCGCCGCGATCTGCGGTCCGTCCGTCTTGAGGTCGGGCCCCATGACCGCGGCGTGGATCACGTGCGTGGCGGCGAGGTTGCCGCCGGTGGTGAGCACGGCCTCGCCGACTTCCACCGGACCCTGCCGCATCGCCTCTTCCTCGATGATGACGCCGCCCTTGCGCTTGATGGCGCCGGCGACGCCGGTGCCCATCGCCAGCGTGGAGTTCGCCGCGTTGATGATCGCGTCGACCTCCCAGTCGGTGATGTCACCGCGCTCGATCGCGATGGATGTCTGGCCGATCCGGAGTCTCATGGTTTCTTCTCGCGGCGCTCGTGGGCCTTGGCCGCCTCCCACGAGCGCTCGAGCTCATCGGGTGCCACGGTGGCGACCGACTTGCCGCGCGCGACCAGCTCCTTTTCCATGTCGGTGAAGCGCCGGCGAAACTTCTCGATCGCGCCGTGCAGCGCCTCTTCGGCGTCGAGCGCCGACAGGCGGGCCACGTTCACGAGCGAAAAGAGCGCGTCGCCCAGCTCCTCTCTGATGCGTCCGGCATCGCCCGAGGCGAGTGCCTGCGCGGCCTCGCGGATTTCTTCCTCGACCTTTTCCCACGCCGCGCGCGCATCGGGCCAGTCGAAGTTGACGCGCGCGGCCTTGTTCTGGACGCGCTGTGCCCGCAGCAACGACGGCAGCGCGCGCGGCACGCCGTCGAGCACCGAGCGCCGTTGCCCGCGGGCGTCGGCCTCGCGCTGCTTGATCGCTTCCCACTGCGTGAGGGCTTCCTTCGGCGTGGCGACCGACGCATCGCCGAACACGTGGGGGTGACGGCCGATCATCTTGTCGATGAGATGACGGAGCACGTCGTCCATCGTGAACTCGCCGAGCTCCTCGCCGAGCCGTGCGTGGAAGATCACCTGGAACAAAAGGTCACCGAGCTCTTCGCGCAGCGGACCGGCGGCGCCGGACTCGATCGCCTCCAGGACTTCGTACGCTTCTTCGATCAGGTAGGGCTTGAGCGATTCCCGCGTCTGCTCACGGTCCCACGGACAGCCGTCGAGGGCGCGCAAGCGTTTCATGATGTCGAGGAGCCGTTCAAAGAGAACACCGGGGGACTCGGTCATGTCCGTTCCTGGGGCTAAGCGATTATACAACAAGGGTTTTCGCGTGTGCTAGGCTCGGCCCGATGGCGCCGAACGAGCCCGAGGACACGTTCAAGGTCACCGACCGGCGGAGGCGGCAGGACGCTGACGAGCTGCCTCGCCCGGCCGCTTCGGCTCCCGAGCCACCGCCGCGTGTCCAGTCGAGCGCGGCGCCGTCCATTGCGCCACCGTCTGCTCCCGCGGATCCGGCGTCGGGGCCGGATCGGAGTCTGGCCGGGTTGTTCATGATGCTCGCGAGCTCGGCGGTGGTCGCGCTGGGTGACGCGCCGGACCCGGTGACCGGCCAGCGCCAGATGGATCTGGCCCAGGCCGCCGACGCGATCGACCTGCTCGTTCTGCTCCGGGAGAAGACCGAGGGCAACCGGTCGGGTGAAGAGAGTCAGATTCTCGAGGAGCTGATCTACGATCTGCAGCTTCGTTATGTGCGTGTCACGAAGCGGTCCTGACCACGACCTTCTCGCTGTCGATCGTGATCGCCTCGACGGCCGCCGGAAGCGGCCAGCGGAAGAGGTCGTGGACGCCGCCGCTCAGTAGCGGGCGAACCACGACTCCCGGCAGCCACTGACGGCCGAGCGCAAAGCGCTCGACGTCGAGGCGAAGGTAGCGCCGGTGCCCCCGAGCGGCCTCCACTTCGAGGCTGACGCGCGCCTGGACGTGGAGCCAGACGGGGCGATCGAGCCAGGCGGTCGGCAGGAGGAGCTCGGGTCGCGGCATGACGTGGCGAAGTGCCAGTCGTCCCTTCAGTTCGACCCGTCCGTCGCCGAGCAGCCTGACGGTGCTGGACGTCAGCGGAAACTCCGGCGCCGCGGCCAGATGGCGCGAGAGGAAGCCGTTGAGCTCCCGCTCCGTCAGCGCGACTTCGAGGGACCGGCCACGGGAGCGGCCGGCTCCGGACCGGAACACGTTGAAGACCTTCTGCTGCGCTCGAAACCCGTCATCCGCGGTTGGGACATCCACCTGGACGTCCGGCTCCTGAAGGCTACGGAAGCCCACCCAGGCGGTCCCGGCGGCCAGGCCGAGGCCGAGCACGACAGAGACCAGACATCCCCCACAGCCTAGCCGCATCGAGTCACCCTATCACCTGGGCTATTGGCGACTTTCAGGTCGCTTTCCACATTTTAGGCTGATCAGATTGACAGCTCAATACTCACCTGATATATAAACAGTGTGCTTAGATTAATCGCCTCAAGAGGCAGGCAGGCGAGAACCCAGGGAGGGTTTTATGATCGAGATTGAGCGTTGGCGCCCGTTCGGATCGGTTGCGCGATGGGATTCCGAGGTCAATCGTCTTTTCGATGGCTTCTTCGGAAGGCCGGCGGCCTCGAACGGGGAGCGGATGTGGGTGCCCGCCCTCGACATGTACGAGACCAAGGACGAGATCGTCCTCAACTTCGAGCTTCCGGGTGTCCGCGAGAAGGACGTGACGCTGTCGATCACCGGCGACGTGCTGACCCTGAAGGGCGAGCGCGCATTCGACTCTGACGTCAAGGGCGAGAACTACCATCACGTCGAGCGCGTCTTCGGGAAGTTCGAGCGGAGCGTCCAGCTCCCGATGGAAGTTCAGGCCGACAAGGTGCAGGCGACCTACCGCGACGGCATGCTCGAGGTGAAGTTGCCGAAGGCCGAAGAGGTCAAGCCGCGGGAGATCAAGATCAACATCGTCTAAGCCGTCCGGCTCGGTCCGGATCGGCGACGCGGCGGAGCGGGGGCAACCACCCGCTCCGCCGCGATGCGACCCAAGAAAGAATGGCGAGAGGAAGGGAGACCTGACATGGCGAAGGTGATCGGCATCGACCTCGGGACGACCAACTCGGTCGTGGCGGTCGTCGAGGGCGGCAACCCCACGGTGATCGCGAACCAGGAGGGCAGTCGCCTGACGCCCTCGGTCGTGGGGTTCACGAAGGAAGGCGAGATTCTCGTCGGCCAGGTCGCCAAGCGGCAAGCGATCACGAATCCCGAGAACACCGTGTTCTCGATCAAGCGATTCATGGGGCGTCGCTACGAGGAGGTGCTCCAGGAGCTCAAGGTCGTCCCGTACAAGGTGATCAAAGCGAGCAACGGCGACGCCCGCGTCGAGGTGCGGGGCAAACAGTACTCGCCGCCGGAAATCTCCGCCATGATCCTGCGCAAGCTGAAGGAAGCCGCCGAGGCCTACCTCGGCGAGAAGATCACCCAGGCCGTCATCACCGTGCCGGCGTACTTCAACGACAGCCAGCGGCAGGCCACGAAGGACGCCGGCCGCGTCGCCGGCCTCGACGTCCTGCGAATCATCAACGAGCCGACCGCCGCGGCGCTGGCGTACGGGCTCGACAAGAAGAAGGACGAGACGATCGCCGTCTACGACCTCGGCGGCGGCACCTTCGACATCTCGATTCTCGAGATCGGCGAAGGGGTCTTCGAGGTCAAGGCCACCAACGGCGATACCCACCTGGGCGGCGACGACTTCGACCAGCGGGTCATGGACTGGATCGCGGGCGAGTTCAAGAAGGAGCACGGTATCGACCTCTTGAAGGATCGCATGGCGCTCCAGCGGCTCAAGGAAGCGGCCGAAAAGGCGAAGTGCGAGCTGTCGACGACGCTCCAGACCGAGATCAACCTGCCGTTCATCACGGCCGACGCGAGCGGTCCGAAGCATCTCGTGCTGACCCTGACGCGCGCCAAGCTCGAGGCGTTGGTGGCCGACCTCATCGAGCGGACGATCGGCCCGTGCCGGCAGGCCATGCAGGACGCCGGTGTGAGCCCGCAGGACATCAACGAGGTCATTCTGGTCGGCGGCCAGATCCGCATGCCGAAGGTGCAGGAGGCGGTGAAGCAGCTCTTCGGCAAGGAGCCCCACAAGGGGGTCAACCCGGATGAGGTCGTGGCGGTCGGGGCGGCGGTGCAGGGGGCGGTGCTCACCGGCGAGGTCAAGGACCTCCTGCTCCTCGACGTCACTCCGCTCTCGCTCGGCATCGAGACCCTCGGTGGCGTGATGACGCCCCTGATCACGCGGAATACCACGATCCCGACGAAGAAGAGCGAGACGTTCACGACCGCGGCCGACAGTCAGACCTCGGTCGAGGTGCACGTGCTCCAGGGCGAGCGGCCCATGGCGCGCGACAATCGGACCCTGGGCAAATTCCACCTCATCGGTATCCCGCCGGCGCCGCGTGGCGTGCCGCAGATCGAGGTGACGTTCGACATCGACGCGAACGGCATCCTGAACGTCTCGGCGAAGGACACCGCGACGGGCAAGCAGCAGAACATCACCATCACGGCGTCGTCTGGCCTCACGAAGGACGAGATCGATCGGATGGTGAAGGAAGCCGAGGCCAACGCCGCCGAGGACACGAAGCGCAAGCAGGAGATCGAAGTGCGGAACCAGACGGACTCGCTCGTGTACTCGACCGAGCGGACGCTGGCCGATCACGGCAGCAAGCTTGCCGAGGCCGACCGCAAGGCGATCGACGACGCGATGGCCGAGGCCCGCGAGGCGTTGAAGAGCGAGGACCTCGAGCGGATGAAGCGCGCCCAGGAGAGCCTGACCCGCGCCTCGCACAAGCTCGCGGAGATCATGTACCGCGAGGCCCAGGCGCAGGGCCAGCCCGGCGCGCCCGGAGCGCAGCAGAGCCAGTCCCCGACCGGGCCGAAGGAGGGCGAGGTCGTGGATGCCGACTTCGAGGATCTGGGCGAGAAAAAGAAGTAGGGGCGTGATGCGGCGCGACTACTACGCGGTGCTGGGCATCGCGGCTACGGCTCCGCCGCGCGAGATCCGCCGGGCGTACCAGCGGCTCGCGCGGCAGTACTCGCCGGACATCAACTTCTGGG
>QHSI01000097.1 GCA_003221515.1 Candidatus Rokuibacteriota bacterium
AACTCTGCATCGACGCCAACCTCGAGCTCGAGCCGGACATGCTGCGCGCGTTCGACCGGGCGCTGACCACCGAACGCTCCCCGGCCGGCCGGCAGGTGCTGCAGATCCTGAAAGACAACGCGCAGATGGCGAAGACCCGGCGTATCCCGTACTGCCAGGACACCGGCTTCGTCGTGTGCTTCGTCGAGCTCGGCCAGGACGTGCATGTGACGGGCGGCGCGTTCTACGACGCGATCAACGCCGGCGTGCGCCAGGGCTACTCCGAGGGGTATCTGCGCGCCTCGATCGTGCGATCGCCGTTCGACCGGGTGAACACGGGCGACAACACGCCGGCGGTGATCCACGTCGACGTGGTGCCGGGCGCCGAGCTCAAGCTCGCGATCATGGCCAAGGGCGGTGGCTGCGAAAACCGTTCAAAGTACACGATGCTGACCCCGGCCGCGGGCATCGAGGGCGTGAAAGACTTCATCATCGATTGCGTGAAGACGGCGGGCCCGGACGCGTGCCCGCCGCTCATCCTGGGTGTGGGTGTCGGCGGCACGTTCGAGAAGGCCGCGCTCCTGTCGAAGAAGGCGCTGTTCCGCGAGGTCGGCTCCGCCAACCCGGAGCCCACGCTCGACGCGCTGGAGAAGGAGCTGCTCGCGCGCGCCAACCGGCTTGGCATCGGCCCGCAGGGCTATGGCGGCGACACGACGTCGCTCGGCATCCACGTGCTCACGTATCCCTGCCACATCACGTCGCTGCCGGTGGCGGTGACGATCGAGTGCCACGCGCATCGTCACAAGGAAGCCACGCTGTGACAGGGGCGGGCGAAAGGACAAGCATGCCGACCGATCCCGGGAAGATCGTGTGGACGGAAGTGGACGAAGCGCCCGCGCTGGCCACCTACTCGCTGCTGCCGATCATCCGGAAATTCGCCGGGGGGACCGGCATCACGATCGAAACGGCTGACATTTCGCTCGCCGGGAGAATACTCGCCAATTTCCCCGAAGCGCTGCGCGAGGGCCAGCGAGTGCCGGACGCGCTGACGCAACTGGGCGAGCTCGCGAAGCGCCCCGAAGCCAACATCGTCAAGCTGCCGAACATCAGCGCGTCGGTTCCACAGCTCAAGGCCGCGATCAGAGAGCTGCAGGCGAAGGGCTATCAGGTTCCGGACTATCCCGAAAATCCGACGAGCGCCACGGAGCAGGCGATCAAGACGCGGTACGCAAAAGTGCTGGGCAGCGCCGTGAACCCCGTGCTGCGAGAGGGGAACTCCGACCGGCGGGCCGCCGCCGCGGTGAAGGAATACGCGAGGAAGCACCCGCACACGATGGGCCGATGGACGCCGGATTCGAAAACGCACATCGCCACCATGAGCCGCGGCGATTTCGCGACCAACGAGAAGTCGGTGACCGTCCGCGAGGCGACCACCGTTCGGATCGAGTTCGTCGGCAAGAACGGCACCGTCACGGTTTTGAAGGACAAGCTCGCCCTCAAGGCCGGCGAGGTGATCGACGGCACGTTCATGAGTCAGGCAGCGCTGGCGAGCTTCCTCGAGTCCCAGATGGAGGACGCGAAGAAGCAGGGCGTGCTGTTCTCCATCCACCTCAAAGCCACCATGATGAAGGTCTCCGACCCGATCATCTTCGGCGTTGCCGTGCGGACGTTCTTCCGGGACGTCTTCGACAAGCACGCGGCGGTCTTCAAGGAGATCGGTGTCGATCCGAACAACGGCCTGGGGGACCTGTACGCGGCGATCAAGCGCCTGCCGCAGGCCAAACAGGCGGAGATCGAAGCGGACATCCAGGCGTGCTACGGCCGGCGCCCCGCGCTCGCGATGGTCAACTCCGACAAGGGGATCACCAACCTCCACGTGCCGAGCGACGTGATCATCGACGCGTCGATCCCTCCGATGATCCGCGACTCCGGGCAGATGTGGGGACCGGACGGCAAGCTTCACGAAACGAAGGCCGTGATCCCCGACCACGGCTACGCGCCCCTCTATCACGAGGCCATCGAGCACTGTAAGCGGCACGGCGCGTTCGACCCGAGGACGATGGGCACCGTGCCGAACGTCGGCCTGATGGCCCAGCAGGCCGAAGAGTACGGCTCCCACGACAAGACGTTCCAGATGACGGCGGCCGGCACGGTGCGCATCGTCGACGAGCGGGGCACACCGCTGATCGAGCACGCCGTGGAAGAGGGCGATATCTGGCGGGCCTGCCAGGTGAAGGATGCGCCGATCCGCGACTGGGTGAAGCTCGCCGTCACCCGAGCGCGGATCACCGGCGCGCCGGCGGTCTTCTGGCTCGACAAGAACCGGGCGCACGACGCCCAGCTCATCGAAAAGGTGACGCGGTACCTGAAAGACCACGACACCAGCGGGCTCGATATCCGCATCATGTCCGTCGCCGAAGCCGCGCGCTTCTCGCTGGAGCGGATGCGGGCCGGCCAGGACACGATCTCGGTGACCGGCAACATCCTGCGCGACTACAACACGGACCTGTTCCCGATCCTCGAGCTCGGCACCAGCGCGAAGATGCTCTCCATCGTGCCGCTCATGGACGGCGGCGCCCTCTTCGAGACCGGCGCCGGCGGCTCGGCCCCCAAGCATGTCGAGCAGTTCGTGGAAGAGGGCCACCTCCGGTGGGATTCCCTCGGCGAGTTCCTCGCCCTCGCGGAGTCGTTCGATCACATGGCCCGCGTCGCCAACAACGCCAAAGCGAAGGTGTTCGCCGAAACGCTCCATAGGGCCAACACCAAGTTCCTGGACAGCGACAAGTCGCCGTCCCGCAAGGTGGGCGAGCTCGACACGCGCGGCAGCCACTTCTACCTCGCCATGTACTGGGCGGAGGCGCTGGCGGCCCAGACCCAGGACAAGGAGCTTCAGGCGCGCTTCTCCAAAGTGGCGAAGCAGCTCGTGGAGAACGAAGCCAAGATCCTCGCCGAGCTGAAGGCCGCGCAGGGAAGACCGATCGAGCTCGGCGGTTACTTCCGGCCGACCCCCGAGCTGGCGTCGAAGGCGATGCGGCCCAGCCCGACCTTCACTGCGATCGTGGACGCCATCGCCTGACCATGAGCGTCACGACCGCGGCCGACGGTCTGAAGGACGTCACGACGCCGCTCAGCGACGCCGACGTCGAGTCGCTGAAGGCCGGTGATCGCGTGCGGATCACCGGCGTGGTCTACACGGCGCGCGACGCGGCGCACGGGCGGCTGTGGCCGCTCATCCAGGACGGGCAGCCGCTGCCCATCGACGTCCGCGGCCAGATCATCTACTACACCGGGCCGTCGCCGGCGCGGCCGGGCGAGGTCGTCGGGTCGATCGGCCCCACCACGGGCAGCCGCATGGACAAGTTCACGCCCGCGCTGATCAAGCTCGGGCTCAAGGGCACCATGGGCAAGGGCGCGCGCTCGCAGCCGGTGAAGGACGCGTTCAAGCAATACAAAGGCGTCTACTTCGGCGCCATCGGCGGCGCCGGCGCTGTCCTGTCACGATTCGTGAAGCGCGTTGAGATCGTCGCGTACGAGGATCTGGGCACGGAGGCCATCCGTCGTCTCGAGGTCGAGAACTTTCCCGCCATCGTGGTCAACGACTGCCGCGGCGGCGATCTCTATCAGGACGGCATGACGGCCTACGCACGGGAGGAGACATGATCGGTCAGGCGGTGGGGCAGGCGCGCGCGCCGATCGCGGCGGCGCACTTGCGCAGGGACGCGTGGTGGACGCTGCCGCTCACGGTCGTGGTCGTGCTCGGCTCGTTCATCGTCTACTCGACGTGGGCGGCGTTCCAGAACGCGCATTATTATACTGCGCCGTACCTGTCGCCGTTCTACTCGCCGTGTCTCTACCGCTCGTGCCTGCATCCGTCGTTCGGCTATGGGCTGTCCGACGTTCATCTTCCGATGATCGGACTTCTGTCTCCAGCCTTTCTCATCCTCGCCGGCCCGGGCGCGTTCCGGCTGACCTGCTACTACTACCGCAAGGCGTACTACCGGTCCTTCTGGCTGGCGCCGGTCGCGTGTGCCGTCCGTGACGTGAAGACCGGCTACTCGGGCGAGACCCGCCTCCCGCTGATCCTCCAGAACGTGCACCGCTACACCTGGTACGTCGCGGTGCTGTTCATCGCGATGCTGTCCTGGGACGTGGTGCTCGCGTTCCGGTTCCCCAACGGCTTCGGCATCGGCGTCGGGACGCTCGTCATGCTGGTCAACGTGATCTTCCTGGCCGGCTACACGTTCTCGTGTCACTCCTGCCGCCACGTGTGCGGCGGCCACGTCGACGTCTTCTCGAAGGCGCCCCTGCGCTACGGGATCTGGCACTTCGTCACCCGGTTGAACGAGCGCCACCCCCTCTACGCGTGGTTGTCGCTGTTCAGTGTCGGGCTGACGGACCTCTACATCCGACTGGTGTCCATGGGCATCATCCGCGACCTGAGGATTGTGTAATGGCGAACGGGGACTACGAGACACACGAGCACGACGTCATCGTGATCGGCGCCGGCGGGGCCGGACTGCGCGCGGCCATCGAGGCGGCGGCGCAGGGCGTCTCGGTCGGCCTCGTCTGCAAGTCGCTCCTCGGCAAGGCGCACACGGTCATGGCCGAAGGCGGCATTGCCGCGGCGCTCGGCAACGTGTGGCCCGAGGACAACTGGCAGGTCCATTTCCGCGACACGATGCGCGGCGGCAAGATGCTCAACAACTGGCGGATGGCGCAGCTGCACGCCCAGGAGGCGCCGGAGCGCGTGCTCGAGCTCGAGCGCTGGGGAGCGCTGTTCGACCGCACCAAGGACGGGCGCATCCTCCAGCGTGACTTCGGCGGCCATCGCTACGCGCGCCTGGCGCACGTCGGCGACCGCACCGGTCTCGAGATGATCCGCACGCTCCAGTATCACGGCATCCACCAGGGCATCGACGTCTACATGGAGTGCAAGATCGAGCGCCTCCTGCGCGACGGCGATCGCGTCGTCGGTGGCCTCGGTTACTGGCGCAACACCGGGAAGTTCGTCCTGTTCAAGGCCAAGGCCGTCGTGCTGGCGACCGGCGGCGTAGGCAAGGCGTGGAAGGTCACCTCGAACTCGTGGGAGTACACGGGTGACGGCCAGTCGCTGGCCCTGTGGGCCGGCGCCGACCTGATCGACATGGAGTTCGTCCAGTTCCATCCGACCGGCATGGTGTGGCCGCCGTCGGTGCGCGGCATCCTCGTCACCGAGGGCGTGCGGGGCGACGGCGGGACCCTGAGGAACAAGTCCGGCGAGCGATTCATGTTCAACTACATCCCGGAGTTCTTCAAGGGCGAGACGGCCGACAACGAGGCCGAGGCCGACCGCTGGTACGAGGACAAGAAGAACAACCGGCGCACGCCCGATCTGCTGCCGCGCGACGAAGTCGCGCGCGCCATCAACGCCGAGGTGAAGGCCGGCCGCGGCAGCCCGCACGGCGGCGCCTTCCTCGACATCTCCACGCGGCGCCCGGCCGACTACATCCGCAAGCGCCTGCCTTCGATGTACCACCAGTTCAAGGAGCTGGCGGATGTCGACATCACCAAGGAGCCCATGGAAGTGGGCCCGACCTGCCACTACATCATGGGCGGCGTGCGCGTCGACGCCGACACCACCGCGGCCACCGTGAAGGGTCTCTTCGCCGCCGGTGAGGTCGCGGGCGGCCTGCACGGCTCGAACCGGCTCGGCGGCAACTCGCTCTCCGACCTGCTGGTGTTCGGGCGCCGCGCAGGCCTCTACGCCGCGCTCTACGCGAAGGACTTCGGGGGACAGCTCACGGTCGACTCCGGCCAGGTGGAATCGATCGCGCACGACATGCTCGAGCCGTTTTCACGGAGCGGCGGCGAGAACCCGTACGCGATTCAGGCCGACCTTCAGGAGACCATGCAGGACCTCGTCGGCATCATCCGCACCGAGAGCGAGCTGAAGGACGCCCTGAAGAAGCTCGAGGTCCTCAAGCAGCGGGCGGCGAAGGCCCGCGCCGAGGGCGGGCGGGCCTACAACCCGAGTTGGCACACCGCGCTCGATCTGAGCTCGCTGCTGACGGTGGCGGAGTGTTGCACGCTGGCGGCGCTCGAGCGCAAGGAGAGCCGTGGCGGTCACACCCGCGACGACCACCCGTACACCGACGACACCTGGGGCAAGATCAACGTGGTCATCCGGCAGAAGGGGAGCGCGCTCCAGCTGGCCCGCGAAGCGCTGCCGGAGATGCCCGCCGAGCTCCGGACGCTGTTCCAGGAGCGAACGTGATGCCGACCGTCTCGATGGAGGTATTCCGCGGGGATGGCGGCGGTGGTGAATTCAAGACCTACGACGTCGACTTCGACGAGGGCATGGTGGTCCTCGACGTGATCCATCGCCTGCAGGCCACCCAGGCGCGCGACCTGGCCTGCCGGTGGAACTGCAAGGCCGGCAAGTGCGGCTCGTGCAGCGCGGAGATCAACGGCAAGCCTCGGCTCATGTGCAT
Organism: Candidatus Rokuibacteriota bacterium; assembly: GCA_003221515.1. GTDB lineage: Bacteria > Methylomirabilota > Methylomirabilia > Rokubacteriales > CSP1-6 > AR31. The sequence continues at coordinate 6,450 of QHSI01000097.1, forward strand.
GACCCGGATGAACACCTTCGCGCCCGGCGAGTCCATCAGCGTCGCGCCGATCCGGACCTTCCCGCTGATCCGCGATCTCGTCACCGACGTGTCGTACAACTACGAGAAGGCCAAGCAGGTCCCGCCGCTCCGCCTGAAGCCGCCGGAGACCGACGGCACCTATCGGATGATGCAGGAGGACATCGATCGCATCCAGGAGTTCCACAAGTGCATCGAGTGCTTCCTGTGCCAGGACGTCTGCCACGTCATCCGCGACCACGAGGAGAAGAAGAAGAATTTCGCGGGGCCGCGCTTCTTCATCAAGCTGGCCGGCCTCGACATGCACCCGCTCGACACCCGGGATCGGTCTGAGTTCGTGAGGCAGCAGGCCGGCGTGGGCCTCTGCAACATCACGAAGTGCTGCACCGAGGTGTGCCCCGAGCACATCCACATCACCGACAACGGGATCATCCCGCTCAAGGAGCGGATGGCCGACGGCTACGATCCCATCGTCTGGCTGCTCAGGAAGTTTCTCAGGCCACCCGCGGTGCAAGCCGGCCTCGAGGCCCCCGCTCCAATGAAAATTCACGAGTATCAGGCCAAGGCGCTGCTGCGCGAAGCCGGTGTTCCCGTGCCGCGCGGCGACGTCGCCAGAACGCCGGCGGACGCCCGCTCCGTCGCGCAGGGCCTCGGCGGCCGCGTCGTCGTGAAGGCCCAGGTGCACGCCGGTGGGCGTGGCAAAGCCGGCGGCATCAAGCTCGCTGACGATCCGGCGGCGGCCGAAGGGGCGGCCCGTCAGATCCTGGGCATGCGCTTGAAGACGCCGCAGACACCGCCCGAGGGCATCGAGGTGCGCGCGGTGCTCGTGGAAGAGGCCTCGGCGGTCGACCGCGAGCTCTACCTCTCGATGACCCTCGACCGTGCCCGCGGCGCCCACGTGGTCATGGCGTCCGAGGCGGGCGGGATGGACATCGAGGAGGTCGCGGCGCGGACACCCGAGAAGGTCCTCCGCGAGTGGGCGCACCCGGCGCTCGGTGTGCAGGACTTCCAGGCGCGCCACCTGGCGTACGGTCTGGCGCTCGCCGGGGACCAGTTCAAGCAGGCCGTGGCGCTGATCCGGAGCCTGTTCGCGCTCTACCTGACGCGCGACTGCTCGCTGGCCGAGGTCAACCCCCTTGTCGTCACGAAGGACGGGCGGGTGCTGGCGCTCGACGCCAAGCTGAGCTTCGACGACAGCGCCCTGTGGCGCCACAAGGACATCATCGCCTTGCGCGACGTCAACGAGGAAGACCCGCTCGACGTCGAGGCGTCGAAGCATGGCCTGAACTACATCAAGCTCGACGGCAACGTCGGCTGCATGGTCAACGGGGCCGGCCTCGCCATGGCGACGATGGACATCGTGAAGCTCGCCGGCGGCGAGCCCGCCAACTTCCTCGACGTCGGCGGCGGCGCCTCCCCCGAGCAGATCGAAAACGCGTTCCGCATCCTCTCCTCCGATCCGAGCGTGAAGGCGGTGTTCATCAACGTCTTCGGCGGGATCCTGCGCTGCGACCGGCTCGCCGCCGGCGTGATCGCGGCGATCAAGAAGCTCGGCCTGCGTCTGCCGGTCGTGGTCCGGATGGAGGGGACGAACGTGGAGCTGGGCAAGCAGATGCTCGCCGACTCGGGTCTCGCGCTGACGACCGCCAACGACATGGGCGATGGCGCGAAGAAGGCGGTCGCCCTCGCCCGGGGTTAGACGCTGGATCCCGCTCCTGAGCCTGCTGGTGGTCGCCGCGGCGACGGCCGCGTGCTGGAGACCGGCGGACGAGCGCGCGTACCAAGACGTCGTGACGTCCATGTCGATGGTGAAGGCGAGGGCGTTCTTCGAGCAGTACCCGAAGAGCGCGTACCGCGACCGGCTCGTCGAGGACATGATCGGATGGTGCAGACACGAGGACACCGGAACGTGCTACCAGATCGTCATCGAGACGTTGCCGAAGGGGCACCCGCGCTACCAGGAAGTCGTCGACGCGTACGAGAAGCGGCTCGCCGACAAGCGGCGGAAGCCGCGCTGAGGCGGCGCCGGTGAGCGTCCTCGTCGATCGTTCCACGCGCGTGCTCGTGCAAGGCATCACCGGCCGCGAGGGCGCGTTCCACGCGGCGCGGTGCCGCGAGTACGGGACGACCGTCGTCGGCGGGGTGACGCCGGGCAAGGGCGGCACGACGCACGAGGGCTTCCCGGTGTGGAACACGGTGGCCGAGGCGGTGGCGAGTGAGGGCGCCAACTGCGCGCTCATCTTCGTGCCGCCGCCGGCGGCGGCCGACGCGATCATGGAAGCCGCCGCGGCGGGGATCCCGCTGGTCATCTGTATCACCGAGGGGATCGCCGTGGCCGACATGGTCCGCGCCAAGTACTTCCTCGGCGCGACCACGAGCCGGCTCATCGGACCGAACTGCCCCGGCGTCATCACGCCGGGCCAGGCGAAGATCGGCATCATGCCCGGGCACATCCATCAACCCGGGCCGGTCGGGGTCGTCTCGCGCAGCGGCACGCTGACCTACGAGGTGGTCGGCCAGCTCACCGGCCGTGGGATCGGGCAGTCGACGTGCGTTGGGATCGGCGGCGATCCCGTCCACGGCACGAGCTTCGTCGACGTGCTGCGGCTGTTCAGCGACGATCCCGAGACGCGCGCGATCATGATCATCGGCGAGATCGGCGGCACCGAAGAAGAAGAAGCGGCGGCGTTCATCCAGTCTCACGTGAGAAAGCCGGTGGTCGGCTTCATCTGCGGCCAGACGGCCCCGCCGGGACGCCGGATGGGCCACGCCGGCGCGATCATCGCCGGAGGGAAGGGCACCGCCGCGGAGAAGATGAAGGCGCTCGAGAATGCCGGCGCGACGCTGGTGCGGAGCCCGGCCGACATGGGGGCGACGATGGCACGGGTGATCGGACGATGACGCAGCGCACGCTGGCCATCATCAAACCCGATGCGATAGGCAAGGGCGTCGCCGGGCAGATCATCGCGCGCGTGGAGAACGCCGGCTTCAAGATTCTCGCCGCCAAGATGATCCACATGTCGCAAGCCGAAGCGGCGGGCTTCTACGCGGTCCACCGCGCGCGGCCCTTCTTTCAGAGCCTGTGCGACTTCATGACCCAGGGGCCGTGCCTGCCGATGGTCCTGGAGGGCGAAAACGCGATTCAGCGGTGGCGCGAGCTCATGGGCGCCACCGATCCCGTCAAGGCGGCGGCGGGCACGATCCGCAAGGACTTCGCGTCGTCCATCGAGGCCAACGCCGTCCACGGCTCCGACTCCCCCGAGACGGCCGGGGTCGAGATCTCGTACTTCTTCTCGAGCCTCGAGCTCTGCCCTCGATGAAGATCACGAAGGTCCTGGTGGCGAATCGAGGCGAGATCGCCGTGCGGGTGATCCGCGCCTGTCGCGAGCAGGGGATCGCGTCGGTGGCCGTGTTCTCCGAGGTCGACCGCGAGGCGCTCCACGTCCTCATGGCCGACGAGGCGTACCCGATCGGCCCGCCCGCGCCGGCCGAGAGCTATCTGGCGATCGACAAGCTCGTGGGCGTCGCCAAGGCTTGCGGCGCCGACGCCGTTCACCCGGGCTACGGGTTCCTCGCCGAGAACGCCGCGTTCGCCGAGGCCTGCGCCGCCGCCGGGCTCGTGTTCATCGGACCTCCGCCGGAGGCGATCCGCTCGATGGGCTCCAAGACCGCGGCGCGGCAAATCGCCCGCAAGCTGAACGTGCCGACGGTGCCCGGGACCTTCGAGCCGCTGGCCGAGGACACCGCCTTGCGCGCGGCGGCGCGCGAGATCGGCTATCCGCTCCTCATCAAGGCCACGATGGGCGGAGGCGGCAAGGGCATGCGGCTGGTCCGCGCCGAGACAGAGCTCGAGGCCGCGCTCGGCCTCGCGCGGAGCGAAGCGGCGTGGGCATTCGGCGACGGCGCCGTCTACCTCGAACGCTGCCTGGCCGACCCCCGGCACGTGGAAGTGCAGGTGCTGGCCGATGCCCACGGGCGCGTCATCCATCTGGGCGAGCGCGAGTGCTCGATCCAGCGCCGGCACCAGAAGCTCATCGAGGAATCGCCCTCGCCGTGCGTGGACGCCGCGATGCGCGAGCGGATGGGCGAGGCCGCCTGCCGGATCGCGAAGGCGGCCGGCTACGTCAACGCCGGGACGGTCGAGTTCCTCGTGGACGCTGACCGCCGCTTCTATTTCCTCGAGATGAACACGCGGCTCCAGGTCGAGCACCCGGTGACCGAGATGGTCACCGGCATCGATCTCGTGCGCGAGCAGCTCCGGATCGCCGCCGGCGAGCCGCTCGGCTACACGCAGGCCGACGTCCACCTTCGGGGCGCGTCGATCGAGTGCCGCATCAACGCCGAGGATCCGTTTACCGACTGGCGGCCGTCGCCCGGGACCATCACCGGGCTGCGCGCGGCGACCGGTCCCTGGGTGCGCGACGACTCCGCCGCCTACGAGGGCTACACGGTCCCGCGCTTCTACGACACGCTGCTGGCCAAGCTCATCGTCTGGGGCGCCGACCGCGCCGCGGCGATCCAGCGGATGTCGCGAGCGCTCGCCGAGTACAAGGTGGTCGGCATCCTCACGACCATCCCCGTGCTCGCGCACATCGTGGCCCACGAGGACTTTCGCGCCGGGAACCTGTCGACCGAGCTGCTCGACCGGATCATGCCGGCGGTGGCCACTGTCAAGGATGGCTCCCGCTCGATCGCTGTCATCGCCGCCGTGCTCGCCGAGTACGAGCGCCTCGGCCACCGCACGATCGCCGAAGCCCCTCCACCCACCCCCGACGCCTGGCGCACCGGCCGCCACCCCGGCTGGCGGAGCCGATGAGGAGGCCGGCGTTCGCGAAGCGAACCAAGCCGGCCGCAGCTCATCTCATGCCGGGCCCGCAAACCACCAGGTCAGAAACGGGCATGCGGAGCCGGGTCGCATCTATCTCAGGCCACCCTCGGTCCAAGCCGGCCTCGAGGCACTCGCACCAACGAATCCGGGTCGCGTCTACGTCAGGCCACCCTCGGTGTGAGCCGGCCTCGAGGCACTCGCTCCAATGAAATTCGTCGTCAGCGTCGGCGCCAGCACCGAGACCGTCGAAGTGAGCGGCGAGGCCGGGCGCTATCGGCTGACCATCGGCTCGGAGGTGTGGGAGGTCGACGCGCGCCTCACGGCGCAGGGTATCTCCTCGCTGCTGATCGGCGGCGTGTCGTACGTTGCCGACGTGCAGGACGAGGCGGGCGCCTGCGTCGTCGACGTCGGTGACGATCGGTACGTGGTCCGCGTGGAGGAAGAGACCCGCTACATCATTCGCACCAAGGGCGGCGCCGCCGAGGACCACGGCGCGCTGACGCTGGTGGCCCCGCTGCCGGGACGGATCGTGAACGTCGCGGTCCGGCCGGGCGATCGGGTCGAGAAGGGCGACACGCTCCTGGTGATCGAGGCGATGAAGATGGAGAACGAGTTCAAGTCGGGCGCGGCGGGCACGGTGACCGAGGTGCGGGTCACGCCCGGCCAGGCGGTGAACGCCGGTGACGTCCTGGTGGTCATCGCCTGATGGCCCCGCCGGCGATCGAGTTCAAGAGCGTCAGCAAGTGGTTCGGCACGCACCAGGTCCTCACCGACATCGACCTGGCGATCGCGCCGGGCGAGGTGGTCGTGGTGTGCGGGCCGTCGGGCTCCGGCAAGTCCACGCTCATCCGCTGCGTGAACGGCCTCGAGCCGTTCCAGCGGGGCGATCTGGTCGTCCTCGGCGAGTCGATCGGGCGGCCCGGCGTGAGCATGTCGGCGTTGCGCACGCGCGTCGGCATGGTGTTTCAGTCGTTCAACCTCTTCCCGCACATGACCGTGCTCGAGAACATCACGCTGGCGCCCGTCCGGGTCCGCGGCCTCAGCGCGGCCGAGGCCGAGAAGACGGCGCGCACGCTCCTCGAGCGCGTCCGCATCCCCGACAAGGCCGAAAACTATCCGGCGAACCTCTCCGGCGGGCAGCAGCAGCGCGTGGCGATCGCCCGGGCGCTGGCGATGCAGCCCAAGATCATGCTGTTCGACGAACCCACGTCGGCGCTCGACCCGGAGATGATCAACGAGGTGCTGGACGTCATGACCGACCTGGCCAAGGAAGGCATGACCATGATGGTCGTCACGCACGAGATGGGATTCGCGCGGCGGGTCGCGCACCGCGTCGTCTTCATGGACGCCGGACGGGTGGTGGAGGAAGCCACCCCCGAGGTGTTCTTCGCCGCCGCGAAGTCGGACCGCGCGAAGGATTTCCTGTCGAAGATCCTATCCCACTAACGGAGGCCAATTGATGAAGCGCATACTTGCTGTCGTCGTCGCCCTGGCCGTGGCTCTCTCGCTCACGCCGCCGGTCGGGGCTCAGCAGGACACCATGGCGAAGATCAAGGAGTCCGGCGTCCTGACCATCGGGACCCGCACCGGCTCGCCGCCCTTCGCCTACATCAACAAGGACAACCAGTGGGTCGGCTTCTCGATCGACCTGGTCGAGCAGCTCGTGAAGCCGGCGGTCGAGAAGGAAGTGGGCCGCGCGGTCAAGGTCGAGAAGAAGGAGTCGACGCCGCCGACCCGGATCCCGCTCCTCTCCGCGAACTCGGTCGATCTGATCGCCGGCACCATGACCGATACGCCGCAGCGGCGTGAGGTCGTCGACTTCAGCCTGACGTTCTTCTACACCGGCGCCCAGTTCCTGGTGAAGAAGGGCAGCCCGATCAAGGGCGTCAACGACATCGCCGGCAAGCGCATCGCGTCGCAGCAGGCCTCGACCAACGCGAAGATCATCCGCGAGAGGTATCCCCAGGCCCAGCTGCGCGAGTTCCCCGATCAGCCCGCGGCATTCCAGGCACTCCTCCAGGGTCAGGTCGACGCCTTCACCAACGACGGCATCCAGCTGGCCGGCCTGAAGGCCAAAGCGCCGAACCCGGCCGAGTGGGAGATCGTCGGCGACTTCTACTCGGAAGAGCCCTACGGCATGGCCATGCGGAAGGGCGACGCCAGGCTCAAGGCGGCCGTCGACGGCGGGCTCAAGAACGGCTTCGAATCGGGCAAGTACTTCGAGATCTACGAGAAGTGGTTCGGCCCGAAGGGCGAGTTGCCGTACCCGCTGACGGCCACGGTGAAGGCGTATTTGCTGAAGCAGATCGGCAAGTAGCGCACCGCATCGACCGCCCCGTGAACTATCAGTTCAACTGGAGCGTGCTGTGGAGCGGCCAGTCGGGCGGCTGGCTGCTCCACGGGCTCCTCCTCACGCTCGCGATTTCGGTGCTGGCCTGGGTGCTGGCGGCGGTGCTTGGCATCGTGTCGGGGGCGATGCGCACGGTGCCGTGGAAGCCACTCCGGGTGATCGCCACGTTCTACGTCGAATTCTTCCGCAACGTCCCGTTGCTGGTGTGGATGTTCTTCTGGTACTTCGGCGTGCCGCCGCTCCTGCCGCGCGTGGTGCAGGACTGGCTCTTCAACCACAGCGCCGAGTTCTGGGCGGGCATGTTCGCCCTCGGCGTTTACCATGGCGCGCGCATGTCGGAGATCATCCGCGCGGGGATCCTGTCGATCCCGCGTACCCAGTTCGAGGCCGCGGTGGCGATGGGGCTGACGACCTTTCAGGTCTACCGGCTGATCATCGTGCCCATCGCGCTGCGGCTCATCGTGCCGCCGGCGACCAACGACTCGTTGAATCTCCTGAAGAACTCGTCGGTCGCTCTCACGATCAGCGTGGCGGAGCTCACGTTCCAGGCCCGTCAGGTCGAGACCTACACCGCCAAGGCCATCGAGGCGTTGACCGCTGGAACTGTGATCTATCTGGTGCTGTGCCTCGGGATTGCCGCGATCATGACGCGCGTCGAGCGCCGCTTCGCGATCCCGGGCCTGATCGCGCGCGGGGGCTGAGCGTGCTCGACTTCGGCGTCGTCGTCGCGAACTTCAAGTTCCTGATCGTCCAGGGGCTGTTCGGGGTGGGCAGCTTCGGGGGAGGCACGCTCCGCCTGGCGATTCCGGCCATCGTGCTCGGATTCTCGATCGGCGTCTTCGTCGGACTCGCCCGCCTGGCGCGCGCGCGTTGGATCAGCGTGCCGGCGACGCTCTATGTCGAATTCATCCGCGGCGTCCCGCTGGTCATGGTGATCTTCTGGATCTGGTTCATCATTCCGCAACTCTTGAAGCTGCCGATCCCAGAGTACGGGGTGGCGCTCACCGCGTTCGTGATCTTCGAGGCCGCCTACTTCGGCGAGATCGTGCGCGCGGGCATACAATCGGTCCCGCGCGGGCAGGTCGAGGCGGCCACCGCCGTGGGGCTCACCTTCGCGCAGACCATGCGCTTCGTCGTCTTGCCGCAGGCCATCCGCAACATGGTGCCGGCGCTGGTGACGCAGATGATCGTGCTGTTCAAGGATACGTCGCTCGCGTCGATCATCGGCTACGTGGATCTGACCAAGGCCGCGCAGATCGTCAACAACCGCGAGATCAAGCCGTTCGAGCTCTACCTGTTCATCGCGGTCGTCTACTTCATCTTCACGTACTCGATGTCGCTGTTCGCTCGGCGGTTCGAGCGTCGTCTCGCTTCGTAGGCGTCCGCGGGTCGTCGGCGGCGCCGGGCGTGGGACCGCAGGGGGGTCGGACGAACCACGCGGCACGCGTCCGCTGCTCCGCGGCGGCTGGGCTCCATCCGGGCGCGCGTCGTCCGACGCCGCTTGCTGGGAACGAGTTCGCTCGACCCCCCTGCGGTCCCACGCCCGGCGCCGCCGGCCACCCATGGCGATTGTGACGCGTTACACCACTAATCCCTGCGACGTCTGACGTGGTGTACACGACGCTGCCGAGCCCGCCACGAGAGGCTCGAGTCGACAGACCGCTCTCCGGTTGCCTGATGGCGTCGCGCGCGTGTAGCTGCCGGCCGCCCGATGTTATGGGCGGCTCGGCGTGATTCGTCGCTCCAGCGGCCTGCGATCGGCACTGACTGGGGCGTCGCTACTTGATGGCGCCGGCGGTGAGGCCGGAGACGTAGTAGTCGAGGAAGAAGACGTAGAGGACCACGATCGGGACCGAGGCCAGGACGGCGCCGGCCATCAGCGAGCCCCAGTAGTAAATGTCGCCGCGGATCAACTCGGTCGTCACGCCCACGCTGGCCGTGATCTGCTCGGACGACGAGGTGAACGTGAGCGCGTAGATGAACTCGTTCCAGGAGAGCGTGAAGGCGAAGAGCGCGGCGCAGACCAGACCCGGCACCGCGATCGGCAGCACGATGCGCCAGAGCGCCTGGATGCGCGTGGCGCCGTCGACCATCGCGCACTCCTCGACCTCCTTGGGCACCGTGCGGAAGTAGCCCATGAGGAGCCACGTGCAGAACGGCACCAGGAACGTCGGGTACGTGACGACGAGCGCCCACTTCGAGTCGCCGAGCCCGAGCCAGTTCACGACCTGGGCCAGCGGTAAGAACAGGAGCGACGTCGGGACGAGGTACGTGACGAAGATCAGCGTGCCGAGGCTCGCGACGCCGAAGAACTTCAGCCGGGCCAGCGCGTACGCCGCGACCGTGCCGATGACGAGCGAGACGAACGTCGACAGCACGGTAACCAGCAGGCTGTTCTTCGTCCACGTGTAGAACTCGGTCTCCCACAGGAGCTTCGCGTAGTGCTCGAGGGTCGGCCCCTGGCGGATCAGCAGCGGCACCGCGTTGCGGTCGTAGAGCTCGCGGTTCTGCTTCAGCGACGTCAGCGCCATGTGATAGAAGGGGAACACCGCGAAGATGATGAACGGCAGCAGCGCCAGGTGCGCCAGGATCTTGTTGACGAGCTTGCGGTTCATCAGTACGCCTGCTTTCTGACGAAGCGGAGCTGGGCCCACACCACGATCATCAGCGCCGGGAAGAGGTAGAGCGAGATCGCGGCGCCCTCACCGATACGACCCGTCTCGAGCCCGACCTGGCGCGCCAGCGTCGCGAACAAGTGAGTCGAGTTCATCGGGCCGCCGTGGGTCAGCACATAGACGATGTTGAACTCGCTGAACGTGAAGATCGTGGAGAACAGCACCACGATGGCCAGCACACCCTTGAGCAGCGGCAACGTGACGTACCAGAAGCGCGCGATCGGCCCCGCCCCGTCGGCCTCCGCGGCCTCGTAGAGCTCCTTCGGGATCGCCACCAGCCCGGCCAGGATCGTGATCGCGAAGAACGGCAGGCCGCGCCAGATGTTGACGATGACGACCGCGGTCATCGCGTAGTACTTCTGCCCGAGCCAATTCGGCCCCGGCGGGTCCATGATGCCGAGGGCGAGGCCCGTCCAGTTCACGACACTGTAGAGCGAGTTGAACATCCACGACCAGCCCAGCGTCGACAGGGCCGTCGGGATGACCCACGGCAGGAGCACGGCGCCGCGGATCATGCGCTTGAACCAGAGCTGCTGGTTGAGCAGCAGGGCCAGCGAGATCCCCAAGACGATCTTGGCGCCGACCGCCGCGCCGCAGAAGACGAACGCGTTCTGGAAGGTCTGGCGGAACGCGTCGCTCTCCCACAGCCTGACGAAGTTGCGGATGCCGACGAAGTTGCTCGGCCGCCCGATGAAGGCGTTCGAGACCGAGAAGTAGAGCGCCATGCAGAACGGATAGGCGACCAGGAGCAGCAGGAGGATGAGAGCGGGGCTGACGAAGATCGGCCCCAGCCAGTTCTCGCGGTCGAGGAGCTCGCTCAGCCGCGCCCGAAACGACGGGCGCGGCACTGCCGTGGCGACACCGACGCTGCCGATAGCCATATGTCAGCTCACCCCGCGATGATCTTCTTCATTTCGTTTTCGGCCCAGGCCATCGCGTCCTTCGTCGACGTGCCGGTCACCGCCTTGGCGAGCATGATCGGCAGGATGAACGAGTTCGTGATCAGCTGCACCCGGTCGCTCGGCGGCGCCGGCCACCCGTAGGCGTGGTACTGGACGCCCTCCGACTTGAGCGCGGCGTACTTGGGATCGGTCTTCAGCACCGCGTGGTCCTGGAGCTTGTCGTACACCGGCAGATTGAACGCGTCGCCCGACATGATGTACTCGTTGTAGACCTCCGGGCGGCCCAGCAGGTACCGGATGAACTCCTTGCCCGGCTCGACGTTCTTCGAGAACTTCCAGATGCCGATGTGGCGCGGCGCGTCCGTCTCGTGGCGGCCGCTTGGCCCGCCCGGCGTCCGGTGGTGGTTGATGGTGTCACCGGTCGGGAGCTTCATCTGCTTGGCCACGATGTAGGCGCTCACCGGATTGTGGATCCAGCCGGCCTTGCCCTGCTGGATCGACTGGTTGTTGCTGGCGTTGTCCCAGGAGAGGACCTCGGGCTCCATGCAGTCCTTGAACATCTTCCGGTACCACTCGATCAACTGCGCGGTCTGCGGGCTGTTGATCCGGACGGTCTTGCCGTCCTTGTCGACCTCCATGCCGCCGAGCGACCACAGAATGGGCCCGGCCGTCGAGATCGAGTCGAGATTCTGGTTGATGGGGATCCCGACCGGGTGCCCCATCTTCTTCAGCTCCTTGCCGGCGACGTAGAGATCCTCCCAGGTGTCCGGGATCTTGAGCCCCGCCTTCTTGAAGAGGTCCTCCCGATACGTGGCCACGAACATCGCGTGGTACTGCGGCACCGCGCGCCAGGTGCCCCGGACCTTGGCGGTCTCCTCGGCCGAGGAGATGGCCTTCCCGTACTTCTTCTCCAGATCGGCGACGAGGTCGCCGACGTCCACCAGCTGCGGCTCGTAGAGCCACGGGAAGTGCATCCGCATCTCGATGAGATCGTGGCCCGCCTGCGTCTGCACCTCGGAGGCGTACTTCGCCGGCTGCTGCTCGGCGTTGATGTGGTCGATCTTGATCTTGATGCCGGTGTCTTTGGTGAAGCGCTGGCCGATCTCGGACAGCTTCTTGTCGGAGAGCGGGGCGAAGTTGTTCCAGCACAGGTATGAGACCTCGCGCTGCTGGCCCCGCGCCGGCGGCACGCCGGTGGCGAGGATGCCGGCGAGGCCGGTGCCCGCGGTGGTCGTCAGGAAACGTCGTCGAGTGATCGTGGCCATGATTCCCCCTCTTTCCTTTGGTTCAACCGACCGGCCGTGCCGAAGGCCGTGGATCCGGCTCGTCGCCGGCCATCTCGAATGTGCGTGGGGAATGCTCCTCGAACATCACGTAGAGCCTGGGGATCAACACCACCAGATGGGGAGTCCAAGGAGGACGATCAACACCCGGCGGGCGAATCTCATTCGGACGACATCATACCCCAACTCCCCACGTCGGTCTCTGCGCCTAAACTATCCGGAAACCCAGGGGTTTGCGCCTCACCGTGGCTCACCGCCCCGGAGCCATCTCGCCCAGATCTTCGGACGTCGCGCACCGAAACCCGACGAAGTGATGCCGTCGGCCGCGTCGGGTCGCGACGAAGCGGCTCACGCGGATCATGGTATCGTGGTGCCGCATGCGCTCACGCTGGAACGAGGCGGAGGCGAGTCAGCTCCAGGGCCTCGACCTCCTCGTCTACGCGTCCCGCCTGGTCGGCGCCGAATCCTCGCTGGTGATCTGGGGCGGCGGCAACACGTCGATCAAGACGCGCGAGCGGGATCACCGCGGTCGTGAGATCGGCGTGCTCCGCGTCAAGGGCAGTGGCTCTGACCTCAAGTCGATCCAGCGCAAGGATTTCCCGGGCGTGCGCATGGACGACATCACGGCGCTCCTCTCGCGTGACGACATGGGCGACGAGGAGATGGTGAATTACCTCGGGCACGCGCTCCAGGAGCCGGGCGGTGTCCGCCCCTCGATCGAGACGCTCCTGCACGGATTCCTCTCGGCGCCCGCGGTCGTCCACACCCACGCCGACGCGGTCGTGTCGCTGACCAACAACGACCGTGCGGCCGACGTGATCGACGGCGTGTACGGCAAGGACGTCATCGCGCTCGCGTACCGACGGCCCGGGTTCCGCATCTCACGCGACGTGGCCGACGCGATCCGCGAGCGGCCCGACGCCCGGGCATTGCTGCTCGAGCGCCACGGCACGATCACGTGGGGCGCCACCGTGCGCGAGGCCTACGAGGCGACGATCGAGCTGATCACGCGCGCCGAAGAGGCCATCGGCGAGCGGAAACGGGGACGACGGCTCTTCGGCGGCGCGCGGGTGGCCAGCGCCGAGCCGGCGGCGCGCCGCGCGCTGGCGCTGGCGGTGGCGCCGAGGCTGCGCGGCCTGCTCGGGCGCGAGCGGCGGGTCGTGATGACGTTCGACGAGTCGCCCGAGGTCGCCGACTTCGCCTCGTCGGTCGACGCGCCTCGCGTCTCCCAGGTCGGCCCGGCCACGCCCGACCACACGATCTACGCCAAGCGCGTGCCGTGCTTCGTGGACGCGACCGGCTCGGAGTCGCCCCTGCAGCTGGCCGCGGCCATCGAGCGCTCCATCGACCGTTTCGTCGCCGACTACACGCGCTACTTCGAGCAGCACCGCTTCGCCGGCGCCTCGCTGGGCGACCCCATGCCACGCGTCGTGCTCGTGCCGGGCGTCGGCATGTTCGTCTCGGGCAAGGACCGGCGCACCGCCGGCATCGTCGGCGACATCTACCGCCACACGATCGACGTGCTCGGGAACGCGGAGGCGTTCGGCCACTACGTCTCGCTGTCGCCGAAGGACGCCTTCGACGTCGAGTACTGGCCGCTCGAGCTCTACAAGCTCACGCTGGCCCCGCCCGAGAAGGAGCTGGCGCGGAGGATCGCGTTGGTCACCGGCGGCGGCTCCGGCATCGGCCGGGCGGTCGCGCGCCGCCTGGCCGTCGAGGGTGCCCACGTGGTCGTCGGCGACATCGACGCCGCGGCCGCCCAGAAGACCGCCGCCGAGATCGTGTCGGCCGCCGGCGCGGGCCGCGCGCTCGGCCTGGAGATGGACGTGACGCGCGAGGCGTCGGTGCGGGCGGCGTTCGAGACGACGATCCTCGCCTACGGCGGGCTCGACGTCCTCGTGTCGAACGCGGGCATCGCGCACTCGTCGCCGGTCGCCCGCCTCGAGCTCGGTGACTGGGAGCGATCCTTCGCGGTCAACTCGACCGGCCACTTCATCGTGGCGCGCGAAGCGATGCGCCTGCTCACCGCGCAGGGGCTCGGCGGCGCGCTGGTCTTCGTGGCGACCAAGAATGTGATGTCGCCGGGCAAGGACTTCGCGGCGTACTCCGCCGCCAAGGCGGCCGAGGCCCAGCTGGCGAAGGTGCTCGCCCTCGAGGGCGCGCCGCACGGGATCCGATCGAACATCGTGAACCCGGACGCCGTGTTCCAGGACTCGAAGCTGTGGTCCGACGAGATCCGCCGCGAGCGCGCGGCCGCCCAGGGGATCAGCGTCGATCAGGTCGAGGACTTCTATCGCACGCGCAACCTGCTCGGTGTGAGCATCCTGCCCGAGGACGTCGCCGAGGCGGTGCTGTTCCTCGCCTCCGATCGCTCCGCCAAGACCACCGGTTGCACGCTGACCGTCGACGGCGGCGTGAAGGACGCCTTCCCGCGGTGAGCCCGACGATCGGCTTCGGCGCGCAGCTCTCGATCCATCCGCCGGCCGAGCAGTTCGAGCTGGTGCGGCGGTTGGAGGCGGTGGGGTACGACTCGGTGTGGACGGGCGATCACGTGTCGTTCCACAACCCGCTCTACGAGTCGCTCACGCTGCTGGCGTCCTACGCGCCCATCACCCGGCGGATCAAGCTCGGCGTCGCGGTCTATCTGCTGGCGCTGCGCGCCCCCGCGGTCGCCGCGAAGGCGGCCGCCACGGTCGACGTGCTGTCGGGCGGGCGCCTGGTCTTCGGTGTCGGCGTGGGCGGCGAGAACCCGAAGGAGTTCGAGCTCTGCGGCGTGCCCCACAAGGAGCGCGGCGCGCGGGTGACCGAAGGCATCGACGTGGTCCGAACGCTCTGGCGCGATACGCCGGCGAGCTTCCACGGCCGGTTCACACGCTTCGAGTCGGTCTCGGTGGATCCCAAGCCGATCCAGCGGCCGCCGCCGATCTGGATCGGCGGCCGCTCGGACGCCGCGCTGGCGCGCGCCGGCCGCCAGGGCGAGGGCTGGGTCTCCTATGTGGTCCAGCCCGATCGCTACGCGCAGAGCCTCGACAAGATCCGCGCCGCGGCCGCCGCCGCCGGCCGCTCGATGGCCGGCTTCACCGCCGCGCACCTGGCGTTCATCACGATCGGGCGCGACTGGGAGGCCGCGAAGCGGACCTGGGTGCGCGTGCTCAGCAACCGCTACGCCCAGGACTTCGAGCCGCTCGTGAAGCGCTACGGTGTCATCGGCACGCCCGAGCAGTGCAGCGAGCAGCTCGAGCGCTTCCGCGCGGCCGGCTGCAGCTACTTCCTGATGAGCGCGATCGGCGACCCGCGGGACGAGCGGGACCAGCTCGAGACGATCGCCGCCGAGATCATTCCCCGCTTCAGGTCGCGCTGATGGCCTGCCTCAACGTCGTGCTCGACCCCGCCGCGTACCGCAAGAGCGGCCAGGTCTCGATGGCCATCTGACGGCCGCGTGAAGATCACGTTTCTGTGTCCGCATCTCCGCGTCGCCGGAGGCGTGCGCGCGATCCTGACCTACGCCGACCGGCTCGCCGCGAGCGGGCACGACGTCGCGGTGGTCGTGGAAGCCAAGGGCCGCGGCCGGGCGCTCTGGCGCTCGCTGACCCACGCCGGGCCGGCGTGGGTGCCGGGCTTCCAGGCGCGCGTCGTCTGGGTGAATCGCTGGCGGGCGAACCAGCTCCCCGAGGGCGACGCGGTCGTCGCGACGGCGTGGCAATCGGCCGCGGCGGTCGCCGCGGCGCCCGCCCGCTGCGGCCGGAAGTTCTACCTCGTCCAGCACTACGAGAGCCTGTACCACGGGACACCGGCGGCGGTGGACGAGACGTACCGGCTGCCGCTCAGAAAGATCGCGATATCGACGTGGCTCCGCGACATCGTGCGCGAGCGCTTCGACAGTGACGCGGACGTCCTGGTGACCCCGGTCGACCGAGCGCTGTTCCACCCGGTGCCGGTGCCTCCGGCCCCACAGGGGCCGCGCGTGCTGATGCTCCATCACGA
The DNA here is from genome assembly GCA_003221515.1 of Candidatus Rokuibacteriota bacterium. GTDB lineage: Bacteria > Methylomirabilota > Methylomirabilia > Rokubacteriales > CSP1-6 > AR31. The sequence goes on from QHSI01000097.1 coordinate 22,490, forward strand.
GTATGGCTGGAAAGGCGTCGCCGACGGCTTCGCCGCGGTCGCGCGCGTGAAGGACCGAGTCCCGAGCGTTCGGCTCGTCGGATTCGGTGTGAAGCCGCCACGAACGCCGGCCGCGTACGACGAGTTCCACGCGAACCCACCCCAGGGGAAGCTCGCCGCCATCTATAGCGGCTGCGAGATCTACCTGTGCCCCTCGTGGGACGAGGGGCTCGGCATGCCGTCGATGGAGGCGATGGCGTGCGGCGCCGCGCTCGTCACCTACGACAACGGCGGCTGCCGCGACTACGCTCGCGACGGCGAGACCGCGCTGGTCGCGGCGCGGCGCGACGTGGCCGATCTCGCCATCAAGCTCGAGCGTCTCGCCGTCGATTCCGCGCTGCGCGCGCGCATCGCGAAGACTGGCTCCGCGTGGGTGACGACGGCATTCGACTGGGACCGAGCGGTGCGACGGATGGAGGCGATCCTGGCGGCCGGCGCGGTCGCCGGGGACGATCAGGCGCGACGCAGGGCGTGAGAGCTGGGCTGCGCGAAGGCCGCGGGTGGCCCGAGGCGAGACGCGAGGTTGGCGAGCTCCCGCTCGAGATCGGCGAGGCGCCGCGCCAGGCGGTCGCGCTCCTCGCGCAGTGACTGCGCCGCCGCCGCCATGTGCTCCGCGAGGCGCCGATCCCCGTCGGCCCGCCGCTTCGTGTCGAGGGGAACGTTGTCCATGGCCGATGTTACGAGCAAGACCGATGCCGAATGCCGAAGCCTTGTCCGCCGCAAGTTTCTGGGAAATCGGAAATCCGGAAGGCCGCACACACTGTCACAATGGTGCCGGCCGGACGGTCACGCTGACACGCCCGAACCCCCTTTGACCGCATGCTAGAATCGGCGCGAGATGCCGATCTACGAGTACGAATGCCACGACTGCCGCCGGCAAGTGAGCCTGCTCGTGCTCCGGCCGTCGGCGGCGCCCCCGCCGACGTGCCCGCGCTGTGGTGGCTCCGCGCTCTCGCGCCTGATGTCCCGCTTCGCCACCGTGAAATCGGAGGAGGCCCGGCTCGATTCGCTGGCCGACTCGTCGAATTACGGCGACCTCGACGAGGACAACCCGGCGAGCGTGGCCAAGTTCATGAAGAAGATGGGGCAGGAGTTCGGGGACGATCTCGGCGACGATTTCGAGTCCGCCATGGACGAGGCGATGGCCGAGGGCGAGGGCGGCGGGGAGCCCGACGCCGAATCCACGGGCGCCTCGGAAGCGTCCGATCAATTGTGAAAGTCCAGGCGCATGACTCCTTCGACGCGGTGGGGGCGTCGGCGTGGGATGGACTTGTGGGGGCGACCCGCCTGCGCTCACCGTTTCTGTCCTGGACCTGGCAGCACGAATGGGCGCGGGCGTTTGCGCCCGATCGCCGGGTTGAAATCCGCGTCGTCCAGGACGACGGGGGGCACCTGGTGGCGCTCCTGCCGCTCTATGAAGACTCGCCAGGAGTCATGAGAATGATCGGCGGAGCCGACGTCTCCGACTATCTCGACCTGATTGCGGTGGAAGGGCGAGAGGAGGAGGCGTGGGCGGCCCTGCTCCAGTCCCGTGGGACCGAGCGCGTCGAGTGGCGCCTGCACGCGGTGCCGGCGGCGTCGGCCACGGTGGCCGCGCTGCCGCGGCTCGCCGAGGCATCTGGTCTCGCCGTGTCAGCCACGGTGGAGGAGCGATGTCCCGTGCTCGCCCTACCGCGGTCGTGGGAGACCTACCTCGCCAGCCTGTCCGGGAAGCACCGTCACGAGCTCCAGCGCAAGATGCGACGTCTCGAACGCGAAGCCCCTGAGGCGCGCGTGTCCTCCGCCGGCGATCCGGCCGAGGTCGGGGCGCGCCTGAGCCAGTTCCTGGTCCTCCACCGGCGCTCGCGCGTGGGCAAGGCGCGCTTCATGGACGAACGCATGGAAGGTTTCTTCCGGCGGGTCCTCGCTGCCCTGGCCGCTCGCGACGGAGCGCGGGTATGGCTGCTGGAGACGGCGGCTGGCCCCATCGCGTCGTTCATCACGCTCGAGTGGGACGGCACGGTCGGCCTCTACAACTCGGGATTCGATCCCCAGCGGGCAGCCCTCTCGCCGGGCGTGGTCCTCCTCACGCACCTGGTGCGGGACGCGATCGAGCGGTCCAAGCGCACGTTCGATTTCCTCCGCGGCGAAGAGCGCTACAAGTTCGAGTTCGGTCCCGTCCCCGAGCCGGTCTACGCGGTGACGATCGCATGAGCCTGCACGTCGCGATGCTCAGCGTGCATACCTGTCCGCTCGCCGCGCTCGGCGGCAAGGAGACGGGCGGGATGAACGTCTACGTGCGCGAGGTGTCGCGCGAGCTCGGGCGCATGGGCGTGTCGGTCGACGTCTTCACGCGCTCGCAGAACTCGGCGATCCCGCGCGTGGTGGCGCTGGGCGAGCTGGCCCGCGTGATCCACCTGCCGGCCGGCGCCGAGGCGCCGATGATGCGCGAGCGGATCCACGAGCACCTCGACGAGTTCGTCGACGGCGTCGAGGCGTGGCGCATCGCGCGATCCATCGACTACAACCTGATCCACGCCCACTACTGGCTGTCCGGCGTCGCGGCGCTCACGCTCAAGGCGCGGTGGTCCGTGCCCATACTCCAGATGTTCCACACCCTCGGGCGGCTGAAGAACCGTGTGGCCCGGAGCGCGGCGGAGCTGGAGCCGCAGGTCCGGCTCGACGAGGAAGTGCGCATCGTCGGCGCCGCGGACCGGATCGTGGCCGCCAACGTCGTCGAGCGCGCGCAGCTCATCGCCGACTACGGGGCGCGCGCGGCGCAGATCGCGACGATCCCGTGCGGCGTCGACACGGATCTGTTCACGCCCGGCGATCGCGCCGAGGCGCGGCGACGGCTCGACCTCGACAACCGGCCGGTGCTGCTCTGGGTCGGCCGTATCGCGCCGATCAAAGGGCTCGACACGCTCCTCGACGCCGTGGCGCGGCTGCGGGCGGCCGGTCAAGAGTCGCGACTGCTCATCGTGGGCGGCGAGGCCGACGATCCCGCGAACGGCCACGAGGCGTCGCTCCGCCAGCGGATCACGCGCCTGTCGCTCGAGCAGTCCGTGCGCTTCATCGGCCCGCAGCCCCAGAGCGTGCTGCCCACGTACTATGTCGCCGCCGACGTGACCGTGCTGCCCTCCTACTACGAATCGTTCGGCATGGTCGCCCTCGAGGCGATGGCGTGCGGGAGTCCCGTGATCGCCTCGCGCGTCGGCGGTCTGGTCACGACCGTTCGCGACGGCGTCACCGGCTTTCTCGTGCCCGAAGGCGACGTCGCCGCGCTGGCCGAGCGCATCGGCAGCCTCACCGCCGACGCGGACCTGCGCTGGCGCATGGGGCGCGAGGGCGTGCGCTGGGCGGCCCAGCACCGCTGGCCGTGCGTGGCCGAGGCGGTGTGCCGGGAGTACGCCTCGCTGGAAGAACGCGCCGAGGCCCACCTGGCCGCCGCGCGCTGCCGCGAGTAGCACAGCCGCGCGCGACCGCGTGCTACACTCCGCCGGCGTGAGCACGCTCCTCTCCGTCGAGAATCTCCAGACGCACTTCGTGACACGAGGCGGCGTGGTGCGGGCGGTCGACGACGTGTCGTGGGACGTCGAGGAGGGCGAGACCGTCGCGCTCGTCGGCGAGTCGGGGTGCGGCAAGAGCGTGAGCGCGCTCAGCATCATGCGCCTGGTCGCCGGCCCGGCGGGCCGGGTCGTGGGCGGCCGCGTGCACTTCAAGGGCCGCGACCTCCTGCAGCTCTCCGAGGAAGAGATGCGGCGCGTGCGGGGCCGCGAGATCGGCATGGTGTTCCAGGAGCCGATGACCTCGCTCAACCCCGTCCTGTCGATCGGGCGTCAGCTCACCGAAGGGCTCGAGATCCACCTGGGAATGACGCCGGGCGCCGCGCGCCGGCGCGCCGTGGAGCTGCTCGGCATGGTCGGTATCCCCGATTCGGAGCGGCGCCTGACCCAGTACCCGCACCAGTTCAGCGGCGGCATGCGGCAGCGGATGATGATCGCGATGGCGCTCGCCTGCAAGCCGTCGCTGATCCTTGCCGACGAGCCTACGACGGCGCTCGACGTGACCATCCAGGCGCAGATCCTCGAGCTGATGAAGGACCTCTCGCGCCGCTTCGGCGTCGCCATGCTGATCATCACCCACAACCTCGGCGTGGTCGCGCGGTACGCCGATCGGGTGAACGTCATGTACGCGGGGCGCATCATCGAGCGCGCCACCGCCCGCGAGCTCTACGCGCGGCCGCGCCACCCGTACACGCTCGGCCTCCTGCGCTCGGTCCCGCGTCTCGACGAGCCGCGTCGGGCGCGCCTGGACCCCATCGAGGGCCAGCCGCCCGACCTCACGCGCTTGCCGCAGGGCTGCGCCTTCACGCCCCGGTGCGCGTTCAGCGTCGCCCGCTGCAGCGCCGAGCCGCCGCCGCTCGCCCCGGTGGCCGACGGCGGCCACGTCAGCGCGTGCTGGGAGTCGGCCAGGCTCGATCGCGCGGCCGCTCGCAGCGCCGCGGCGTCATGACGGGGGACGTCCCGCTCCTCGAGGTCCGGAATCTCGTGAAGCACTTTCACGTCGGTGGCGGGCTCTTCGGCGGGCGCGCCGGCATCGTCCGCGCGGTCGAGGGCGTGAGCTTCGAGATCCGCCGGGGAGAGACGCTCGGGCTCGTCGGCGAGTCGGGCTGCGGCAAGACGACGGTCGGCCGGTGCCTGCTCCAGCTCGAGCGGCCGACGAGCGGCCAGGTCCTGTTCGAGGGGCGCGAGCTCACGACCCTCGGTGACGAGGAGCTGCGACCGATCCGCCGGCGCGTGCAGGTGATCTTCCAGGATCCGTACAGCTCGCTCAATCCGCGGATGACCGTCGGTCAGATCCTCGCCGAGCCCCTGATGGTCCACGGGATCGTCGTCGACCGCGAGCGGCGCGCCGCGCGCGTGCGCGAGTTGCTGTCCCACGTAGGGCTCCTCCCACAGCACGCGCACCGTTACCCGCACCAGCTCTCCGGCGGTCAGCGCCAGCGGGTGGGGATCGCGCGGGCGCTGGCGGTCGAGCCTGCGCTGATCATCTGCGACGAGCCGGTATCGGCCCTCGACGTCTCGATCCAGGCGCAGATCATAAATTTACTCGAGGACCTGCAGGCCGGCTTCGGGCTGACCTATCTCTTCGTCGCCCACGACCTTTCGGTGGTGCGCCACATCTCCGATCGCGTGGCCGTCATGTATCTTGGCCGGATCGTCGAGATCACCGACCGCAAGTCTCTCTACGACGTCCCGCGCCACCCGTACACGAAGGCGCTCCTGTCGGCGGTGCCCATTCCGGATCCGGCGCTGGAGGCGGAGCGCGAGCGAGTCGTCCTCGGCGGCGAGGTGCCGAGCCCGCTCAATCCGCCGGCCGGCTGCGCCTTCCATCCGCGCTGTCCGATCGCCATCGACCGCTGCCGCGAGGCGTTGCCGGAGCTCCGCGAGATCACGACGGGCCACCGCGCGGCCTGCATCCTGGCTTGACTCGCCGCGCCGGGTCCGTGCCTAATGCAGAAACCGCGCGCCGTCGGCGCGAGTTCTCTAGCAAATCCCTGGAGGGACGATCGATGCGACGCTACCTGCCCATCGTCGTGATCGCTATCCTGACCGCGGCGCTGGCCGGCCCGGCCGTGGCTCAGGACAAACCCCGATACGGAGGTGAGCTGATCTTCGCGGTGCCGTCGGAGCCGCCGTCCTACGACGGCCACCGGGAAGAGACCTTCGGCGTCATCCATCCGATGGCGCCCCACTACAACACCCTGCTGCGCACCGACCCCAACGACAAGACCGGCACGAAGCTCGTCGGTGATCTGGCCGAGTCGTGGACCATGGCGAAGGACGGCCGCACCTATACGTTCAAGCTGCGCAAGGGCGTCAAGTTCCACGACGGCAGCGAGATGACGTCGGCCGACGTCAAGGCCTCGTACGACAAGATCATCTTCCCGCCCCAGGGGGTCGCCTCCGACCGCCAGGGGCAGTACGTCGTCGTCGAGGCGGTGCAGGCGCCCGATCCGTACACGGTCGTGTTCCGGCTCAAGTGGCCCGCGGCCTCCCTCCTGGCCTCGATCGGGTCGCCGTGGAACTGGATCTACAAAGCCGACATCCTGGCCAAGGACGTGCGGTGGTACGAGAAGAACGTGATGGGAACAGGCCCCTTCACGTTCGTGGAGCACGTGAAGGGTTCCCACTGGGTCGGCAAGAAGAACCCCAACTACTGGGACAAGGGCAAGCCGTACCTGGACGGCTATCGCGCGGTCTTCATCAGGGACTCGGCGGCGCAGGTGGCCGCGGTGCGCGGCGAGCGGGCCCACATCCAGTTCCGGGGCTTCTCGCCGTCGGAGCGTGACAGCCTCGTGCAGGCCCTCGGCCCCAAGATCACGGTCCAGGACAGCCCGTGGGACTGCGTCCTGCTGGTCGCCATGAACCACGAGAAGAAGCCCTTCGACGACAAGCGGGTCCGCCGCGCGCTCTCGCTGGCGCTCGACCGCTACCAGGGCTCGCAGGCGCTGTCGAAGATCGCCGTCGTCAAGGAAGTCGCGGGCGTCCAGGTGCCGGGAACGCCCTACGCTACGCCGCCGGCGGAACTCGAGAAGCTCGCCGGGTACAGCCGCGACATCGCCAAGTCGCGGGCCGAAGCCAAGCGGCTCCTCAAGGAGGCAGGCGTTCCCGACGGCTTCGGGTTCACCTTCAAGAATCGCGGCATCCCCATGCCCTACGAGCCGGTCGGCGTGTGGCTGATCGACCAGTGGCGGCAGATCGGGCTCAACGTCAGGCAGGAGGTCGTCGAGGCGGCCCAGTACTACGGGCAGGTCCTGCGGCCCGGCAACTACGAGGTCGCCATGGACTTTCAGTGCGGATACATCGTCGAGCCGGACCTCGACATCTACAAGTTCCAGTCCAAGGAGATCAGCCCGGCGAACTACAGCCGCTACACGGACAAGACCCTCGACGAACTGTTCCTCAAGCAGGGCCGGGCGGGGGACGCCGAGGAGCGGAAGAAGTACATTCGCGAGTTCGAGAAGCGGCTGCTGGACGACGAGGTCCACTATTTCTACACGCTCCAGTGGCACCGGATCATCCCGCACAGCTCGAAGGTGAAGGGCTGGACCATCACGCCGAGCCACTACCTGAACCAGCAGCTCGACGCGGTGTGGCTCACGGAGTAACGCCATGACCGACATCGGCGTCGCACCATGGCGTTCGATCCCGGCGATCCTGCTTCTGCTCGCCGGCCTGGTGTTCATCGGGCCGGCGGCCGCTCAGGTCAAGCCGCGGTACGGCGGGGAGCTGATCCTCGCCGTGCCGTCGGAGATGCCCTCGTACGACGGCCACCGGGAGGGGACCTTCGGGATGGTCCATCCGCTGGCGCCGCACTACAACACGCTGCTGAAGACCGACCCCAACGATCGGACCGGAACCAAGATCGTCAGCGACCTCGCCGAGTCGTGGACGATCTCGTCCGACGGACGCGTCTACACCCTCAAGCTCCGGCGCGGCGTGAAGTTTCACGACGGCGCCGAGCTGAGCTCACGCGACGTCAAGGCGTCGTACGACAAGATCGTCTTCCCGCCGCCGAACGTGGGATCCATGCGCAAGGGCCAGTACACCAACATCGAGGCGATCGAGGCGCCGGATGCGTCGACGATCGTGTTCCGCCTCAAGTGGCCCCAGGCTTCGTTCCTGGCGTCGCTGGCCTCGCCGTACAACTGGATCTACAAGGCCGACATCCTCGCCAAGGACGTGCGGTGGTACGAGAAGAACGTGATGGGCACGGGTCCCTTCACGTTCGTCGAGCACGTGAAAGGCTCGCACTGGGTCGGCAAGAAGAACCCCAACTACTGGGACAAGGGCAAGCCGTACCTCGACGGGTACCGCGCGATCTTCATGAAGGACTCGGCGGCGCAGGTCGCCGCCGTCCGCGCCGAGCGCGCGCACATCCAGTTCCGGGGCTTCGCGCCCGCCGAGCGCGACAGCCTCGTCGCCGCGCTGGGCAAGAAGATCACCGTGCAGGAGAGCCCGTGGGACTGCGCGGCCTGGGTGGCGATCAACCAGGAAAAGAAGCCCTTCGACGACAAGCGTGTCCGCCGGGCCCTGACCCTCGCCCTGGATCGCCATCAGGCGTCGCGGGCCCTGTCCAAAATCGCCGTCGTGAAGGAAGTCGCCGGCGTGCAGGTGCCGGGCACGCCCTATGCGACGCCGCCGGACGAGCTCGAGAAGCTCGCCGGGTACGGACGCGACATCAAGAAGTCGCGGGCCGAGGCTCGCCGGCTCCTCCGAGAGGCCGGGGTCCCCGACGGCTTCGCCTTCACGTTCACAAACCGGGGGCTGCCGATGCCCTACGAGCCGGTCGGGATCTGGCTGATCGACCAGTGGCGCCAGATCGGGCTCAACGCGACCATGGTCACGATCGAAGCCTCCCAGCACGTGAACGAGCTGCGGGCCGGCAACTTCACGGTCTCCAGCGACGCCCAGTGCGGCTACGCGGTCGAGCCCGATCTCGACCTCGCCAAGTTCCAGTCCAAGGAGATCAGCCACAACAACTACGGCCGCTACACCGACAAGGTGCTCGACGACCTTTACCAGAAACAGAACCGCGCCACCGATCCCGAAGAACGCAAGCGATACGTCCGGGAGTTCGAGCGTCGGCTCCTCGACGAGGAGGTGCACACGTTCATCACGCTCCAGTGGCATCGCATCGTCCCCCACAGCGCCAAGGTCAGGGGCTGGACGATCACGCCGAGCCACTACCTCAACCAGCAGCTCGACGCGGTGTGGCTGGCCGAGTAGCGGGCGGCTGACGGTATGTGGAAATACGTGCTCAAACGCGTGCTCCTGATGATCCCGACGCTCCTCGGCGTGGCGGTGCTCATCTTCTTTCTCATGCGGGTGGTGCCCGGAGACATCGTGGAGCTGCGCTTCGCGGGCGAGAGCGCCTTCGCCCAGAAGGAGAACCTCGACAAGGAGCGCGCTCGCCTCGGTCTCGACCAGCCGATGTGGCGGCAGTTCGTCACCTGGATGTGGGGCATCGCGCGGTTCGACTTCGGCACGTCGATGTGGACAGGGGCGCCCATCATCGAGGAGATCAAGCTCCGGGCCGCTCTGAGCTTCCAGCTCGCCGTGATGGCGACGATCATCGCGGTCGTGCTCGCCATCCCGCTCGGGGTGGTGGCGGCCCTGAAGCAGGATACCTGGGTGGACTACTTCGTTCGGGTCTTCTCGATCGCCGGCCTGGCCACACCCTCCTTCTGGCTCGGCATCGTGTTCATCCTGATGCTGCTCATCGTCTTCAAGTGGCTGCCGCCGATGGTGTACACGCCGTTCTGGGTCGACCCGTGGCAGAACATGCTGCAGCTCATCTGGCCCGCCCTCGCCGTCGGCTATCGGTACTCCGCGGTGGCGACGCGGATGACCCGCTCGGCGATGCTGGAAGTGCTGCGGGAGGACTACATCCGCACCGCGCGCGCCAAGGGGCTCTGGCAGAAGCTCATCCTGTCGCGCCACGCGCTGAAGAACGCCATGCTCCCCGTGCTCACGGTGGTCGCGTTGGAATTCGCGTTCCTCATGGGTGGGCTGGTGGTGACCGAGCAGGTGTTCAACCTGAACGGCCTGGGCATGCTGTTCGTCGAGTCGGTCGCGCGGCGTGACTACACGCTGACGCAGGCGCTGGTGATGCTCGTGGCGCTCGTCTTCATTCTCGTCAACTTCACGGTCGATCTGATGTACGCGTGGCTCGACCCGCGGATCCGCTTCCGGTAATGGCGATCAGACCGACGAGCGTCACCGAAGTCTCCGGCATCGTCTCGGATCGATCCTGGCTCACCGAGGTCGGCGACTTCTGTCGGGAGCGCCCGCTGGGCGCGATCGGCGCCGCCGTCGTCGTCGTCAACATCCTCGTGAGCTTCGCCGCCAACCTGATCGCCCCGTACGACCCGCTGGCGACCGACTACGGCGCCATGCTCGCGCGGCCGTCGGGGGCCCATTGGCTCGGCACCGACGCGTTCGGTCGCGACGTGCTCTCGCGCATCATCTACGGCTCGCGCACCGCCATGCTGGTCGGCTTCGCCTGTGCCCTGATCGGCGCCACCGTCGGCACCGTGATCGGGGTTACCAGCGCGTACTTCGCCGGACGGGTCGACCTGCTCATCCAGCGGGTCATGGACATCTTTCTGGCGTTCCCGCTGATCATCCTGGCCCTGGCGGTCGTCTCGATCCTCGGCACCGGGATCGGCAACGTGATCATCGCGATCGCGATCCCCATGATCCCGCGCGCAGCGTTGGTCGCGCGGTCGAGTGCCTTGGCGATCCGCGAGATGCCGTACGTCGACGCGGCGCGCGCCGCCGGGTACCGCCATCAACGGATCATCCTGCGTCACATGCTGCCGAACGTCATGGCGCCCTACCTCATCATGCTCACCGCGTATCTGGGCCAGGCCATCCTGCTCGAGGCGTCGCTCTCGTTCCTGGGCCTGGGCGTGTCGGAGCCGACGGCCGCGTGGGGCCTGATGCTCCGGGGTGCGGCGGTGCAGTTCGCCGAGGCCGCGCCGTGGATGGCGATCTTCCCGGGTCTCGCGATCAGCCTGGCGGTCTTCGCATTCAACCTGTTCGGTGATTCCTTGCGGGATGCGCTCGACCCGCGCCTGAAGACCCAGTGAGGCGCCCGGCCTGGCCACAAACTCCTGGAATGCTTGACGCATTTACCCCGGATGCTTGACACGTTGTGTGAATTCGGGTACAAACTCGATTGGCCTCACCTGGCAGCGCGCACCTCGAACAGTGATCGATAGCGGGAGGTCTTGATGCCGTACATCATCGCCGAGCCATGCATCAACGTGAAGGACAAGGCCTGTGTCGAGGTCTGTCCGGTGGATTGCATCTATGAAGGCGAGACGATGCTCTACATCCACCCGGACGAGTGCATCGACTGCGGCGCCTGCGAGCCGGTGTGCCCGGTGAAGGCGATCTTCGCGGAAGACGAGACGCCCGATCAGTGGAAGAGCTTCATCGAGTTGAACAAGCAGTTCTTCAAGGACAACCCCGGAGTCAAGCCCGCGACCAAGGCGTAGCTGCACAGGTCTCGCGGCACCACGCCAGGCCCGCCGTGCATGTGGCAAGCGCGGAGGGCCTCAATCCGTTGCAAAACCGCTCGATCGTCGATGGCACGCGCGTTGCGATTCGCTGCGAGCATGACATCGACACCTTCAGCCGCTCACGTGTCGCCCGCTCCCACGCCCATATCGTCGCAGACGGCCAGCTATCACGGCGCGGTCTCGGAGTTCAAGCGCCGGCTGATCGAGTCGACCCTCGACCAGGCGCGCGGCAATCGCACGCACGCCGCCCGCGCCCTCGGGCTGCAGCGGACCTATCTGCTGCGGCTCATCCGGGACCTCGGCGTCGCGGCGCCACCGCCGCCCCCACGCCGCCGGCGCTCCGCCGCGTAGGGAGTTGACCTTTCCGGCACCGCCCGGCAATCTGTGGCTCGCCGCGCCTCCTGGCGCCAAGGGCCATTGCCGGTGACGTCGGGTGCGACGTCACGCGGTGCGCGCGGCAGGGCGTCGCGGGGCTGGGGCCCCGCCGGCCCAGGCGCGCGATCAAAGAGGAAAGGACGAACTCGTGCCGAAATCCAGTGGACCGCTGGCCGGAATTCGCGTGCTCGACCTCACCCGGGTTCTCGCCGGTCCCTTCTGCGCGATGACGCTCGGCGACATGGGCGCCGAGGTGATCAAGATCGAGGAGCCGGGCAAGGGCGACGACACCCGCAGTTGGCCACCGTTCGTCGGCGGTGAGTCGACCTACTTCATGTCCGTCAACCGGAACAAGAAGAGCATGACGCTGAACCTCAAGGCGCCCGAGGGCGGGGAGATCCTCCGCACGCTGGTGCGCAAGAGCGACGTGCTCCTCGAGAACTTCCGGACCGGCACGATGGACAAGCTCGGCTTCGGTTACCGCGCGCTGTCGCGCCTGAATCCGAAGCTCGTGTACTGCGCGATCTCCGGGTTCGGTGAGTCGGGCCCGGAGGCGCACCGGGCCGGCTACGACCTGATCGTGCAGGCGGAGTCCGGCGTGATGGACCTCACCGGGTTCACCGACGGCCCGCCGGTGAAGGTGGGCAACTCGATCGCCGACCTCGCGGCCGGCATGTCGGCGGCCCACGGCGTGACGCTGGCGCTGCTGGCGCGGACCCGCACTCGCAGGGGCCAGAAGGTCGAGATCTCGATGCTCGACGTGATGGCGTCCCTGCTCACGTATCAGGCCGGGAGCTACTTCGGTACCGGGCAGCGTCCGACCCGTCGCGGCAACGCACACCCCTCGATCGTGCCCTACGAAGTCTTCCGCGCCGCCGACGCGTTCCTGGTGTTGGGCGTCGCCAACAACTCGCTGTGGGCGAAGTGCTGCGCTGTGCTGGAGCGCCCCGACCTGACCCGTGACAGCCGCTTCGACGCCGAAGCCAAGCGCGTCCAGAACCGCGACGTGCTGGTGCCGTTGCTGAACGAGATTCTCGGGACGCGCGCCGCCGCCGAGTGGATCAAGCGGTTCGAGGCCGCCGGCATTCCGGCCGGCCTCATCAAGTCGGTCGCCGAGGTGTGCGAGAGCGAGCACCTGAAGGCACGGGGCATGACCGTGTCGCTGCCGCATCCCAAGGCCGAGCGCGTGACCGTGATGGGCGTTCCCGTACGCCTGCACACGACGCCCGGGAAGGTGACGACGGCGCCGCCGCTGCTCGGCCAGCACACCGAGACGGTCCTCCGGACGCTCGTCGGCCTCAAGAAGCCGGCGATCGCGCGCTTGCGTACCCAGGGCGCGATCTGAACCTCGCACCCGTCACGCTCGAGGGGCGCTACATCACGCTCGAGCCGATCGCCGAGCGTCACGCGGCCGGCCTCTTCGAGGCGATGCAAGACGAGGAGGTCTGCCGCTACCTGGCCTGGACCCCGCCCCGCGCGATCGACGAGACGCTCGAGCTGATTCGCCAGGCCGAGGGGCTGATGGCCCGGCGCGAGTCGATCGTGTTCGCGCAGGTGTGGCGCGAGACGGGCCGTGCGATCGGCTCCACGCGTCTGCTCGACGTGCGCCCGGCCGACCGTCAGGTCGAGATCGGCTCGACCTTTCTCGCCCGCGAGTACTGGCGCACGCCCGCCAACACGGAATCGAAGCAGCGCGACACGGTCTACTTCTCCATCCTCGACACCGAGTGGCCTTCGGTTCGCTCGCGTCTCGCGGCTCGTCTCTACGCTTAGCGGCGCCGGCGCGGGTAGTGGCTGTGGTGGAGGGTGGGCGGGGTCGCGAAACCACGCGGCACGCGTTCGCTGCCCCGTCGCGGCTGGGCTCCATCCAAGCGCTGGTGCGCCCGCCGCATCCTTGGAGAGAACGGGTTTCTCGACCCCGCCCACCCTCCACCACAGCCACTACCCGCGCCGGTGTCACCGTCTTCGGCGCCCCGTGGCGGAGTCGAATTGATTGCGTAGACCATGCGGCGCCCTCGGCTGAACCTGCGGCGCGCCGATTCGCGATCGCGTCACCGCCCGTCTCTATGAGTCAGTTCTACGACTACGGTTGTCGTGGCCGAGGGCGCCGGGGATGGTGGGGAGGGGTCGACGAAACCCGTTCCCTCCGAGTGGCGACGGGCCTGCAGCGCCCGGATGGAGCCCAGCCGCAAAGGGGTAGCGGACGCGTGCCGCGTGGTTTCGCGACCCCTCCCCACCATCCCCGGCGCCCTCGGCCACGTCGCCATAGCGATTATTGACACCCGGCGAGGGGCGGGGGCATGATCGGCGGTACGCGATGCGACGGCTGATCAAGATCTACGACACGACGTTGCGAGACGGCACCCAGGGCGAGGGTGTGTCGTTCTCGATGGAGGACAAAGTCAGGCTCGCCACCCGTCTGGACGCGCTCGGCATCCACTACATCGAGGGCGGTTGGCCGGGCTCCAATCCAAAAGATTTGCGGTTCTTCCGGCGGATGCAGGACGTCGCGCTCAAGCACGCGAAGCTCGCGGCCTTCAGCATGACCCGCCGCGCCGGCGGCAACGCCGATTCGGACGCCAACATGCAGGCGCTCCTGGAGTCGGGCGCGCCGGTGGCCACGATCGTCGGCAAGTCGTGGGACTTCCACGTGACCGAGGCGCTCGGCACCACGCTGGCCGAGAACCTCGCGATGATCGGTGACACGCTCGCGTTCCTCCGGCCCCGGATGGACGAGGTGCTGTTCGACGCCGAGCACTTCTTCGACGGCTTCCGCGCCAACCGCGAGTACGCGCTGGCCACGCTGAAGGCCGCGGAGGACGCGGGCGCCCAGTGGCTCGTGCTGTGCGACACGAACGGCGGCACGCTGCCGACCGAGCTGGCGGCGATTCTGCAGGCCGTGAAGAAGCACGTGCGGGCGCCGCTCGGGATCCACGTGCACAACGACGCCGAGTGCGCGGTGGCGAACTCGCTGGCCGCGGTCACCGAGGGCATCGGCCAGGTCCAGGGGACGTTCAACGGCTTCGGCGAGCGCTGCGGCAACGCCAACCTCGTGTCGATCATCCCGAGCCTGATCCTCAAGATGGGGCTCGACTGCATCCCCGAGCCGAACCTCCGCGAGCTGCGCGACGTCTCCCGTTTCGTCTCAGAGCTGGCCAACCGCACGCCGTGGTCGGCGCAGCCCTACGTCGGCGACTCGGCCTTCGCGCACAAGGGCGGCATGCACGTGTCCGCGGTCCTCAAGCACCCGGAGACGTACGAGCACATCGACCCGCAGGCTGTCGGCAACCACCGCCGCGTCCTCGTGTCCGAGCTGGCCGGCAAGTCCAACGTCCTGTGGAAGGCGCGGGAGTACGGGATCGACATCGACCAGGACACGCCGGACTCGCGCCGGATCCTCGAGCAGCTCAAGGCGCTCGAGGACCAGGGATTCCACTTCGAGGGCGCCGAGGCGTCGTTCGAGCTCCTGATGGAGCGGGCGCTCGGTCGCTATCGTCCCTACTTCGAGCTGCAGGCCTACCGCGTGATCGTCGAGGAGCAGAACGGGGACGAGGAGCCCGTGGCCGAGGCGACCGTCCGGGTGCGGGTGAAGGGAAGCATGGAGCACACCGCCGCGTCCGGGAACGGTCCCGTCAACGCGCTCGACCACGCCCTCCGCAAGGCGCTGGAGGAGTTCTACCCGAACCTCAAGAGCATGCAGCTGCTCGACTACAAGGTGCGCATCCTCGACGAGTCGAAGGGCACCGCGGCCAAGACCCGCGTGCTGATCACCTCGGGTGATGGCGACGAGACGTGGGGCACCGTCGGTGTCGCCGACAACATCATCGAGGCCTCGTGGCAGGCCCTGGTCGACTCGGTGGAGTACAAGCTCCGCCGCGACGAGCGATCGCGCGCCTGATCTCGCCGTCCCGGGTCCCGGGCCGCTCCTCGACACCTCCTCCCCAGCGGTAACGAACTGGCTGGATCGAGAGTGATCTTCCTGGTCAGGAACTCACCAGGCCGCGATGAGGTCTGTGCGCCTAAGACGCTGATTTAGCAGGTAATTACACCGCCCTCATGCTTCGGTATCGGATTTGCTTTTCCGGTATGGCATGGAGGGTTTAGACATGTCGGTCAATGGAATGGCGATCAACGATCCGGTCAAGGGCGCCGCCCCCCCCGCGTGGCAGCCCCGCGGTGTTGGACGCCCCTCGACGGTGGCCCCGTTTGCTCCGCAAATCGAGGTGTGGCTGCGCCAGGAGCCCGCGCTTTCGGGCGCGGAGATTCTCAGACGTGCACGTGAGGTTGGCTATCGCGGCGGCAAGAGCGCGCTCTACGAGCTCGTTCGTCGGCTCCGCGTCCCGGCCTCGTCGGTCTCCGGCAACGGCAGTCACTCGTAGCCTGTCGCTCGATGGCGCAATGCCGAGCGCCGAGCACGCTCGGTGGCGCGTCGTGAGCGGACGGTCTACGGGTCCTCTGCCGCGCCGGTAATGCCGGATTCCGCCACTCGTTCGTAGCCTCCAGAAGCCCCGGCCCCGCCGCATCGAACGGTCTAGGGCGCCAGTCGCTTGTAGAAGAGCAGCTCGCGATAGCCCTGCGGGAGATTGTCGATGTACCCCGACGGGGTGAAGCCGAGCGCCGTGTGCATCTGGATCGCCTTCGCGTTCGTCTCCTCCGTCGACGAGAAGACCCGCGGCCCCGGCGACATGTCCTCGACCATCTTGAACAGCGCGCGCGCCACACCCCGCCGGCGGAAATCCTTGTCGACGGAGACTAGCGAGACGAACGTGCACTGGAACCAGTCCGTGCGGTAGGCAATGAACCCGACGACCGCACCGGCTTCCTCGGCCACGGTCACGTGGTGGCGCTCGGTGTGGGAGCGCACGAAGGGTCCGGCGCGCTCGGGCCCGATGACGTCGGCGGCGAGCGTCAACACGGCTGGCAGATCCGCCGGCTCCACGCGGTGGAGGTTCATGCCGCTCGCCCAGCTCTCTCAGTAGGTGCCCGGCCGGATCTGCTTGTAGAGCCCCTTGAGGGCGTCCGCCGAAAAGGTCGGCGACTGGCACAGCGAGATGATCTTGCGCTCGTCGGCCTCGACCTTCGCGACCGCCTCCGGGATGCGGGGGGCGATCTCGGCGGGAACGGTCACGGCGCCGTGCTGGTCGGCGTGCACGAGGTCGCCCGGCTTCACCCAGAGCCCGCCGACCTTGATCGGCAAGCCGAAGTCCACCATGTGCACGTAGGCGTGCGAAACCGAGATGTGCGCGGCGGCGAACTGGAAGCCGAGCGCCCGTACCTCGTCGAGATCGCGCACCGAGCCGTCGGTGATGACGCCAGGGCAGCCGAGCGCCCGGTGGATGTTGGCCTGCACCTCGCCCCACTGGGCGCCCTGGCCTCGTGGCTCGTCGAGGTCGTGAACCACGATCACCCGAGGCGCCGGGATCGAGAGCACGTAGTCCCACCACCCGAACGTCGACGCGCGATGGCCCTCGAGGGGCTGGGGCTCGGCGCGGATCACCGCCGTGACGGCGTACCCGACGAGCGGCCCGAGCTCGGGGAAGAGGGTCCGGATCTCGGAAGACATGTTGCCCTGGTTCCGAGGCCGGACGTTGAACGTCTCGATCGCGTTCGCCACGCTGGGGCTGGAGATCTTCTTGAGGGCGTCGATCATCAGATGGTGTCCTTTCGGCGCTGGATCAGCATGGACTTGAGCATCTCGACGGTTTGCTGGACGGACTCGAGGTTCGGGTTCACGCGGAGCGCCTGCTGGAGGTAGTCGAGAGCCTTGGCCGGCCGGTCGAGCTTGAGATAGATCATCCCGTAGCCGCTCAGCGCGCCAAAGTGATAGGGATTGCGCTTCATCACCTCGTCGCAGTCGGCGAGCGACTTCTCGTACTCGCCCACGAGGTAGTAGACGGTCGCGCGCTTGTTCCACCCTTCCGCGAACTCCGGGCGGCGGCGGATCACCTCCGTGAACGTCTCCACCGCGGCCTCGCCGAGGCGCGCGCCCATCTGCTCGACGCCGACGGCGAAGAGCTGGTCGACGGCATCGTCGCCCGAGCGGCTCCAGACCCGCCACATCGTGTTCTCCGCGAACGCGCGGACGAGCGGATCGACGTCACGCAGCGCCTGGCTGAGCTGCGGCATGTCGGCCATGAGGCCCCGCTCGCCGAGGGCGAGCACGCCCAGGCGGCGAGTCTCGACGTCGCGGGTGTCGGCGATCGCGGCGAGCGCCTGCTCGCGCGTCAGGTCCGCCGCGATCGCCGGTCCTTCCAGCGACAGCGCGGCCCCGGCCAGGGCCAGCACGAGCCACCAGCGGCCCGTCACGGGCTGTAGGCCTCGTTCACGTCGGTGCGGGCGAAGCCGGGCTCTGTGGCGCCGCCCGGGAGATAGATCTTCCCGCCGACCGCGACGGCGCCGATCCCATGCCGGGGCGTGCGCATCGGATCCTTGCCGATCCAACGGTTGCCGGCGACCTCGTACATCTCGGTCGCGCTGAAGATGCGCAGCGGGGCCTCACCGCCGAAGACGAAGACGGCGTCGCCCAGCACGGCCGCGGCGAGCCCGCCGCGGCCGACGGGCAAGGGCGTTCCGGTCGACCACGCGTCGGTCGCCGGATCGAAGATCTCGACGGTCGGGTACTGCGTTCCCATGAACGACGTCCGCCCGCCGATCGCCCAGAGCCGACCCTGGAAGGCCACGGCCGTCAGGTGGTCGCGGGCGGTCGGCATCGGCGGGGCCTCGCTCCAGCGGTCGCCCGCCGGATCGTACACCTCGTGAGCGTTCGTCGCGCCCTCGCTGCTACCGCCGACGACGTGGAGCCGTCCGCCGAGCGCGACCATCGCGAGCCCGCCGCGCGCCATGCGGAGCGGCGCGCGGGTCGACCACGAGCTCCGCGCGTCGTCGTACTCGTAGACCGTCCGCTGCACCGTCCAGCTCACGCGGCCGCCGGTGTAGCCGCCCGCCACGTAGAGCCGGCCACCCACGACCGCCGCGGCGGCGTGATGCGTCGCCGCCGGCAGCGGCGCGCGCGACTCCCACCGATCGGTCGCCGGATCGTAGACCTCGACGGTGGCGACGGGCTCGGCGGAGTCGCCCAGCCCGCCGATCACGAAGATGCGACCGTTGAGCTCGGCGACGGCGACCTCCTGGCGAGCCGTGGGCATCGGCGCGTGGGCGGTCCACTGGCCGGGGCTCTTGATGTCGATCGGCGCGGGGGAGTCGGTGGTCTTGCCGATGCACCCGGCCAGCAAGAGTCCGGTGACGGCGAGCCCCGCGAGCCGGCGGATCACGAGGTCACCAGATTTCGCAGGCCGTTCTCGTCGAGGATCGGGATCCCCAGCCGCCGGGCGTCGTCCGCCTTGCTCCCGGGTGACTCGCCCACGACGACGTAGTCGGTCTTCTTCGACACCGAGGTAGCGACTCGCCCGCCGTACCGCTCGATCAGCTCGCGGGCCGCCTCGCGCGAGAGCTGCGGCAGGGTGCCCGTCACGACGAACGTCTTGCCGGCAAGCGGGGTCGGACCCGCGGGCGCGATGGGGGAGCTCGTGACCACGCCCGCCGCCTTCAGCTTCTTTATCAGTTCAGTGGTGCTAGGCTCTCGAAAGAACGCGACGATCGCTCGCGCGATCTCGTCGCCGATGCCGTGCACCTCCGCGAGCTCGGCCTCCGACTTCGCGGCGATGACGTCGAGGCTGCCGAAGCGGGTCGCCAGGAGCTGCGCCACGCGCTCGCCGACCAGCCGGATGCCGAGCGCGTTGAGCAGTCGGGCCAGGCCTCGGTCGCGGGAGGCCGCGATCGCCCGGATGAGGTTCTCGGCCGACTTGTCGGCGAACCGATCGAGCTCCGCGACGTTCTCGGCGGTCAGGTGATAGAGGTCGGCGAAGTCCTTGACCGCTCCCGTGTCGACGAGCTGCTCGATCGTGCTGTCCCCCAGGTGCTCGATGTCCATTGCCCGCCGCGATCCGAAGTGGCGCAACCGCTCCTTGAACTGCGCCGGGCAGGCGGTGTTGGTGCAGCGCCAGTACGCCTCGCCCTCCAGACGCTCGGCCCGGCTCCCACACGCCGGGCACGTGGACGGGAAGCTGAACGCCCGGCTCTCGTCCGGCCGCTTGGCGAGCACGACCTGAACCACGTACGGGATCACGTCCCCGGCGCGCTCGATCAGGACCGTGTCGCCCACTCGGAGGTCCTTGCGACGGATCTCGTCCTCGTTGTGGAGGCTGACGTTTCTGATCGTCACCCCGGCCAGCTCGACGGGCGTGAGCTTGGCGGTCGGCGTGAGCGCGCCCGTCTTGCCCACGTTGACCTCGATCGCCTCGATCACCGTCGTGGCCTGGCGCGCCGCGAACTTGAACGCGATCGCCCAGCGCGGGTGGTGGGTCGTCGAACCGAGCCGACGCTGCTGCTCGAGGGAATCGACCTTGACCACGACGCCGTCGGCGTCGTACCCGAGGGTGTCGCGGTCGCGCTCGAGCTGCTCGCAGACGGCGAGGACCGCGTCGAGGTTCGGGCAGCGCTGGGCGCGCGGGTTGGTCTTGAACGCCGCGGCGCCGAGCGCCTCCAGCGCTTCCCAGTGCGAGGCGAAGCCGAGCGCGTCGGCGCGGCTCACGTGGTAGAGGAACATGTCGAGCGGCCGGCGCGCCGTGACCGCCGGATCTTTCTGGCGGACCGCGCCCGCGGCCGCGTTGCGCGGGTTCGCGAACGTCGGCGTCCCCGCCTCCTCCAACGAGCGATTCAGCTTCGCGAACTCCTCGCGCGGCATGAAGACCTCGCCGCGCACCTCCAGGAGCTCGGCCGACGCCAGCGGGCCGGGCCTGAGCACCTTCGGGATGGAGCGGATCGTCTTGAGGTTGGCGGTGATGTCCTCGCCGATCCGGCCGTCGCCGCGGGTCGCGCCGCGGACGAAGCGCCCTCGCTCGTACACGAGGGCGACGCCGAGACCGTCGATCTTCGGCTCGCAGACATACTGGAACTTCGCGCCCGGGAAGGCGCGGCCCAGGCGCGTCTCGAACTCCCGGAGATCGTCGGGCGTGGTGGCGTTGTCGAGCGAGAGCATCGCCACGTGGTGCTCGACCGGCTTGAAGAGGTCGGTGGGCGTGCCGCCGATGCGCTGGGTCGGGCTGTCGCCGGTGACGAGATCGGGCCACTCCGCCTCGAGGGTGCGAAGCTCGCGCATGAGCGCGTCGTACTGGGCGTCGGAGACTTCCGGGCGGGACTCGACGTAATACAGATAGTCGTGATGCCTGATCTGCTCGCGTAACTCCATGATCCGCTGCGCCGCGTCCGCGCGCGTCATGAACGGAAGCATAGCATCTCCTCGTGGCGGGCTCGGGTCGGGGGACGGGGAGGAGACCGGCGGCGACGATCGAGGGCGGGCGCGGCGGCGGACCAGAGGGATGCCGAGGTTCGTGCCCAGACCGCGATCGCGAGCGTGTTGGCGATCAGCTCGAGGAGCTGGGTGCGCCAGAGATGGACCCAGACGTCGGACGACGGCTGCGAGAGCGATCCCAGCACGGTCAGGCTCGGCACGGCGAGGAGCGACGCGATGCAGACGGCGCCCACGGACCAGGCGGAGGACAGGCCGCGCAACGCGCTCCTTTCTTGCCGCCCGATTCCGCCGACGCTATATACTGACGAGCAGAAGTCTAACCCGACTTAGGTAGCCCTAACATGGCGAAAGCATCAAACCACAAAGCGGGCGCGCCGGCGAAGGACATGACCGCGTCCGTCCAGGACTACCTCGCGGCGGTCTACGACCTGGCCGGCAGCGGCAAGCCCGTGATCGGCGCCCGATTGGCCAAGCACATGGGCATCTCAGCGCCGGCGGTGACCGAGGCGATCCATCGCATGGCTCGCGGCGGGTACGTGAAGATCGGGCGCAGCAAGCGGCTGACGCTCACGCCCAAGGGACAGCAGATCGCGGAGGTGATGGCTCGACGCCACCGTCTCCTCGAGCGCTGGCTGACCGACACGCTGGGCCTCAACTGGACCGACGCCCACGAGGAGGCGCACCGGCTCGAGCACGCGCTGTCGCCGCGCGTGGAGGACCGCCTAGCGGAACTCCTCGGGATGCCGAGCACCTGCCCGCACGGCAACCCGATCCCCGGAATGGCCAAGCCGCCGCGCGTCGAGCCGTTCCCGCTCGCGCAAGCCAAGGAGGGGACGACCGTCGTGGTCGAGCGCATCACCGAAGAGGCGGAGGCGGACAAGAAGCTGCTCGAGCACCTCTGGAAGAACGACGTGCGTCCGGGACGCCGACTCAAGATCACCGAGGTCGCCCCCTGGGCAGGGACGATCACCGCCGCGAGCGACGGCCAGTCGATCGCGCTCGGCCTGCCGGCGGCCGCGAAGATCTGGGTGTACCTGCCCTCGCCGGCCGCATGAAGATCATCTTCTGGCTGCTCGTCGCCGTCGGCTGCGTCTACCTCTTCTACTCGGGCGGGATGACCGTGTGGTCGTATCTGGAGGTCAAGGGCGTGGTCGAGGACGTCGTCGCGGAACGAGCGCCGAAGAGCGAGCGGATGTATCGGGCCACCCAGGTCAAGGAAGACATCGCCAAGCGGGTGGCGGCGAGCGGGATCAAGGTCGCCGACCGCGAGATCTCCGTCGAGGACGAGGGAAAGACGCTCGACGTCCGCGTGCGGTGGAACTGGCCGGTGATCGTCTACAAGGGCGACGAGATCTGGGGGATCCCCCTGACGCACGAGCGCACCTTCTCGGTCCCCGAGAAGCGCTGATCAGCGTCCCCGGGCGGTGTCCTCACCGCCCCGCGCGGGCGTCGGCGATCATCTTCGCCACGCGGTCGCGGTCTTCTCCGGGCGGCGCCAGCGCCATGAACTTCTCCCACGAGCGGATGGCCCCGCCCACGTCCTTCTTCACTTCGTAGAGCACCTGGCCCCGGTAGAGGAGCGCCGGCAAGTAGCTCGGGTCGATCGCCAGCGCCTTGTCGAAGGTCTCGAGCGCGCGGTCGGCGTGCTCGGGCCCGCCGCCGATCGCGACGATCAGCGCCAGGTGCGTCATCGCGTCCACGTTCTTCGGGTCGCGCTTGAGCACCGCCTGATAGGCGGCGATCGCCTCGCCGTAGCGGCCCGCTGCCAGACTCGAGCGCGCGGCCTGCAGCATTCCCCGCAGGACTTCCGGAGGGACCACGCGGCCACCTGAGCTCGATGGCGGTGGCGTCGACTCCGGTGGCAGCGCGGCCAGCGGGCGAGAGCCGGTCTGAAGTTGTCCGGCCATCGGGTCGGGCTCGGTGTAGCGGACGACTCCGGCGCCGAGCGCGACGCCGAACGCGACCAGGAGCACCGCGAAGGTGCCGAGCGCGAGCGGATGGCGCCACGCTGAGCCGCGCGGCGCGGTCGCTTCGACCCGCGGCGGCTCGGGCTCGACGGTGCCGAGCCGATCGAGCTCACCCAGGATCACCGCCGCCTCGCCCTCGTAGCGGGCACGCAGGTCGGCGAAGTCGGCATCGGACACGTGGCCTGCCGCGTGCTCGAACTCGAGCTCACGGAGCGCCGCGAACACGGCGCGCTTGTCCTCGCCGAGCTGCTGGCGGCGGTCGAGCGGGAGCGGGAGGAACGTCCGTCCGCCCGCGTCGCGGCGCAGGAGTGGCCAGAGCGCGAAGAGAAGCGCGGGCGCGCCGACCACGACCGAGACGACGACGACTCCCGTCACGTGCCGCGCTCCATCTCGCGCCGGATCCGCTCACTCATCGCCGGATCGACGTTCACGGGCGCGGCCACGCCGTCGCGACGGCGCCGCGTCCAGCGCCGCACGATGGTCGCCACCAGGACGAGCCCGGTGGCCACCGCGACCAACGGGAAGAGCCACACGAGCAGGTTGAAGCCGCGGCGCCGCGGCGCCAGCAGGATCCACTCGCCGTAGCGGTCGACGAAGTACTGGATGACCTCGGCCGGGCGCTCGCCGGCGGCGAGGCGCGCGCGGATGATCCCGCGCATCTGGCTCGCCATCTCCGACGGCGAGTCAGCGACCGAAAGGCTCTGGCAGACGACGCAGCGCAGCTGCGTGGCGACCTCGTGCACGGTGTCCTCGCTCACCGGCGCTGCCGGCGGCTGGGCGCCCGCGGCGACGCTGACGAGCAGGACGAGCACGGGCGCCGCGAGACGGCGGAGCCATTCGCGACTCATGGCTTCGCCGCCTCGGCAAGCAAGCGATCGACCGTCTCGCGGAACACGTCGTCGGTGACGGCGCCCACGTGCTTGACGCGGATCCGTCCCTGCCGGTCGACGAAGAACGTCTCGGGGACCCCGTAGACGCCGTAGTCCACCGAGACGGTGCCCGTCGGGTCCTGGGCGTTCGGGAAGGTGAGGCCGAAGTCGCGGACGAACTTCTGGGCTGCCTCGGGCTTGTCCTGGATGTCCACGCCGACCACGACGACGCCGCGACCGCGGTACGCGCGCCAGCTCCGCTCGAGCACCGGCGCCTCCTCGTAGCAGGCGGGGTAGCACCACGACGCCCAGAAGTTCACGACGACGACCTTCCCGCGGTGCGCCTCGAGGGCGAGCGGCGCACCGTCGAGTGTCGCCAGCGCGAAACGCGGCGCCGGCCGGCCGGCCAGGGGGGAGGGGGTGTCGCGCGGGTTCGCGCGGAACCCATACGCGAGCAGCGCCAGCACGGGCACCGTGGCCAGCGGAATCAGCCAGCGCCAGAGACGGCTCACGCGGTGGCCCGGCGGTCCGGGAGGATTGCCAACAGCGCACCAAGCGTCAGCACCGCGCCGCCGATCCAGATCCAGCTCACGAGACGGTTCACCTGGAGCTTCACCGTCGCCTGCCGGCCATCGCGCGCGAAGTCGCCGAGGACCAGATAGATGTCCTCCTTCAACCCCAGCCGATAGTCGACGTACGCGATGGGCGACTGCTCTTGCGGATAGAATTTCTTGGCGGGCCGCAGCACGCCGAGCACGCGGCCGTTCGAGACGGTGAAGGCGCCGACGACCTTGAAGTGGTTCGACTCCTCGACGGCGGTGAGGCCGTCGAAGCGCACGCGGTAGCCGACCAGCTCCGCCGTCTCGCCGGGCCGCAGCGTCATCTCGGTCTGCACCGACCACGCCTGAGATCCGGTCACGCCGAGCGCGATGATCAAGATGCCCAGGTGGACGACGAACCCGCCGTAGCGGCGGTTGTGCCGGCGCACGAGCCCACCCATGGCCGGCAGCAGGGACTCGCCCGCGCGCAGGCGCGCGCGCGTCGCGCGGCCGAAGTCGAGCGCGATGGTGGCCAGCACGAACGCCGCCGCCGCGAACGCGAGCGCCGCCAGCGACGAGCGCACGCCCAGGACGAACGCGGCCGCCGCCGCGACGACGCCGAGCACCACCGGCCACAGGAAGTTCCGCGCCAGGTTGTCGAGCGAGGCGCGCCGCCACGCGATCAATGGGCCCACGCCCATGAGGAAGATCAGGGACAGGAACAGCGGCACGTTGACCTGGTTGAAGAACGGCGCGCCGACGCTGACCTTGACGCCGCGGACCGCCTCGGAGAGGAGCGGGAACACGGTGCCGAAGAAGACGGTGAACGCCGCGGCGACGAGCAGCACGTTGTTGAGCAGGAACGCCGACTCGCGCGAGACGACGGAATCGAGATCGCCCTGCGAGCGCAGGACTTCCCATCGCCACGCCACCAGCCCGAGCGCGGTCAGTAGCACCAGCGCCAGGAAGCTCAGGAACAGGATGCCGATCGCGCCCTGGGTGAAGGAGTGGACCGACGCGATGACCCCCGAGCGCGTGAGAAAGGTGCCGAAGAGCGTGAGGCCGAAGGTCAGGATCACCAGCGAGATGTTCCAGAGCTTCAGCATCCGCCGGCGCTCCTGGATCATCACCGAGTGGAGGAACGCGGTGCCGGTGAGCCAGGGCATGAACGCGGCGTTCTCGACCGGATCCCACGCCCAGTAGCCGCCCCAGCCCAGGACGTGGTAGCTCCACCAGCCGCCGATCAGCAGGCCGAGCGAGAGGAAATACCAGGCGACGATGGCCCACCGCCGCGTGAGCGCCAGCCAGGCGTCGCCGACGCGTCCGGTGGCCAGCGCGGCCATCGCGAACGCGAACGGCACGGTGAAGCCGGTGAAGCCCAGGTAGAGCGCCACCGGATGCGTGATCATGCCCGTGTCCTCGAGCAGCGGGTTGAGGCCGCGGCCGTCGGCGGGCACGGGGGTGTGCCGCTGGAACGGCGGCGCCGCCACCGTCATCACCAGCAGGAAGAAGGCGAGGATCCCGAGCATCGTGGCGAGCGCCCACGGATAGAGCTCGCGCGCGGTGCTCCGATGGCGGAGGACGACGATCATCGTATAGAGGGCCAGCATCCAGGACCACAGGATGATGGAGCCCTCGAGCGCGCCCCAGACCCCGGTGATGCGGTAGTAGAAGGGCGTGCCCAGGTTGGTGTTGGTCGCGACGTAGCGAACCGAGAAGTCGAACGTGAGGAATGCGTACGTCAAGAGCGCGAAGCACGCGGTGATCAGGACGAAGACGCCGAGCGCCGCGTGCTGGGCCGATTCCACGAGCGCCGCGCGCCCGGTGCGGGCGCCGACTCCGGCCGCCGCGCCCCCGTACACGGCGAGGACGAGCGCCACCAGGGTCATGCCGAAGCCGAGGTCCGCCGTCACCGGCCGTCCCCGCGCAGGGTCTTGATGAGCTCCTTGTAGCCGGCTGCCGAGGTGTCGTGGGGCGCTTTGTACTCCTCGGAGTGCTTCGCCATGATGAGGGTCGCCCGGAAGTATCCGTCTCCGACCCAGCTGCCCTCGACGACGGCGCCCCGGCTCTCTCCGAAGAGATCCGGCGGCGTGCCCTTGTGGCGGACCGGAACCGTCGCGGTCCCGTCGGAGAGCGCGAACGACAGGTCGAGCGTGCGGGGCTCCCACTTGAGCGATCCGGGCACCACCATCCCGCCGAGCCGATACGCCTTCCCCGGCACGGCGGCCGCGCGAAGCTCTCCCGGCGTCACGAAGTAGACCACCGACTGCGTCACGCCGGCGTAGATCATGTACGCGAGCGCGCACGCGATGACCGCGCCGCCCACGATGAATTTTGTCATTGGAGCGGGTGCCTCGAGTCCAGCTTGGGCCGAGGGTGGCTTGAGATAGGTGCCGCGTGGCTCCGCTCGCCCTCTCGGCCCGATGTGGCCTGCGAGCCCGGCGTGAGGTGGCCTGAGATAGGTGCGGCGTGGCTCCGCTCGCCCTCTCGGGCCGATACGGCCTGCGAGCCCGGCGTGGGGTGGCCTGAGATAGGCGCGGCGTGGCTCCCTGAGGAAGGTGCGAGCCGGCTCCGATCCTCCAAGTCACTCTCTTGGCGTACCAGCATTCTCCAGTATCCGATCAACACCACGGCGGCGAGCCCGTAGGCCGCGAGGACGAATCCCCAGTTGTCGGGCATCAGGCCGCCGCCTCGGCCTCGCGTCGCAGCAGGTGAACGCGCTTCGCGACGAAGTAGACGTACAGGAGCGAAAACGCCACGAAGTTCACGAGGAGCGCGGTGATGATGACGCGCGGCATGGCGGGGCCCGGCGTCATCAGCGACGGCGGCTGGTGAAGGGTCCGCCACCAGATGACCGAGAAGTGGACGAGGGGGATGTTGAACGCCGCGACGATGCCGAGCACGGCCGCGTAGCGGGCGCCGCGCTCGCGGTCGTCGATCATCCCGCGGAGCAGCAGGTAGCCGAGGTACATGACGAAGAGGATCGAGACGCTCGTGAGCCGGGCGTCCCACGTCCACCAGGTGCCCCAGGTCGGCTTCCCCCAGATCGAGCCGGTGGCGATCGTGACGCCCGTGAAGACGACGCCGACTTCGGCCGAGGCGTGCGCGAGCCGATCGGCGGCGTCGGCGCGCTTGGCCAGGTAGGCGATCGACGCGACGAAGACGACGGCGAAGGCGAGATACGCGACCCAGACGCTCGGCACGTGCAGGTACATGATGCGCTGCACGTTGCCCTGCGTTACCTCCCGCGGCGCCAGCCCCAGCCCGGCCACGAGGCCGGCGGCGAGCGCCACGACGGTCACCGCGCCGAGGACGCGCATCGTCCGCCTAGCCCTCCAGCACGAAGTCGAACGTCAGCACGCCGACGGCGACGTACACGACGTCCGCGGCCGCGAGCAGCTTGAGCCAGTGGGCGACCGCCCCGAGCGGCTCGCCCAGCAGCACCGCCTCGGTCGCCTTGACGGTCGCCAGCAGGACCGGAACCTGCACCGGCAGCAGCAAGACGGGGAACAACAGCTCCCGAGCGCGGACCTGCGTGGTCATGGCCGCGAAGAGGGTGCCTATGGCCGCGAACCCGACGGTTCCGAGCCCGATCACGACGACCAGCGCCGGCAGCGCGGGGACGAGATCGAGGTTGAAGAACACGCCGAAGAGGACCAGGAGCATGGCCTCGACGATGAACATCAGCAGCAGGTTGCCGGCGAGCTTGCCGACGTAGATCGCCGACTTGTCGCCGGGGGCGAGCAGCAGCGCCTCCCAGCAGTCGTTCTCGCGCTCGACCACGAAGGCGCGGCCCAGGCCGAGCAGCCCGCTCAGGATGAAGCCGAGCCACAGGAGGCCGGGCAGCGCGCCGGCTAACCGCTCGCGGTCGGGCCCTAGTGTGAATTGGAAGACGAAGAGGAGTAACAGCGCGAAGAAGAAGAGCGCGTTGAGCGTCTCTTTGGACCGGTGCTCGAGCAGGAGGTCCTTCCACACGACGATGAACGCCCGCCGCGCGAAGGTCAGGACGCGTCCTCGGTGTGCAGCGCGTAGAGGCGCTGGACGTCCTCGGCGGACAGCGCGCCACGCGGCGTGTCGAGCGCGACGACTCCGCCGGCCAGGATGGCGATCCGGTCCGCGACGGCCAGCTCGCGGCCGAAGCTGTGCGTCGCCATCACGATCGCGCCGCCGGAGGACTTGAACGAGGCGAGGTGCTCCTCGAGCCACTTCTTCGCCCGCTGGTCGAGGCCCGCGAACGGCTCGTCGAGCAGCAGGACCCGCGGCCGCGCCAGGACGAACCGCGCCAGAGACAGCCGCCGCTTCATCCCCGCCGAGAACGTGCGGACCCGCTCGCCCGCGAACCGCTCGAGCTCGACGCTGGCGAGCGCCCCGGCCAGCGCGGCCGCGGAGGTGCGGAGCCCGGCGAGCGTGGTCCAGAACGTCAGGTTCTCCAACGCGGTCAGGTCCTCGTAGACATACGCGCCGTGGGCGACCAGCCCGACGTGGCGCCGCACGCGCTCGGGGTCCTTCGCGCAGTCGTAGCCCGCCACCATGGCGGTGCCCCGGGTCGGACGCACGAGGGTCGCGAGGATCTTGAGCAGCGTCGTCTTGCCCGCGCCGTTGGCGCCCAGCACCGCCAGCGCTTCGCCCTCGTGGACGTCGAGGTCGAGGCTCTCCAGCACGCGATGCTTGCCAAAGGTCTTACGGAGACTGGTCACTCGGATGAGTGGATCTGCGGCCATGCTTTAAACTGCCCGATTGTCGCCCAGCCGCGGGGACCGGGTCAAGGAAGCGACTCGCGCGGACGCGGAAGCTTGACTCGGGCGACTCCCGTGCCAAATAGTAGGTTCACCGTCTGGAGTTGGCCGTAGCCGCGACGGACCGTTGACCGGAGGGCGGTTGTTCCACTACGTGCTGTCCCGTCTGCTGTGGCTGTTGCCGACGCTTCTGGCGATGGCGCTCGTGACCTTCCTGGTCATGCACGCGACGCCGGGCAGCCCGCTCGACCCGGTGTCCGAAGGCGCGAACCCGCTGTCGCCGGAGGCGCAGAAGAACCTCGCCAAGTACTACGGCCTCGACCGACCGCTCTACGAGCAGTTCGCGATCTTCGTGTCCAAGGCGGTGCGCGGCGACTTCGGCTACTCGTTCGTCTACAAGACGCGGACGGTGCAGGAGATCATCGCCGAGACGTTCCCGATTTCGCTTCTGCTGGGCTCGATGGCGCTGGTGCTCGCGATCGTCGGCGGCCTGACGCTCGGCATCCTGGCCGCGGTCTACCAGAACCGAACGTGGGACTACGTCTCGGTGAGCCTCGCGACCGTCGGCGTGGCCGTCCCGAACTTCGTCCTGGCCGTGTTCCTCATCATCCTCTTCTCGTTCGTGGTGCCGCTGTTCCCGACCGGCGGCTGGGACTCGCCGCGCAACTGGGTGCTGCCGACGGTGGCGTTGGCGCTGGCGCCGATGGGAATCATCGCTCGCTTCACCCGAGCCAGCATGCTCGAGGTGATCCGCGCCGACTACACGCTGACCGCGCGGGCCAAGGGGCTGGGTGAGGGGCCGGTCATCTTCAAGCACGCCCTCAAGAACGCGTTCATCCCCGTCGTGACCCTGCTCGGCCCGATGTTCGCCGCGGTCGGAACGGGATCCTTCTTCGTCGAGGCGATCTTCCGGGTTCCCGGGATGGGACGCTTCTTCGTTCTGTCGATGACGGGGCGTGACTATCCGATGATCATGGCGGTCGTCCTGACCTACGGGGCGTTCCTGGCCGTCATGAACCTCGTCGTCGACCTCCTGTATGGGGTCTTCGATCCGCGCATCCGATACTAGCGTCGGACGGGAGCTCGGCCCGTCGCGTCTGGACGGGCTGGGTGGTCCCCACCCGCGCTCGGACGCGAAGGGAGTGAGCGCGGCGAGGTCGTCGAGCCTCTGGCGGGACGGGGTACGGCGGCTGCGACGCAATCGTCTCGCGGTGGCCGGCGGCGTCGTCGTGGTGCTGCTCTGTCTGATCGCGATCTTCGCCGATTTCCTCGCGCCGCTTCCTTACACCAAGACGAACTTCAGCCGCCTCAACGAGGCGCCCACGCGCGCGTATCCCCTGGGCACCGATCAGCTCGGTCGCGACCTGCTCTCCCGGATGATCTACGGCGCGCGAGTGTCGATGCTGGTCGGGCTCGGTGCGCAGGTGATCGTCGTGATCATCGGCGTGCCGATCGGCGCGCTGTCGGGCTACGTGGGCGGGCGGACCGACCTGGTCCTCACTCGCTTCGTCGACGTGATGTACGCGTTCCCGCGCTTGCTGTTCGTGATCCTGGTCATGTCGATGCTGGGCGCCGGCCTCACGAACATCTTCATCGCCATCGGCCTCACCGGCTGGGTCGGGATCGCACGCCAGACCCGCGCTCAAGTCCTGGCCATCAAGGAAAAAGAGTTCGTCGACGGGGCGCGGGCACTTGGCGCCGGGTTCGGCCGCGTGCTCGGGCGCCACGTCATGCCCAACGCGCTCACGCCCATCATCGTCGCGGTGACGTTCGGTATCCCGGAAGCGATCTTCACGGAGGCCGCGCTCTCGTTCATCGGCGTCGGAATCAACCCACCGACGCCCTCGTGGGGCCAGATGGTGGGCGAGGGCCAGCAATACATCCGCTCGTACTGGCATCTTTGTGTGTTCCCGTCGATCGCCATCGCGGTTACCATGCTCTCGTTCGTCTTCTTCGGCGACGGCGTCAGAGACGCGCTGGACCCCAAACTGAAATAAAGGAGACCCGCTCATGCGTACTCCTCGCATTTCCGACAGCCAGATGGATCTCCTCGCCGCGCGTCTCGCCGCCGTCGGCGTTGGCCGGCGCGATTTCCTGAAGGTCGCCACAGGCCTGGCGACGCTCGGCGCCGCCGGCTTCAACGCGCGTCCAGCCGCGGCGGCTCCGAACCTCGCCCCGGGTGAAAAGCTGGCCCGCGACCAGCACGTGCGGCTCGGTGGCGGCGGCTGGTGGCAGAACGATCCCTCCAGCCACGACTACAACAAGGACCTGTATTGCAGCGGCGTGCCCATCCTGTGGGCCGGCCTGATGAAGTTCAATTCCGACTTCCAGCCGGTCCCCTACGTGGCGACCAAGGTGGTGTCCAACGCGGACGGCTCGGTGTGGACCTTCACGATCCGCAAGGACTCCAAGTGGTCGGACGGCGGCCCGTGCACGGCGCGCGACTTCGAGTGGTCATGGAAGCGCCAGATGGATCCGGCCAGCAAGAACCCGTACTCGAGCTACTTCTACGACATCAAGGGCGCCGAGCCCTTCAACAAAGGGAAAGTGCCTGACGCCTCCCAAGTCGGGGTCGTCGCCAAGGACGACTGGACGCTCGAGGTCACGCTCGAGGGGCCGCGCGGTTACTTCCCGGTGCTCTCGGCGTATCTCGCGGCGTTGCCGGCGCACCGCGCCTCGGTCGAGAAGCACGGGGACAAGTGGACCGAGGCCGCCAACATCGTCTGTAACGGCCCCTTCGTGCTGGAGACCTGGGAACACAACAAGGTCATGGTGCTGCGGAAGAACAAGCATTTCTTCGGCGCCAAGGACATCATTCTCGAGAAGGCCACGATCCCGATCGTCCCGGTGCAGTCGGGCGCCCTGCCATACGAGAACAACGAACTCGACATCTCGCCGCTGCAGCCAGGCGACCTCAGGCGGATGCGCGACGATCCGAAGACCAAGGCGCAGGTGTTCCGTTATCCGTTCCCGGGGACCTGGTACCTGATCCCGCAGGTGACGAAGCCACCCTTCGACAACGTGAAGGTGCGCCGGGCGGTCGGGCACGCCATCGACAGGGAAAGCGTCGTAAAGGTCGCCGACGGCTTCGCCATCCCCGCCCACTCCATGATTCCGACAGGCTTCCCGGGGGCGGTCGACGACAAGAAGGTCCGCGACATCCAGCGCTTCGATCCCAAGGCCGCGATGGCCATGCTGAAGGGCACGCCCTTCGAGGGCGGGCGCAATTGGCCGCGGATCACGCTGACCATGCGCGAGGAGGGGCTCGGGTCCAAGCCGCTGGCCGAGGCGGTGCAAGCCGTGCTCCTCGAGCACCTCAACATGAAGACGGAGCTCGAGGTGCTGGAGCAGCGCGTCTTCCGCGCCGGGCTCTGGAAGAACGACTATCAGTTCGTGTGGATCCGCTGGTTCATGGACTATCCGGATCCGCACAACGAGTACTTCGACACGTTCTACGGCAAGAAGACCGAAGGCCGGCGCCAAGCGTGGGTCAACGACGCGTTCGACAAGGAGCTGGAGGCCGGGCGCGACACCCGGGACACCAAGAAGCGGCTCGTGAACTATGCCAAGGCCGAGGAGATCATGCAGACCGACGGCGGCTACGTCCCGGTCGCCTGGGTCTCACGGTGGTGCGCGGCCAAGCCCTCGGTGCGTGGGCTCGAGAAGAACAAGCTGGGGGAGACGGTGGTCGAGGGCAACATCTACGTCGACATGCTGCCCCACGTCTACATGGTGGAGAAGGCCTGAAGCCAAGCGGCGACGCGCCCCGGAATCTAGATTCGCATCGCCCGCAGGCGGGCGATCCGCTCCTCGAGGGGAGGGTGGGTCGAGAACAGACGCATCAGCGTCTGGCCGCTGAGCGGATTCACGATGAACAGGTGCGCGGTGGCGGGCGTGGCCTGTGCCATCGGCGCCGCCTCGTTCGCCATCTGGAGCTTCTCGAGCGCCTTGGCGAGCCCCCACGACTTCCCGGCCACCTGGGCGCCCGTCGCGTCGGCCTGGAACTCGCGCGCCCGCGAGACCGCCATCTGCACGAGCAGCGCCGCAATCGGCGCCAGAATCGCCAATAATATAGCGGCGATCGGATTCGAGCCGCCCTCTTCGTCGTCGTCTCGGCGCCCGCCGAACATCGCGGCGTACTGCGCCATGTGTGCCAGATAGGTGATGGCGCCGGCGAGGGTGGCGGCGATCGTCGAGATCAGCACATCGCGGTTCTTCACGTGCGAGAGCTCGTGCGCCAGGACGCCCTCCAGCTCCTCCTCGTCGAGGATCCGCATGATCCCCTCGGTCACGGCCACCGCCGCGTGCTCCGGGTTGCGTCCGGTCGCGAAGGCGTTGGGCGTCTCGCTGGGGATCAGGTAGACCCGCGGCATCGGGATGCCGGCGCGGGTGACGAGGCGGTGGACGATCGCGTAGAGCCTCGGGGCCGCGGCCTCTTCGATGGGCTGAGCGCCGTAGGCGGCGAGCACCATCTTGTCCGAGAACCAGTAGCTGAAGAAGTTCATCAGCAGGGCGATCACGAAGGCGATCAGCATGCCCTGCCTGCCCCCGAAGGCCCCGCCGAGGAGGACGAGCATCATCGTGAGGACGGCGAGGAGGAAGCCCGTCTTGAATACGTTTGACATGGTCGAAGCCTAGCAGAGGGTATAGGGAAGGGTCAAATGCCTTGACTTGCGCCCTATAGCGCCGATATACTGACCCGGCTTGAGTCAAAAATCTTTTGTTGATCACGAGTTAGCAGCCATGATGGTCCGCGTTCCAGATATTCCGACCGAGGGGCTGGGCGTCACCGACGCGGCCGCTCTGGGCACCGTGTACCGGGACCCGGGCTGGCGTCTCGAGGACGTGCAGCTGCGCATCGAGCGGGACGGTCTCGACGTCTTCGTGACCGGCGAGCTCCGCGCGACGGTCACGCAGACGTGCGGCCGCTGCCTCGAGCCCTTGGCGGCGACGGCGGCGGCGGCGATCAACGTGCGCTTGGTTCCGCGTCCGGCCACCGGCGACACCGTCGAGCTCTTTGCCGACGACCTGGACGTCGACTTCTACGAAAAGGACGAGTTCGATCTCGGCGCGCTGATCGAGGCGGAAACCGCCCTCGCCCTTCCCATGAAGCCGCTCTGCCGCGAAGGGTGCCTTGGGCTCTGTCCGGTCTGCGGCGGCAATCGAAACGTGGTCGCGTGCGCGTGCCCGCCGCGACCGGCGGACCCGCGTCTGGCCGTCCTCAAGGACCTGGCCGCACGGCTGCCACACTAGGAGAGAGCTGGATGCCACTGCCGAAACGACGACACTCCAAGACGCGTGGGCGGAAGCGCCGCACGCACTACAAGCTGGCGACACCGACACGCTCGGTGTGCCCGCAGTGCCGAGAAAGCAAGCTTCCGCACCGCGTGTGCCCGCACTGTGGCTACTACAAGGGCCGGGAGATCGTCGCCGTCGAAGGGGCGTAGTCGATCCCGACGCCCCCGCCATGAAGATGGCCAACGCGAATGGCCAGCCCGCTCGTATGAAGATCGCAGTGGACGCGATGGGCGGCGACCACGGCCCGGCCGTCGTCGTCGCCGGCGCGGTGGCCGCCGTCAGAGAGTTCGGCGCTTCCGTCATCCTGGTGGGTGACCGCGCGGCCATCCATCGTGAGGTTGTCCGGCTCAACGCCCAGACCCTCGAGCTCGAGATCCACCACGCCTCCCAGGTGGTGGGAATGGCCGAGAGCCCGTCGCACGCGCTCAGACGCAAGCGCGACTCGTCGATGCGCGTGGCCGCCGAGCTGGTCAAAGAGGGGAAGGCCGCCGCGTTCATTTCCGCCGGCAACACCGGCGCCGCGATGGCGATCGCCATGTTCGTCATCGGCGTCCTGCCCGGGGTCGATCGGCCGGCGATCGCCGCGGTGCTCCCGAACCTCAAAAAGTTCACGATCCTGCTCGACGCGGGCGCCAACGTGGACCCCAAGGCCATGCACCTGATGCAGTTCGCCGTCATGGGCCACGTCTACGCGCGCGACATCCTGGGCCTCGACAGCCCGCGGGTCGGGATCCTCTCGGTCGGCGAGGAGGAGGGGAAGGGCAACGAGCTCACCAAGGAGGCGTACGCGGAGCTGCGCGAATCGTCGCTGAACTTCGTGGGCAACGTCGAGGGGCGGGACATCTACAACGGTCGATGCGACGTGATCGTGACCGACGGCTTCACGGGCAACGTCGCCCTCAAGATCTCCGAGAGCCTCGCCGAGATGCTGGGCTCGATGATCAAGGAGGAGCTCATGCGGGACGCCCGATCCAGGATCGGCGCGAAACTGGCGATGCCCGCGTTCGAGCGCTTCCGCCGGCGCATCGACTATACCGAGATGGGCGGCGCCCCGCTCCTCGGCATTGACGGCGCCGCGATCATCTGTCACGGTGCGTCCCCGGTGAAGGCGATCAAGAACGCGGTGCGGGTCGCGCAGGAATGGGCCAGTGCCGGGCTCAACGAGCACATCAAGGCGGCACTGGAAGCCGAGGTGGCGCGAGGCGGTCGAGAAGGGGGACGCGAATGATGCGGGCAAGGATCACCGGAGTCGGGGCGTACGCTCCCAAGCGGATCCTGAGCAACGCCGACCTCGAGAAGATGGTGGAGACGAGCGACGAGTGGATCGTGCAGCGCAGCGGCATCCACGAGCGTCGCATCGCCGACGAGAGCGAGGCGACCTCCGACCTCGCGGTGCGGGCGGCACAGCAGGCGATCGAGCGCGCCAACCTGGTGCCCGAGGACATCGAGTTCATCGCGGTCGGCACCACCACGCCGGACATGATCTTCCCGTCCGTCGGCAACATCGTCCAGCACCGGCTCGGCTGCCGGCGGGCGGGCTCGGTGGACCTGCTGGCCGCGTGCGCCGGTTCGGTCTACAGCCTCTCGGTGGGGGCCCAGTTCATCCAGACCGGGAAGTACCGGCGCGTCCTCTGCATCGGCGCCGAGACGCTCTCGCGCATTACCGACTTCACCGACCGGGGTACCTGCGTGCTGCTGGCCGATGCCGCCGGCGCCGCGGTCCTCGAGCCGTCCGAGGACGAGCGCGGCATCATCGACTTCGACCTCTACTCGGACGGCCAATACTGGGAGCTGCTCTACATGCCGGGCGGTGGATCGCGCCATCCCGCGACCAAGGAGACCGTCGAGGCGCGGATGCACTACGCCAAGATGCGGGGCAACGAAGTGTTCAAGGTCGCCGTCCGCCTGTTCGTCGATTGCGCCGAGCGCATTCTGAGCCGCAACGGGTTCACCTCGGCCGACGTGGACCTGTTCGTTCCGCATCAGGCGAACCTCCGCATCATCGAGGCGGCCGCCAAGCGCGTCGCCCTGCCGATGGAGCGCGTGTTCGTGAACGTCGACCGGTACGGCAACACGGGCGCCGCGTCCGTCTACGTGGCACTCGAGGAGGCCGTCGCAGCGGGCCGTCTGAAGCGTGGCGACCTCGTGCTCGTCGTCGCGTTCGGCGGGGGCTTCTCGTGGGGAGCCGCCCTCATCCGCTGGTGAGAACAGGCGATCCGGTCAGACCGGGCGTATCAGAGCCCCCCGTTTCCCTCTCAGGCCACCCTCGGTCCACGCCGGCCTCATGGCCTCGACTGCCGCGGGGCTCGTCGAACGCGACGACGGAAACGGGCGTGCGGAGCCGGGTCGCGTCTGTGTCAGGCCACCCTCGGTCCACGCCGGCCTCATGGCCCCCGTTACAATGACCATCGCGTTCCTCTTTCCCGGCCAGGGCTCGCAAACTGTCGGCATGGGCAAGGCGTTCTACCAGACCTCTCCCGGCGCCAAGGCGATCTTCGAGGAAGCCAACGCGGCGCTCGGCTTCGACCTCACCCGTCTCGCGTTCGAGGGGCCCGATACCGAGCTGGCGCTGACCGCCAACACCCAGCCGGCGGTGCTGACCGCGTCCGTCGCGGCGGCCACCGCATGCGCCGAGCGCGGGCTCAAGCCGGCGCTGACGGCTGGCCACAGCCTCGGCGAGTATTCGGCGCTGGTGGTGGCCGGCGCGCTGCGGTTCGCCGACGCCGTGCGGATCGTGCGGAGGCGCGGCGAGCTCATGCAGGATGCGGTGCCGGTCGGAACCGGCGCGATGGCCGCGATCATGGGCATCGAGCTGGCGGCCGTCGAAGGAGTGTGCGCCGAGGCGGCGCAGGGTGAGGTCGTCGAGATCGCCAACGTCAACTCGTCGCTCCAGATCGTGATCGCCGGCCACCGGGCCGCGGTCGAGCGCGCGGTCGGGCTGGCCACCGCGCACGGCGGCAAGATGAGCGTGATGCTGCCGGTGAGCGCCCCCTTTCATTGCTCGCTGATGGCGCCGGCCGGCGTCAAGCTGGCGCACGAGCTCGACGCCATCACGGTGACCGACCCGACCATCCCGGTGGTCCGCAACGTCGACGGCGGCGTCACCCGCCGGGCGCAGGATGTGCGCCCCTTTCTGTTGAAGCAGGTCGCGAGCCCGGTGCGCTGGACCGACTGCGTTCAGCGGCTCGCCGGGGAAGGCGCGACGGCGTACGTCGAGGTCGGACCCGGGCGTGTGCTCAGCGGGCTGGTGCGGCGCATCGTCAACGGCGCCCGCGGCCAATCGGTCGAGGATCCGGCCGGGGTGGACCGCGCCCTGGCGGCCGTCGGGGTTGGCGCGTGAAGGGTCCGCTCGAGGGCAAGGTCGCGATCGTCACCGGTGGCGGGCGCGGGATCGGCGCCGCGGTCGGCGCGCGGCTGGCCGACGACGGCGCGGCCGTGGTAGTCTCTGGGCGCGACGGCGACCGATTGCAGCGGATGGTGAAGGACCTGGAAGCGCAGGGACACGTGGCGCTCGGCATCGTCGCCGACGTGGTGAGTCGTGACGATTGCGATCGCCTCGTGAGCGCGGCGCGACAGCAGTTCGGACGTGTCGATATCCTCGTCAACAACGCCGGCGTCACGCACGATGAGCTGCTCGTGCGGATGAAGGATGAGGACTGGGATCGGGTGATCGAGGTGAACCTCCGCGGCGCGTTCCTGATGACGCGCGCCGTCTCGAAGGTGCTGGTCAGACAGAAGAGCGGCGGCCGCATCATCAACATCACATCGACGGCTGGGGCGATGGGCAACGCCGGCCAGGTGAACTACTCCGCGGCGAAGGCCGGCCTCATCGGCTTCACGAAGTCGGCGGCGCGCGAGCTCGCGCACTGGTCGATCCTCGTGAATGCGGTGGCGCCCGGGCTGATAGAGACCGACATGACCGCGAACATTCCTGCAGCGGCACGCGAACATCTCATGTCGCAGGTGCCGCTCAAGCGCGTCGGCACCCCGCTCGAGGTGGCCGAGATGGTACGATTCCTCGCCGGAGACGGGGCGGCCTACGTCACGGGCCAGGTGTTCCACGTCAACGGCGGTCTCTATATGTAGCTCACCCTTCGGTGGAGGTGACCGGTTCATGGCGAAGCCAGTGGATGAGAAGGTGAAGGAGATCATCGTGGAGCAGCTCGGGGTGGAGGAGGACGACGTCACCCCGACGGCGAAGTTCATCGAGGACCTGGGCGCCGACTCCCTCGACACCGTGGAGCTCGTGATGGCGCTCGAGGAGCACTTCGACATCCAGATCCCCGACGAGGACGCCGAGAAGATCGTGACGGTCGGCGACGCGATCCAGTACATCAAGGACAACTCCTAGGCGGTGAGCACGCCACGGGTCGTCGTCACTGGTGTCGGCGCCCTCACGCCGGTCGGGAACACGGCGGACGAGCTCTGGTCCGCGCTGATCCAGGGGCGCTCCGGGATCGGACCGATCACCAAATTCGACTCCACCGGCTACCCGACCCGGATCGCGGGCGAGGTGAAGAACTTCGATCCGCTGGTGTACGTCGACAAGAAGGAAGCCCGACGGCTCGACCCGTACCTCCAGTACGCGGTCGCGTCCGCGGTCATGGCCGTCGAGGACGCGGCGCTCGACACCGGCAAGGTCGCCGGTGAGCGCTTCGGCGTCCTCATCGGCTCGGGGATCGGCGGGATCACCACGCTCCTCGAGACGCACAAGACGCTGCTGGAGAAGGGGCCCGACCGCGTCTCGCCCTTCTTCGTGCCGATGATGATCGTGAACATGGCGTCGGGCCTGGTGTCGATGCGCTTCGGCGCCAAGGGGCCCAACTCGGCGGTGGTCACGGCCTGCGCCACCGGCAACCACGCCATCGGCGACTCCTTCAAGGTCATCCAACGCGGCGACGCCGACGTGATGATCGCCGGCGGCGCCGAGGCGATCATCGTGCCGCTGACGATCGCCGGCTTTTGCTCGATGAAGGCGATGTCGACCCACAACGACGAGCCGACGAAAGCGATGCGCCCGTTCGACGCGAACCGCGACGGCTTCGTGTGCGGCGAGGGCGCGGGAGTCGTCGTGCTGGAGTCGCTCGAGCACGCGCTCCGGCGCGACGCCCGCATCTACGCCGAGATCATCGGCTACGGGCTCACCGGCGACGCCCATCACATGACCGCACCGGATCCCGAGGGGGACGGCGCCGCGCGCGCGATGGCCGCCTCGCTCCGCGACGCCGGCGTGGACGTCTCGGCCGTCGGCTACGTCAACGCCCACGGCACCTCCACGCCGTACAACGACAAGTTCGAGACGATCGCGATCAAGCGGGTCTTCGGCGACCACGCGCGGCTTCTGGCCGTGTCCTCGACAAAGTCGATGACCGGCCACATGCTGGGCGCGGCCGGTGGGGTCGAGGCGATCGCGACCTCGCTGGCGCTCCACCACGGCGTGCTGCCGCCGACGATCAACTACGAGACCCCGGATCCCGACTGCGATCTCGACTACGTGCCCAACCAGGCGCGCAAGCAGCAGGTGGAGATCGCGATCTCGAACGCGTTCGGCTTCGGCGGCACGAACGCCACGCTGGCCTTCCGCGCCTACTCGAAGTAGGTGGATCCCGTCCGGGTCGCCGAGCTCGAGCGGCGGCTCGGCTACCGCTTTCAGGATCTGGCGACCCTCGAACGGGCGCTGACCCACGCCTCGTACGCCAACGAGCACCCGCCGGAAGCGGATCACGTGCCCCTGGCGCTGCTCGGCGACGCGGCGCTGGCCCTCGTCGTCACCGACCATCTGATTGCCGCGGATCCTGCCGCCACGGTCGGCATCCTCACGCCTCGGCGCGCCGAGCTGGTCGCGGGAGCGCGCCTGGCGCGCTGGGCCGCCGAGCTCGAGGTCGGTCCGCTCCTGCGCCTGGGGCGCGGCGAGGATCAGGCGGGCGGCCGCGCGCGCGAGTCGATCCTGGCGACGACGCTCGAGGCGCTGCTCGGCGCGATCTATCGCGAGGCGGGGCTCGTCGCGGTCCGTGACGTGGTCGGCCGTCTGGCCGCGTGGTAGCCTGACCTCATGCGCTGGTGGCCGACGCGTGCGCGACGACGATCCGCGCCACGCCCTCCGGAAGACTTGCTCGTCACGGAGGAGATGCTGCGCCGCAGCGTCGAGGACGTTCTGGTGGTGCGCGACCGGCAGCTCCGCGGCGGGATCTTCGTGTTCCGCGGCATCCTCACCATGCAGCCCGGCCGCGCGCTGGACGTGCTGATCGAGCGTTTCCGGCCGATCGGCTACACACCGTTCCTGCGCGAGGAGGCCGGCGCGGTCAGCGTCCAGGCGTGGCCGCTCACCGAGACCGTGTTGCCGCGAAGGGTCTTCCTCAACGTACTTCTTTTCGTGGTGACCTGCCTGTCGACCCTCGCCGCGGGCTTCTCGTTCGCGGGCTCGCCAACGTTCGACGCCCTGCGCTCGTCGACGTCCGCGGCCCGATTCCTGGTCGGCGTGCCGTTCGCGGCCACGCTGATGGCGATCCTGAGCGTGCACGAGCTCGGCCACTACTTCACAGCGCGGCACTACCGGGCGGCGGTGAGCCTGCCGTATTTCATTCCAGCGCCGCTCGGCTTCGGCACCTTCGGCGCGATCATCCTCATGCGCTCACCGGCCCGGAACCGCAACTCACTGTTCGACATCGCGGCGGCCGGCCCGCTGGCCGGACTGGCGGTGGCGTTTCCGGCGATCCTGCTGGGCTTTGCGTGGTCTTCGGTGGTGCCGGTGCCGCCCGGCGGCTACGTGGCGTTCGGCGATTCGCTGCTCACGTGGGCGCTTACATACGTGCGCTTCGGGCCCATTCCGCCCGGGCACATGGTTTTCACGCATCCGATCGCCGATGCGGCGTGGGCCGGATTCCTGGTCACGGCGCTGAACCTGTTTCCGGTGGGCCAGCTCGACGGTGGCCGCATCGCCTACGCCCTGTTCGGGCGACACCATCGGGTCATCGGCAAGGCGACCGTGGCGACGCTGCTCGTCGTCGGCGTCGCATCGTTCCTCTGGGGCCTGTCCGCGCCGGGTAACGACGCCGTGTCGGCGATGGCCGCGTCCCTGAACTGGTTCGTGTGGGCGGCGCTGATCTTCTTCCTGGTCGGCTTCCACCACAGCCCGCCGCTCGACGACCTCTCGCCGATCTCGCCAGGCCGCCGGGTGGTCGGGATCGTCTGCCTCGTGCTGCTGATCGTGATGACCCCCCCGTTCGTAATTCACTGAACTCCCGCGAGAGACTTGCCCTCGTTGGGAAGCCGCCGCCGACGAAATCACCCGCCGGCGATGGCTTGCTGCATGAGCGCGTGGTCGGCGAGGACGAGCGTGGCCATCGCCTCCACCATCGGGACCGCCCGCGGCAGTACGCAGGGATCGTGGCGCCCGCGGCCCTGGATCGTCGTGTCCTCGTGCGCGACGCTCACGGTCCGCTGCTCGCGCAGGATCGTCGCGGTGGGCTTGAACGCGACGCGGAAGTAGATCGTCTCGCCGTTCGTGATCCCGCCCTGCACCCCGCCCGAACGGTTGGTGCGGGTCCGCACCCGGCCGCTCTCGATGTAGAACTCGTCGTTGTGCTCGGAGCCGCGGAGATCCGTGCCGGCGAATCCGGTGCCGATCTCGAAGCCCTTACTCGCGGGCAGGCTCATCACGGCCTTCGCCAGGTCTGCCTCGAGGCGATCGAACACCGGCTCGCCCCAGCCGGCCGGACAGCCGCGCACGGCGCACGTGACGACGCCGCCGAGCGAGTCGCCGTCCTTGCGCGCGGTCTCCACGGCCGCGATCATGCGCTCCGCGGTCGCGAGCTCGGGACAGCGGATCGGCGTTGCGTCGACCTGCTCGCGCGTGACCTTCTCGACATCGCAATCGACGGACAACGCCGCGACCTTCGAGACCCAGGCGACCACGGTGACGTTCCAGCGCACGGCCAGGAGCTTGCGCGCGATGGCGCCGGCGGCCACGCGTCCCGCGGTCTCCCGCGCGCTGGTGCGACCGCCGCCACGCCAGTCGCGGAACCCGTACTTCGCTTCATAGGTGTAGTCGGCGTGGCTCGGCCGATACTTCTCCATGACCTCGCGATAGTCGCCCGGGCGCATGTCGAGATTGGGCATTTCCAGGCTGATCGGCGTGCCGAGCGTTTGACCCTCGAAGACCCCCGACAGGATCTTCACGATATCCGTTTCCCTCCGCTGGGTGACGATGGCGCTCTGGCCCGGCACGCGCCGGTCGAGATCGGGCTGGATGTCGGCTTCGGACAGCGCCAGGCGCGGCGGGCAGCCATCGATCACGGCGCCGACGCCGGTACCGTGCGACTCGCCCCATGTCGTCACGCGGAAGAGACGGCCCCAGGTGTTACCCACGCGTCGAGAATACTCCGTATCGGCGGACCTCGTCGAATCGGGGGAGCGGCGCGCGCGCCCGCGCGGCGAGAGCGCTCGCGCGGCCCACCTCTGTAGGCTGAATGCTTACAGTTGTGAGCCTGAATGCGTACAGGATATTCAGGCATTCCTCCGATTGCCTCTGCCCGGTCGGGCGTCTAGGGTTCGAGCGACTAGGGGGTCGTATGAAGATCCGCCACGTGCTCGGCCCGCTCCCGTTGATCCTCTTCGCGAGCACCGCCTTCGGGCAGGATGAGCCGATTCGAAATCCCCTCACGCTCACGTGGGGCGAGCCGATCGAGAAAAAGCCGGGGCTGACCCTGCTCGACGAGAAATGGTTCCCGCCCTTCGATGACAAGCTGTTCCTCCCCTTCCGGGGGCCTGGCGAGAGCGCGGCCAAGACGGCGATGGCGCAGGCTCTCGTCCCGGGAACCGAGGAGTGGAAGTCCCGTCCCTACCTCGCGGACCGCGGCGACGGCGTCCACACGTCGCTCTTCGGAACCTACGTCAGGAAGAATGAGCTCTTGGTCTACCTCTTCTACGAGTACACCAGGAACCGCGACGCCGAGTACAAGCCCAGCGAGCTCGGCTTCGCATCGGACCAAGAGTTCCGGGCAAAGAAAGAGGAGCACGAGTTCCTGATCTTCGCCGCCTACGGCATCACCAACAGCCTCGCCGTAGAGCTCGAATCCGCCGTGTTCACGCAGGCCAGCCAGAGCAGGGCTTCCGGCGATACGTCGGCGATGCCCCGGACCTTCAGCGAATCGGGCGTGGGTGACACCGAA
Source organism: Candidatus Rokuibacteriota bacterium (assembly GCA_003221515.1). Classification (GTDB taxonomy): domain Bacteria; phylum Methylomirabilota; class Methylomirabilia; order Rokubacteriales; family CSP1-6; genus AR31. The sequence continues at coordinate 65,867 of QHSI01000097.1, forward strand.
GGCCAGATCCGCTATCGCTGGTTCGAGGAAACCGAGGTGAGGCCGGAGCTCCTCAGTTACTTCGGCGTCGTGTTTCCCCTGCAGCACAACAAGAAATTGATCGGGACCCGCGACTGGGAGTTCACCGCCGGCGTCAACGTCACCAAGGGCTTTTCCTTTGGCACCTTCATGGTCAAAATTGGCGGTTTCTATTCGACAGGGGAAGAGAAGCTCGAGCTCGGCGAATATGGGATCGAGTACGTGAAGAGGCTCAGCGACAAGTGGCGCCTGGTCGGGGCGGTCGAAGGCGACCAGGACGAGGTTCAGGCGATCCTCGAAATCCAGTACCAGGTGAGGCCCAACATCACGATCAAGCTGAACAGCGGATTCGGCCTCACCTCCAAGGCCCCGGAGTTTGCGCCGGAGGTCGGCGTCCTCTTCTCCTTCTGATCCGGGCGTCTCTGCGTCCCTCGAAGGCTACCGAGACGGCTGCTCGCGGAGCGGCGCTCGCTCCCCCCGATGTGCAACAGTCGGCCCGCCGGCGTCGACTCGGCCGAGGAGCACGAGGCCGACGATGAAGAAGAGACCGACCGCGACGATCGCCGCGCGCTGATTGCCCGAGAGGAGCCACGACACCGCGCCGAAGACCACGGGGCCCAGCACCGCGCCGGTCTTGCCGACCAGCGAGTAGAAGCCGAAGAACTCCGCTTCGCGCTCCGGTGGGATCAGCGTGGCCATGAACGTGCGGCTCGCGGCCTGCACGGCGCCGAGCCCGGTGCCGGCCAGGATCGCGACCACCCAGAAGTGCCACTTGGCCTGGACCAGGAACGCCAGCACCGTGACGGCCGCCCATTGCACGAGCGTCAGGCGCACGACGAACCGCGGGCCGCGCGTGTCGGTCGGCCTCGCCCACACCGCCGAGCCGATCAGCGCCGTGATCTGCACCAGCATGAACAGGGCGATGATCTCGGTGAACGAGAAGCCGAGCGTCTTGGCGGCGAAGATGCCCGCAAACGTGACGACCGTGTTCACGCCGTCCTCGTAGATCAGGTATGACATGAGGAAGCGGCGCATCTGCAGCCGTTCGGGGGACGTGAGGATCTCGCGGAGCGTGACGAGCGTCGCGCGGGCGCCGTGCACGGCGGCGACCCCGAGCCGCATGGGATGGCGAGTGTCAGCCGGCAGCACGACGAACGACGGCAGCGAGGCCAGCGCGAACAGGACGGCGGCGGCGAGGAAGCACCCCCAGTAGGCGTGGGCGGCCGCGAAGGGGTAGGCGGCCAGGAACGCCACGAGCGATCCGGCGTAGCCGACGGCGAATCCCGCCGCCGAGACGCGGCCGAGGCGCTCGGGCGGCGCGATCCGCGGCAGGTACGAGTTGTAGTAGACGACCGCGGCCTCGTAGGTCACGACCCCCACGACCGCGAGCACCCAGCCCCACAGCACCATGCCCGTGCTCACGGTCGCCATGAGCGCGGTCGTGACGATGCACACCACCGTGAAGCCCATGAGGAACGTCTTGCGGGCGCCGGCGTGGTCGGCGACGCCGCCGAGCAGCGGCGAGGTGAGCGCGCCGATCACCATCGCGGTCGAGATCGCCGTGCCCCACAGAAAATCTCCGTGGCCGGTCGCGTTGCCGACGACTGCGTTCGCGTAGTAGGCGGGATAGATGGTGGCGAGGACGACCGCCGCAAAGGCGGAGTTGGCGAAGTCGTACAGCGTCCACGCGACGATCGTGCGTGACGGAGACGACGGCACGGCGGCAGGATGACACAGGCGGGGCCGGTACGCTACTATCCGCGTCATGTCGGGACGCCTCGACCTCAAGCAACTCGAGCAGTCGATCAAGAAGGGCGAGGTCGACACGGTGCTCGTGGTGTTCCCCGACACCTTCGGCCGGCTGATGGGCAAGCGGGTCGTGGGCAGCTACTTCCTGGATCACGTCGTCGACGACGGCGTGCACGCGTGCATCTATCTGTTCACCGTCGACATGGAGATGGAACCGCTCCCCGGCTTCAAGCTGACCTCGTGGGAGCGCGGCTACGGCGACATGCAGATGGTGCCGGACCCCGCGACGATCCGGCTGATCCCGTGGCTGCCGAAGACCGCGCTGATCTTCTGCGACGTCTACACCGAAGAGGGCGAGCCGATCGAGGAAGCGCCGCGATGGGTTCTCAAGCGACAGCTCGCGCGCGCGGCGTCGATGGGCTACGTCGTGAAGACCGCGGCCGAGCTCGAGCTCTACTGCTTCAAGGAGTCGTTCGAGGCGGCGCGCGCCAAACGCCACCACGACCTCACGCCGGTGTCGGGGTACCTCGAGGACTACCACATCCTCCAGACGTCGAAGGAGGAGCCGCTGATCCGCGCGATCCGCAACGGCATGGAGGCCGCGGACGTCCCCGTCGAGACCTCGAAAGGGGAGTGGGGGCGCGGTCAGGAAGAGATCAACCTGCGCTACGCCGAGGCGCTCGAGATGGCCGACCGCACCGTGCTCTACAAGCACGGCGCCAAGGAGATCGCGCACCTGCAGGGCTGCGCGGTCACGTTCATGGCCAAGTACGACAGGGCCGCGGCCGGCTCGTCGTTCCACCTGCACTCGTCGCTGTGGGACAAGGCCGGGCGCAAGCCGTTGTTCGCGGCCACTGGCCGATCCGCGCGGACGGGCACGCCGCTGTTCGGGCAGTGGCTCGCGGGCCAAATGGCGATGGCGCGCGAGCTCGCCTATTTCTACGCGCCGAGCGTGAATTCCTACAAGCGCTACCAGGCTGGATCGTTTGCGCCGACGCGCATCGCGGTCGGCTGGGACAACCGCACGTGCGGCTTTCGGCTCTGCGGCGAGGGCGGCGGGTTCCGCGTCGAGAACCGGATTCCCGGCGCCGACGCCAACCCGTATCTCGCCTTCGCGGCCACGATCGCCGCCGGGTTGCACGGGGTCACGAGCCGCCTGAAGGCGCCGAAGCTCTACGAGGGCAACGCCTACGAGGACGCCACGCTGCCTCAAGTACCGAAGACCATGCGCGAGGCGATCGCCGAGCTCGAGCGATCGAAGGTCGCGCGGGTGGCGTTCGGCGACCGGGTGGTCGATCACTACCTGCACACCGCGCGCCTGGAGCAGCAGGCCTTCGACCAGGTCGTGACCGACTGGGAGCTGGCGCGCTACTTCGAGAGGATTTGACGACGTGACCGAACGCGAGTGGATCTTGCTGAATCCGGGACCGGCGAACGGGGTCTCGAACATGGGGACCCTCACGCCGCGCGACATGCGCGGAGTCGTCGAGGCCTTTGGCGCGGCGCTGGCCGAGCTTCGCGCGGGAAGCGGGCGATGAGCGGCCGGCTGGCCGGCAAGGTCGCGCTCATCACGGGCGCGGGCATGGGCATGGGACGTGAGACCGCAGTGCTCTTCGCCGAGGAGGGCGCGCGGGTGATCGTGGGCGACATCGACGCGGCCGCGGCAGGTGAGACGGTCGCGCGCGTCGAGAAGGCCGGCGGCCAGGCGCTCGCGGTCACCGGCGACGTCGCCGTCGAGGCCGACGTGCAGCGCATGGTCGAGGACGGCGTGCGGCGCTTCGGCGCGCTCCACGTCCTTCACAACAACGCCGGCGTGCTGTGGAAGGACCGCGACCGCTCGGTGCTGGAGACCGACGGGCACTGGTGGGATCGCGTCATGGCCATCAACCTCAAGTCGGTGTTCTGGACGACGAAGTACGGCATCCCGCACATGCGGCGAGCCGGGGGCGGCTCGATCGTCAACATGGGCTCGGTCTCGGCCCTGGCCGGGTTCACGCGGGCGCAGGACGCCTACACCGCCGCCAAGGGCGGGCTGATCTCGCTGACGAAGTCGCTGGCGATCCAGTTCGCCAAGGACAAGATCCGCTGCAACGTGATCCATCCGGGCATCGTCGACACCCCCCTGCAGGCGCCGTATCTCACCGACGCGATCCGCAAGGAGTTCGCGACGGGGATCCCCCTCGGGCGAATCGCGCAGCCCCGCGAGATCGCGTACGTCGCCCTGTTCCTGGCGAGCGACGAGTCGTCGTTCATGACGGGCGCCGAACTGGTCGTCGACGGCGGCTTCACCGCCGGCTAGCGGGAACCTCCGCCCATCAACCCTGCGCGGGTCGTCGTCATCGGCGGCGGCGTTGCCGGCTGCAGCATCGCGTACCACCTCGCGGTCGCCGGCTGCGCCGACGTGCTCCTGCTCGACCGCGGCGAGCTGACCGGCGGGTCCACCTTCCACTCGGCCGGGCTGGTCGGTCAACTCCGCTCGACCATCGCGTTGACGCGCATCAACATGGCCAGCGTCGAGCTCTATCGGCGGCTCGCGAGCGACACCGGCCGCGACGCGGGCTGGCAGGAGGTCGGGAGCCTACGTCTGGCGTCGTCGAAGGAGCGGCTGCTGGAGCTCAAGCGTCAGGTCGGCTGGGCGCGCACCTTCGGGCTGCCGCTCACGCTGATCTCGCCCAGAGAGGCGCGCGAGCTGTTTCCGCTGATGACCGTCGACGGCGTCGAGGGGGCGGCCTACTTGCCCACGGACGGCCGGATCGATCCGGCGTCGCTGGCGAGCGCGCTCGCCGACGGGGCCCGCCAGCGCGGCGTCACCATCCGGACCGGCGTGAACGTGCTCTCGATCGGGGTCGCGCGCGGCCGGGTCAACGAGGTGGTGACCGATCGCGGGCCCGTGCGCTGCGAGCTCGTCGTCAACGCGGGCGGGATCTGGTCGTACGAGATCGGCCGCATGGTCGGCCTGACGGTGCCGGTCATCCCGATGGCCCACCAGTACCTGGTGACCAAGCCCATCGCCGGCGTCACGCGCGAGATCCCCACGATGCGCGACCCCGACCGGCTCGTGTACTTCCGTGAAGAGGTGGGCGGGCTCCTGATGGGCGGCTACGAGCGCTCGCCGCTGCCCTGGGGGCTCGACGGGATCGCCCGCGACTTCACGCACAGGCTCCTGGCCCCGGACTGGGAACGGTTCGACGGCCTGATGGCGCAGGCGGTCTCCCGGGTGCCGGCGATCGGCCGCGCCGAAGTCATCACGATGATCAACGGCCCGGAGGCGTTCACTCCGGACGGCGAGTTCATTCTGGGCGAGGCGCCCGAGGTCGGCGGCTTCTTCGTCGCCGCCGGGTTCTGCGCGCACGGCATCGCGGGCGCCGGTGGCGTCGGCCGGGTGATGGCCGAGTGGATCCTCTCGGGACGCGCGCCGATGGACGTGTGGCGCATGGACCTGCGCCGCTTCGGCGCGCACTACGCCGACCGCGGCTATGCGCGCACGCAGGCCTTCGAGACGTACTCCACCTATTACGACATCCACTATCCCGGCGAGGAGCGGCGTGCCGGGCGGGGGCTGAAGCTTTCGCCGGCCCACTCGCGTCTCGAAGCGCTCGGCGCGGTCTTCGGTGAGAAGGCTGGCTGGGAGCGGCCGAACTGGGTCGAGACCAACGCCATCGGGTCGCCGCGGAGCTGGACGCCGCCGGCGTGGGTCGAGCGTCACTGGTCGACGGCGATCGAGGCCGAGCACGTCGCGACGCGCGAGCGGGCCGTGCTCTTCGACGAGACTTCGTTCAGCAAGCTCGAGGTGTCCGGCTCGGGCGCGCTCGCGCTGCTCCAGCGGCTGGCCGACAACGACCTCGACAAGCCCGTGGGGACCGTGACCTACACGCAGCTCCTCAACGAGCGTGGCGGGATCGAGTGCGATCTCACGGTCACCCGCGTGAGCCGGGAGCGGTTCATGCTCGTCACCGGGAGCGCCTTCGGGCTCCACGATCTCGCGTGGGTCCGCGCCCACGTGCCCGACGACGGCTCCGTGACGCTCGAGGATGTGACGGCGCGCTACGCGTGCTACGGCCTCTTCGGGCCTCGATCCCGCGAGATCCTCGCGCGCGCGACGCGCGACGACGTGGCCGACGCGGCCTTCCCGTACCTGAGCGCGCGCTGCCTCTCGATCGACGGCGCCAGCGTGCTCGCGTTTCGCGTCACGTACGTGGGCGAGCTCGGTTGGGAGATGTACGTCGCGACGGCTGACGGCGCCGCCGTGTGGGACGCGCTCTGGCGTCACGGGGCGCCGCTCGGGCTGCTTGCGGGTGGCTACCGCGCGATCGACTCGCTGCGGCTGGAGAAGGGCTATCGCTACTGGAGCGCCGAGGTGACGCCGGAGCACACGCCGCTGGAAGCGGGGCTCGCCTTCTGCGTCAAGCTCGACAAGGGCGAATTCATCGGCCGCGAGGCGCTGAGGACGCAGAAGACGGCGGGCCTCACCCGGAAGCTCGTGTGCCTCACGCTCGACGATCCGGCGGCGATCGCCCTGGGTGGCGAGCCGATTCTGTCCGGCGAGGCGACGATCGGCCGGGTCACCAGCGGTGGCTACGGCTACACGGTCGGCGCGTCGATCGCGTACGGCTACGTGCCCGTGGCGCAGGCCTCCGTCGGAACGCGGCTCACCGTCGAAGTGTTCGGGAATGCGGTCGGCGCGACCGTCCGTCGCGAGCCGCTCTACGATCCCCAGGGGAAGAAGATCAAGGGAGGTGGTTGAGATGCGGATCGAAACCGTCGCGGTTCACGCCGGCACGCGCGTCGACCCCGCGACCGGCGCGGTGACGCCCGCCATCCATCCGTCGACGACCTTCGAGCGCGACGTGGACGGCTCATACCCGCGCGGGTTCGTCTACTCGCGCAACAGCAACCCCAACCGCGAGGCGCTCGAGGAGTGCCTGGCCGCGCTGGAGGGCGGGCAGGCCTCCGCGGCCTTCGCGTCGGCCTCGGCCGCGACCTCCGCGATCTTCCTGGCCCTGCAGCCGGGGGACCACGTTGTCGCGCCGCTGGACGCCTACCACGGCACCCTGCGGCTCTTGCGCGAGACCTTCACGCGCTGGGGGCTCGAGACCACGTTCGTCGACATGAGCGACCTCGACGCCGCCCGCGCCGCCATCCGGGCGAACACGCGGCTCGTCTGGGTCGAGACGCCGTCCAATCCCCTGTGGAAGATCAGTGACGTCGTGGCGATCGGCGAGCTCGCGCGCCGGGTCGGCGCGCGCTACGTCTGCGACAACACGACGGCGACGCCGGTCCTCCAGTCGCCCCTCAGGCTCGGGGCCGACCTGGTCCTGCACGCCACGACGAAATACCTCGGCGGTCACGGCGACGTGCTGGGCGGCGCCGTGGTCACCCGAGCCCGCGACGAGTTCTTCGAGCGGATTCGCGCCGTTCAGGCCTCCGGTGGCGCGGTGCCCTCGCCGTTCGACTGCTGGCTGGTCCGGCGCGGGATCCGGACGCTGCCGTACCGGGTGCGCGCCCACTCCGAGAACGCGCTGCGGGTCGCCACGTTCCTGCACAGCCATGCGCGCGTGGAGGCCGTCCACTATCCCGGGCTTGCCTCACACCCGGCGCACGACGTGGCCCGCCGGCAGATGACGGCCTTCGGCGGCATGCTCTCGGTCCAGGTGAAGGGCGACCGGGCGCGGGCCATGGACGTGGCCGCGAAGCTTCGGGTGTTCACGCGGGCCACGAGCTTCGGCGGAACGGAGAGCCTGGTCGAGCACCGCGCCTCCATCGAGGGAGCGGGCACACGAACGCCGGAGAACCTGCTGCGCCTCTCGATCGGCCTCGAGCACTCCGACGATCTGATCGACGATCTCGGACAGGCGCTCTTATGAGTCTCTCGGGACGCGTCGCGCTCGTGACCGGTGGCGCCCGCGGTATCGGCCTCGCCATCGCGCAGCGTCTCGGCGCCGGCGCTTCGGTCCATCGCCCTCGCCGCGGACGTGACACGCACTGCGGACGTCGAGCGGGCGGTGGCCGCCGCCCATCGGCAGTGGGGCCGGCTCGACATCGTCGTCAAAATACCGCGCGGACGGCGCCAGGCGTGTCCAGGCCTTGATCGGCCTATGATATCGTAGGAGACGCGATGGCTCGGGAACGCCAGGTCGACGCCCTCATGAAAAAGCTCCTGCAGTCGATCGAAGCCTCGTTGGCGGCCGCCGACGCCGCGCGCGACGCCGTCCAGGAGATCCTGCGACGGGGCGCCGACACCGGCATCTTCTTCGCGGGAAGCAAGAAGGGCGTCACCGTCTCGTCCGAGCTGACCGCCCAGGACAAGGAGTTTCTGCGGGCGGTCTCCATCAAGCCCGATCGCTGAATCCCGCCATGCGGTTGCTGCCCATCATCCTCTGGGTGGCGGTGGCCATCGTCCTGCTCCTCCCGCTGCTGCGCCGTGTTCTCGCGGCCTCGCCCCGACCGCGCCGCTCGCTTCCGGACGAGCTCGTCAAGGATCCGGTGTGCCAGACCTACGTCGTGAAGTCGCGGGCGATCCGCCGCGGGGAAGCCGACCAGGTCCGCTACTTCTGCAGCGAAGAGTGCGCTCGCCTCGACGCGGGTCGTTGACTCGACTCGCGTGAACGTCGTCCCCGATCCGTGGCGCGACGTCGACGGCCAGGCGAACGTCGACGAGATGGCGGCAGGGCTCGAGGCGCGCGGGCGCACGGCGACCCAGGCGCGGCTGCGGAGGCGCTTTCTGCGCTTCGCTCGCGTGGCGCCGGGCGAGCGCGTGCTCGAGGTCGGCTGCGGCACCGGCGTCGTCGTGCGCGATCTGATCGCGCTCGTCGGCCGCCGCGGGGAGGTGGTAGGCGTCGACTCGAGCCGCCGCATCCTTCGGAAAGCGCGCGCGCTCTGCCGTGAGTCGGCGCGCGGCAGGCGGCTCACGCTGCGCGCGGCGGACGGCGCGCAGCTGCCGTTCGCCGCGGGCCGCTTCGACGCGGCCCTGGCCATCACGGTGATCCTGCACGTCGCCGATCCGCTGCGGGTGGTGCGCGAGATGGCGCGGGTCACGCGTCCGGGTGGACGCGTCGGCTTGCAAGACCAGGATTTCGGCGCCGTCGCGGTCACGCACCCCGAGCGCGAGCTGACCGACCACATCCTGCACGGCGTGGCCACGCACATCTATCCCGAGCCGCACAGTGGTCGGCGGCTGCCCGGGCTGCTGCGCGCCGCCGGGCTGGACGGCGTTCGCTTGCAGACGGACGTCTTCCAGGACACGACGCTCGAGCCGTGGACCAAGACCTTTCTCGAGCGCCGGGCCGAGCGCGCCATCCGCTTCGGCCTCGTCGACGCCGCCACCGCCCAGCGCTGGCTCGATGGGTTCACGGCCCTCGTCGCGCAGGGCGCGTTCGTCTTGACGATCAACTACTACGGCGCCGTCGGGGCGAAGCCCAGATGAGACGGCCGTCGATCGCCGCCCTGCTGCTGGCCCTCGTGGTCTCCGCGACACTCGGCGGCGCGGTCGTCCAGGAGACCCGAGCGGCGTCCGAGTTCGACGGCGCCGCGGCGCTGCGTCACATCGAGCGTCTGGCGGCCATCGGACCACGGCCCGCCGGGTCGCCGGCCGGGGCGCGGACGCGTCGCTACATCGTCGACGCGCTCAAGGCGGCGGCGGTCTCGATCCGGGTGGAAGCCTTCGAGGCCGACACGCCCCACGGCCGGCTCGCGATGGCCAACGTGGTGGCGGTCCTGCCCGGCCGGCGGCCGGACGTGATCTTGATCGGCGGCCACTACGACACGAAGTGGTTCCGCGAGCTCATGTTCGTGGGCGCCAACGACGGCGGCTCCAGCACGGCACTCCTGATCGAGCTGGCGCGCCGGCTGCGCGAGCGACCGCGCGAGTACACGTACTGGATCGTCTGGTTCGACGGCGAGGAGGCGCGCGAGACGTGGACCGCGACCGACAGCCTCTACGGCTCGCGCCGGATGGCGGCCGAGCTGGCCCGGGCGCGACGGTTGCCACGCGCGGTGATCGTGGCCGACATGATCGGCGACCGCGATCTCGGCATCCGGCGCGAGGCCGCGTCGACGCGCTGGCTGACCGATACGATCTGGGCCAGCGCGGCGCGGCTCGGCCACGGCGCGCACTTTCTGGCCGACGCTCTCGCCGTCGAGGACGACCACGCGCCGTTCCTCCGGCTCGGGGTGCCGGCGACGCTGCTGATCGACTTCGACTTCCCTCCCTGGCACACTCCGGAGGACACGCTGGACAAAGTCTCGGCCCGCAGCCTCGCGGTCGTGGGCAGCGTGCTCCTCGACGCGTTGCCCGCGATCGAGGAGGGTCTCACGCGCGCGGGCGCGCCGCGCCCGTGAGCGGCGAGCGTATAATCGCCTCATGCCACGCGTGAAAGAGATCGAGGATCCCGGCAGCGATCCGACCCTGAAGGACACGTTCGCGAAGGAGACCGACACCTTCGGCTACGTCCTCAATACCACCAAAATCCAGGCGCACACGCCCGGCATCATGAAGGCCGCCAAGCAGCTCGGCGCGGCCGTCGAGCGCTCGGGTCTGCTGCCGCCGCAGCTGCTCGCGCTGGTCTATCTCCGCGTGGCGCTCATCAACGGCTGCCCCTTCTGAATCGACATCAATGCATCCCGTGGGATGCAGGCGGGGGCGTCGGAAGCCATTTCTCCGAAGCGCAGATCGTCGAGCTGACCGCCGCCGCCGCCCTCGAGAACTTCCGCTCGAAGTTCAACGTCGCGCTCGGCATCGAGGCTCAGGGGTTCTGCATGCTCAAGTAGTCCCGAAGCAGGACGGACGCGGAGCGCCAACCCCCTTGCTGCTGGACGTAGAGCAGGGGAGCATTGCGCGAGAGCATCGTGCTGGCGAACGTGTGCCGCAGTTGTTCCGGCGAGCGATGCGGGCGCCCTCGCCACGCTACGCGGACGATTGCGCAGTTAACGAGTCAAGTCTTGGCCCTGAATGATGCCAGTCACTACAAAGTCGGTTTCAGCGGGTCGGCCAAACACCGTCACCACGTCACCGAGCTGCAACAGCCCTCGGATCTTAGCGCTGACCCCGCGTAGCACGAGTGTGACCGCCTTGCCATCGGCGACCCGGACCACTAGCAGGGCCCCGGCCAGCGACTCAATGCGGCCGTGGATGCGCTGGGACCGCGCCAACGGAACATCCGTCGGCTCAGACACAGCTTCGGGCGGGTAGATCACCTGGGCGGCGATCTGATCAGAACGGGCCCCTTCGAATCCGACCAAGGTCACGGCAGCCCCTCGTTCCACCGTTGGTATGCGTGACACTGTACGGAGGTCGGCGTAGTAGACGGGCCCCTCGTCGCTCTTGACCACCGCCACGGCCGTGTCAGGGTTGAGTCTCGCCGGCTCGAGGAGCTTTCCAGAGATAACGCGGAAATCGTTTGGTGCTGCGAGAGCCTGCACCAGCAGGTACGGAGCAAACAGAGCAATGGTGAGAACGCGGAGAGCGACCATACTTCTCATAGCGAACTCCCCGAGCCAAGCCGATAGACAGCCTATCGCTTCAGTGAGTGCGGACGTCGCGCGAGCGGACCCGGCAGCCGGTTTGCATCGCAAGGCGATGAGGGGATCGATGCTAGACCAAACCAGAGGAGGCTCGCTCGTGCTCATACCCTACGCTATCGTCGCGCTGTTCGTGCTCTTACTTGCGGGGCCATCCGACGCTCAGGTGCACGTAGACATCGGGATCCACCTGCCTGCGCCTCCGCAAGTTGTGATTGTTCCTGGCGTCCCGGCGGTGCACTACGCGCCAGCCGCGCCGGCCAACTTCTTCTTGTACGGTGGCCAATATTGGGTCTTCGTCAATGGCGGTTGGCACGTGAGCCGTCACCACGACGGTCCATGGATTGTCGTTGGTCCTCAGTTCGTGCCTCGCCCACTCCTCCTCGTGCCAGTGAGGTACTATCACGTGCCTCCTGGACACTGGAAGCAGTGGAATCATCAGGCGGCGCCTCGATGGGAGCGTGAGTGGGGAGGCGAATGGGCGGACAAGAGGGGCTGGAAGGGCCGCGACGACGATGACCGCGGAGATGGTCGCGGGAGGGGCCACGGAGCGGATCGCGGCGAGGGTCGCGGGAAGGGCCACGCCAAAGGCAACTAGCAAAACTCGGACAGCCCCGGTCAAGTTGCTTCCCGCGCGCGAATCTGACACCATCGAGCGCGTATGAGGCGCAAGGTTTCAGCGTGATTTCGCGTTGAGGCTGGCCGGGCCTCAGATCCTTCAGCTGGCGATGTTCCTCGGATCCTTCGCGTGGTCATTCGTGTTCGTGAGCCTGCCCTTCCACATCCAGCGTCTGAGCACGACCGATCCGGTGTCGACGCTGCGCTGGACGGGCTGGATCCTCGGCATCTCGTCGCTGGTCACGGTGGCCACCGCGCCGTTCTGGGGAAGGTTCGCGGCGCGTGGCGATCCCAAGACCGTCTACGTCGCGGTCGAGGCGCTCCAGGGCGTCGGCTTCTTCGGCATGGCGCTCGCGCGCACGCTTCCCGAGCTCTTCCTCGCCCGATTCGTCCTCGGCGGGATGGGCGCGGCATCGACGGTGGCCTACATCATCGTCGGGCGCACGGGGCAGGGCAGCGAGGTGCGGCGCAGGATCGCCACCCTGCAGTCGGGCATGACGGTGGGGCAGGTGATCGGGCCCCTCATCGGCGCGATCGCGGCGGCGCGCTTCGGCTTCCGCGCGTCGTTCGTGGTGGGCGGCGCGATCCTGCTCGCCTGCGCCGCGATGGTCCACTGGCTGGTGGAGCCGCCGCCGCAGGCGGCGGCCGCGCCGCGCCCCGACGCACGCCCGGTGCAACCGCGCGAAGTCGGGATCGTCGCGCTGATCGTGCTCGGCGCCTCGATTCAGGTGTTCTTCTTCACCTCGATCCTGCCGCGCGTCCTGCCGGATTTCGGCATCGGGTCGGCCGAGACCCTCGAGATCGGCGGGACGCTGATCTTCGTGTCGGGCGTGGCGGCCGCGCTGGGCGCCATGGCGGTGCCGCGTCTGGCCGATCTCTTCGCCGAGTCGCGGCTGATCGGCGTGCTCCTCGTGACCTCCTCGCTGTGGCTGGCCGCCTTCGCCGCCGCCGGCTCGGTCTGGCTGTACGGGACGCTCCGGTTCCTCCAGGTGCTGTCGATCGCTCCGGTGTTCCCGCTGGTCGTCGCGCGCGTCGTCCAGCACGCCGGCGGCGGCGCCATCGGGTTCATCAACTCGGCGCGAATCGCCGCCGGGTTCATCGGGCCGGTGCTGGCCACGACGCTGCTCACGTGGACCTCGCCGGCCGCTCTCTACCTCCTGCTGGCGGCGATCGGCCTCGCGTGCGTGCCTCTCGTCCGGATGCGGGAGGCTGGAGCTCGGGCGTGAGCGACGGCGCGCGCCCCCTCGTCGACATCCGGCTCGACGGCATCGACACGCGCGGCGGCGTGGCGCCCGGCGTCAGCGGTGTCGCGATCCACGTTCGCTACGGAGAGTTCTTCACCCTCCTCGGGCCGCCGAAGTCCGGCAAGTCCGACGTCCTGCGCGCGGTCGCGGGCTTCCTGGCGATGACGCGTGGCCGCGTGCTCGTCGACGGCCAGGACATCTCGAAGATCCCGCCGCATGCGCGGGGGGTCGGCTACGTGTTCCAGGACGGCGCGCTCTGGCCACATCTCTCCGTGCGGGAGCACGTGGCCTTCGGCCTCCGCCAGCAGCGCGTCGCCACCCCTGACATCGAGCGACGGGTCGCGACCGTCCTCGCCCGACTCCAGCTGGACACCGTCGTGACGTCGAAGCCCGGCGACCTTTCGCTCGAGCAGCGCCGCCGGCTCGCGCTCGCGCGCGCGCTCGCCGTGGAGCCGCGCGTCCTGTTGCTGGACGAGCCGCTCGCCAACGTCGACCCGACGGCGCGCAAGGGCCTGCGGCTCGAGCTGGCGAAGCTCCATCGAGATCTCGCCGTGACCACGCTGCACGCGACGCGCAACGCGGCGGACGCGCTGGCGCTCTCCGACCGACTCGCGGTGATGGACGGAGGCCGCGTGCTCCAGGTCGGTGAGCCCTCCGAGCTCTACCATCGGCCCCACAGCCGCGCCGTCGCCGAGGCCCTCGGGCCCGCCAACTTCCTCACGGTGCGCGTCGTGGAGGTCCGCGAGCTCGGCGTGGTCGTCGAGACGGAGGGCGGGGATCGGGTGCCGGTCGCCGGCATCGGCGCCTATCGCGTGGGCGACCGCGGGCTCCTCGTGCTGCGGCCGGAGACGTTGTCGCTGACCGAGTCGGCGATGGCGCGGGGGCCGGGGATTCCGGGCCACGTCGCCTTGCGCATCTTCGAGGGCGGCCGCCACCTGTACGAGATCGAGATCGGCGCCAGCGCGCCGGTGCGTGTGGAGCTGCCGTCGGTGGGCGAGAGCCGGATCTTCCGCCTCGGTGACCGCGTCCGCGTCGAAGTCTCCAGCGACACCGTGGTGTTAGTCCCCGCGAGCTGAGAGGCGCCAAGCGATGTCGAGGAGCGGCCCCCATGGAATAATCAAAGCGAGTACACGTGGTTTTGCTCGAGGATCGAGATGCGGCCGCCTTCGATCCCCGCCAGCTCGTCGGCGACTTCCTCGTGGAACTGCGGCTTGACGTGGAAGATCCACACCGGAATCGACGGCGGCAGCTTGTCCAGCTCGCGCCGGATCAGCGCGGGCGTCATGTGCTTGGCGACCTCCGCCAGGGGACCCAGCCGGTTCGGAAACGCGCACTCGAGAATCACTGCGCGAATTCCCGGTAGGCCGCGCGCGGCGTCCCAGAGCGCTTCGGTCGGCCCGGTGTCGGCTGAATAGATGAGGCCGGTGGAGCCGTCGTGCACGACGAAGCCGGTGGTGGGGACGGTGTGGTTGACGGCGACGGGCGTCACCCACACGTCGCCCACGCGCTGCTCGACGTCCGCGAACAGCGTGCGGTACTTGACGACGGGCACGTCGGCGCGGGGGATCTTGGTGAAGTCGGGCCAGAGCACGTCGTTGAAGACTCCGCGGCGGACCGCGTTCACCACCGCGTCGATGCCCGAGATGGTCACCGCCGCGCCCTCTTCGCAGAATCCGAGCGTCTCGGTGAGATACACGAGGCCAGCGAGGTGATCGAGGTGCGAGTGCGACACGAGCGCGTGCTCGATCGCCAGCTGCTCGGGCACGGTCAACGCGCCGGTGACGCTGCCGGCGTCGAGGAGGATCTTGTCGTTGACGAGGAACGCCGAGGGTCGATGTCCGAGTCCTTCGCCGCCGAAGGCGCCGAGTACCCGAATCTTCATCGCTTCGCGATACTAGCATACGTTGTAAGATGACCCGAAGAGCATGAGCGACGAGACGTTCGACTATCCGACGATGGCGCGCGCGCTGATCGTGGGCGACAAGGATACGGTGGCCCGCAAGACCCGCGAAGGGCTCGACCTCTCGCTCGATCCGAAGGCGCTCATCTTCAAAGGGCTGATTCCGGGCATGGACGTCGTCGGCGAGAAGTTCCGCCGGAACGAGTACTACGTGCCCCAGGTGCTGCTCTCCGCGCGCGCCATGTACGCCGGGCTCGACCTCTTGAAGCCGCTCATCACCGCGTCGGCGCGGGCCGGCGACTACCTCGGGGTCGTCGTGATCGGCACCGCGCAGGGCGATCTGCACGACATCGGCAAGAACCTCGTCGCGATGATGCTCGAGGGCGCCGGCTTCAAGGTCGTGAACCTCGGCCGCGACGTCGCGCCCGAGGTGTTCGTGAAGGCGGTCGGCGAGCACAACGCGAACATCGTCGGCATCTCGGCGCTGATGACCACCACCATGCCGGCCATGAAGCGCACGATCGACGCGCTGATCAAGGCCGGCCTGCGCGCGCAGGTGAAGGTGATGATCGGCGGCGCGCCGGTGAGCCAGGCGTTCGCCGACGAGATCGGCGCCGACGGCTACGCCCGGGATTCCACGCTCGCGGTGGTGAAGGCCAAGGCCCTCGTCGGGGTCGCGGCGGCGGCCGCCTCGTGAAGGCGCGCGGCTGGGACGTGCTCGAGCGGGTGCGGGCCGGCGAGCGGCTCGTGTTCGACGGCGGCTACGGCACGATGCTGTTCGCGGCGGGCCTGGCGAACGGCGCCTGCCCCGAGCTGTGGAACGACACCCACGCCGACGTCGTGCGGGCCATCCACCAGGGCTACTTCGACGCCGGCAGCCAGATCGTCGAGACGAACACCTTTGGCGGCACGCGCCTGAAGCTCGACGAGTACCGGATCGGCGATCGCACGCGCGAGCTGAACGCGAAGGGCGCCCGGCTCGCCCGCGCCGCGGCGCCGGCCGGCGGGTACATCGCCGGATCGATCGGCCCGACCAGCCGCCTACCGCTCGACTACGCACTCGATGCGGGCGTCACCGACGAGGAGTATCTGGAAACGTTCCGCGAGCAGGCCGAGGCCCTCGCCGAGGGCGGCGTGGATCTCTTCGCGGTCGAGACCATGATGTTTCCCCAGGAGTGCACCGCGGCGGTGCGCGCCTGCAAGGCGGTCGCCGACCTGCCGGTGATGGCCACGATGTTCTTCCAGTACGAGGAGAACAACGACCGCGATCGCACGATGTGGGGCGAGAGCCCCGCGGAAGTCGCGAAGAACCTGATCGCCGCCGGCGCCGACGTCGTCGGCATGAACTGCGGGCGGGGCCCCGACCGCGCGATCGTGATCATCCGGGAGATGCGACAGGTGACCGACGCGCCGCTGGTCGCCTATCCGAACGCCGGCCTCCCGGTCACGACGGGCGACACCGTCACGTACGAGCTCGGGCCCGAGGAGATGGCGCGCGAGTATCCGGCGCTCCTCGACGCCGGCTGCGACATCGTCGGCGCGTGCTGCGGCTCGAACCCCGAGCACATCCGGCGCATCCGCGACGTCGTGCGAGGACGAAGCCCGCGCAAGTGAAGCGCTTGCGCGCGCAGCTCTCCGCCGATCCGCGCGTCCTGACGTCCCTGCCGCTGGAGATCGACCCCGACGAGGTGCTCCGCTTCCAGGGGTACAAGAAGTCGGGTGAGCCTCCGGGCCCGGACGTGCGCGCGCTCTTCGACGAGGCGCTCGCCCTCGGACGGCGCCTCATCGACCCCCGCGCGGTGCTCCGCTGGCTGCCGGTCACGGCGCGCGGCGCCGACACGATCGAGGCCGGCGGCGTCCTGCTGACGATTCCGGACGTGGGGCGCCTGTGGGGGCCGGTCGACTGGATCGCCGCCGCCGTGTGCACGATCGGCGATGGGCTCGAGAACCGCGTGGCCGAGCTCTGGACGGCGCGCGAGCTGCCGCTGGCCGCGATGCTCGACAGCGTCGGGTCCGGCGCCGTCGAGAGCCTCGCCGAGCACGTCAACGACCTCTTGTGCCAGGAGACGATCGCGCTCGGCCTGCCGGTCACGAACCGAGTGAGCCCGGGCTACGGGCGATGGGACGTGTCGGACCAGCGGGCGCTGTTCGCCCTGTGTGGGGGCCAGGCGATCGGCGTGCGCCTCAACGAGGCGTGCTTCATGACGCCCGTGAAATCGATTTCTCTACTCGCCGCGGCCGGCGCCGGAGCGCGGGTCGACCACTACTTCAGCCAGTGCGCGCGCTGCTGGATGGCCGGATGCGCGTATCGGCGCACCCCCGCCGGTGGGACGGTCCGCCATTCATAGGCGCGCCTCGGCCGGCGGGGCCCCAGCCCCGCGACGGCCTGCGGCGCGCACGACCACTCATAGCCGCGCCGTCGCGCTGTCCTTCGAGCACGATCTGATACGATGCCAGGGAGATGTCGAAGGACAACATCGTGCTGGTGGGATTCATGGGTGCCGGAAAATCGGTGTGTGGTCGGCTGCTCGCCCGACGGCTCGGGCGGTGCTTCGTCGAGACCGACGACATGATCACGGCCCGCGAGGGTCGCTCGATCCCCGAGATCTTCGCCGAGCCGGGTGAGGCGCGGTTCCGCCAGCTCGAGGCCGAGACGCTCGACGCGCTCGCGCTGAAGTCGGGCGAGGTCATCGCGACCGGCGGCGGGACGCCGTGTCGCGAAGGTCGGATGGATCAGCTGCGCGCCCTCGGCACCGTCGTGTGGCTCGACGGCAACCTGAGCGAGCTGCACGCCCGCGCGACCCGGGTCGGCAACCGGCCGATGCTGGAGGGCCGCTCGATGGCGGAGATCGAGGAGCTCTACCGTTCCCGCCGGCCGTTCTACGGGCAGGCCCACGTCACCGTCGACACCACGGGGCTCGGCGTCGACCAGGTCGTCGCCCGAGTCCTGTCCGCGCTGCGAGGCGCGCATGCCACACGAGTTTAGCCGCCGGCTCGAGGCGGCGCCGCTCCTGTGCGACGGCGCCATGGGCACGCTGCTCTACGCGCGCGGCGTGTCGCTGGACGCGTGCTTCGACGTGCTCAACCTCAACAACCCGCGGGTGGTCCAGTCGATCCACGCCGACTACATCGCCGCCGGCGCCGACTGCATCGAGACCAACACGTTCGGCGCGAACCGGTTCAAGCTGGCGGTGCACGGCATGGACGGCCGGGTGCGCGAGATCAACCGCCGGGGGGTGGCGCTGGCGCGCGACGTGCGTGAGAGCTCCGGGCGCGACGTGCTCGTGCTCGGGTCGATCGGACCGCTCGGCAAGTACCTGGCGCCGCTGGGCACCGTCACCACCGAGGAGGCGCAAGCGGCGTTTCTCGAGCAGGCCGAGGCCCTCCTCGAGGGTGGCGTCGATGCGTTCGTGGTCGAGACGATGTCCGATCTGGACGAGGCCGCCCTGGCGGTGACCGCCGTGCGTTCGATCACCGACCTGCCGATCGTGGCACAGGTCGCGTTCACCGACGACGGAGCCACGTTCACCGGCCGCTCCGCCGCCGAGGTCGGGCGATTTCTAAGGATGCTGCCGATCCAGGCCCTCGGCGCCAACTGCTCGGTCGGCTCCAGCACGCTCTTCGAGGTGCTCGAGCAAATGCAGCCGGAGGCCGGCGGCCTGCCGCTCGCCATCCAGCCCAACGCCGGCCTGCCGAGCCGGATCGGCGAGCGCCTCATCTATCTGTCCTCGCCGACCTACATGGCCGAGTACGCGGATCGGATGGTCGACGCGGGAGCTCGGCTGGTGGGCGGCTGCTGTGGCACCACGCCCCAGCACATCGCCGCGATGCGGACGATGCTCGACCAGAAGCGGCCGGGTCGCGGCGGCGGCGCGCGCCCGACGGTGACCGTCCGCCCCGCCGCGGTCAGCGAGTCGCCCGGCCTGCACGTGGCGCGTCCCCCCACGCTGCTTGGACGCAAGCTGGCGGCGCGGGAGTTCGTCGTCACGGTCGAGCTCGATCCGCCGCGGGGTCACACGGTCGAGAAGCTCGTCCAGGGCGCGAAGCTCCTCAAGGAGCGGGGCGTCGACATCGTCGACATCAACGACGGCTCGCTCGGACGTGTCCGCATGGCGGTGCTGCCGACCGCGCTCCTGGTCCGCGAGGCGACGGGGCTCGACATCAACATGCACTTCACCTGTCGCGACCGAAATCTCATGGGGATCCAGGCCGACCTGCTGGGCGCTCACGCCCTCGACGTCCGCAACATCCTGGCGATGACCGGCGACCCGCCGCGCGCGGGCGACTACGCCAACGCGACGGCCGTCTTCGACGTCGACGGCGTCGGGCTCATCGAGATCCTCCGACGGATGAACGAGGGGCTCGACGCCACCGGCAGCAGCATCGGTGAGCCGACGTCGTTCTGGGTCGGCGCCGCGTTGAACCCGGCGGCGGCGGACGTCGAGCGCGAGGTCGATCGCTTCCACCGCAAGCTCCAGGCGGGGGCGCGCTGGATCCAGACGCAGCCCATCTACGACCTCGAGCTGCTCGATCGCTTCCTGGCCCGCGCGGGCGGCTCGCCCGTCCCGGTGTTCGTCGGGATCCTCCCGCTGCACAGCGCCCGCCACGCGGAGTTCCTGCACAACGAGGTCCCCGGGATCGCGATTCCCGACCTGGTGCGTCGGCGGCTTCGCGAGTCGGGGGACGGCGCACTCCGCGCCGGCATCGAGATGGCGCAGCGGCTCGTCCGCGACGTGCGGACTCGCTACGCGGGCGCCTACCTGATGCCGTCGTTCGGGCGCTTCGAGGTCGTGGCCGAGGTGCTCGATGTCCTCCGTTGAGCTCGCCCGGCTCGGCGCGCGCAAGGCGGCCGAGGGCGTCCGGGCCGGCCGCGTGAGCCCCATCGATCTGGTCGAGGCATGCCTCGCGCGGATCCGTGGCCTCGACGATCGCCTGACCGCGTGGTCCTTCGTCGACGCCGACGGCGCGCGGGCCACCGCGCGCGAGCGCCAGCGCGAGGCGCGCGCGGGCCGCCTTCGCGGGCCGCTGCACGGCGTGCCGATCGGCGTGAAGGACATCTTCGACGTCGCTGGCATGCCGACCACCGGTGGCGCGCGGCCCTTCGCTCACACCCGGCCGGCGGTGGATTCGACGGCGGTGGCGCGGCTGCGCGCGGCCGGCGCGATCATCGTTGGCAAAACGGTCACGACCGAGTTCGCGTATCGCGATCCGGCGCCGACGCGGAACCCGTGGAATACGGCCCACACCCCGGGCGGCTCGTCGGCGGGCTCGGCGGCGGCCATCGCGGCTCGCATGGTCCCGCTGGCCCTCGGCTCCCAGACGGTCGGCTCGGTGCTGCGGCCCGCCGCCTACTGCGGCGTGGTCGGGTTCAAGGGCACGCACGGGCTGGTGCCGGTCGCCGGCGTGATCCCGCTCGCGTGGTCGCTCGACCACGTCGGCGTGCTGGCGCCCTCCGTCACCGACGCCGCCCTCGCGATGAGCGTCCTCGCCGGCCGCAGCGTCGAGCCCCTACCGGTGAGCACGCCGCGCCTGGCGCTGGCGCCGGCACTGCTCCGGCGCGCCACGCCGGAGCTCGCGGCACACATCGAAAGCGTGGCCGACGCCCTCTCGCGTGCCGGCGCGACCGTGTCGAAGGTCGAGCTGCCGCCGTCCTTCGGCGAGATCCACGACGCGGGACTGGCCGTGCTCGAAGTCGAGGCCGCGGCGTATCATGAGCCCTGGTTCCAGACGAATGCCGACGACTACGGTCCGGAGATTCGCAGCCTCGTCCAAGCCGGGCTTCGCCGCCCGTCGACCGACTACGTGCGGGCCAATCGCGCCCGCCTCGCCTTCCGGGACGACGTGATGCCGCTGCTCGCCGCGCACGACGCGCTCCTCCTGCCCACCGCGCCGGGCCCGGCGCCGGCGGGGCTCGACTCGACCGGCGACGGCTCGCTGTGCGCGCCGTGGACCTCGGCCGGCGTTCCGGCGATCTCGCTGCCGAGCGGGCTCGCCGCGTCGGGGCTCCCGCTGGCGATCCAGCTCGTTCAGGCGGCCGGCGGCTCGGCGCGCCTCTTCGGGACGGCCGTCTGGTGCGAGCGCGTGCTCGGTTTCTCGCAGGCTCCCGCCGTCTGACCTGTGTTCGACCTCAAGATCGAAGGCGCCGAAGTCATCGACGGGACCGGCCGTTCGGGGTCCCGGACAGACGTGGGCATCCAGGACGACAAGATCGTGGCGATCGGCGATCTGTCCCGCGAGCGGGCCGGGAACAACCTGCACGCGTCGGGCAAGGTCCTGGCGCCGGGCTTCATCGACATGCACTCCCACTCCGACTGGCGGCTCTGGGAGAACCGCCGCGCGGAGTCGAAGGTGCGGCAAGGAGTGACGACCGAGGTCGTCGGCAACTGCGGCTTCTCGCCCGCGCCCGTGTCGGACGAGTTCCTGGAAGACCTGTGTGGGTTCGCGCTCCACATCCCGGCCGGCATGGATTTCCGCTGGCGGTCGGTCGGCGAGTACCTCAAGGCGTTCGACGCGAGCGGCACGGCGCTCAACGTGATCCAGCTCGTCGGCCACGGCACCCTGCGCCTGTCGGTGATGGGCTTCGCGCGGCGCGAGCCCACCGCCACCGAGCTCAAGCGCATGCAGAAGCTCCTGGCCGATGCGATCGAGGACGGGGCGTGGGGCCTCTCGACCGGGCTCATTTATGCACCTGGCTCCTATGCCACCACCGAGGAGATCGTGACGCTGGCGAAGGTGGCCGCGCGCCACCGCGGCTTCTACGCGAGCCACATCCGCGGAGAAGGCGCCACGCTGCTCGACGCGGTGCGGGAGGCGATCCACGTCGGGCGCGAGGCGGACCTGCCGGTGCAGATCAGCCACGTGAAGGCCGCCGGCCGGCCGAACTGGGGCAAGGTCGCCGACGCGCTCGAGCTGATCGACGCGGCGCGGGACGAAGGCCTCGACGTGATGGCCGACGTGTACCCGTACACCGCGTCGAGCACGACGCTGCGGACGCTCTTGCCCGACTGGGTCCTCGAGGGTGGGATCGACGCGATGCTCAAGCGCCTCGCCGATCCGACCGAGCGCGCCCGCGTGCGCCGCGAGCTCGAGGCGCCGGAGACGGGCCAGAGCCTGCTCGACCGCATCGGCTGGGAGAACGTCATGGTGTCCTCGTGCGTCCGGCGCAAGGACGCCGAGGGCAAGCGGATCTCCGAGCTCGCGGCCGCGCGTCGCAAGGACGCAATCGACGCCGCGCTCGAGCTGATCGTCGACGAGGGCGGCAAGGGCTCCATGATCCTGTTCCAGCTCCACGAGGACGATCTGCGACGCGCCCTCGCCCATCCCTCGGTCATGATCGGCTCCGACGGCTCCGCGCTGTCGGTCAGCGGCCCCGGGGCCGCCGGCAAGCCGCATCCGCGGAGCTACGGGACCTTTCCGCGCGTCCTCGGCGAGTACGCCCGTGAGCAGCGCGTGCTGACCCTGGCTCAGGCCGTCCACAAGATGACGGGGCTCCCGGCGCGCCGCCTCGGGCTGCGAGACCGCGGGGTGATCGCGGTGGGACGGAAGGCCGATCTCGTGGTGTTCGACGCGCGGCGGGTCGCCGACCTGGCCACGTACGAAAATCCGCACCAGTATCCGTCGGGCATCGAGCATGTGCTCGTCAACGGTCGGCTCGTCATCAAGGACGGCGACCACACGGGGAGCCTCCCCGGGCGGCTGCTGACGCCGGCGTGACGGCATGAGGCTCGGGCGAATGGCTCCCGACCTCTTGACCCCGATCTCCGCCGCCGCGTCCGTGGAGGAGGGGCTCGCCGAGACGCTCGGGCGCGTGGTGCGCCTGAGCGGCGCGGCGGCCGGCGCGCTGGCCTTCCGCCCGCGGCGCGAGCCGCCCATTGTCGTGGCCAGTGGCGCCCGACGCACGCCCGCGGCGCTCCGGCGGTGGCTGGTGGCGCTCGCGGCCACGCCGGCGCGCGGCAGGCGGGGTGTTCGCGTCGTGCCGCCGGGTGGGTCGCGCGGGCGGCCCGCGGCGCTGCTCCGGATGCCGCTCGGCGCGCCAGGGCGACGGGTCGGTGAACTGGTGCTCCTCGGTCGGCCGGGCCGGCCGCGACCAGTCGCGTTGTCGCGGCCCGTGTCGCGAGAGCTCGGGAAGGCCATCGACCGGGTCTGGCGCCTCGAGCGGAGCGCGCGCCGCGCCTCCGTGCTGAGCGGGCTGATCGCGCGCCTGGCGGCGAGCCACTCGCTCGATGAAGTGTTCGCGGCGTTCGTCGACGGCGCCGCGAGGCTGGTGTCCTTCGACTCCATCGGGGTCTCGCTGCTCGACGCCGAGCGTGCGGCGTTCGAGGTCGTCGACGTCCTGGGTCGCGCCGCGCCGGCGATCCCGCGGCGCGACGCGCGCCTGCCCCTGGACGGCACGCTGCTCGCTCGCGTCGTCACCGACGGCGTGCCCCTGCGCGTCGACGACCTCCGGCACGACCCACGGGCGGCCGGCAGTCGCGCCGCGTTCGCCGCCAGCGGCTATCGCGCGGTGGCGCTCGTCCCGCTGGCGACCGGCGGCGCCGTGTTCGGCGCGGTCACGCTCGCGTCGGCGCGCCCCGCCGCGTTCGACGACGCCGACGTCGAGGCGATCGCGGAGATCGCGCGCCCGCTGGCCGCGTCGATCGAGCGCCGGCGCTTCTCCGACGAGAGCCGGCGCCGGGCGCGCGAGACGAAGGCGCTTCTGGAGGCGGGCCGCGCCGTGACCGCGAGCCTCGATGTCGGCCGCACGATCCGCGTCATCCTGGAGGAGGCGCGCGCCGTCCTCGGTGTCGACTCCTGCAGCGTCTCGACCATCGATCCGCTCACGAACGACCTGATCCTGGTGGCGAGCCTCGACATCGCGCCGGAGATGACATCGACGGTCCGGCTCCACCACGGCGAGGGGATCGCCGGGCTCGCCGTGCAGGCGGGCCGGCCGATGCAGAGCCGCGACACCTGGGCGGACGCGCGGGTGAGGTTTCCCGAGCTCCAGCGCGAGAGCGGGTTTCGCTCGATGCTCTCGGTCCCGCTGCGCCGCGGCGAGCGGATGATCGGTGCGATCAGTGTCTTCCGCCGGGACGTGCACGACTTCTCGGCGCACGAGGAGGAGCTGCTGGTGGCGCTCGCGGACCAGGCGGCGATCGCGCTCGAGCACGCCCGGCTCTACGCCGAGCTCGAGGGCATGGTGGTCGACCGGACGCGTGAGCTCGACGCCCAGCGGCGGTTCGTCGAGGTCGTGCTGGAGACGCTGCCACTCGGCGTGTTCGTGCTCGACGCGGAGCTGAACATCGTGCGGGTGAACCGCGCCGGGGCCCGGGCCCTGGGTTGCGAGCCGGACACTCGAGGCTCGCTGAGGCGGCTGTTGCCGGACGGCTCGGCGGCCGCGGTGCTCGCGTTCGTGCGCGAGGCGTTCGGGACGCGCCGGATCGGCTCGCTCGAGGCGGAGATCGTCGTCGCCGGTGACGTGAAGATCTTCCGGCTCGCGGCCGCGCCGGTGGAGCCGATGGGCGACGGCGGCACGCACGCGGTCCTACTGGTCGAGGACGTCACCGGCGCCAAGCAGCTCGAGCGTCAGATGCTCCTGATGGAGCGGCTCACGACGGCCGGCCGGCTCGCGGCCGGCGTCGCCCACGAGCTGAACAACCCCCTGGCCACGATCGCCGGCTGCGCCGAGTCGCTCCAGGGGCGGCTGGCCGAAGCCGGGGCGGCGCGCGCCGGCGAGCTCGACGATTTCGCACGCTACCTCCGGCTCATCGAGGAGGAGGCGTATCGCTGCAAGGAGATTACCGGGAGCCTGCTGCAGTTCGTCCGCGATCCCGGAAGCCGGCGCAGCTCGATCGACGTGAACGCGGTCGTCATGAGGACGGTCGAGCTCCTGTCCCATCAGTCGCGGTTCGCGGACCGCCGCGTCGTCACCGAACTGGCGCCGGGGCTGTCTCCCGTCGCGGCGAACGAAGGTCAGCTCCAGCAAGTCTGCCTCGGGCTCGCGTCGAACGCCCTCGAGGCGATGGAGGGTCGAGGAACGCTGAGCATCAGGTCCCGGGTGGTCCGCGGCGAGGTCGAGATCGAGTTCGAGGACGAGGGCCCCGGCATTCCCCAGGAGAACCTGTCGCGCATCTTCGATCCGTTCTTCACCACCAAGCCGCCGGGGCAGGGAACCGGCCTGGGGCTCGCCATCGCCCAGGGCATCGTGACCGATCACGGAGGCCGGATCGAGGTCGCCTCGAGGCCAGGCGAGGGCAGCGTGTTCCGCGTGGTGCTGCCGCGGTGACGCGCGCGATCCGCGTGCTGGTGGCCGACGACGAGCGGAACCTGCGAGAGCTCGTCGTCCGCGAGCTCGGGCGTCGCGGCTACGAGGTCGACGGCGTCGCCGACGGTGTCGCCGCGCTCGAGCGGATCCGGGAGACCGCGTACGACGTGGTCGTCCTCGACATGCGGATGCCGGAGAAGGAAGGCATCGACGTCCTGCGCGAGCTGGCCGCGTTCTCCGAGCCGCCGCAGGTGATCGTGATGACCGGCTTCCAGGAGGTCTCCGCCGCGGTCGAGGCGATGAAGCTCGGAGCCTACGACTACCTGACCAAGCCCACCAAGTTCGAGGAGCTCGACATCGTCGTGCGCAAGGCGGCCGAGAAGGGCCAGCTGCTCCGCGACAACGTGGCCCTGCGCGCCCATGCGCCCGGCGCCGAGCCCTTCGCCGGCCTCCTGACCCGGAGCGCGCGGATGCAGGAGGTGCTGCACATCGTCGAGCGGGTCGCCCCGACCGATTCGTCGGTGCTGATCCTGGGCGAGAGCGGGACCGGCAAGGAGCTGGTCGCGCGCGCGGTCCACGAGCGCTCGGCGCGCGCGCAGCGGGCGTTCGTGCCCATCCACTGCGGCGCCTTGCCGCGCGAGGTCTTCGAGTCGGAGCTCTTCGGCCACGAGCGGGGCGCCTTCACCGGCGCCGTCGGCACGAAGCCCGGCCTGGTCGAGCTGGCCGACGGCGGCACGCTGTTCCTCGACGAGATCGGCGAGATGGACCCGGACAGCCAGGTGAAACTCTTGAGAGCGCTCGAGACCGGGACGTTCTTCCGCGTCGGCGGGACGCGGCCGCGTCGTGTCGACGCGCGCCTGGTGGCCGCCACCAACCGCGACCTGGCCGAGGCGATGAAGATCGGCGAGTTCCGCCAGGACCTCTACTATCGCATCAACACGATCGCCATCCCGTTGCCCCCGCTGCGCGAGCGGCGCGAGGATATCGCGCTGCTCGCCGGCCACTTCGTGGAGGCGAACGCGAGCTACGGTGTCAAGCGGCTCGGCGCCGCCGCGCTCGGCGCGCTGGAAGCATACGACTGGCCGGGCAACGTCCGCGAGCTGCTCCACGCCATCGAGCGTGCGGTGATCCTGAGCAAGGGCGACGAGCTCCAGCCCGGCGATCTGCCGCCGGAGGTCCTCCGCTCGGGTCCTTCGCGAGCGCCTTCGTCGTCGTCCTCATCGGTCGGCAGCCTCGAGACGATGGAGCGCCACCACATCGTCACGACCCTGCGTCAGGTGGGCGGCCATCGCGGAAAGGCGGCGGCGCTGCTCGCGATCGATCCGAAGACGCTCTATCGCAAGATCATCTCGTATGCGATCACGCCCGCGGAGTTTCGGTGAGGGCGAGTTTCAGCGTATCTGGAATTCCGGATGGCACGGCCCTCGCATCGTCTTCACGCCGAGATGAAAGTGCTGTGTGCGTGGTGCCAGAGCGAGGGACGACCTGACGACCTGGGCGAGCGCGAGCCGCTCGACAACCCCGCGCCGACCCACTGCATTTGTCCCCATCACCGCGAGCGGCTTCTCGAGTTGCTTCCGTCGCGGTCGTTTCCGGATGTCGAATTGCTCGTCATCGTGAGCCCAAACGACACCGCGCTCTTCGAGGATCTGCAGGGGAGGTTCGCCGGCGTCCGCGGTGTGAGGGTGATCCTCGATCGCCGGCTGAGAGACCGCCGTCGCGATGGGTCGCCGGTGGCCGACGACCGTCGGCGCGTGAGAACGCGCCGGATTCGGAGCGGCGACGTCTCGCCGCTCGGCTACACGATCGTGCGATTCACGCCCGCCGCGGCCGCGCAGGCCGCGCCGTCCCCCGCCGCGCGCAAGTAGATCGAGCGGCGCCTCGTCTCGGCGCGCCACGACTTCCTGAGACGAAATTCCCTATGTGTAGTTGCGTCGAGGCGGCACCCGTGTACACTCTCAAGTGTCCGCCCGTTTTGACGGTGGACCTCGTCGCCGAGGAGACGATCCTTCCGCGGTCGGCGCGAGCAAGAGAGCGGAAGAGAGTCCGAGGGGGTCGACTATGGCATCCAAACTGTACATCGGCGGTCTTGCGTACTCCACGACCAGCGACGGGTTGCGCGAGTTCTTCACACAGTCAGGCAACGTCTTGTCCGCGACCGTGATCACCGATCGATTCTCGGGCCAGTCGCGTGGCTTCGGGTTCGTCGAGATGGCCACGGCGGAGGAGGCTCAGAACGCGATCTCGCAGCTGAACGGCCGTGAGCTCGATGGCCGCCGGATCACCGTCGAGATCTCGAATCCGCAGGCGCCCCGCACGGGTGGGGGCGGTCGGCCGGGTGGTGGCGGACGTCCCGGTGGTGGTGGTGGACGTGGCCCCGGTGGTGGCGGTGGGCGCGACAGCGGCTACGCTCATCGACCCTCCAAGCCGGTGAAATGGTAGTACGCGCCGAGCGCCGTCGAGGCGCGAGGCGAGTCTAATATCCGTCTAAGGATATCCGTCTAAGGAAAGAATTACACGATGGGGTCAGCCGGTGTCGGCTGACCCCATCGTCGTTCTAGCGATCCGGCGCCGCGACCGCCCCCTCCGCGCCATCGAAGAGCCGGTCGTACCTTCCGTACTCCCGCGCCGCGTCCATGAACCACTTCACGATCTCCGGCTCCGAGCGCGGCGGGATCTCGCACGAGGTCGACAAGATGAACGCCGACTGACGGGCCGCGGCGTCGATGCAGCGCCGCACGTCCGCGACCATCGCCTCTTTGGACGTCTTCTCGAACTTGGTGGCGTCGACGTTGCCGATCGCCACCACTCGGCCCTTGGCCACGTCCATGAACCGCTTGAGCTGATCCACGTAGAGCTTCGGGTCGCCCTGCTGGTCGAGGTCGAACGAAACGGTCGAGAAGCCGCACTGGAT
The DNA here is from genome assembly GCA_003221515.1 of Candidatus Rokuibacteriota bacterium. Classification (GTDB taxonomy): domain Bacteria; phylum Methylomirabilota; class Methylomirabilia; order Rokubacteriales; family CSP1-6; genus AR31. Next base: position 94,069 of record QHSI01000097.1, read on the forward strand.
CAGGTCCTCGTAGATCGGGTAGGTGGTCCCGCAGATGTGCGTGGTCACGCCGACCTTCTTGGCCTTGAAGTAGTCGACGAGCGCCTTGTGGTACGGCGCGACGAAGTCCCGGTAGTTGTCGGGTGAGATGAGGCTGATCGACGCGGTCGGCTCCGAGAACGAGAGGCCGATGCCCGTCTTGACGATCGCGTCGCCCCACAGCTTGCAGAAGTCGGTCGTGACGCGCATCAGGTCGTGGATGAACTGCGGATCCTCGAACGTGTCCAGGAGCATCGTCTCGGGATTCCGCAGGAGCATCGCGATCGTCCACGGACCCACCGCGACCGCGCCGATGGCGGTCGGCGGCTTCGCCTTCACGAGCGCCTCGCATTGCTCGAGGAAGCCCGGGAGACGCGCCGTCTTGTACGGATCCGGTATCGCCAGGCGCGCGAGCTTGGCCTTGTCGTCGTGCAGCACGTGCTGGTCGATCGACGGCACCACGTAGTCCGAGTACTTCACCCGGCACCCGAAGGCCTCGGCCTCTTTCGCGAGGTCGTTGTACGCGAGGACGACGTCGGGCTGATACCGCTCGAAGTAGTTCATCATCGCGGTGATCGCCCTGGGCACGTTCGTGCAGTATTCTTCGATGGACAACCCGTCGAGGGTGCCGGCGAACGACGCGACGATTGGATAGGCCGGCACGCGATCGGCGAACGAGCGCCGGTAGGCCGCGACGACCCGATCGCGGTTCGTGAACTGCGACCGGCCGTGCTCGACCTCCCAGATCCGGTTGGCCTCCAGATACTTCGGCGGCAGCTTGGCCTCGTACTCCATGAACTGCGTGATCGGATAGCGGATGCCGCCGTCGTGCGTGCCCTTGAGCCCTTCGATCATCTCTTCCATCTGCCCCCAGGGGATCGTGAAGGCCATCTCGTGGTCCTGGGTCTGGCCGAAGATGCGGTCGCCCGAGCAGGGGAGGATCACCTGCGGCTGATCGGTCCGCATCGTGGTCACGATGATCTCCGAGCAGTCGATACGGCCGCCGAACGACGAGGTGAGCTTGCCGCCGCGCTTCCAGAGGGCCGCCTGGGTCAGGCGCATGACCTGCGCGGGATTGGCGTAGATGCAGACCAGGTGGGGCTCGAAGGTCGTGCGGTCGAGCGGCGCCACCAGCAGCGTCGCGAACTCACCCGGCGCGAACTTGTCGACCGCGGCTTCCGAGCGCTGGCCGGCCGCCTTCGTCTCGGTGTACATGCCCTCGCACAGCGTGCCCGAGTTGTGCAGATGGGTGGGCTTCTCGAACCCGAGGGCCGCGATGCCGAGCGAGCACAGATGGTCCTCGCGGGTGAGCGCGATCATCCAGCCATAGCGTCGCGCCATGTCGATGACCTGGCAGTTCATGCTGAGCTTCTTGAAGTCGCGGGCCGGCCGCCGGGCCTTGTCGGGGATCGGCTCGCCGGGCCTGAGCATCCGGATCGCCACCGGGAACGTCTGGGGCCGGATGTAGAACTGCAATTCCCGATCAGCCGTCTTGACGTCGATCATGAGCACCGCCTCCCGGTGTGCAGCGTACTACAGTTTGTGGGCGCGCCTCGGCCGGCGGGGCCCCAGCCCCCGCGACCGCCGGCAGCGCGTACTCCCTCGCGAAATCCGCTACAACAGAGGTAGAATACGCCCGCTTCGGCGGGTTCACTCGTCGCGCAGAGGAGGCTCCCATGCAGTCGCCCAGTGCCAGCTACAGCCTGACCGTCAGGCTCGAGATCACGAACCGCCCCGGGATGCTCGGGCGGGTCACCTCCGCCATCGGCAAGGCCGGCGGTGACATCGGCGCCATCGACCTCGTCCAGGTCGGCAAGTCGACGATCACGCGCGACCTCACGTTCAAGACCAGCGACGAGCGGCACGGGCAGCAGATCGTCGACAAGATCCGCGCCGTCCACGGCGTGAAGGTCGTCAACGTCTCCGACCGGACCTTCCTGATGCACCTGGGCGGGAAGATCGAGGTGCGCGGCAAGATGTCGGTCAAGACACGGGACGATCTGTCCATGGCGTACACGCCGGGCGTGGCGCGCGTCTGCATGGCGATCCACCACGATCCGCAGAAGGCCTACACGCTGACGATCAAGCAGAACTGCGTAGCGGTCGTGACTGACGGCACCGCGGTGCTCGGGCTCGGCGACATCGGCCCCGCCGCCGCCGCGCCGGTGATGGAGGGCAAGGCGCTCATCTTCAAGGAGTTCGCGGGGGTGGACGCGTTCCCGGTCTGTCTGGCCACCAAGGACGTCGACGAGATCGTGTCGATCGTCAAGGCGATCTCGCCGATCTTCGGCGGCATCAACCTCGAGGACATCGCGGCGCCGCGCTGCTTCGACATCGAGACGCGGCTGCAGAAGGATCTGGACATCCCGGTGTTCCACGACGACCAGCACGGCACGGCCGTGGTGGTGCTGGCGGCGCTCCTGAACGCGCTGAAGGTCGTGAAGAAGCGGCTCGCCGACGCGCGGATCGTCTTCATCGGCGCCGGCGCGTCGGGCATCGCGACGGCGAAGCTCCTGATGCGGGCCGGGGCCAAGCACATCATCGCCTGCGACCGCGCGGGCGCCCTCTACCGCGGGCGGACCGACAACATGAACTCGATGAAGGAGTGGTTCGCCAAGCACACGAACGAGAAGCGGCTCCGCGGCACCGCCGCCGACGCGCTGAAGGGCGCCGACGTGTTCGTTGGATTATCGGGCCCCGGCGTCGTCTCGCTCAAGGACATCAAGGCCATGAACCGCGATCCGATCGTGTTCGCGATGGCGAATCCGATCCCGGAGATTCTGCCGGAAGAGGCCGGGCCGTACGTCCGGGTCATGGCCACCGGCCGCTCGGATTACCCGAACCAGATCAACAACTCCTGCTGTTTCCCTGGCTTCTTCCGCGGCATGCTCGACGTCCGGGCCAAGCGCGTGAACGACGAGATGAAGCTCGCCGCCGCCCAGGCGCTGGCGGCGATCGTGACGCGCGAGGAGCTGAGCGAGGAGTACATCACGCCCTCGATGTTCGACGCGCGGGTCGTGCCCGCCGTCGCCGGCGCCGTCGCCGAGGCGGCCATCCGTACCGGCGTGGCGCGGCGGAAGGGGCGCGGGGTCACCGTCGGCGGCGCGACGCGCTAGCCCCGGTGACGGCCGGGGAGCTGACGGGCTGCGCAGACCTTCCGGCAGCGGCAACGAGTGAGGGAGAAGACATGGCTCAAGCGAAAGTGAAGGCCGACGTGCCGATCGAGGCGCTCCTCAAGGAGAAGCGGAAGTTTCCCCCGTCCAAGGCGCTCGTGAAGGGCGCCGTGATGAACCGCAAGGCGATCTACGCCGAGGCGCAGCGGAACCCCGTCAAGTTCTGGGAGCAGCGCGCCCGCGAGCTCCACTGGTTCAAGCCGTGGAAGAAGGCGCTCGAGTGGAAGCCACCCTACGCGAAGTGGTTCGTGGGCGGCAAGCTGAACGTCTCCTACAACTGCCTCGACCGCCACGTCGAGGGACCGCGCAAGACGCGGGCCGCGCTGATCTGGGAGGGCGAGCCCGGCGACTCCCGGGTCCTGACGTACTGGGACCTCTACCGTGAGGTCAATCGCTTCGCGGCGGCCCTGAAGGGCCACGGCGTGCGGAAGGGCGATCGGATAACGATCTACATGCCGATGGTCCCCGAGCTGCCGATCGCGATGCTGGCCTGCGCCCGGATCGGCGCGGCCCACAGCGTGATCTTCGGCGGCTTCTCGCCGGAGGCCGTGCGCGAGCGGATCCACGACGCCGAATCGACGCTGGTCATCACCGCCGACGGCGGCTATCGTCGCGGCGGCACGGTGCCGCTCAAGAAGAACACCGACGAGGCGCTGCGTGGCGCGCCCGGTGTCAAGACCGTCATCGTGCTCAAGCGCACGGGCCAGCCGGTGGAGATGAAGAGCGGCCGCGACATCTGGTGGGACGACTTCGTCAAGGACGCGCCGGCGCGCTGCCCGGCCGAGCCGATGGACTCCGAGGATCTCCTCTATCTCCTCTACACCTCGGGATCGACCGGCAAGCCCAAGGGCATCATCCACACGACCGGGGGCTATCTGACCGGCGTCGCCGCGACGCACAAGTGGATCTTCGACCTCCACGATGACGACGTGTACTGGTGCACCGCCGACATCGGCTGGGTGACCGGCCACTCGTACATCGTCTACGGGCCGCTGGCCAACGGCGCGACCACCGTGATGTACGAGGGCACGCCCGACTATCCGGACAAGGACCGGTTCTGGCGCATCGTCGAGAAGTACGGCGTCACCATCTGCTACACGGCGCCGACGGCGATCCGGACGTTCATGAAGTGGGGCGAGGAGTACCCGAAGCGTTGCGATCTCTCGAGCCTGAGATTGCTCGGCTCGGTCGGCGAGCCGATCAACCCGGAGGCCTGGGTCTGGTACTGGAAGGTCATCGGCGGCGGGCGCTGCCCGGTGGTGGACACGTGGTGGCAGACCGAGACGGGCCACATCCTGATCACGCCGCTGCCGGGCCTCACCACGCTCAAGCCCGGCTCCGCGACGCTGCCGTTCCCCGGCGTCGACGCCGAGGTCCTGGACGAGAAGGGGAGCCCGGCGAAGTCCGGCTACCTCGTGCTCCGCAAGCCCTGGCCGGGGATGCTGCGCGGGATCTGGGGCGATCCCGACCGCTTCGTGAAGCAGTACTGGTCGAAGTACGACAACATCTACTTCACCGGCGACGGGGCCAAGCGCGACGAGGACGGCTACTTCTGGCTCCTCGGCCGCGTCGACGACGTCATGAACGTTTCCGGTCACCGCGTCTCCACCATGGAAGTCGAGTCGGCGCTGGTCGACCACAAGTCGGTCGCCGAGGCCGCGGTGATCGGCAAGATGCACGACATCAAGGGCCAGGCCATCGCGGCGTTCGTGACGGTGAAGAGCGGCATCGACGGCTCGCCCCAGCTCATGGACGAGCTGAAGGGCCACGTGGCCAAGAAGATCGGCGCGCTGGCGCGACCCGACGACATCATCTTCTCGGCCGAGCTGCCCAAGACCCGGAGCGGCAAGATCATGCGCCGGCTCCTGCGTGACATCGCCGAGGGGCGGGCGCTGGGCGATACCACGACGCTCGCCGACCCGGCCGTGGTTGCGTCGCTCAAGACGAAGTACGAGGAGCAGGAAGCGTAGCCGTCGTCCCCCGAGCCTTTGCGCGGCGATCGCGCACCGCGGCAAGGAACCGGGACCACGGGGCTCGAACCGACCGAACACAAAGGAGACCTATGCGGGCGTCTAAAGTTCCACTCAACGAGCTCCGGCGCGTCGTCATCGCCGCCTCCGTCGGCAATATCATCGAGTGGTACGACTTCTACATCTTCGGGAGCCTGGCCTCGATCCTCGCGGTCAAGTTCTTCGAGAAGGGTCACCCGGTGGCGGCCTTCCTCAGCACGGTGGCGATCTTCTCGGTCGGCTTCCTGATCAGGCCGCTGGGTGCGTTCGTCTTCGGCTGGCTCGGTGACAAGGTCGGGCGGAAGTACACCTTCATCGTCACGCTGACCGGCATGGGCCTGGCGACGGCCTTGATCGGCTTCGTGCCGACCTACCAGTCGATCGGTCTCACGGCGGCCTTCATCCTGTTCGGCCTGCGTCTGATCCAGGGCCTCTGCCTGGGCGGAGAGTACGGCGGCGCCATCACGTACGTCGCCGAGCACATCGAGGACGAGCATCGCGGGTACTACACGGGCTGGCTGCAGACGTCGCCCACGCTTGGCATCGTCGTATCGCTCGCGACCATCATCGGGATTCGGGCCTATCTAGGTGTCGAGGCGTTCAACGACTGGGGCTGGCGGCTCCCGTTCATCATCTCCCTCCTTCTGGTCGCGATCGCGATCTGGATCCGACTCTCGCTCGGTGAGACGCCCATCTTCCAGGACATGAAGGCGCGGGGCCGCACCACGACCAACCCGTGGCGCGAGGCGTTTCTCAGCAACAACTTCAAGTACGTCGCGATCGCCAGCGTGGTCGTGCTGGGACAGGGCTGCGTTTGGTACAGCGGGCAGTTCTGGGCGCTCTACTTCCTGCAGACGGTGAAGAAGCTCGACGTGCTGACTTCCAGCTCCATCGTCGGCATCGCGCTGCTGATTGCCACGCCCACGCTGATCTTCTGGGGCTGGCTCTCGGACAAGATCGGCCGCAAGCCGATCATCCTGGCCGGCATGGCCCTGGCGTCGCTCACGTACTATCCGCTCTACTCCGCCCTGGGCACCTACGCGGATCCCGCGAACGTCAACTACGGGATGTCGATTCTCATCGTCGTGATCCTGGTCAACTACGTGGGCATGACCTACGGCCCGATCGGGGCGTTCCTGGCCGAGTTCTTCCCGAGCCGCATCCGCTACACCTCGGTGTCGGTGCCCTACCACATCGGCAACGGCTGGGGGGGCGGCCTGGTCCCGATCGTCACGACCTCGATGTACCTCTCCACCGGCAGCGTGGGGTACGCGCTGATCTATCCCATCGCGGTGCCGGCAATCATGTTCCTCATCGCCATCTTCGTGATGCCGGAGACCCGCAAGCACAGCATCTGGGAGGAAGGGGCGATCGAGGCGACCCGTAGCCGCGCCTGATCCTCGGTAGTCCTGTCGGCGGGCGGGGCGGCGGGCTCTTTTGGAGCTCCCGCCCCGTCTGTATTCTCGACACGCCGCGATCCTGCCGCACTGCGCAAGAACCGCCCATTGGTGCAGACAAAATTGTCAGTGGACGGTCAATCCGCCACCGCAGAAAGGGGTAGTCCCAATAGGCCGCCAGTGTTTTCGCTGAATTAAGGAGCACCCTCCCGCGTCTGATCTCGGGCACAGGGGTTGCATTCCTAGCGACGCCTGAGAGCAGCAATACTTGGGAGGCTGACAACATGGACAGCGTTCGGGAGCGGCTCGAGAAGGACCTTCGGACGGCAGTAGCCCGCCTGCGCCAGATGGGCGGCGGCGCGATGCTCGAAGAGCTACCGGGGGCGATCGGGGATAACTCGCCGTTCGCCGACGAGATGGACGAGATCCAGGCGAGCGAGAGCCGCGAAATCGGATTCGCGACCCGCGGGCTCCTGGTGGAGAGAGTCAACCGCCTGTCGGCAGCGCTCGATCGCCTGAACGACGGCGTGTACGGGACGTGTGCGGAGTGCGAGGAGCCGATTTCGCCGGCCCGCCTCCGGGCGATGCCTGAGGTTCTGACCTGCGTCCGGTGCCAGGACCAGATCGAGCGTTTCGGGCGTCAGCTCGAGCACGCGGGGATCGTGGAAGAGGTCGGCGCCGACAGCGACGACGACTAACTGAAAGCACGAAGCTTCCAGGCGGGGCCGGAAGGCGATTCCGGCCCCGTTTTTTTATGTAGGCTAGGGGCCGTGCGAACACCGATCCTCGACCTCGTCCGGCCCGCGTTCCATCGTCTCTGCCGGGCCTACTTCGGCCTGAAGCTGGCGGGGGTGGAGCACATCCCCGAGAGCGGGCCCCTGATCGTCACGCCCAATCATCAGACCTATGCCGATCCCGCGCTGGTCACGATTCCCATCCGACGCCGCGTCTACTATATGGCCTGGAGCCGGCTCTTCGAGATCCCCGTGTTCAGCTGGGCGATCCGCCGGCTGCGCGCATTTCCCGTGCAGGTCGAGTCGACGGATTCATCGGCGACGCGCGAAGCCGTGCGCCTGCTCCGAGCCGGCCACGTGCTCATGATCTTTCCGGAAGGGGAGAGGACGCACACCGGAAGCGTGGAGCGATTCAGGCTCGGCGCCTTTCGGCTGGCGGCGTCCCTCCGAGTTCCGGTCCTGCCGGTCACGATCGCGGGCGGCCACGAGTCATGGCCGCCCGGGCAGGTGTTGCCGCGCCGGGGACGGATCACGATCACGTACCATCCACCCCTCGAGCCTGATACCTCGCTCGAGTCTCACCAGGCCGCCCGCGTGCTCGCCGAGCGGGCCCGCGGTGTCATCGCCGGCACGCCGGGGGCGGCGCCGGCGCGCTGATCCCCGCGGGCCTCGGGGCGACGTCAGGCCCGAGGCTCGTCCACGCGGTAGCCTGCTTCGACCAGACGCTGCTTGATCGCGTCGATCTGCTTACGGCCCGTGGTCTCGAGCGTGAGCTCGACCTCGGTCTCGCCGATCTCCGCCCGGCGTGAGAACGCGCGGTCGTGCTCGATGCGCACGATGTTTCCCCGCTCGGCTGCGATGAGCGCTGTCAGCCGGGCCAGCGCGCCCGGCTGGTCACGCAGGATCACGTCCAGGCGGACGAGGCGGCCGTCCTTGACGAGGCCGCGCTCGATGATCCGCGCGATCATCGTGACGTCGATGTTGCCGCCGGAAAGCACCAGCACGACGTTCCGGCCGGCGAGCCCGAGCTTGCGGTTCAGCAGCGCGGCCAACGGAGCCGCGCCGGCGCCCTCGACGACGGTCTTCTCGATCTCGAGCAGCAGCAAGACGGCGTTGGCCAGCTCCTCTTCCGTCACCGTGACGACCTCGTCGACCCACCGGGCGGCGAGCGACAGGGTAAGCTCGCCGACCTGGCGTACGGCGATTCCGTCGGCGATCGTCGAGGCCGGCGGCAGCGTCACGCGCGTTCCCGTCTCGAGCGCGCGCTTCATCCCCGGCAAGGCGTCGGCCTGGACGCCGATCACCCGGACCGCGGGGCGGAGCGACTTGATCGCGAGCGCGACGCCGGCCGCGAGCCCACCACCGCCGACCGGCACGACGACCGCGTCCAGGTCGGGACGCTGCTCGAGGAGCTCGAGGCCGAGCGTGCCCTGACCGGCGACGACGCGCGCGTCGTCGAAGGGATGCACGAAAGTGAGCCCGCGCTGGTTCGCGAGCTCCCGGGCGTGGCCGTACGCTTCGTCGTAGTTGGCGCCCCACAGAATGACCTCGGCGCCGTACCGCCGCGAGGACGCCACCTTGACCAGCGGCGCCCACTCGGGCATCACGATGACGGCCGCCATTCCGAGCCGCGCGGCGTGGAACGCGACGGCCAGCCCATGGTTGCCGGCGCTGGCGGCCGCGACGCCGCGTGCCTTCGCCTCCGCTCCCAGCTGCATGAGGAGATTGGCGGCGCCGCGCTCCTTGAACGAGCCCGTCATCTGGAGGTTCTCGAGCTTCACGAAGCAGTTCGCCCCGCTGATCGCCGAGAGGGTCTGGGAATGGGGGCAGGGCGTCTCGTAGATCGCGCCCTTGAGTCGCTGCCGTGCCGCCTCGATGTCTCCCGTCGCGACCATGGCGTCAGAACGGGACGCGCGGCTCGGCCAGCGTGGGCGACATGATCGCGACGGGCATCAGCGGTGTCGAGTGCGCGTAGGCGGCGCGGCCGCGCCAGTCCACCAGGATGAGCCCACCCTGGCCCCGGCCTTCCTCGACCAGGAGATCGACGGCGACCTTCGCGGCGTAGTCGGGATTGTCAGCTTCCTTCAGATAGTGGAGCGCTCGACTACCGAGCACGACGCGGACGATGGCCTCGCCGTCGCCCGTGCAGGAGACGCCACCGATCGAGCTGTCGGCATAGGTGCCAGAGCCGATCAACGCGCTGTCGCCGACACGTCCGGAATGCTTGCCGGCGGTGCCGCCGGTGGAGGTGGCGGCGGCTACGGTGCCGTGACGGTCGAGCGCGACGGCGCCGACCGTTCCCCCGTCCGCCGCAGAGCTCCGCGCGGCGAGCTGAGCGTGGCGCCGCCGCTGGCGGTCGGTGACGAGCGACTCGGCGGCGCATTCGGCGATTCCCGACGATCTGGCGAACTGGATCGCGCCCGGGCCGACGAGCAGCACGTGACGGCGGCTTTCGAGGACACGGCGCGCGAGCGTGATCGGGTTCGCGATGCGCGTGACGGCGGCGACCGCGCCGCACTCGAGCCGGTCGCCCTCCATGATCGAGGCGTCCATCTCGACCGTGCCATCGACGGTGAGAACCGAGCCGCGGCCCGCGTTGAAGCGGGGATGGTCTTCCAGGGACCGGACGGCGCTCTCGACCGCGTCGAGGGCAGAGCCGCCGCTGGCCAGCACCTGCCAGCCCGCTTGCGCCGCGGCCCGCACACCGTGCCGAAGCTCGTCCGGCGCATCCGACAGGTCGGCGCCGGCCCCGCCGTGGACGATGATCGTCGGAACGCGCATCGCCGGAACACGGCCGGTGGATGACGGCATCGCCCTCACCGTGTCACAATCCACGCGGATTGCAAGAGCCACTCGACCATCTGAACGCCCGCATCATCCGCTGCCGACTCTGTCCTCGACTCGTCGCGCACCGCAAGGCGGTGGCGGCGCCGCCGCCCCGCCGCTACGTCGGGCAGCACTACTGGGCGAAGCCGCTACCGGGATTCGGCGACCCACGCGCGCGACTCCTCCTCGTCGGCCTGGCGCCGGCCGCCCACGGCGGCAACCGCACCGGGAGGATGTTCACCGGCGACCGCAGCGGCGACTGGTTGTTCGACGCGCTCCACCACGCCTCGTTCGCGAGCCAGCCGACGTCCACGCACGCCGGGGACGGCCTCGAGCTGAACGACGCGTACATCACCGCGGCGATCCGGTGCGCGCCCCCCGACAACAAGCCGACGCCCACGGAGATCGCGGCGTGCGAGCCGTATCTGCTGCGCGAGCTGCGCCTCCTCTCGCGGGTCCGCGTGGTCGTCGGGCTCGGGCGCATCGGCTGGCAGGCGTACTTGAACGCGCGGCGCGCCCTCGGTACTCCGCCGCTGCGGCCCGTTCCGAAGTTCGGCCACGGCGCGCTCGCGCGGTTCGACGACGGAATCGCGCTGATCGCTTCGTATCATCCGAGCCAGCAGAATACGTTCACGGGCAAGCTGACCCGCCCGATGCTTCGAGGCGTCTTCCAGACCGCGCGCCGGATTCTCGACGCGTAGCGAGGGTCTGGAGGCACCCTACGGCTTGATCGGGCGCGAAGCGTTGGCTTGATCGGGCGCCAAGCGTAGGGGGGGAAATGGGGGGCCATTTCGGGGCGCCCCTTTGATTGATTCAATGCAACAGAATCGTCGTCAGCACGTCGCCGCCGACGAGATACTCCTCGCCCTGCACGACGATCGACAGATTGCCACCACGCAGGCCGGCGCGGTCGGCCGGGCTACCGTCGTACACGACCTCGACGAGGTACCCCGGAGCGAGCGGGAGCTTGAGGATCGAGGACAGTTGGCCGTCGACCTCGCGGCCCTGCAGGCCGAGCCACGGGCGGACCACGCGACCCGTCTCGCGGAGCTCGCGCAGCACCGCCTTGGCGGCGTTGATCGGCAGGGCGAAGCCGATCGAGTTCGCCTCCTCGGAGATGAACGTGTTGATGCCCACGACGGCGCCACAGCGGTCGACCAGCGGCCCGCCGGAGTTGCCGGGGTTGATCGGCGCATCCGTCTGGATCATCGGCTGCTCCGCGAGGCCAGGCAGGAGACGATTGAGCCCGCTCACGATTCCCCGCGTCATCGTTTGCTCGAGGCCGATCGGGTTTCCGATCGCCACGACTTCATCGCCCACGCGCAGCGCGCCCGAATCGCCGAGGCGCGCGGCAGGGATCGGCGACGAGGACTCGATGCGCAGCAACGCCAGGTCGGTCACCGTGTCCATCCCCACCAGCCGGGCCGACGCGCGCGAGCCCGAGTCGAGCGTGACCGAGAGCGAGGCGGCACCGTCGACGACGTGAGCGTTGGTCAACACTTGACCGTCGCGCTCGATCACGACGCCGGAGCCGACCACGGTTTCGAACCGGCGCTGGGGCTTGGCCTTGTTGATCTTGGTGACCTGGATCGAGACGACGGTCGGCGAGACGCGCTCGAAGAGCGCCGCGAGGGAGTCCGTGCAGGTTTGCGCGACGGCGACTCCCGGCATCAAGATCGCCAGGAGCAGGAGGGCGGACACGCGCATCACGCAGGATCATAGCACTACCGGGACGGATTCGCGCCGGGCGGTATAATCGCCCAGTGCGCCTCGTCACGCCGCTTCTCCTGATCGTCGCGCTGCTGGTCCCCACGGGGGCGCACGCGGCCGACCGCGTCGTCGCCGCCACCCTCGACAACGGGCTCCGCGTGCTGTTGCTGGAGGATCACCGCAGCCCCATCGTCTCGTTCCAGGTGTGGTACCGCGTCGGCTCGCGCAACGAGCAGCGCGGCGCCACCGGGATCGCGCACTTCCTCGAGCACTTGATGTTCAAGGGGACGCCGACTCACGGACCGAAGCAGTTCGCGCGGCTCGTCGAGGAGAACGGTGGGCAGGACAACGCGTTCACCTCCCAGGACGTGACCTCGTACTTCGTCAACATCGCCGCCGACAAGCTCGACCTCGTGATCGAGCTCGAAGCCGACCGGATGCAGAGCTTGACGTTGGATCCCAAGGAGATCGCCTCGGAGCGCGAGGTCGTCATCGAGGAGCGCCGGACGCGGACCGAGGACGACCCGGGCGGATTCCTCGGCGAGGAAGTCGGCTCGATCGCGTTCAAGGCGCATCCGTACGGCTATCCGATCATTGGCTGGATGGAGGACATCAAGCGGATCACGCCCGACGAGATCCGCGCCTTCTACAAGACCTACTACGTCCCGAACAACGCGATCGTCGTGGCCGTCGGCGACTTCAAGGCGCCCGAGACGCTCGAGAAGGTCCGGCGGCGCTTCGGCCGGATTCCGCGCGGGCCCGTGCCGCCGCCCGTCGTGGCCGTCGAGCCCCCTCAGAATGGCGAGCGCCGCGTGGCGGTGAAGAAGCAAGCCGAGCTCCCGATCGTCTATCTCGCATGGCACGTGCCGAGCCAACGCTCCAACGACGCCCCCGCCCTCGAGGTGCTGTCGACGATCCTCGCCGGGGGGCGCGCGTCGCGGCTCTACCGCGACCTGGTGTACCAGCGGCAGCTCGCGCTCGAGGCGGGGGGCGACTACTCCTACTTCGCCATCGACCCCAACCTGTTCTGGTTCTGGGCGACGCCAATGCCGGGCCAGACGGCCGAGACACTCGAGAAGGAGCTGATCGCCCACATGGACCGGCTCAAGAGCGAGCCGGTCACCGAGGAGGAGCTGGCCCGGGCCAAGAACCAGATCGAGGCGGCCATGGTTTTCCAGGAAGACTCGATCCACCGCCGGGCGTCGCTCCTGGCACGCTTCGAGGTGATCGGGGGCTTCGCGCTCAAGGACAGTTTCATCGCCCGGATCCGCGCGGTCACCGCGGTGGACCTGACGCGGGTAGCGAGCACATGGTTCGCGCCGGACAAGAAGAGCATCGGCGTCCTGCAGCCGAAGGAATGACCTCACCGCGCGTCGTCCGGCTCGTCGTCCTGCTGCTGGGCGTCCTGTCGGCCTCGACCGCCAGCGGCGCGCCGATCGCCCACCGGGAGGTGCTGCCGAACGGGATCGTGCTGCTCGTGGCCGAGCGGCCCGCGGTGCCGATCGTCGCGGTGCGCGTTCTCAGCCGGGCCGGCGCGGCCTTCGATCCGGGCGATCGCGCCGGGCTCGCCAACCTGACCGGCGCGTTGCTCACGCGCGGAACGGCGAAGCGGACGGGTCCCGAGCTCGACTCCGCGATCGAGTTCGTGGGCGGCAGCCTCGAAGCCGGCGCCGGCCGCGACAGCATCACGGTGTCGCTGGCCGTGCAGAAGAAGGACATGGCGCTCGGCCTCGATCTCATGAGCGAGGTCGTGCTGTCGCCGACCTTCCCGCAGGCCGAGGTCGCGCGCAAGATCTCCGAGATCCGAGCGGCGATCAAGCGCTCGGACGAGGATCCGAACGCGATCGCCGGGCGCGTCCTGTCACGGTTGGTGTTCCCCGGCCACCCCTACGGCGTGCCGGTCGAGGGGACGCAGGAGTCGGTGGGGCGTCTGACCCGGGACGACGTCGTGAAGTTCCAGCAGGAGGTCATGCGCCCCGATACGACCGTGATCGCCGTCGTGGGCGCCGTCACCGTGGCCGAAGCGCGAGGGGAGATCATCGGGCGATTCGGCGCGTGGGCCCGACCGACATCCGCGCCGCCGTCGATCACGGAGGCGACGGCCCCGCCGGCGCCCGGCGAAGAGACGGTGAAGCGCGAGCTCACCCAGGCCACGCTCATGTTCGGCCGGCAGGCCATCAGACAGACCGATCCGGATTATTTCCCGCTGGTCGTGGCCTCCTACGTGCTCGGTGGCGGCTCGGCGTCGCGGTTGTACTCGCGCGTGCGGGAGGAGTCCGGACTGGCCTATGCCGTCTACAGCTGGGTCCAGCCCTCGAGGTACGGGTCCGCGCTGTTCGTGACCTCGCAGACGCGGACGACCGAGGCGCCGAAGGTCATCGGGATGATCCGCGAAGAGCTCGCCCGCATGACCCGCGAGCCCGTCGCCGACAAGGAGCTGGCGCTCGCCAAGCAATACCTGATCGGCAGCTTCCCGCTCCGACTGGACACCTCGGGCAAGGTCGCCGACTTCCTGGTGGCAATCGAGGACCTCGGGCTTGGACTCGACTACGCGGATCGCTACCGCGATCGAATCGGGCGCGTGACCGCGCTGGACGTCCAGCGAGTCGCGGCCAAGTTCTTCCCGCCGGCGGCCTTCAGCCGCGTCGTCGTCGGCGAGGGCAAATGATCCGCGCCGGGGCGCTGGCGCTGGCCGCGTTGCTGATCGGGCCGCCGGTCGTCGCTGCGGCGTCGTTCACGCTCGGGCCCGAGGAGCGCACCGCCGCGCTCCAGATCGGCTTGCGCTCGGTCACGCTCGACACGTTCGACGCCGAGTGGCGCGTGGCCGGCCAATCGGGCGACTCGGTCACCGTGGTCACGCCGTTTCATCGTCTCGTCCTGGCCGGCCGCCACGCCGCGTTCAAGAACCAGCGGGTCAAACACGGCGAACCCGAGAAGCTCCTGCGCGAGCAGCAGGACCGGCTCGTGATCTGGGCAAGCCTCTACGGCTCGCGAGTGGATTTCGCGCGCTTCTACGCTCCGCGGCTTCTCGTGGGTGCGCGCGAGATCGAGCCCACCTTCGTCCAGAACGAGCGGACCGCGGTGCGGACCGAGGGCGGAGGCTATCTCGCGCGCTGCGTCTACGGCTTTCCGGTGAAGGACCTGACCCCGAAGGCGAACCTGCTCCTGGTCGTCCGCGACGCCGACGGCCGCGACGTCAGCCGCTTCACGATCGACCTCGCCACGATGAGGTGAGCGCGGCCCCCGCGTCGAAGCGCGCGCTGCCGGCGCACGGCTGGTTCGGTCTGGCGGTCATCGTCGGCGCCGAAATCTCTTTGATGGCCGGCGAGCCGAGCGTCGCCGGCTGGTTCACGCCGATCGTGTGGACCGGCTACGTCCTGTTCGTGGACGCGCTGGTCCGTCGCCTCACCGGCCGCTCCTACTTGACCTCCGACCGAGGCGAGGGCGTTCTGGTGGCGCTCGCGTCGGTCGCCTGCTGGTGGCTCTTCGAGCTCTACAACGCGCCGCGCTTCTGGCGTGGCGGCGCTGAATCGGTCGGGCTCTGGTGGCAATACCACGGTCTCGAGCCGAACCTCTTCCTGCGCCGCGTCGGCTATGATTGGTCGTTCGCCACGATCTTCCCGGCGCTCTTCCTCACCGCGGCCGCCCTGCGGGCGACGATCTTCCACGGGGCGCGCGTGCGCCCCCGGCGCCTCTCGCCGAAGACCCTCGGTCTCATGACGGCGCTCGGAGCCGTGAGCGTCGTGCTACCGCTCGTCATCGTGTCCGCGTGGCTCGTCCCGCTCGTGTGGATCGGCTGGGCGCTGGTCCTCGAGCCCCTGAATGCTCGGGCCGGGCGGCCGTCGTGGCTCGCCGATCTCGGGCACGGCGACGCGTCGCGCCTGCTCGCGCTGCTGGGCGCCGGCGCCATGTGCGGCGTTCTGTGGGAGTTCTGGAACTACTGGGCCGCGACGCGCTGGACCTACACGGTCCCCTATCTCGGCGGCGTCAAGGTCTTCGAGATGCCGGTGCTCGGCTATCTCGGCTTTCCACCGTTCGTGCTCGAGTGCTACGCGATGTACCACTGGCTTCGCGGGCTCGTGGCCGCCCGGAGCGCGCCGACCCCGGTGCTATAATCCGCGGGCATCGATCCGCGACCTCAGGGAGGATACCCGCATGAAAGCGATCCGCGTTTCCACGCCCGGCGGCCCCGAAGTCCTGCGCCTCGAAGATGTTGCCGAGCCCGCGCCCAAGGCCGGCGAGGCGATCGTCAAGGTCGACGCGGCGGGGATCAACTACATCGACGTCTACCAGCGCTCTGGCCAGTACAAGCTCGCGCTCCCGCTGACGCTCGGCCTCGAGGCCGGCGGCACCGTCACGGCCGTCGCGTCGGACGTGACCGAGGTGAGGGTCGGGGACAAGGTCGCCTACACGGGCATTCCCGGCGCCTACGCCCAGTTCGCCGCGGTGCCGGCGCAGCGCCTGGTCACGCTTCCGTCCGGCGTGAGCACGAAGCAGGGCGGCGCCGCCATGCTGCAAGGGCTCACCGCGCACTACCTGGCGTGCTCGACCTATCCGCTGAAGAGCGGGGACACGTGCCTGGTGCACGCCGCCGCCGGCGGCGTCGGGTTGCTCCTGTGCCAGATCGCGAAGATGCGGGGCGCGCGCGTGATCGGGACCGTGTCCACGCCGGACAAGGCGAAGCTCGCGCGCGAGGCGGGCGCCGCCGAAGTCATCGACTACAGCAAGCAGGATTTCGAGGCGGAGGTGAGGCGGCTCACCGACGGCAAGGGGTTGCAGGTCGTCTACGACGCCGTGGGCAAGACCACCTTCGAGAAGGGGTTCAACTGCCTGGCGCCACGCGGCATGATGGTGCTCTACGGTCAGGCGAGCGGTCCGATCGGCCCGTTCGATCCGCAAACGCTCAACGCCAAGGGCTCGCTCTTCCTGACGCGGCCGAGCCTCAACCACCACATCGTCACGCGCGCCGAGCTGGTCCAGCGCTCCAACGAGCTGCTCGGCTGGATCCGTGACGGCAAGCTCAAGGTGCGCACCGAGTTCGAGTTTCCCCTGAAGGACGCGGCCGAAGCGCATCGGGCGCTCGAGGCCCGCAAGACAACCGGGAAGGTGCTCCTGATTCCGTGACCGCGCTAGAATAAGCGCGGAGGTACCCCATGAAACCAAGAGCGCTCCTGCTCATGGCAGTACTTACACTGATGTCGCTGCTGTTCCTCGATACCGCAGCCGTGTTCGCCCGCGCCAGCAGTGGTGGGAGTCGCGGCTCGCGCTCCTATTCGTCACCCGCCACGCCGTCCAGTCCCTCGAGCCCCTCGCGGGTGACGACCCCGACGCCGTCCGCGCCCCAGCAGCAGCGGCCGGGCATGTTCGGTGGTGGCCTCATGGGCGGACTCGCCGGCCTGGCCCTGGGCGGGTTGATCGGCTCGATGCTGTTCGGTGGTCTTGGCGGCGGCTTCGGCGGCGGTGTGGGGCTCCTCGAGATGGTGCTCATCGGCGGCGCGGCCTTCCTCCTGTTCCGGATGTTCCGCGCACGCCAGCACCCCCATCCGGCGTACGCCGGGGCCGGCGGCGCCAGCGCGTACGGAGCCGAAGGGCAGAGCTGGCCGACCGGCGGTGGCGCCGCGACGCTGGAGGCTCCGGCGGGCGAGTCGGACCTCGACCGTGGGCTGGGTCACATCCGCGGCATGGACCCGAGCTTCGATGCCGACCGATTCACCGACTGGGCGAAGACCGCGTTCGTCGACGTTCAGGCCGCCATCGCCCGGCGCGAGCTGGGCGGGGTCCAGGATCGCCTCACGCCCCAGGAATTCGGACGCCTCCAGGCCCAGTGCGATCAGCTCCGGGGGGCGCGTCGGACCAACAAGATCGAGCGCGTCCAGATCGGGCGGGCGCAGGTGTCGGAGGCCTGGCAGGAGAGCGGCCAGGACTGGGTCACCGTGTGTTTCACGGTCTCGCTGGTTGACTACGTTGTCGACGACACCAGCGGCGCCGTCGTGGAGGGTTCGACCTCGCCGGAGAGCATCGAGGAGTACTGGACGTTCACCCGCCCGGTTGGCCCGAAGGCGTGGCGACTATCGGCGATCCAGACGGCGTAATCGCTCCGTAGGTGCGCGTTGAAGCGCGCCCTGAAGTGGCTGGTCGGAATCGCCGCGGCGGTCGTCCTTCTGGCGATCGTCGCGGCGATCGCGCTTCCCTACCTCGTCGATAACGCACGCGTCCAGGCCCTGATCGCTTCCAATGCCTCGCAGGCGGTCGGCCGGCCCGTCAAGTTCACGTCCCTGTCCATCGCTCTGTTCCCGCTCCCGGCGGTCGAGCTGCACAAGCTCGAGATCGCCGAGGATCCTCAGTTCGGCGCCGCGCCGTTTCTGACGCTCGAGACGGGCCGGATCCGCCTCAAGCTGCGTCCCCTGTTCAGTGGACGGGTGGAATTCGGCGACATCACGCTCGAGAGGCCGCTGATCGCGATCATCCAGAGCGCCGACGGCCGGCTCAACGTCGCGAGCCTGGGCCCAACGGGCGAGCCCAGGACGGCGTCACGTCCAGGAAAGCCGAGCGGCGCCGGCGCAGGAGGGACGATCGCGGCGATCGCGGCCCAGGTCAACATCAAGAAGGGAGCCGTGACGTACGTCGCTCGCGGCAAGGAAGGCGCCGGGACGCCCTACCGGGTCGAGGACCTCGACCTGACCCTCACCGGCCAGGGCATGCAGCTCAACTTCAAGGGAGCGCTCAAGGTGGTCCCCGGCGACCTCGCGGTCAAGCTCGCCGACGGCGTCGTCGCGCTCAACGGTGCCAGGGCGGTCTCCGAGGCGCCGATCCGCGGCCGCGTGACTCTCGAGGGCAAGGACGTCAGTCGACTCGTCGCCGCGGCCGCGGGCCCGACGCCCGCGATCTCCGGGCCCATCGCCGGCACGTTCTCGCTGGGCGGTACGGTCGCGGCGCCGAAGGTTTCGGGCAACGTAGAGATGGCGAAGCCATCGGTGACGCAGACGAACACGGCCTGTCCCGAGCCGAAGCAGCGCGTGCTTTCCCTGGGTGCCCTGAAGATTGCCGGCGCGTCGTACAGCGGCAACCGATTCCAGAGCCGCCCGGTCACCACGTCGATCGGCAAGGGCACCATCAGCCTCAACCTGACGGCGACGCTCGAGCACGGTGTGCGCGTGCAGCTCGGCGACCTCGCGCTCAAGGAGATCCCGATCGAGCGCGTGCTGGTCGATTACCTGTGCCAGGGCTACGCGGTGTCCGGGCCGCTCGATCTCACGGGTGCCGTGGCGTTCGGCGCGGATCTCTTCAACACCCTCGACGGCGCGGGAGACCTCCGGATCGGTCCCGGCAAGGTCGTGGGTCCCCAGGCGCTCGCCCTGATCGGCACGGTCGTGCGCGTGGGCGGCGCGGTGTCGTCGCTGCTCGCCACGGACCTGCCGTCCACGCTGTTCGCCTCGCCGGTCGACTTCGACTCGATCACGGGAACGTGGAAGGTCACCAACGGCGTCCTCACCACGCGCGATCTGCTGTACTCGAGCCGCGCCATGAAGATCGGGGTCGCCGGGGAGTACGGCCTTGCGACCGGGCGCGTGAACGCGGACTTGAAGGTGAACCACGGGCGCGGCGAGATCCGGGCGAAGGTCACCGGCAACGCGGCGTCGCCGTCCGTACGGGTCGATCCGGCGTCGGTCGTCGGAGAGGGCGGCCGTCAGAAAGTCGAAGAAGGGATCCAGGACCTCCTCAAGCGCTTCAAGCGTTGAGGTGGCTAGCCGCTCGCGCTGAAACGCCCGCCACCAAGCTTGCCGTCCTCGACCAGGCCCACGAAAAACGCGTAGAGCTGGTCGTACTCTTCATAACGCTGCTCGCCCAGGCGCGCGACCGTATCGACGCGCAGGGCCCGGTACATCGCCAATCGTCGTCGCAGGATCGGCCGCCACTCCTCCGAGAGATCCTCAGCATCGATCGCGTTGAATCCGGCGCGACCGATCAGCACCCGATAGCTCTCTAGCGTCTGCAGCGTCGTCGCCGCCATCCATTCCCAGAGCCGCTCTCGCTCCCGGTCGCCGAGGCCCGGCCGCGCCACCCAGTCGGTGAACGCGAGCCGCCCGCCCGGGGCCAGCACGCGATGGCACTCGCGGAGCACCGCGGGCTTGTCGGCGATGTGCAGGAGGGCTTCCTGGCTCAGGCAGACGTCGAAGGCGCCGGAGCCGAAGGGGAGCCGCGTCGCGTCGCCCCGGACGACCGCGACCCGGGTCTCTCCGACGAGCCGGTTGAGACGGGTGGCGCCCAGCGCTCGTCCCGCGTGGAGCTCGAGCGCCACCACCTTCGATCCCCGGCGCCTCGACAGAAACCGGGCCGGTCCGCCCAGGCCGGCACACACGTCGAGGACGCGGCTCTGGGCGCCGACCCCGGCCCGACTCGCCAGGGCGTCCACTGCGGCGAGGCCTCCGTAGTGGTCCTGGTCGAACTCGAACAGGTCGTCGACGGTCGGGCCCTCCGGAAGTCCCCGGCCGCGCCGGGCGAGTGCGGCGAGCACTCCGGCCTCGCTGATGGGATGGTGGTCGTAGAACTCGCTCACGCGGCGGCCGGGGGTGCCTTGAAGCATCAGCCCACGTATGGTAAAAGCAAACCCGGTTTCATCACACCTTAGACGAGGGAAGGCCCATGGGTAGCGGCGGCCGAGGCGGTCTCGAAGACATCGTCGTATCGACGTCGGACATCTGTTTCATCGACGGACGCGAGGGGCGACTCGTCTACCGCGGCTACGACGTCAACGACCTCGTCGAGCACTCCTCCTTCGAGGAGGTCATCTTCCTCCTCTGGCACGGTGGGCTCCCGAGCAAGAAGGAGCTCGTGGCCCATACGAAGGCGCTCAGCGCCACCACGACCCGGCGGTTGCCGCCCGGCATCGTGTCGCTCCTGAAGGCGTTTCCGAAGAAGACCACCCCGATGGAGGTCCTGCGTACCGGGATCTCGGCGCTCTCGGCCTACGATCCGGACGCCGCCGACAACTCCAAGGACGCCACCGCCCGCAAGGCCCTCCGGCTGACCGCGCAGATGCCGACGCTGGTCGCCGCCTGGGAGCGGATCCGCCGCGGCAAGGCGCCGGTGGTACCGAACCCGCGGCTGAACCTCGCGTCGAACTTCCTCTACATGCTGAGCGGCAAGAAGCCGACACCGCTGGCCGCCAAGACGTTCGACGTCGCGCTGATCCTCCACGCCGACCACGAGTTCAACGCTTCGACGTTCGCGGCGCGGGTGACAGCGGCGACGATGTCCGACCTGCACTCGTCGATCGTCTCGGCGATCGGCGCGCTCAAGGGGCCGCTCCACGGCGGCGCCAACGAGCAGGTGATGCTGATGGTCCAGAAGATCAAGTCGCCGGCGAACGCCGACGCCTGGATCCGGAAGGCGCTGGCCGACCACGGCCGCGTCATGGGCTTCGGCCACCGCGTCTACCGGGTGGAAGACCCGCGCGCGAAGCACCTGAAGCGGCTCGCGACCGAGCTCGGCCAGCAGGCCGGGGACACGAGCGCGGTGCAGATCCTGGACACGGTCGTGCGGGTGATCGGCGAGCAGAAGAAGATCTTCCCGAACGTCGACCTCTACTCCGGCGCGGCCTACGCGTCGATGGGGATCGCCACCGACCAGTTCACGCCGATCTTCGCGATGAGCCGGGTGGTCGGCTGGGCGGCGCACGTGATGGAGCAGCACGCCAACAACCGGTTGATCCGGCCGCGCGCGGAGTACACGGGCCCGACGCACGCGACGTACGTCCCCATCGATCGGCGCTAGGGAGGCGGTGCGCGCCTCGCCGCGCGTGAGCCTCGTGATGTGCGTCTTCAACGGGCTCGAGGACACCCGCGCGTGCCTCGAGAGCCTGCGCGGTACGACCGAGCCGTTTCGCCTGATCGTCATGGACAACGGCTCGACGGACGGGACCCCCGAGTTCCTCGAGCGCTTCGCGTACCCGTATCCGCTGACCCACGCACGGAGCGAATCCAACGCCGCCGTGATCGCCGCGCTCAACCGCGCCTGGCGGCTCGCCGACACCGAGTTCCTCTGCTTCTTGCACAACGACACGGTGATGGTGGAACCGGCGTGGCTGTCACGGCTCCTGGCCGCGCTGGCCGAGCCCGGGGTCGGGCTGGCCGGCCTCTACGGCGCCAAGCGCCTCCGCGGCGACGGCCGCGCGGCGGGCCGCACGATCGTGCACAGCCTGGTGCCCACGCCGACGGTGCGCCCACCGTGGGAGGACGTGGTCTTCGTCGACTCCGTTTGCATGGCGATCTCGCGGGAGCTCATGTGCGCCGTCGGCGGCTTCGACGAAGGCTACGGCTTCTATCACGGCCACGACCGCGACCTGTCGCTGGCGGTCCTCGAGCACGGCCGCCGGTGCGTGGTGGTCCACGCCCCGTTCGACCACCGTGGTGGTCGAACGCGCACGCGCGGCTTCGACGCCGACCCCGGCCGCGAGCGCGCCGACCTGGCCCAGCGCCAGGCGGCGGTCACCCGCTTCGCCGCGAAGTACCGCCACCGCCTGCCGTGCGACGCGCGGGGGACCGGCGAGCGCCTGCGCGACTTCGCCAGGAAGATCGGCCGGAGGCGAGGATGAGCGTGCTCCGGATCGGGATCGTCGGCGCCCGGTTCGCGGCCGAGCTGCACGCGACGAACTACCGGCCGCTCCGCGGCCAGCGAGTCGAGCTGACCGCGGTCTGCGCGCGCACGCCGGAGCAGGCCGAGGCCTTCGCCCGGCACCACGCGATCCCGCGTGTGTTCACCGACTATCGGGCGCTCGTCGACTCGCCGGACGTCGACGTCGTCGACATCTGCGCCACAACCGACCGCCACCACGAGATCGCGATCGCGGCGGCGCAGGCCGGCAAGCACGTCATCGTCGAGAAGCCGCTGACCGGCGCCTTCTGCGAGGCAACGGAGCCGCGCGAGCGGATGCTGGCGGTAGCACTCGCCAACGCCGACGCGGTGCTCGAGGCCGTCGCCAAGGCCGGCGTCACGCTCTGCTATGCGGAGGATTTCGTCTACGCGCCGCCGGTGGCGAAGCTCCGCCGCCTGCTCGGCGCGAGCGGCGGCGCGATCCTCGAGCTGCGGGCCGAAGAGAGCCACTCGGGCTCGCACGCCGCCTACGCTCGGCGCTGGAAGAGCGCCGGCGGCGGCGCGCTCCTCCGGATGGGCTCGCACCCGATCGGCGCGGTGCTCCACCTCAAGCACTGGGAGGGTCTGCAACGGCGTGGGCGTCCCGTGCGGGTCCGCGCGGTCTTTGCGGAGGTCGCGAACCTCACGCGACTGCCCGCGGTCTCCGGGCTCACGCGCCATATGTCGACCAAGGCCGAGGACGTCGAGGACTGGTCGGTCGCCGTCCTGACGTTCGAGGACGGCACCATGGCCACGATCCACTCGAACGACATCACGCTGGGCGGCGTCCGCAACGTGGTGACCGCCTACCTGACCAACGCGGTCATCCAGGCGAACATCAACCCGAACAACACCCTGACCGTGTACGCGCCGGACGGGGCCGTGTGGGGCGACGAGTACATCACCGAGAAGGTCGAGACCAAGGCGGGCTGGCAGTTTCCGAGCCCGGAGGAAGACTGGATGCGTGGATATCCCCAGGAGCTGGAGGACTTCGTGGCCGCGATCAGCGAGCGCCGCGAGCCGCTGTCGGGCGGGCTGCTGGCGCGCGAGGTCGTGGAGGTGATCTACGCCGGCTATGTCTCGGCGGCGACGGGCCGCCGCGTCGAGCTGCCCCGGCCATGATCCCCTTCGCGAAGGGGCACGGGCTCGGCAACGACTACATCGTCATCGACGAGGCAGATCTGAAGGCGCCGCTCTCCCCGAAGGCCATCGAGCGCATCTGCGATCGGAACTGGGGCGTGGGCTCCGACGGGATTCTGTTGTCGGTCCCGAGCTCGCGCGCCGATTTTGGATTGCGCATCTTCAACCCCGACGGGAGCGAGGCGGAGAAGTCCGGTAACGGGCTCCGCATCTTCGCGAAGTACCTCTGGGACCACGGCCGCGCAAAGAAGGCGACATTCACGGTCGACACCAAGGGGGGCGTCGTCGAGTGCCAGTGCCGGGTCGAGACCGGCCGGATGGGCTTCGTCACCGTGGAGATGGGCCGGGCGACCTTCCGCGCGCCCGAGATCCCGATGAACGGGCCGGACCGCGACGTGGTGAGCGTGCCGCTCCAGCTCGCCGATGGCACCACGCTGGCCGTCACCGCGGTGTCGGTCGGCAACCCGCACTGCGTGACCTTCGTGGATCGCTTGGACGAGGGCGAGTGCCGCCGGCTCGGTCCGCTCATCGAGAACCACCCGGCGTTTCCGAACCGGACGAACGTCCAGTTCGCGAAGGTGTCCGGCCGCGGCTCGGTCGACATCCGCATCTGGGAGCGCGGCGCCGGCTACACGCTGGCCTCCGGCTCGTCCTCGTGCGGCGCCGCCTCCGCGGCGGTGAAGAACGGTCTCTGCGACCACGGTCGGGTGCGGGTCGGCATGCCCGGCGGCGAGCTCACGATCGAGGTGCGCCCGGACTGGTCGCTCCGACTGGACGGCCCCGTCGAGGAGGTCTATCGCGGGACCCTCACCGCAGAGTTCGCGGCGTCGCTGTGAGCCGCCTCTGCGTCTTCTGCGGCTCGTCGGCAGGCGGTCGCCCCGGCTATGCCGACGTCGCGCGCCGTCTCGGCGCCGAGCTGGTGGCGCGGGGGATCGGCCTGGTCTACGGAGGCGGCAAGGTGGGGCTCATGGGCGTCCTCGCCGACGCGGTGCTGACCCAGGGCGGCGAAGCGATCGGCATCATCCCGGAGCCGCTGGTTGCTCGCGAGCTGGCCCACCGCGGTCTCACCGAGCTGCGCATCGTGGGCTCGATGCACGAGCGCAAGGCGACGATGGCCGCGCTGGCCGACGGGTTCATCGCGCTGCCCGGCGGCTTCGGCACCCTCGAGGAGACGTTCGAGATCCTGACCTGGGCGCAGCTCGGCATCCACGCCAAGCCGGTGGGCGTCCTGAACGTGGAAGGCTACTGGGACGGGCTCCGCCAGCTCGTCGGTCAGGCCGTGGCGGAAGGCTTCGTGCGGCCGGAGTACGCCGAGCTGTTGATGTTCGCCGAGACGCCGGCCGCACTGCTCGATCGGTTCGCCGCCTGGCGCCCGCCCGATATTCCCCGGGCCTGGCTCGATCCGAGCCGCGTGTAGCGCTCCATCAGCTCCGCCACGCGCGAAGCGCACGCCGAGCCCGCCAGCGCGGCGACCAGCGTGAGCGCCAGCGCGAGCGCCGAGTCCTCGATCGACGGCAGCGCGTGACTCAACGCCGGCAGGCGCCCGAGCGCGACTCCGGCGACCAGCGCGAGCGAGACGCCGAAGACGACGGCCGCGAGGCGCCGACGTCTCGACGGATTCGCGACGGCCATCAGCGCTCCCGGAACCAGCGGGATCAGACGCAGGGTCAGTGACCGCCCCGGGGTCGTGCCGTTGCGCCGGGCCATCTCATGGGCGACGGCGATGGGCGAAGACGGATCGGCGGCGATCGCTTCCTCGATGGCCGGTCTCGGCTGGAGCAGCGCAAATCCAATATCACCGACCACGAGGATCGAGAGCTGCACGGCGAGCGCGCCCACGGTGAGCACGAGCGGGATGCTGCGGCTGCGCGCCACGCGGGCGACGAGACCGAGCGCGAACGTGAACGCCAGCGTGCCCAGGATCGCGTAGGTGAAGAAGAAGACTCCCCCGCGATGGAACGCCGTCTGGATCGACGGGTCGACCATGATGTAGAACGTGCCGAGCAGCAGGACGCCGCCGGCGGCGAGCGCGGCCCAGCGCCGCCCGCCCTCGTCGTACACCTCGAGCGCGATCAGCACGATGCCGAGGTTCGAGACCTGCGAGCCGGCGAGGGCCAGGAGGTGCGGCAGGCTCCAGAGGGTCACGTCGATCCCAAAGAGGCGGTGCCACAGGTCGTCGATGGGCGCGGCCAGGATGGCAATGGCGATGCCCCACCACGCCAGGTGAAAGCCACGCGTCCCGGCGAGGCCCACGACCGTCACGGCGTCTGGCGGCGGCGCTCTACGCCGCGTCCGCCACGTCTCCAGCGCCAGGACGCCGAGCGAGATCATCGCGGTCGCGGCGACGGCGGCGTACGCCATCACGTGGGGAGCGATCCAGAACGAATCGCGGCCGATCAGCAGGTGCCAGCGGATGTCCCAGCCCACGCCCCAGCCGCCGACGAGCTTCGCCGCGAGCAAGGCCCAGAGGGCTCCGCGCCGGAGGGTCATCCGCACGGGCTCATGTTACACTTCGCGCCGCAGTGATTGCCTCGTGGTGCTGGGACCTCGTCGAGCCATACCTCACGCGCAATCTCGTCAACCGGGGCGTCGCGCGCCCGACCCGCCGGGAGATCCTCGAGGAATTCCTGCGCGTGTGGCCGGAGTTCACGGCGACGATCGGCGTGCAGGAGCCGTGGGCGGGAACGATCCGGTTCAAGTGGCTCGCGCGTCTGTCGTCGAGCGAGATGGAGTCGTTCCTGGAGGACCCGACCGGCTGGATCCGCGCCCAGTTTGGCGGGGGGAAGTTCAAGATGAACCTGCATCACGGGATGCACTTCGTGAACACGCGCAACTTCAAGCCCGAGGGCGATCCACGCTGGAGCGACGCGCCCGCGCTCGATCTCGACGCGTAGCCGGGCGGATTTGCAGGGAAGGAGCGACGGAGACATGCCGAGTGACGAGACGCGACGCGTGCTGAAGCTCTTCGGCGTGGCGGTGACGAGCCTGGAGGACGCGATCGATCAGGCCGCGCCGATGGACGAGATCATGAAGTGGGACCGGGAGCTCGCCGAGCGCACGCGCGAGACGCTCGCCCTCGTCGAGCGCCTGCGGAGCCGGCGCATCGCCTGATGGCGGCGCGCGTCGACGCGTCGGGCGTCGCCCTGCCGCTGGCGCGGCCGCCGCGGCGGATCGTGTCGCTGGTGCCGAGCATCACCGAGACGCTGTGCGCGCTCGGGCTCGCCGACGCGCTGGTCGGCGTCACGGTCTATTGCGTCGAGCCCCGCGACGTCGTGGGCGGCAAGGTTCGCGTGGGCGGCGAGAAAGACCCGGACCTCGACAAGATCCTGGCACTCGCCCCCGACCTGGTCGTGGCCAACATCGAGGAGAACCTCCGCGAGCACGTCGACCAGCTGCGCGCCTGGTCGATCCCGGTCTGGGTCACGTATCCGCGTACGGTGGCCGAGGGCATCCGGCTGATCGGCGAGCTCGGTGAGGTGACCGGGACCACGGAGCGCGCGGCGCAGCTGCTGGGGGAGCTCGAGCCCCTGTACGCACGGGTCCGCGCCGCGCGCGCCGGACGACCGCCGGTGACGGTGTTCTATCCGATCTGGCGCAATCCGTACATGACGATCAACAGCGACACGTTCGTTCACGACATGCTCGACACGTGCGGGGCCAGGAACATCTTCTCGGATCGGTCGGAACGCTACCCGAGCGTCACGCTGGACGAGGTCGCGGCGCGGCGGCCCGACGTCATTCTGTTGCCCGACGAGCCCTTCAGGTTCAGACGCGCTCATCTCGCCGACTTCGCCCCGTATGCCGACGTGCCAGCGGTGCGTCACGGGCGGATCTACCTCGTCGACGGCAAGCCGTTCTCGTGGCACGGGCCCAGGATCGCGGACGCGCTGCGCACGCTCCCTGGGCTGATCGGCGGGGGGGCTACTTCTTCCTGACCGGAAGGATCCAGTCGAGCCACGGCGCGGCCGCGACCATGAACAACCCGGGGATCGCCACACCGGCGACCATGCCGACGATCGACAGGAACACCACGGAGATCATCATCGCGCACGTGTCGAAGAGCAAGGTCATGGCTCAATCTACCTCGAGCACCATCTCGATCTCGACCGGAATATTGACCGGCAGCCCGCCCATGCCGACCGCGGAGCGCGCGTGCTTGCCGATGGCCTCGCCGAAGACTTCGACCATCAGGTCGGAGAAGCCGTTGATGACCTTCGGCTGATCGCCGAACCCTTCGGCCGAATTGACCATGCCGAGCACCTTGACCACGCGGCGGACCTTGTCGAGGCTGCCGAGATTCGCGCGCACGGTGGCCAGCAGGGAGAGGCCCACTTCGCGCGCGACCTGATAGCCCTGCTCGATCGTGAGATCCTTGCCGACCTTGCCCTGCGACGTCGCCTTGCCGTCCCGTACGGGGCCGTGGCCCGAGACGAAGAGGAGATTACCCGTCCGGACGGCGCCGACGTAGTTGGCCATCGGGCTGCTGGGCTTCGGGAGCGTGATGTTCTTTTCCTTGAGTCGCGCTTCTGCGCTCATGGCGACGTGTCCTCCTCGAAGAATCGTGCACGATCACGAAGCGAATGACAGCGGCGACGACATCGTGGCACACTGGCTCGTGCCCGTCAAACCGACGCCGGTGACTCCGGCCCTGGCCGCCACGCTGGTGCTTCTCCGCGATCGCTCTCACGGCGCGTCCGACGTCCTCCTGATCCGGCGTCACAGCGCGAGCAAGTTCGCCGCGGGTGACTTCGTGTTCCCGGGCGGCAAGATCGAAGTCAGCGACGGACCCGCCGATGCCGCCGGCTGGTGCCGCGGCGTCGACGCGAGCCTGGCCGCCCGCGTTCTCGACCTCGAGGCGGCGCCCCACGCCGCCCTCGGTCACTGGGTCGGCGTGATCCGCGAGACGTTCGAGGAGGTGGGCATCCTGCTCGCCTGGGCGCCCGACGGCAGTCCCGCGCGCGTCGATGGCCGCCGTCTGGCCGAATACCGCCGCGCTTGCCAGGCGGACCACCGCACGTTCTGGGAGATGCTGCGCGCCGAGCGGCTCACGCTGGCGACCGACGGGCTCGTGTACTTCGCTCACTGGATCACGCCAGAGATCCAGCCGCTGCGCTTCGATACGCGCTTCTTCGCGGCCGCGATGCCGGCCGGCCAGGAGGCCATCGCGGACGAGCAGGAAATCACCGAGGTCAAGTGGCTGGCTCCGCGCGAGGCGCTCGACGCTCACGCCCGGGGTGAGCTGTCGCTCCGCAATCCCACCGTGAAGAACCTCGAGCTGTTCGACGGGGCGGCGTCGACGGCCGCCGCGCTCGATCGCGTGCGCGGGCGTCAGGTGAGGACCATCCTCCCGCGCGTGATCATGGAAGGCGACCAGCGCCGCGTCCTGCTCCCCGGCGAGCCGGGTTATTACTAGACATGGGGGGCCTCGAAGGGCCCCCAAGCCCCCAACGCTCGGATCGCCCCGGCGTCGCCGTGGCGCTCCTCGACGTTGCTCGGCGTCCCCGGGGCCGCGAAGGGCGGCTCCCCCCCAGAGTTTATGGCTGGCCGGCCCCTCGATAGCGCTAGCGGCTCCGGGTGAAGGCGTTGCTGAAGACGTAGTCGGCCACGCGCCGGCCCTGGGCGATCCCTTCCGTCTTGTCGAAGGCCCAGTGGATCCCGAGATAGATGCGGCTCTGGCCGTTCTCTTCCTCGGCCTCCGAAAGCGACGAGAAGCTGCGCGGCAGGAGCGGGCGGACGTTCCCCTGGTTGTCGACCGTCTCGCCGTTGAACTCGTCCGAGACGAACGTGAAGGCGATGTGGTCAGGCCCGTAGAAGTTGCGCAGGATCTGGAAGAGGGCGCCGCCGAAGCCGGCGTGGCCGGAGGGATACGCGGGGAAGGGCGGCGTGAAGTTCGGTCCGGTGAGGTTGCTGGCCGGCGCGCCCAGCGGCGAGTACGTGGGATCCTGCACGGTTCGCGGATTGCCGTCGCTGTCGCTCTCGCGGATGCCGGTGATGGGGCGCCAGAACTCGTAGTGGTACTTCGACTCCCAGATGGCGATCCCGGCGTCGGCCATCGCCGTGTTGATCAAGGCCAGGAGGCGCGCCAGCTCGATGGCCCCGGTCTTCCGCTGCTCGGCGATCTGCATCGCGATCTTGTTGTAGAGCCGCGGCGGCGCGCAGAGGCTTGGGGTGGCGTCGTACGCCCAGTAGATGCCCGCGACGGTCTGATCGGCGGTGCGCGCGGTCGGCGTGACCACGCCGTCGCCGCCGACAGCCTTCACCTCGTTGAAGGCGGCGGTGTACTCCTGGCTGTCGAGATCGGGCGGCGGCGGCACCCGGAACTGATCGCCCGCCTGGAGCACGAACGGCGCGACCTCGCCCCAGTGGGCGCCCAGCGCGAGCGGGTTCTGACTGATCGGATCCTGGCGCCACTTGCCGGGCTCATCGCTCGTGATGAAGTCGACGCCGACGCGAGGCTCCGGATGCCGGGAACCGTCGTCGGCGCGCCGCGCGAGGATGGCGGCAGCGGCCGCACGCCCGAGCTTGATCCCGTCGGTCTTGGCGGGCTCATCGCGGAGAACGGCGAGGTCGTCGACGAGCACCGCGTCCAGATCGGCCTGCTGCGAGGGAAAGAGGGCGACGAGCGTGTCGTGCGCGGCCAGCGCGATCGCGGCCTCCACCGAGGTGCCGTCGGGAGCGGGGCGAAGACCCGTGTAACCCTGGTAGCCGCCGACGATGGCGTTCATGGCGTCGAAGACCGCGATGTGCACGATGGCCATCGCCCGACTCGATCGCCCCGGTCCGACCTGTTCTCCGAAGACTCGGCTGTCGCCGGGCGGCACCGGTGTGTGGTCGAGGCCGCTGGCATCGATGGCGATCTCGTTCCAGTGGTGGAGCCGGTCCATGGCGCCCGCCCCGGGACGCCGGTGCTGTCGGAGATCGCGCAGGTTCGATCGAGCTCCGAAGCGTGGCCCGAAGACCTCACCGAGACCGCCGGGGAATCCATCGGCGCCGGCGCGCCCGGGCAGGCCGAGGGCGAGCGTCCCCAGCAGGAATGCGCGGCGTGTTGGTCGACTCATCATGGCGCTCTCCTCTTCATCGAGCCATCTCGGTCACACCTGTCGGGCATTCGACACCGCACGATGCGATGCCAGCCTCCTTGATGGAGCCGGTCAGCGTGAGCCGCATGGCCTCCGCTACCTCTTGGCGCCCTGACCGGGCTGGCGCGCATTCACCATCACCGCCATGTTCCCGTAGGGGTGCTTGTTCTCGAGCATGAGCTGGTGGCACTGGGGGATGTCGTCGAACGCATAGGTGTGGCTGAGGCACGGATCGACCTTGCCGTCGGCCACGAGCTTCGTGACGTCGGCGGCCTGCGCGTCGTTCGAGAGATGGCTGCCCTGGAAGCGCTTCTGGCGCATCCAGTGATAGCGCAGGTCCATGGTCGCAGTGTAGCCGGTGGTGCCAGCGCAGATCACCACCATGCCCCCGGTCGAGCAGACGAAGACCGACGTCGGCAGGGTCGCCTCGCCCGGGTGCTCGAAGACGAGCTTCGGGCTGACACGCTCGCCGAGGCCATCCCAGATCGCCTTGCCGAAGGCGCGCGCGCCCTTGGCCCACTCGCCGTACGCCTTCGCGTCCTCGGTGCTCGGCATCGGGCCCCAGTGCGTGAACTGATTGCGGTTGATGACCGCGGCCGCGCCGTGCTCCTGGCAGAACTTGCGCTTGGCGTCGTCGGAGACGACGGCGATGGCGCGGCCACCGAGCGCGCGCGTGATCTCGAGCGCCATGCTGCCGAGGCCGCCCGCGGCGCCCCAGACCAGGACGACGTCGCCGCGCTCGATCACGTGCGGCGGCCACCCCATGAGCATCCGGTACGCGGTGGAGGCGCAGAGGAGGAAGCATCCGGCCTCCTCCCAGGTCAACCGCGCAGGCTTCGGCACGCACTGGTGGGCCTGCGCGCGCGCGAACTGGGAGAAGCTCCCGTAGTTGGTCTGATAACCCCAGATGCGCGTGCTCTCGGCGAGCATCGGATCCTTGCCCGAGCGCACCCAGGGATCGTCGGGACGCCACCAGCCGCTGTGCACGATGACCTCGGCGCCGACCTGGACGTTCTTCACTTCGCGCCCGACCGCCCAGACGATCCCCGAGCAGTCGCTGCCACCGGCGTGGAAGTCTTCGGGCTCGCCTGCCCGCCGGCGCTCGGCGATGACGTCGAGCGGCGTGCCGAGCGCGGCCCACACGTTGTTGTAGTTGATGCCGGAGGCCATCACGTAGACCAGCACCTCGTCGGGGCCGAGCGTCGGCGTGGGGATGACTTCCCGCCGCCAGGCGTCGCGCGGCGGGCCGAAGCGGTTCTGACGCACGACGTAGGCGTGCATCCGCTTCGGCACTTCGCCGAGCGGCGGTCGTTCACCGAGCTCACACAGATCGATCATTGTGGCCTCTTCTTTTATTTACCGTCGGGGCGCCTTCGCAGGGCTCCGGCGCCCGACGTTCGGGGTCTCGATACTCTCGACGACATTCAGCCGTTGAATTCTTTGACCAGGCGTGGGAGCCGGGGGTCGTCGAGGCCGGGCTGATAGGGTTGGTAGAGCGCGGTGCTGTCGAGGAGCCCGGCATAGCGCTCCTTGAGTCGCCGACCGATCGTGTCGTAGGTGCCGGTGACCGCGAACGTGTCGAGCATCTCGTCGGTGATCAGGTCGGCCATGCCCTTCCAGTCGCCCTCGACCGACTTCCGATGCAGCGCCGGTGTGAGGTCCTGCCAACCGTGGGCCGCGAGCACCGGCTCGTAGGTGCGCGTCGAGGCGTAGAAGGCGATCTGCTGCTTCACCGACTCGCGGTTTCGCGCCAGCTCGTCCTCGGTGTCGCCCACGACCACGAAGCTCGCGGTGGTGTACGTGAAGTCGGTGCGCGTCCGACCGGAGGCGCGGAGGCCCTCGTCGACGGCGGGCTGCACGTGGTCGCGCAGATACTTCGGGCTGTTGAACGGGTGCACGTGCAGGCCGTCGCAGACCTCCCCCGCGATCCGGCACATGTACTGGTTCACGCCGGCGATGAAGATGGGGATCCTCGGATGCGCGATCGGTCCGGGGTTGAAGAACGGCGTCATCAGATCGAAGCGATAGAACTGGCCCTTGAAGGCCAGCTTGGTCCCGTTCTGCCAGCAGTCCCAGATGTGCCGGAGGGCCAGGACGATCTCGCGCATCTTCGGTCCGGGCGACTCGAACTTCACCGAGAAGCGGCGCTCGTTGTGCCCCTTTACCTGCGTGCCCAGGCCCAGCACGAGGCGGCCATCGGAGGCGTTCTGCAGATCCCATGCGATGTGGGCGAGGATCATCGGGCTTCGCGGAAACGCCACCGCGATCGCCGTGCCGAGCCGGATCCGTGACGTGACGCTCGCGGCGACAGCCAGCGGAAGAAACGGATCGTGCTGGGTCTCCGACGACCAGAGGCAGTCGTACCCCATCGCCTCGACCCTGCGCGCGTAGCTCGGGATCGACTTGAGGTCGTGGGTCAGCATGCCGACGTCGAGCTTCACGGGTGTCTCCTAGAGCGGATTGAGCCCGAGCATACCCGACCGGCGGCGGACGGTCTAGCGGCGTAGATCACCAGGCCGAGCATCAAGGTTCCCTCCGGAGGCGCCAGGCGCCTCGGTGGATCGCGAAGGCGACGACGGTGCCGAAGAGCGCCAGGGCCAGCGCCATCACCGCGAAGACGGACGAGAGGCCACCATCAAGGAGACGGAGCGCGATCCAGCCGCCGCCGGCCGCGACGACGAGCCGGCTCAGCCCCGCGAGCAGCGGCCAGAGCAGACGTCCGGCGCCCTGCGACGCGAAGTAGAGGGCGAGCCCGAGCCCGAAGAAGCCGTACGTCGGCCCGACGATGCGCAGGTACGTGGCGCCGGCGCTCAGCACGGCCGGCTCGGTGCTGAACAGCGAGAGCCAGGCGTATGGGAAGAGCGCCGCGCCGAGCCCGATCGCCTCGGTGACGCCCGCGGCCATCGCGGCGCCGGTCCACGCCACGCGCCGGGCGCGCGCGTCGAGCCCGGCGCCCACGTTCGTCCCGACCATCGTCACCAGCGCCGAGCCGAAGCCGAACACGAGCGGGATTTGCAGATACTCGAGCCGCGCGCCCATGCCGTAGCCGGCCAGTGCGAACGTGCCGAAGGATCCGACCAGCGCGGTGAGGAGCACCACCGTCAGGTTCGTCTGGATGTTGTTGAGGAGACTCGGCGCGCCGATTCGGAGGATGTCGCCGAAGAGCGCTTGCCGGAAGCGGATCGTCCGCGGCGAGATCCGGACCAGGCTCCGCGGCGAGACGAGGTAGCCGAGGAACGCCAGAGCGCCGCCGGCGTAGTACGCGACGACGGCGACGGCCGCGCCCCGGACGCCGAGCTCCGGGAACGGTCCCCAGCCGAAGATCAGCGCGGGCGAGAGGACCAGGAGGACCGGGCTTCCGCCCAGCACGACGACGGCGGGCAACCCCATGTTGCCGGATCCGCGGACGACGCTCGCCAGGCTGTTGAAGAGCCAGACCGCCACCGCGCCGGCGAAGATCACGTTCGAGTAGGCGAGGGCCGCGTCGAGGGCGGCGCCGCGGGCGCCCATCGCGCCGTAGATCGTGCGGCCGCCGGCCAGGACGATTGCCGTGAACAACCCCGCCATGACCAGCGCGATGACGATCGCGTGGGCCACCAGGCGGCTCGCGTCCTCGCGGCGGCCGGCGCCGAGCGCGCGGGCGATCGCCGCGGCGACCCCGCCGCCCATGCCGCCGGCCGACATGGTCTGCATGAGCATGACCAGCGGGAAGGTGACCGAGACGCCGGCCAGCGCGTCGGCGCCCAGCCAGCCCACGAAGTACGCCTCGAGCACGCTGATCGCGACCTGCGCCACCAGCATGACGACGTTGGGCGCGGCCAGGCGCAGCAGCGTGAGGGCGATGGGGCCCTCGAGCAGACGGCGGGTCGTCGCGGCGACCGGGCGTGAGTCCATGGAGATACGAGTGTCCATCAGTGACTACGGATTCTAGGTGGCGAAGGCGCTCGAGCTGGTGGGCGACCGCTCGACGCCTTCTCTACTCGAGGCGGAAGAGCGCGGCGGCGTTGCGGTGGGCGACGCGCTCGGCCACGTCGGGCTTGAGCTCCCCGAGGATCCGTCGCGTCCACGCGAAGAGCCGATCGAGCATGGCCGGCTCGAACAGCCGCGGCGCCCAGACGTCCACGCCCATCAGGAAGCGGTCGGGCATCTTCTCGATCAGCGCTTTCCAGGCCGGATCCAGCGGACCGGTCTCGGTCGCGAGCGCGGGCTTTCGCTGGAAATGCATGCCCGAGAGGTCGACGACGAGGTTCGAGTTGCGCGCCAGCAAGCCCTCGACACGGGGTGGCGGACCTTCGCCCGCGTGAGCGAGGACCACCACGGTCTTGCGGTGGGCCGCCAGCGCGCGGTCGAGTGCCGCCGTCGCGTCGTCGGTCAGCTCGTAGTGGATGACCACGGGCGCCCCGAACTTCGCCGCGACGTCGAGCACGCGGCCGAATGCCGGGTCGTTGGGATCCCGGTCGATCTTGCGGCTCCCGACCTGACGGATGTGGACCTCGCCGAGCACCGGCGTCTTGGTCCGCGGTAGCGCCTGCTCGAGCTTGGTGGCCGCGGTCTCGGCGGTGGGGTCGGGAACGGGGAGCCCGGCGACCACGCGATCCGGATACTTCTTGCTCGCCGTGGCCAGCCACGCCGCGTCGTCCTTCTGCACGCCGCCCACGCCCAGGAGCACCACGCGGGTGACGTTGTGCCGCTTCATCGCCGCGACGTACGCGTCGATCGCGGTCGCGCTCGACACGTGCGCATGGGCATCGATCAGCGGGCCGGTGTAGTCCGCGCCCCACGCCGAGGACGCGAGGAGCAGGATGACCAGGAGGCTAGATGATGCCTTCACGTGCCAGTTCCTCGAGCTCGGCCTTGTCGAGCCCGAGCTCTCCATAGACCTCGTGATTGTGCGCGCCCAGGGCTGGCCGGCCCAGCGGATGGTCGCGGGCGTCACGCCAAGCCGCGGGGTGGGCGCGGTCATGCGAACGGCGCCGAGCTCGGAATCGGGGACGTCCACGAGAATGCCACGCGCCAGCACGTGCGGATCCTTGCTGACGTCGGCGATGTCGTAGACGGGCGAGCCGGTGAGATCGAGCGCTTGCCGCGCGCGTACACCTTCCACCACAGCTCGCCGCGGTCCCGCAGCCAGGTGCGCAGCGGATCGCCGCCGCGGGGATTCTCGATCTTGAGCACGTCGGCGCCGTGATCGGCGAGGATGGTCGCCAGCACGCCGCCGGCGATCAGGCGCGAGCAGTCGACCACCCGCAGCCCGGCGAGCGCTCCCGTCATTTGCGCGGGTGCGTCTTGAAATGCGCCGCCAGGGCGTCCATGATCCGGGCGAGCGCTTCGTTCTCGGTCCGCCCCGTCGCCTGGACGCCGTACTCGACGGCGACGGCGACCCAATCACCCAGCTCGTTCCGATGGACCTCGACCTCGAATTGCATCCCGGTCACTTTACCTCAGTGACTCCGCGGTAGGGTAGGGTGCCCGGCGGCGGCATCGGCGATCGTGTGATCGTTGTCGGCGGGAACCGCGCCGCTCACCCCGACGGCGCCGACGATCCGCTCGCCGACGACCAGCGGTACCGCGCCCTTGCCGAAGACGAACCGGTAGTCGCCGAGCGTGGCGACGTTGTCGGCGAAGAGCTGGCGCTTGGCGAACCGCTCTTCGAGATCGAGGGTCGTCGCGCCGAAGGCCGCCGACGCGTTGGCCTTCGCGCGGGCGATCTCGGGCGTCACCCAGAGCGCGCCGTCCATCCGATCGCAGGCGACCAGATGGCCGGCGTCGTCGACGACGGCGATCGCCACCTTGAAGCCGAGCGCCTGCGCCCGGGTGAAGCCGCGCTCGATGCACTCACGAGCCTGTCGCAGGCTGAGCGCCACGTCACGGCACCTCGACCCAGATCTCGCCGTTCTCGACGGTCACGGGGTACGTAGGCACCGGGCCGCCGCGCGGGGGCATGAGGCACGTGCCCGACTTCACGTCGTACATCCAGCCGTGCCAGGGGCACGTGAGCCGGTTGCCCGACAGCTTGCCTTCGCTGAGCGGGCCGCCCTGGTGGACGCACTCGTCGTGGCACGCGTAGACCTCGTCGTGGACGCGCGTCAGCACGACGCGCGTTCCGCCCGCGTCGACGAGCTTGACCTCGCCCGCCGGGAGCTCGTCCAGCCGGGCGACGCGGCAGCGACTCACAGCTCCTCCTTCGCGACGTAGGCGCGGTAAAGCCCGGTCATGTATTGCCACCGCATCTCGGTCGCCTGGCGTACCGCGTCGACGGCGTCGGCCTGGAGCGCGCCGGTCGTGCAATGACGCTCGACGATCTGATAACCACGCTCGCCGTGGACCTCGTCCGCCTCGATGTGGATCGCGAAGAACTCGACCTCGCGATCGGTGAAGCCGTAGTGCGTCTTGAGCGGGGGCAGATTGCGCTGATAGATGCCCGGTACCTGGGACTCGAGCCCGACCAGCAAGCCCGCCGCCGCGACGTGGAAGGGCTGGTGGGACATCTCGAAGCACCACGCGGTGAGGCCGCGGGTGGTCGGCAGCTGCTGCCGGCTCTCGACCTCGGCGCGCGCGACGCCGCACGCCTCGGCGAACCGGATCAGGAGGTTCACGTGCTTGGTGCCGGATTCCTCCTCGATGATGTTCTCGAGCAGGAAGTCCCGCGCGTCGGGATCCGTGCACCGGCCGTACACCGTGGCGCACCAGCGGGGGAACTGCGAGACGTACTGATAGTGCTGCGCCGCCCAGGATCCGAGCTGGGCGCGCGTCAGCTCGCCGCGGACCCACTTGTCCGTGAACGGATTCAACCGGCTGTGCCGGGCGTTGACGGCGGCCTGGAGCTTCGTGCGGAACGGGCTGTCAGCCATGCCTGCCTCCTCTGTCTGTCGCGGCTTCAGTCGACCAGCCGGAAGATGGCGTCGCGAACACGCCGGATGTGCCGTCCCATGAGCCGCTCGGCGCGCCGCACGTCGGCCCGCTTGAGGGCGTCGATGATCGCGAGGTGCTCGACATGGTCCACACCGGTTGCACCTCCTCGCGCATCTGCTCGAGGACTTGCAAGAGCTTCGTGTTGTCGGCCCGCTTCACGAGATAGAATCGCCGAGGTAACGGGGGCGACCGCGTCGCATCGTCCGTGGGACGGACTAATGCCATATGCGATGTATACAAGTCAAGGGCGGTGACGGGGTCGTTACAGGGCGAAGACGCGATTGCGGCCGAGGCGCTTGGCCTCCCCGAGCGCGCGCCCGGCCGCCGTGATCAGGTCGTCGGTCGAGGCGGCATCGGCCGGAAGGCCGGCAACCCCGAGGCTCGCGGTGGTGCGCCCGTGGGCGAACGCGTGCCCCTCCACGACCCCGCGGATGCGCTGGGCATAGATGACCGCGCCCGCCTTCGGAGTGTTGGCGAGGAGCGCCGCGAAGTCGTCGCCGTCCTGCCGGGAGATGATCGTGAAGCTCCGGGAATGCTTCACGAGGAGGCGCGCGACCTCTCGCAGCACCTCGTCGCCGGCCGTCCGGCCGTGCTCCTCGTTGAGCTTCTTGAAGTGGTCGACGTTGAGGACGACCAGCGACAGCGGATGCCCGAAGCGCGTGTGGCGCTTGACCTCTTCCTCGATCCGCAGCGCGAAGTAGCGCCGGTTGTAGAGCTCGGTGAGGCTGTCCTTGAACGAGAGGTCCTCGAGTCGCGCGTTGCGGATCGCCACCGCCGCCTGGGACGCGAGCGCGCGGACCAGCTTCTCGTACTCGCGATCGAACGGCACGATCGCGCCGGACTCGTCGAGGGCGTTCAGGAGCTCGAGCACGCCGACGATGCTGCCGTTCAGGTCCTGGAGCGGCACGACCAGCACCGACCGGGTCGCGTAGTCGCTGGCGGCGTCGATCCTCTGGTTGAACCCGCGCGTCTCCTGCACGCCGACGGCGTAGGCGTCGGCGACGTTGACGAGCTCCCCGGTCTGCGCGACGTGGCCGGCCAGGCTCGCCTCGCTCAGCTGGAGGGGCTCGGCCTGGAGCAGTCGCTGGGTCTCGTGCTTGCCGAGCTTGCGCTCGAGGAAGTCGTTCTGGACGACCGCGAAGCGGAGGTGCTCACCGTCCCGCAGGAACAGCGTGCCCGCCTCGGCCCGGGTGAACCGTCGCGCCTGGTCGAGGATGCGGTCGAGCAGCGCGTACAGATCGCGCTCGTTCGTGAGCGCGATGCCGATCTCGATCAGCTCCGCCAGCAGCTTTTCGCGATCGACCATGGCGCTCGCCTCAGTGCACCGCGACGCGGTTCCGGCCGGTGCGCTTCGCGTCGTAGAGCGCTTGATCGGCGGCCACGATGAGGTCGTCGACGTTCGTCGCGTCCTCGGGGATGCTGGCGACGCCAAGGCTCACGGTGACGGGTGTGTGCGCGAAGTTATGCTGCTCGATCACGCGGCGGATACGATCGGCGTAGGTGACGCCGCCGCCCTTCGCGGTGTTGACGAGGATGATCGCGAACTCGTCGCCGCCGTACCGCGTGACGATGCTGAAGCTCCGCGAGTGTTTCACGAGGAGCTGCGCGACGTTGCGCAGGGCCTCGTCGCCCGCCCGGTGGCCGAAGCGATCGTTGACCTCTTTGAAGTGGTCGAGGTCCGCGAGGGCCAGCGAGAGCGGTTCGCCGAAGCGGCTGTGGCGCTTGAACTCCTCCTCGATCCGGATCGTGAAGTACCGCCGGTTGTACACGTCGGTCAGCGCGTCCTTGAAGGAGAGATCCTCGAGCCGAGCGTTGCGCAGCGCGACCGCCGCCTGCGCCGCCAGCGACCGCACCAGGCTCTCGTACTGCGAGTCGAACGGCACGACGCGTCCGCGGTCGAGCGCGTTGATCAGCTCGAGCACGCCCAGGATGTTGCCGCTGGGATCCTGCAGCGGCACGACGAGGACAGACTGGGTGCGGTAGTTCAGCCGCGCGTCCACGCTCGTGTCGAAGGCGTACGGCCGGTCCGACGGGATCATGTACGTGTCGTGCAGGTTCAGAATGTCGCCGGTCAGCGCGACGTGGCCGGCGAGGCTCAGCTCTTTCAGGTTCAGGGGGTCGGACTGCAACCGGCGCCGCATCTCCTCGAGGCCGAGCTCGCGAGCGAGCCTGTCGTTCTGGACCACGGAGAAGCTCAGCTGGTCGCCCTCCCGAAGGAACAGCGTTCCCGCCTCCGCCCGGGTGAAGCGCCGCGCCTCCGTCAGAATGCGCTCGAGGAGCGTAGACAGATCTTGCTCGCTGGTGAGGTCGATTCCGATCTGCACCAGGTCTTTAAAGGCCTGAGTCAGATTCAGCGATGGCATTTCCGGCTGCCGCACCGGGCCCTCCGCGCGAACGTTGCTGTGCAAGGCGCCTCCAAGCACGCCGCCTAGACCACGACGTCGTATAACTGAGCAATATGAATGCCAGAAAAGCATAGAACGAGAGTGGCGAAATCACCCTTCAAATCCTATGTGTTGAGGAAAGCAGGCAAACGGGCTCGAGGACTTCCGGAAAGCCCCTATCCATGGAAGTTCCTACCATTGGACAAATTCCTACCGAGTTCGGGTAGTGCGATGCCCGCCTGGCAGCAGTCTCATCCTCCGCGTGTCACAGTGGCGCTTCTCGTGCGCGGGATCAGCCGGAAGTAGCGGATTTATCTGGTAGAAATCAGTGGCCCTCACTGGCACAACGGTTGCTCAAAAGGTCGCCGGAGATCCGTGGGATGAAGCTAACTTTCAAGCGGCGCGAAGTCAAAAGCCTCCACGATCTCGGGACGCTCGTTGGCGAAAACACCGACGCGATCGAGCCCGGGCTTCAGATTCTCGCCTCCAGTCTGAACCTCGGACGGACCAGCGTCGACCTCGCGGCGATCGATCGCTCGCACACGCCGGTGCTGATCGCGCTCGCGCTCACCGCCGACGACGCGCTGCTGGTGAGGGCGCTCGAAGCGTACGCGTGGTGCCTCGAGTATCCGGAGTCGGTGCAGCGCCTCGTCCCCGCGACGGTGAACCCTGGCTGGCCGCCCCGCGTCGTCTTCGTGGCCGAGCGGCTGCTCGAGTCGTTCGTGAGGAAGCTGCGCCTCCTCAAATTCTCCTCGGTCGACTGCTTCGAGTACCGATACATCGAGGTCAACGGCACGACCGGTTTCTACCTGGACCGCGTCGACTGGGTCACCAGCACCACGAGCACGCAGGACGACCGCGATCGCCCGGAGCCGTCGCCGAGCGTGCTTCACGACGAGCGGAGAGCCGCATCGTCGGCGCCGACCAACGGCGCCGGGAGCCGCGAGGTCGGTGACGAGACCTCGCAGGTGACGCTCCGTGGGCTCCGCACGCCTCCCGACGAGCCGAAGAGCCGGAAGTGGCAGGAGCTGCTCGATACGCCGGCCGCATCGGTCAAGGAGCAGGAGCCCGTGCGTCGGCTTGCGGTCACTCCTCCCGAGCCTCCGGTCCCGACCGTCGCCCAGGCGCCCGAGGTGCTCATCGAGAGCCCCGAGCCCGAGGCGCCCGTCAAGAGCGATGGCGCGTCGCGGGGCGAGCTCGCCCCGACCTGGCGAAAGTTCCTCGACAAGCTGACGGGCACGTTCGAGCCGCGGCCCACGACGGCGCCACCGCCCGAGTCGCCGCGACCGACTTCGCCTCCGGCGGAGCCGCCGCCCCTGACGATCCTGCCCTTCGCCGCCGATATCGAGGTCACCGCCCAGGACGTCGCGCCTGACGAGCCGAACGATGCGGGACTGACCGACAAGCAGAAGGCGATCCTGCAAGGGCTCACGCTGCCGGAAAACGGCGAGCTGGCGCCTCAGTGGCGCAAGTTCCTCGACGGCCCCGCGCTCGACGACTCGAAGATCTCCGTGGTCCGCGCCTATCTCCAGCGCGAGTTCCCGATGTCGACCGTCTACGACTTCCACGACTTCCAGCGGAACGCGCAGGTGTTCCAGCTCCAGGACAACCTCGGGAAGGTCGCGCAGCTGACGACGATGACGGCCGAGTTCTTCGACGCCCACCGCGATCTGGAGATCCGGGCGTGGATCGAGAAGAACAGGCTCGCGTACGCGATGCGACAGGCCGGCCAGGCCGGCGTGCTCGTCACCCCGGCCGGTCTGCAGATCGACAGACGGTAACCTCAGTCAGCTCTTCCAGCTCCAGTACGTCGTTCGCTCGGGTGAGATGCGAATGACGATCGCGATGTCCCGGTCCAGCCCCATCGCACGGTACTGCGGGTACTTCGCGCGCAAGAGATCGACAGCCGTCGCCCGCTCGGGTCCTTCGCTGAGGATGTCGGCGCGGCCCTGGACGATGACCCAGCGGAGCTGCGACCAGTCCTCGTCGTAGCGATCGACCACCAGGGATACCTGCGGGTTGTCGGCGATGTTGCGGACGCGCCGCAGGGCCCGCGGGGCGACCCGCTTGGGCTTGGCGTCGATCGCCGAGAAGCAGGCGTGCCCGTCGAAGACGTAGCACACCGGCACCACCAGCGGCTGTCCCGCGCGGTCCGCCGTGCCGAGCCGCGCCACGCGACTCTCGCGCAGGAGCTCAGCGGCCGCCGGGGACAGCTCCGCGCTCACTGAATCAGCTTGGCGTACTGGTCGAGCAGCGGCAGGACCGCGTCGCGACCCTCCGACGGCAATCTGAAGATCGAGCGGGTGATGCCGGCGGCGGTGTACGTGTCGAGGGTGGCGCGCTCCGGCTTCGCGGCGAACACCGACGTGGAGATCGTCTTGGGGTCGCGGCCGGCCTTGGTAGCGCGTGCGCGTAGATCGGCGAGCCCCGGCAGGATCGCGTCGGCGTTGCGGCCGCGCGGGAACCAGCCCTCGCAGAAGTCCACCACGCGCTGGAGCGTGTAGGCGCTCTCGCCGCCCAGCAGGACCGGCGGATGCGGTTTCTGGACGGGCTTCGGATACGACCACATCGGGTCGAAGTCGACGAAGTCGCCGTGGTACTCGGGCGTTTCCTTGGTCCAGATCTCCTTCATCGCGAGGATCCGCTCGCGCAGGAGCTGGAAGCGTGATTTGAAGACGGTGCCGTGGTCTTCCATCTCCTCGGCGTTCCAGCCCCCGCCGATGCCGAACAGGAAGCGCCCGTTCGAGAGCATATCGAGCGTCGCGATGGTCTTCGCGAGCGTGATCGGGTCGTGCTCGACCACGAGGCAGATGCCGGTGCCGACCTTGAGGGTGCGGGTCGCCGCCGCCGCGGCCATCAGCCCCACGAACGGGTCGAGCGTGTGCCAGTACTCCTTCGGTAGCGGGCCGCCACCCGCGAACGGCGAGCGCCGGCTCGTCGGGATGTGGGTGTGCTCGGTGACGAACAGCGACTCGAAGCCCCGCGCTTCGGCCGCGCGCGCCAGCTCGTCGATCCGGATCGAATAGTCCGTGGGAAAGATGAAGACGCCGTAGTGCATGGAGCCTCCTATGGGGCGAGCGTCACGCGAAGATGGATTCGGGCAGGAACGCCGAGACGATCCAGTTCGGCGCATCGACGATCTCGCTGATCTTGAGATCGACGGCCACGCTGCAGAGGATGTACGCCTCCTCGCGGCTGAGCCCGCGCTCGGTCGCCAGATGCTCGATCATGTAGCGGATCGCCTGCTGAGCGCCGGCGAAGAGGTCGGGCCCGGCCGCCGTCGTCACGAAGCACGGCCCGCGATCGGCCGCCGCCAGGAACGGCCCGCGGGTCCTGAACTGCGGCTCCTTCAGCTCCCGCCCTTTCGCGAGGCCGAAGCGGAGCGTGACCCGTCCCATCATCTCGACCGCGGTGACGCACACCTCGCCGTCGCCCTGCGCCGCGTGGGCGTCGCCGACGCTGAACAGGGCGCCGTCCACCCACACCGGCAGGAAGAGCGTGGTGCCGGCGACCAGGTGCTTCACGTCCATGTTGCCGCCGTTCTTCCGTGGCGGCATCGTGCTGTGCGATCCGGGCTCGTCGAGCGCGACGCCCATCACGCCGGGAAACGGCGAGAGCGGCACCGCGACGTTGCCACTCATGCGCGCGTGCGTGCCGTCACTGAGATCCCAGATCGTGAGGTGCGGCTTCGAGAACTCGGC
Organism: Candidatus Rokuibacteriota bacterium; assembly: GCA_003221515.1. Taxonomy (GTDB): domain Bacteria; phylum Methylomirabilota; class Methylomirabilia; order Rokubacteriales; family CSP1-6; genus AR31. The sequence goes on from QHSI01000097.1 coordinate 137,784, forward strand.
CTCCGGCATGAGGCCGCGGCCCGGACGGATCGCGGTCCAGCCGAACGGGGCGGCGGGCTTCACGTCGAGGATCTCCACCGTGAGCACGTGACCGCGCTGGGCGCCCCTGACGCTCACCGGCCCCGTCAGCGGGTGACCGCGGAACGGGCCGCGGCCGAGGACGTCGGCGTGCGTGGACGACGGCGAGTAGTAGCCGTCGGCCGCGTCGCGCGTGTCGAAGACCACCGTGTCGCCCGGATCGATCGTGAGCCGCGGCGACAGCGCGTTGTTCCACTCCCGGTGAACCGTGTCGCGATCGAGATGATGGGTGGTCGGCATCGCGTCAGAGCCCTCCTGTCACTTCGCCATCTCGTTCCAGACCACCATGCCCGTGCCCGAGCGCCAGGCGACGGCCGGCATGTACGCGAGGACGTCGGCCGGCCCCTGCGTGAAGGCGAGGACCAGGACCCACGCCAGGAGCTCGGCGGTGCCGCCGGAGCCGGCCGCCTCCATACGCTCGAGCGTGCACTCGCGGAGCAGCGCTTCGTGGTCACCCCGCTTGAGCAGGTCGAGGAACCAGCGGTCGAACTCCTCGTCGACCCAGAAGTAGCGTGGCCCGCCCGGCTCGTGCGAGAGGCCGCCGGTGGCGATCACCGCGATCCGCTCGTTGCCGGGATGGGCGCGCAGGATCTCGCGCATGAGCGTCCCGACCCGGTACGCGCGCTCGGGCGTCGGGATCGGCGGCACCGTGCAGTTCATCGTCACCGGGATCAGGCGGAACTGTGCGTCCGGATTCAGGTAATGCGTCGGCACCGAGATCCCGTCGTCGTACTGCATCTGGCGCAGGTAGGCGAGGGCGAGCCCCCGCCGCGCGCCGTCGTTGACGATCCACCGCGCGAGCGCCGAGTGGCCGGCGACGCGGTACTTCTCCATGGCGAGCCACTCGTCGAACCACTCGGCGGGCCCGACGTGCTCGTCGGCGATGCCCACGGTGTACTCGGGCGTGTTGTTGATCGGCCAGTTGAGCAGGTGGTCGTTGCTGAACATCACCAGCACGTCCGGACGCGCGGCCTCCAGCCGGCGCCGCATCTCGGCGGTCGCCTGGAGCGCCAGCTGCTGGTACTCCTGCGAAGCGCGCGTGAACCATCCGGTGAGCCCGGGCGAATGGGTCATGGCCATCGCCGCGACGATCTGCGCCATCAGCGACCGCGCTCGAGACGCTCCTGCAGGGCCATCGCCTGGGCGGTCTCCTCCGGGAACGCGCGCTTGTAGCACTCGAGGGCGGCGTGCGCGTTGCTGTTGTGCGAGGCGCCGAAGAACAGGCGGAGGATCTGCGGCACGTAGTACTGGTGGACGCCGAGGTCCATCATGCGCCGCGGGTCCTTGTCACGCAGCGCCTCGTACTCGGCGCGGCTCAGGCCGAACTCGCGCGCCAGCCCCTCGAGGTCGCTCACGAATCGCGCCCGCAGCGCCGCGTCGCCGCGGACCCGGAAGATCATCTCGTTGGTGGGCAGCGTCTTGTCGCACCGCTCCACGTTGCCCATCGCTAGGCCCCCGTGCCGTCGTCGGCCTTGAGAATCTTGGGATTCACCTTCACGAACATGATGACGCATCGATCGGAGCCTAGATTGCGGACGTCGTGAGGGACGTTCGCTGGGAACCTGACGATCGAGCCGGCCGGGACCGTGATATTTTCGCCGGCGATGCTCATGGTCGCGGTGCCCTCGAGCACGTAGATCGCTTCCTCCTCCCGAGGGTGCGAGTGCATGACCGTCGACTGGCCCGGCTCGTAGCAGGCGATCTCCGACCAGAGCTGATCGGTCTTGAAGAGCATCTTGCGTACGCGCTTGTCGGGATCGAAGTCCTTCAGGGCGTGCAGGTCGAGCACCTGGTGCTTCATGCGGGCGACAGTGTACCGCGTTTCGCGCCGCGTGCTAGACTTCTCGCGCGTTCGCCACGAGGCGACGCGAGACATGGACATCGAGCCCTTCCACGGATACCGCTACGCCGGCGCGACGAGGACCGACGTGTCGCCGATCGTCGCGCCGCCCTACGACCAGATCAGCCCGGAGACGCAGGAGCGCCTCCACGCGATGAGCCCGCACAACATCGTCCGGGTGACGTATCCGCGGGACGGAGGGGAAAAGTACCGGCAGGCGGCCTCCGTGCTCGAGGCATGGCTCGCCCAGGGCGTGTGGCGCCGTGACGAGCGGCCGGCCATCTATCCCTATCAGCAGACCTACTCCGTCGGGGGCCCGTCCGTGACGCGGACGGGATTCATCGCGCTCGGCGAGGTCAGCGACTACGCGCGCGGCGTCGTGCTCCCGCACGAGCGCACGCACGCCGGGCCGAAGGAAGACCGGATGCGCCTCCTGGAGGCGACCGCCGCCGACATCGGTCTGCTGTTCATGCTGGTGAGCGACGCGGATGGCGAGCTCGGTCACGCCGCCGCGCCGGTCGGTGAGCTGATCGCCGAGGCGGAGGATCTCCGGGGCGAGCACCACCGCGTGTGGCGCATCACCGACGATGCGGCGCTGGCGCGCATCGTGACGCTGATGGCGCCCCGCCCGGTGATCATCGCCGACGGTCACCATCGCTACGAGACGGCCGTGGCCTACCGCCAGCGCCATCCGCACGCGGCGCGAAAGATGATGGCGTTCTTTGCGCTGGAGGCGCCCGGGCTCACGATCCTGGCGAATCATCGCCTGGTCCACGGCGTCCAGCCCTTCGACTTCGACGACTTCGTGCAGATGGCGTCGCGCTGGTTCGCGGTGGCTCCGCTCGACGATCCGTTGACCTTCCGGCCGGCGCCGGCGTCGATCGGCGTGGTCAGCGGTCCGGACGCCGCCGCGCTCACGCTCCGGCCGGAGAGCCGTGATCTGATCGGATGGCCCAGCGGGACCTCGCCAGCCTGGCGAGCCCTGGCGGTCTCGATTCTGCACGAAGGCCTGCTGCGTCCGCTGCTCGGGATCACCGACGCGAGGCTCGACGCGAAGACGCACGTGGACTATACGGCGGACCTGGCGGAGGCGGTACGGCTGGCTCGCGCGGGCACGTATCAGGCCGCGTTCCTGATCGCGCCCACGACGCCCGCCGAGCTCCAGGCCGTCGTGCGCGGCGGCGAGCTGATGCCGCAGAAGTCCACACACTTTTATCCGAAGCTCCTGGACGGGCTCGTGTTCCATCGGCTCGGTGCGTGAGTCGACGATGACGCTTCGGTACACGGGCGCGCGGGTCAAGCGGGTCGAGGATCCGCGCCTCCTCCGGGGCGGTGGCCGCTACCTGGCCGACCTCGAGCTGCCACGGGCACTCTCGGTCGCCTTCGTGCGGAGCCCGCACGCCCACGCGCGCGTTGCGCGGATCGACACGGTTGCCGTCCGCGCGCTCGCCGGCGTCGTCGACGTCGTGGCCGGCGATGAGCTGCGCATGGTGACGAAGCCGCTCGTGCCACGGCTCGAGGGCGGGGGATTCACGCCCACCGCGGCCTGGGCGCTCTCGGACGGGGTGGCGCGCTTCTGCGGCGAGGCGGTGGCGGCCGTCGTGGCCACGAGCCCGTACGTCGCCGCCGACGCCCGCGAGCTGGTCGCGATCGACTGGGAGGTGCTGCCGGTCGTCGCCACGCTCGACGCGGCACTGGCGCAGCATCGGATCCTGTTCGAGCGCCGGCATCGGCACGGCGACGTGGCGGGAGCGTTCGCGAGTGCGGCGATCGTCGTCGCCGAGACGTTCGAGCACGGCCGCTGCGCGCCGTCGCCGCTCGAGCCGCGCGGGATGGTGGCCGACTGGGATGGCGAGAGCCTGACGCTCTGGTCGGCCAGCCAGGCTCCGTCGATCATGCGTACGGCGCTGGCGGCCGCCCTCGATCTCCCGGAGTCCCGCGTGCGGATCGTGACGCCGGACGTCGGCGGCGGCTTCGGGCTCAAGATGCAGATCTTCCCCGAGGACGTCGCGGTGGCGGCGCTCGCCCGGCGGCTCGGGCGTCCGGTGCGGTGGATCGAGGAGCGGCGAGAGAATCTCGCCGCCGCCTCGCAAGCGCGCGCTCAGCGCACGTCGGTCGAGATCGCCGCCGCGGCCGACGGCACCGTGCTCGGGCTGCGTGCGCGCGTCGTGTCCGACAACGGGGCGTATCACGCCTACCCGACCACCGGCGCGCTCGAGCCGCTGGGCACGGCGAACATCCTGCCCGGTCCGTATCGGACGCCCGCGTACGAGTACGAGGCGGTCGCGGTGGCGACCCACAAGCCACCGCTCGGCGCCTATCGCGGCGTCGGGATGACGATGGGCGCGTTCGTGATGGAGCGGCTGCTCGATCTCGTCGCCGAGCGCGCGGCGCTCGACCCGGCCGAGGTGCGCCGGCGCAATCTCATCCCGCGCGAGGCGTATCCGTTCACCTCCTCGAGCGGCCAGATGTATGACAGCGGCGACTACCCGAAAGCCCTCGAGCAAGCGCTGGCCCTGGTCGACTACGACGCGTTGCGAGCCGCTCAGCGGTCGGCCCGCGCCGAGGGGCGACTGATCGGTGTCGGCGTCGCGTGCTACACCGAATACACCGGCATGGGCTCGGCGGTCTTTCGTCGGCGCGGCATGCACGACGTCCCTGGATTCGAGGCGGCCACCATCCGGGTCGACCCCGACGCGACCGTGCGGTGCTCGGTGAGCTTCCCCTCGCAGGGGCAGGGCCACGCGACCACGATCGCCCAGGTCGTCGCCGATCGCCTCGGTCTGGATCTGGAGCGTGTTCGCGTCGAGCCCGCGGATACGTCGCGCTCGCCCCGTGGCAGCGGCACGTTCGGCAGCCGGGGCACTGTCGCGATGCTCGGCAGTGCCGGCGCCGCCGCCGACGTGATCGCCACGCGGATCAGGACGCTGGCGGCGCATCGCCTGGAAGCGAGCGCGGCGGACATCGTGCTCGAGGGCGGTCGCGCCTGGGTGCGCGGCCTTCCCGATCGCGCGATCCCGCTCGCCGAGATCGCGCGAATCGCGTACGCGCCGCCGCTCGGCGGCCTGCCCGACGGTCAGGCGCCGGGGCTCGACGCGACCGTCTACTTCGACCCGCCCGGGCCGACGTTCTCGGGCGCCGTCCACGTGGCGGTGGTCGAGGTCGACCGCGAGACCGGGCGCGTCGCCATCACGCGGTACGCCCTCGTGGAAGACTGCGGCACCGTGATCAACCCGATGATCGTCGAGGGGCAGATCCACGGGGCGGTCGCCCAGGGCATCGGCGAAGCGCTGCTCGAGCGCATCGTCTACGACGATGACGGCCAGCTCCTGACCGGCACGCTCATGGACTACGCGCTGCCCAGGGCCCACGACACACCGCGGTTCGAGATCGAACACCTGGAGACGCCGTCTCCTCTCATGCCCGGAGGCGTCAAGGGCATGGGCGAGGGAGGGACGATCGGGGCGCCCGCCGCGATCGCCAACGCCGTCGCCGACGCCGTGCGCCATCTGGGCGTGCGGATCACCAAGCTCCCCATCGATCCCACATCGCTCATGAGGACCTAGGAATGGGAAAACAGGACCTCGACATCGCCCGCGCCGTGAAGCTCCAGCCGATCCAGGCGATCGGCGAGTCGCTCGGGCTCAACGGGGGCGACCTCGAGCCGTACGGAACCTACAAGGCGAAGATCCGCTGGGAGGTGATCGAGCGGACGAGCGCACGGCCCGACGGCGCGCTCGTCCTGGTGACCGCGATGACCCCGACGCCCGCGGGCGAGGGAAAGTCGACCACGACGATCGGCCTGGCCGACGGGCTCCGGCGGCTCGGCAAGCGCTCGATCGTCGCGATGCGCGAGCCGTCGCTCGGACCCGTGTTCGGCGTCAAGGGCGGCGGGACCGGCGGAGGCCACACGCAGCTGGCGCCGATGGAGGACATCAACCTCCACTTCACCGGGGACATGCATGCGATCGGCACCGCGCACAATCTGCTATCCGCGATGCTCGACAACCACCTGGCCCAGGGCAACACGCTCGGGCTCGACGTCAGGCGCATCTCGTGGAAGCGCGTCATGGACATGAACGACCGCGCCCTGCGCCACATCGTCGCCGGCCTCGGCGGGCCGGCCCACGGCGTGCCGCGCGAGACCGGGTTCGACATCACCGTGGCCTCGGAGATCATGGCGATCCTGTGCCTGGCCAAAGACCTCCAGGACTTCAAGGCGCGGGTCGAGCGGGTGATCGTCGGCGAGAGCGTTTCGGGCGCGCCCGTCGCCGCGCGCGAGCTGCGGGCCGCGGGCGCCATGGCGGTCCTCATGAAGGACGCGATCAAGCCGAACCTGGTCCAGACGCTCGACGGGACGCCCGCGCTCGTCCACGGCGGGCCCTTCGGTAACATCGCTCACGGTTGCAACAGCCTCATCGCCACTCGGCTGGCGCTCAAGCTCGGCGAGGTGGTGGTCACCGAGGCGGGCTTCGCCAGCGACCTCGGCGGCGAGAAGTTCGTGGACATCAAGTGCCGGACCGGTGGCCTCGTGCCGTCCGCAGCGGTCATCGTCGTCACGACGCGCGCGCTGGCGCTGCACGGCACCGAGAACCTCGCCAAGCACGTCGAGAACATCCGGCTGTTCGGCCTCCCGCCGGTCGTCGCGCTGAACCGCTTCACCGACGACACCGACGACAAGGTGGCCACGGTGGTCGCGGCGTGCAAGGAGCTCGGCGTGCCGTGCGGCGTGTCTCGCGGCTGGGAGCTCGGCGGCGCGGGAGTGACCGACCTCGCCGGCACCGTGCTCAACGCGATCGGCTCGGCCGACCGTGCGCGCTTCAGCTACCTGTATCCGGACGACCTCGGCCTGGCGGCGAAGCTCGAGACGATCGCGAAGCGCGCCTACGGCGCCGATGGCATCGCGCTGGCTCCGGCGGCGGCCGCCAAGCTGGCGCGGTTCGAGGCGCTCGGGTACGGGCGGCTGCCGGTCTGTGTGGCCAAGACGCAGAACTCGCTCAGCGATGATCCGAAGCGTCCCGGCCGCCCGCGCGGGTTCACGGTGACGATCCGCGACGCCGCGCTCTCTGCCGGGGCCGGCTTCGTGGTGGCGTACGCGGGCGACATCCTCACGATGCCGGGCCTCCCAAAGGTGCCAGGCGCCGAGACCATCGACATCGACGCGACGGGGAACGTGGTCGGCCTGTTCTGAACGGGGGCTATGCTAGTATCGCAATGCCGATGCGCGCAGTCCTCCTCGGCACCGAGAGCCCACGACCCACCCCAAAGGCCGAGGTGTGACCGCGTGGCTGCCGCGCCGGCCGATCAAGAGCCCGTCGACCTCGCGGTGGCGATGCACTGGCTCGGCGGCGACCGGCGGCTGCTGCTCGAGCTCGTCGGCATCTTCATGGACGACAGCCCCAAGCGTCTCGTCTCGCTGCGAGCGGCCATGAGCACGTCGGACATCGTGCAGGTCGAGCAGCTCGCGCACAGCCTGAAGGGCTCGGCCGCCATCCTGGGCGCCGCCGACCTTCAAAGCGCGGCCCGCGTGCTCGAGGATGCGGCGCACGACGGGCACGCCGAGGACGGCCCGCGGATGGTCGCCCGGATCGCCCGCGAGCTCGAGCGGGCCATCGCGTTCTTCGCCGACCCCGGCTGGCCGACGCAACTCGATGGCGAGGCCGTACCGTGAGCTTGCGGGTGCTGATCGTCGACGACGAGCCGATCGTCCGCCGCCTGCACGAGACCTCGCTGACCGGGTGGGGCTACGAAGTCGTTTCGGCGTCGGGCGGCGAGCAGGCGTGGGAGATGTTCCAGCACCCGGACGCGCCCTCGCTCGCGATCCTCGACTGGACGATGCCCGGCATGGACGGCCTCGAGCTCTGCGCGCGGATCCGCGGTCTGGGCCGGGAGCCGAAGCCGTACCTCATCTTCGTCACCGCCAAGGCGCGCACCCAGGACATCGTGGCCGGCCTCGGCGCCGGCGCCGACGACTACATCGTGAAGCCCTTCGAGCGCGAGGAGCTGCGCGCGCGCGTGCAGGTCGGGTTCCGCATGCTCGAGCTGCAAGCGGCCCTCGCCGACCGCGTGCGCGAGGTCGAGGAGGCGCTCGCGCGAGTGAAGCAGCTGCAGGGCCTCCTTCCGATCTGCTCGTACTGCAAGAAGGTCCGAGACGACCAGAACTACTGGCAACAGGTCGAGACCTACATCGAGGGTCATTCGGACGCCCAGTTCACCCACGGAATCTGTCCGGACTGTCGCGAGAAGTACGTCGAGCCCGAGCTCGAGCGCCTGCGCCGGATCAGAGAAAGCGGCCTGCCAGGCTCCGAACCCTGAGACGGAGCGTCCTCGCGTGCTCCTTGCGGGTGGCGAGCCTCAGACGGATCGCGATGCTCGCGCAGCGGGCCAGGCTCAGCGGCCGGCTGACGACGCTGACGCGCCCCTTCTTGATCGCCGACAGGACCGACTCGACCGACGGCTCGGCGTCGATCAGCGAGAACGTGGTCCCGAACTGCGGGTGCAGGTGGCAATCGGAAGTTCCCACGAGGGGCAGACCCACGGCGGCCGCCAGCTTGACCGCCGGCCGGTTGAAGTCGATGCGCGGCGTATAGAAGTGGCTGAACTCGATCGCGTCGAACAGATCGATCTCCTGCCAGAGCCGCTCGCGCAGACAGTACGACGTCGGGAAGAACGGGTGCGGCGCGATCACGAGCCAGTCGGGCGTCCGGTACCGCCGGAGATCGGCGAACGTCCGGAGCTTGTCGGCGCCGACGTCGGCGTTGTAGATGAGCACGTGCCGGCCTTCCACGGTGGATTCGACCCCCGGCACCAGCAGGACGTCGCGGTCGCTCGCGTAGGCGGCCAGCTCGTCGTCGTAGGTGAACACGTCGTGGTTGGTGATCCCGAGCACGCGGAACCCTTCACGGGCCGCCCGGTCGATCACCTCACGCGCGCTGTACTTGATCGACGGCTCGGCCTCCTGGGTGTGCACGTGCAGGTCGGCCTTCAGCCCCGATGCCCGCATCACGAGCCTCCCCCGGCGAGATCGCGTCGCGGCGCGGCGCTGACCTCGGAGACGCCCAGCGCGGGATACCCGAGCTTGAGCCCGAGGAACTCGAGCGTCGCGCAGGAATCGCGCGCGTCGAGGACGTCGGCCATGATGGGCGCGCGCCGGACCGAATTCTGTAACCGATAGGTGCACGCCAGCTTCTGCCAGTTGCGCGCGATCTGACGCTGCTGATAGCCCCACGCGAGCGACGCGATCACGAAGGTCACCATCACGACGAGGCCGACCAGCTTGATCGCCCGCTGCGCCTCGGGCCGAAGAAACCCGAGGACTCCCGGAGCGCGTATGCCTTCAATGCGAATCATGACCTGCTTCAACAGCAATGCGAATACCAAGGCGCCGGCACGGGTCCAAATCTGCGTCGTCACTAGCGTTCCGGCCACGACGCGCCGGGTGGTGGCCGACGGGGGAAGCGAAGAATCTTTCCGGTAGGTGGTCTGGAGCTTACCGATGCTGGGTAACGCTCTCCCGTGTCGCCGGGTGATCAGGTGCTGTTCAGCAGCTTGCCACATGTTGTCCAGTTGGGTGCCATGCCGGTACCCCCGTGGCGGGCGCTTCTCCCGGGAAATCAGGCGTTTCCGGATATATGCCCGTCTGGCATGGGGTTTGTAATGGGTTCTTACAATGAGGTTTGAGATGGATTTCATGGACCGCCTCGTCAGGCGCTTCCGACCGCAGCGCCGGCCACGCTACGCGCTGGCCCTGGCGGGCGGGGGCGTCATCGGCGGCATGTACGAGGTCGGCGTCGTCGCGGCGATGGAGGAGCAACTCACTGGAGGCCGCGGCTTCGACATCTACGTGGGGTGCAGCGCGGGGTCCGTCGTCGCCGCACTGCTGGCCAACGGAGTCCGGGCCGCGGAGATCTATCGCATCATCGACGAGGATCGGGAGCACCCGCTGAATTTCCGCCGTGGCGCCGTCTACGCCTCGAACTCGTTCCGTCACGCGGCGGGCCGGTTCGGCCGGCTGCTCTGGGCGGTCGGCAAGAACGCCGTGACCGGGATGACCAGCTCGGTCCCCGACATGCTCGCGCGCGCCGAGCGCGACCTGCCCGCGGGGTTCTTCTCACTCGTCGCGCTGGAGCGCTACATGCGCGAGACCCTGGCGAACGGCGGGCTCCGGAACTCGTTCACCGCGCTCGACCGCACGCTCCTGATCCCGGCGATCGACCTCGATCGGGCGCAGCGCGTGGTCTTCGGGCGTGACGGGCTGCGCGACGTTCCGATCAGCGAAGCGGTCGCGGCCTCATCCGCGATTCCCGGGTTCTTCGAGCCCTACACGCTGCGCGGACGCGACTACGTCGACGGCGGGGTGGGCTTCAGCGGCCACGCGGACCTCGCGGCAGAGGCGGGCGCCGACGTCGTGATCGTGGTGAATCCGCTCGTCCCCAACCTCGACGGCGGCGTCGTGCCGCTGCGGAACCGCGGGCTCTACTCGATCATGGAGCAGGCGGGGCGCATCTACAGCCAGAACCTCCTGCTGCTCGGTCTCTCGGCGCTGCGGATGAAGCATCCGCGCACCGAGTTCCATCTGATCCAGCCGTCCCGCGACGCGACGCCGATGGGCGGGCCCTCCATGGGCTTCGAGGCCAGCCGGGCGGCGCTCCGCTTCGGGTACGAGTCGACGAAGGAGTGGCTCGCCGGTCAGGGCACCAAGGTGCTGCGCGGGATGCTCACGGTGCCCCACCTGGCCTGACGCCGTCCCGCGGCGGGCCGCTCAGCGGCGCCCGCCGGCCATCTTCACCGCGTCCCGACTCCCGCGCAGCCGCGCCATCGCGATCACGCCGAGCGCCGGTCCGATCGCCAGCACCGCGAACGCCCAGCGCCAGCCGATGCGAGCCACCAGGGGCGGGATGAGCCAGATCGACGCCATCGTCAGCGCGAAACCGATGCACGTCTGCGCGGTGAGTGCGGTGCCCACGTAGGCGGAGGGCGAGAGCTCCGTGATCGCGGTCGAGAACTGGGCGGAGTCCGCGATCACCGTGATGCCCCACACCGCGGCGACCAGCAGCGTCAGCGACGGTGAGCCGCCGAACGTGAGCCCGATGATCGCGGCGCAGGTACCGGAGAGCGCCATCGCGACCATCGTGAGGGCCGTCCGTCCCCAGCGGTCCGAGGCGCCGCCGCCCGCCCAGCAGCCGAGCGCGCCCAGCGCCACGACCAGGAACGTGGCGCCGCTCGGGCCGAGACCGACATAGCTCCCGCCGCCGTGGGCCTCGAGACTCGCGGCCAGGAACGCGGCGATCCACGTCCACATCGCGTAGAGCTCCCACATGTGGCCGAGATATCCGAAGCACGCGAGCCGCGGCCCGCGCTCGCGGAAGACCGCGGCGGCCATCCGGAGGTCGAAGCGGGCCGACGGGAAGCGATGCGGGCCGTCGCCGACGAAGAACAGGACGACGGCGGCGCCGGCCAGGGCCAGCGCGGAAGCGACGAGTAGCGTTCCCCGCCAGCTGAGCGCCGTGATCGCCGGGATGAGGTGAGGCGTCGCGGAGCCGACGGTGAGCGCGCCGATCAGCACGCCGATCGCGAGGCCGCGGCCCTCGCGAAACCACGTCGCCATGATCTTCATCGCGGGCGGGTAGGCGCCGGCCAGGCACACGCCGGTCACGAACCGCAGCGCCAGCGCCGGCCCCAGGCTGGAGACCCCGAGGGCGAGGGCGCCATTGGCGAGGGCGCCCAGCGCGGCGCCGATGACCATGAGCGTGCGGGCGGCGACGATGTCGGGCAGGTTGGCCAAGGCACTGGCGAGCGTGCCGACGATGAAGCCGGCCTGAACCGCGATGGTCAGGGCCGCGCCGCCGCCGTCACCCAGCCCCCACTCCAGCTTCAGCGCCGGCAGGACCGCCGAGGCGCTGAACCAGAGCGAGAGGGCGAGGAGCTCGGCGAGAGACAGGAGGACCAGCTGGCGCCAGGCCGCCGCCACGCCGGTGCTACTCGACGATGCCCTTTCGCTTGAGATCGGCGATCTCGGCGGCCGCCAACCCCAGATCCTTCAGCACGCCCTCGGTGTGCTCCGACGGCAGCGGCGCCGCGCTCCGGATCGTCCCGGGCGTGTCGGAGAGCTTGATCGCGATCCCGATCTGCCGGACGCGCCCGTGGGTGGGGTGCTCGACGTCCACGACCATCTGGCGATGATTGATCTGTGGATCGGCGACCATCTCGGCCACGTCGTAGACCTTGCCGACGCAGACGTCGGCCTTGACGAGCATCTCGTACCAGTCGTCGCGGTCGCGGGTCCGGATGAGCGCCTCGATCTCGCGGCGCGCGGCTTCCTCCTCGGCGTTGGCCGCGCGCACGAACTGGTCGGCGCTGCGGGCGAAGCGCGTGAAGTCGGGCCGCCCGATCGCCTTGCAGAAGTTCTCCCAGAGCCACGGCTCGGTGCAGCCGATGGTGAGGAGCTTGCCGTCCCGCGTCTCGTAGATCGCGTAGTAGGGATACGAGCCGCCGAGGAATCCTTCGCCCCGGCGCGGCGCCAGGCCGTCGCTGAAGAAGAAACGCATGTTCGGCGTGGCGGCCAGGAGCGACACGGTCGTGTCGAGGTACGAGACGTCCACGTGCTGGCCGCGCCCCGTCCGCTCGCGCGCGTAGAGCGCCAGCACGATGCCGAGGGCGCCGTGCAGGCTCGCGCCCGCGTAGTCGGCGACCAGGTTGAGCGGGATCGCCGGCTTGCGGTCGGCCTCACCGATCAGGTCGAGGACCCCGGCGAGCGAGAGGTAGTTCATGTCGTGCGCCGGCCGGTCGCGATAGGGGCCGTCCTGGCCGAAGCCGGAGAGCGAGCAGTACACCAGGCGCGGGTTGGTCCGGCTCAGGGTCTCGTAATCGGCTCCGAGCCGCTTCATGACTCCGGGACGGAAGCCCTCCACGAGGATGTCCGCGGTCGCGGCGAGCTTGCGGAAGATCGCCTGGCCCTCGGGCGCCTTCATGTTCAGCGTCATCGAGCGCTTGTTGCGGTTCACGAACGTGTGGATCGTCCGCCGCACCCAGGCGTCGCTCGAATCGCGGCCGGTCTCGGGCGTCTCGATCTTGAGGACCTCGGCGCCCATGTCGGCCAGCAGCATCCCCGGAAGCTCCGCCGGCGCGACCCGCGCCAGCTCGAGAATCTTGATCCCGTCGAGCACGCCCATCTCTTGAGTCTCCCCTTACTCCAGATTCGCTTCGAGGCGCGACGTCAGCGCGCGGACGTCGGGAATGTCCTCGAGATGACTGAGCTGCTCGGCAAGGCCCGCCGCCTCGTCCGCCGAGAGCACGGTGCTGGCGCACGCCCGGAACTTCTCGTGGAGCGCCGCGTCGGACAGCGGCGCGTCCGGGTGACCGCGAGCGCCGCGCGCGGCGGTCGAGAGCGTGCGCCCGTCGCGGAGGCGGATCGTCACGCGGCTCCACGCGTGCTGCTCGACGCCCTGGGGCAGGCCGGGGTCCACGACCATCGCGACCCGCTCCATCAGCTCGCGCACGTCGGGGTTCGCGACGTCGCCCTCGGCGAACGAGCCGAAGTCCACGCGGCCCTCGGCGAGGGCGGCGGCGGCGCAGAACTGCATCGAGAACTTCCGCTCCAGCGCCGTGGTCGGCCGCGCATGCGCGAGCACGTCCGGGACGACGGAATTCACGCCGACCTGGACCGCGGCGACGTCGCCGGCGCTCAGCCGGTGCTGGGCGCGCAGGTCGATGAGCGCGTCGATCGCCGAATGCGTGAGCGCGCAGGAGGGGTAGGGCTTGACCGCGATGCCCGACTCGACGAGATGCCACGAGCGGCCGAGGCGCTCGAGCGCGCCGTCGAGCGCGTGCGAGCCGCCGAAGGCCGCGGCGTAGCCCTGCTTGCCCTCGAGCGCCGTCTCGGAGGCGGTGAGGCCCTCACGCGCGAGCTGCGCGGCCAGGATCCCGTTCCGCGCCGCGTGGCCGGCGTGGTAGGGCTTCGTCATCGAGCCGAAGTTCTCCTTGAGGCCCGAGGCGTGCGACGCGGCGAGCGACAGCGCATTGCGGGTCTGGACGACGTCGAGGCCCATGATGCGCGCGGCCGCGGCGGCGCAGCCCAGGGTGCCGATCGAGGAGGTGGCGTGCCAGCCGCGCGTGTAGTGGTCCGGGTTCAGCGCGGCGCCCAGCGCCACGCTCACCTCGAAGCCGACGAGGTAGGCGAGCACGAGCGCCCGGCCGTCGGCCATCTCGGCCTCTCCGGCCGCCAACGCGGTCGACAGGAGCGGCACGCTCGGGTGTCCCAGCAGGGCGAAGTTCGTGTCGTCGAAGTCGTGGGCGTGGCCGGCGGCGCCGTTGGCGAGCGCGGCCCAGCCCGGCGAGGTCTTGAGCGTGGTGCCGACGACGGTCGCGAGCGCGATGCCCCCCTCGGCGCGGACGACGCGACGCACGATGCGGGCGACGGGCTCGGCGGCGCCGGCGAGCATCACGCCGAGCGTGTCGAGCGCGGCCCGACGCACCTGGGCGATGGCTTCCCCGGGACAATCCTCCAAGGACGTCTTGACGATGAATTCGGCGAGGCGGGCGGCGGCGCTCATGGACGGCACGATATCACGCCTACTTCGCGTCGTGGAAGATGACCCCCAGCGTGTAGCGGGACCCGGAGGTGATGCGGCTGACTCCGTGACGCATGGCCCCGCGGTAGATGCCGCGCGCGCCTTCGACGGGACGGTAACGAGTGGCGAAGATGACCATTTCCCCCTGCGCTGGTGCGATCGACTCACCCCGCGACTGCGCTCTCGGACGCTGCTCGACCAGGAGGAAATCGCCCCCTGTGTAGTCAGTCTCTCGCCGGCTCAGGAAGCAGGTGAGCTGGAGCGGGAACACGACGTCGCCGTAGAGGTCCTGGTGCAGGCAGTTGTAGCCGCCGGTCTCGTAGTGGAGCAGGAGCGGCGTCGGCTTGGTCTGGCCGCGGCGGTGGCAGACGGCCCGCAGACCGTCGAGGGTCGGGGGATGCGCGGTCGCGGTGTCCAGCGCGGCCTCCCACTGGTTGGCGATCGCCGCGAGCGGAGGATAGGCGGCGTGTCGAAGCGCGTCGACCAGGGGCGGCAGCGGCGCGGCGAAGTATTTGTACTCGCCGACGCCGAACTTGTAGCGCGCCATGTCGACGGTGCTCCGAAAGCGAGCCTCGTCCGCGTAGAGGCCGATCAACTCGGCGCACTCGGAGTCCGTCAGGACCGCGGGAGTCTTCGCGTAGCCCCACGCCCACAGCGACCGCTCGATCGCCGGCCAGTCGAGCCGCGCCAGCCGCGCCGCGATGTCGTTGCCGGAGGGCATGCCATAATTGTTGCCGTCGGATGGACGCGACGCGGCGGGCGGCACTTCTCGTGGGGATCGTTTCCGGGCTCGCATATCTGATCCTCGCCGTGCTCGCCTTCAGCCAGCACTTCTTCGACCTCGACCACGCCACGGTCGCTCTGATGTCGTCGCTGCGGGATCCGCGGCTCAAGTCTCTCATGGAGGCGCTGACCGGCCTCGGCTCGGGCTGGGCCCTGATCCCGTTGAGCCTGGCCACCTTCCTCTGGTTGAGACACCGCGGACACCCCGTCGCGAAATTCGTGCCCCTGATGGTCCTGGGCGCGTACGTGGTCTTCGCGCTCTCCAAGTGGTTCGTGGGCCGGCCGCGGCCGCGCATGTCGGGGTACGGCTTCCCGAGCGCGCACACGTTCGGCTCGGTCGTGTTCTTCGGCGGTCTGATCTACCTGCTGTGGACGAGCGGACTCGGGCGCGCATCGCGATGGACGGGGACGGTCGCCCTCGTGCTCCTGATCGTCGGGATCGCTTTCAGCCGGCTCTACCTGCGATCCCACTGGCTCAGCGACGTGATCGGCGGGGTGGCCGGCGGCACCGCGTATCTCGTGTTCTTCCTGCTCGCGGTCGACCGCCGGCCCCGTCCGTCCGGCCGAAGCGCTACGACTTCGGCGCCCTGAGCCGGTCCTTCTCGGCCGCGGCGTCGGCCTTCTTGAAGTGCGCCTCGGTGAACCCGTAGAGGTTCGCGCCGCCGAGCATGATCTGCGCGGCGATCTCGCGCGGCACGTTCTTCAAGAGGTTGGTCGAGACGTGGGGGAAGTTGGAGTCGAAGTGCGGATAGTCCGTCGAGATGCACATGCGGTCGGCGCCGATGAGGCCGGCCGTCGCCTCGATCTCCGGCTCGCTGCCTTCGACCGCGGCCCAGCAGTTGCGCCGGAAGTACTCGCGCGGCATCAGCGCGAGATACGGCGCGTGCGAGTCGCGGTACTGCGGATAGTCCCACTCGATCCGCGACAGGAGCCCGGGCACCCACGAGTTCTGGGCCTCCAGGAAGCCCACCCGGAGCTTCGGGTGGAACTCGAACACGCCGCCGACGATCATCGCGATCATCGCCTGCTGCATCTCGATCCAGTGGCTGGCCACGTGCCGGTAGAACCGGTTTTCGCCGTAGAGCGGGATCATCCGCGAGTAGATCGCGCTGACCCCCTCGTGGAACCCCCACGTCACGTTCAGGTCTTCGTGGACGGTGTAGAGCGGATCCCAGTAGTTCGAGTGCCAGTAGTGGTCGTTGACCAGATTCGGCCGGATGAACGATCCGACGGCGCCCAGCTCGCGCACGCAGCGCACCAGCTCGCGGCAGGCCAGGTGCACGTCGTGCACCGGCAGCATCGCCACGAACTTCAGCCGGTCGGGGCTGTAGCGGCAGAACTCGTGGATCCAGTTGTTGTAGGCCTGGCAGACCGCCAGCGACAGCAGGGGATCGAGGCCGTCGCGCGCGATGAGGGCCAGCCCCATCGTGGGATAGAGCACGGCCATGTCGACGCCTTCCATGTCCATGGCCGCGACTTGCGCGACCGGGTCATAGTCCCGCGCGATCGCGAAATCGAGCCGGCCCGTGTCGAAGAGCCGCGAGCCCGACAGCGGCTGGGTGGTCTGTGACGAGGCCGGCTTGACACGCTTTCGGTACTGCTGAAAGTCCATGTCGGAGGTCGGCAAGCCGTCGATGACGGTCAGGCCGGCGGCCCCGCGTATCGGACGGCCGTCCGCGCCCACCGGCACGCTGACGCGATGCTTGAAGGCCGGATCCAGATAGCGATCGAAGAGATCCGGCGGTTCCATGATGTGCATGTCGGAGTCGACGAAACGGAGCCCGTCCTTCATCTCACCCTCCCTTAACGATAGGCGTCCGGCGCCTGCTTGACCTTTTCCCAGAACATCGGGTCGTGCCCGGGAAAGATGCGACCGCGCACCAGCCGCGCGATCGTTTTGATCTTCTTGATCGAGTGGAGCGCCAGCGTCGGGTTCCAGACCACGCCGGGCACGCGCTCCTTGTCGGCGTGCTCGCGCCAGTAGCACGCGTCGCCGCTCAGGATGACCGGCCCCGTCTCGGGCAGCTCGACCAGCAGCGACTGGTGGCCGGGCGTGTGGCCGTCGCTTCGCAGCACGGTCACGCCGGGGAGGAGCTCGGTGTCGCCGTCCAGCAGGCGCCACCGGTAGCCCGGCAGGTCGAAGTTCTTCCGGTAGTAGAACGATTCGAAGAACGAGGCCGGGTGGTAGGCGTACGCGTACTCGTCCTTCTGGACGACCAGCTCGGACTTGGGGAACAACGCGGCGCCGCCGGCGTGGTCGTAGTGCAGGTGCGACAGGACGACCAGGTCGATGTTCTCGGCCTGGAGACCGAGCAGGTCGAGCCGGTGCACCAGCAGGTCTTCCTCGGTGAAGCGCGCGAGCGGGTCGTTGCGCATGAGTCCCGGGACGGCCCGGGGCGACAGGCCGGTGTCGAACAGGATCGTCGCGTCGGAGGTGCGCACGAGCCAGCACGCGATCGGGATCTGGACGCGCTCGCTCGAGAAGTCGCCGTAGAACAGCCCGGACCGCTCGAACCCCATGAATCCGTTTTGCAGCGCGTACAACGCCTGCACGGCCATGGCGCGCATCATAGCACCCGCCGGCACCGCGCGACGGGGACGATGAGCTACAATGCGCGGCATGGATTTCCAGCTGACGGAGCAACAGGAGCTGATCCGCAAGGAAGTCGCCACGCTCGCGCGGTCGTTCTCGCTCGACTACTGGCTCGAGAAGGACCGCAAGGCCGAGTATCCGACCGACTGGGTGCGGGCGTTCGCGCAGGCCGGCTGGCTCGGCATGATCATTCCGGAAGCGTACGGCGGCTCCGGCCTCGGCGTGACCGAGGCGACGCTGATGCTCCACGAGATCTGCGCCGCCGGCGCCGGCACCTCGGGCGCCTCGCCCATCCACTTCTATCTGTTCCCGCCGATGCCGGTGATCAAGCACGGCTCGGAGGATCTCAAGCGCCGTTACCTGCCGCGGATCGCCACCGGCGAGATCGTCATGTCGTTCGGAGTGACCGAGCCCAACGCGGGGACCGACACCTCGCGCATCCAGACGCGGGCCGAGCGCCACGGCGACCGGTTCGTCGTCAACGGCCGCAAGGTGTGGAACACGAACGCCCAGCACGCCACGCACACGCTGCTGCTCGCGCGCACCTCGCCCCGCGACGCCGCCAAGCCGTTCGCCGGCATGACGCTGTTCTTCACCCCGTTCGACCGCGCGAAGATCACCGTGCGCGAGATCGAGAAGCTCGGCCGCGCCGCGATCGACTCGAACGAGATCTTCATCGACGGCCTGGAGATTCCGGACGTCGACGTCGTCGGCGAGGTGGGCCGCGGCTTCTACCACTTGCTCGACTCGCTCAACCCCGAGCGCATCTTCACCGGCGTCGAGGCGGTGGGCATCGGGCGGGCGGCGCTCGAGCGCGCGGTGCAGTACGCCAAGGACCGCGTCGTGTTCGACCGCCCGATCGGGCAGAACCAGGCGATCGCGCATCCGCTCGCGCTCGCCTGGGCCAAGCTCGAGAGCGCCGAGCTGATGTGCCTGAAGGCCGCGTGGCTCTTCGACAGCGGCCGGCCCTGCGGCGCCGAGTCCAACACCGCCAAGCTGCTGGCGGCCGAGGCGGGGTTCGAGGCGTGCGACGCCGCGCTGCAGACCCACGGCGGGTACGGGTACGCGAAGGAGTTCTACGTCGAGCGGCTCTGGCGCGAGATCCGCCTCTACAAGATCGCGCCGGTCTCGCAGCAGATGGTCCTCAACTATCTCTCGGAGCACGTCCTCGGGCTGCCCAAGAGCTACTGACGCCGCTCGGCTGGCCCCTACTTGAGGAGATGACAGCGATGGCGCTGAGATTGGATCGTCGTGGATTCCTGGTCGGCACGGCGGGGACGGCCGTGGCCGCATCGCTGCCGCGAATGGCGCGCGCTCAGGGCAAGCCGGTCAAGATCGGCCTGCTCACGGTGAAGACCGGGCCGCTCGCCTCGGGCGGCATCCAGATGGAGCAGGGGACGATCCGGTTCCTGAAGGACCGGAACTACGCGCTCGCCGGCCGGAAGGTCGAGCTCCTCGTCGGCGACACCGGCGGCAATCCCGCCGGCACCAAGACCAAGATCCAGGAGCTCGTGGAGCGCGACGGCGTGGACATGATCTTCGGGCCGCTGGCGGCGTTCGAGCTGCTGGCGATCACCGACTACGCGGCGCAGGCGAAGATGCCGATCCTGAGCCTGGCCGCGGCCGAGGACATGACGCAGCGGAAGCCGAACCCGTACTTCGTCCGCGCCTCGGCGACCTCGTCGCAGACCATGCACCCGCTGGCCGACTACGCGGCGAAGGAGATGAAGCTCAAGCGGGTGATCACGATCGCCGACGACTTCGCGTTCGGCCACGAGCAGATGGCGGGCTTCCAGCGCGTCTTCGAGGACGCGGGCGGGCGCGTGGTCAAGAAGCTCTGGCCGCCGCTGGTGACGCCCGACTACACGCCCTATATCGCCCAGATCAGCGGCGCCGACGCGGTCGTCCAGGGATTCGCCGGCTCCAACCCGCTGAAGTTCATGAAGCAGTACCAGGATCAGGGGATCAAGCTGCCGGTCCTGGGCGGCAGCACGGCCGGCGACGAGGCGCTCCTGAAGAGCTACGGCGACGAGGCGGTCGGCATGATCTCGTGCTCGGCCTACACCGGCGACCTCGACACGCCGAGCAACAAGCGGCTGATCGACGGGATGGTGAAGGACTACGGCAACATTCCCGGGCTCTACTCCGCGGGCCTCTACATCAACGGCCAGGTGGCCGAGGCGGCGCTGGAGAAGACGGGCGGCAAGACCGACGACCGCGAGGCGTTCATCCGGGCGCTCCGCGCGGTGTCGCTGACCGACACGCCGCGCGGCCCCTTCACCTTCGATCGCCTCGGCAACGTCGTGGGGACCTTCTACGTCCGCCGCTGCGAGCGCAAGGGCGACAAGCTCGTCAATACCACGATCAAGGCGTATCCCAAAGTCAGCCAGTTCTGGACCTACGACGAGAAGTGGTTCCTCTCGCAGCCGGTGTACTCGCGTGACTATCCGCCGTTGAAGAGCTGATCGTCACCCGCGACCGGGGCCGCCGAGCATGAGCCTGTGGTTGGTGCTGGCCGTGAACAGCATCACGCTCGGCGGCCTCCTCTTCCTGCTGTCATCGGGCTTCTCGCTGATCTTCGGGCTCATGAAGATCCCGAACCTCACGCACGGCTCGTTCTTCATGCTGGGCGCCTACCTCGCGACGAGCCTGATCGCCTACGGGCTCGACTTCTGGACGTCCGCGGTCCTGGGCGGGCTCGGCGTCGCCCTGTTCGGCGGCATCGTCGAGCGCTTCATCCTGCGCCGCCTGGCCGGCGCCGAGCTGGCGCAGGTGCTGGTGACCCTCGGCCTCTCGTTCATGGTCGCCGACGTCTGCCTGATGGTCTGGACCGGCGATCCCATCCGCATCGCCACACCGGCAGCGCTGCGCGGCGCGGCCTCGTTCGCCGGGCTCGGGTTCCCCAAATATCGGCTGGCGATCAGCCTGATCGCGGTCGTCTTCGCGGCCGGCCTCTGGGCGCTGCTCGACCGCACGCAGCTCGGCGCGATGATCCGCGCCGGCGTCGACGACGCCGCGATGGCGCGCGTCGTCGGCATCCGCGTCTCCAGGCTCTTCACGATCGTCTTCTGCCTTGGCGCCTGGCTCGCCGGCTTCGCCGGCGTGATCGGTGGTCCCATCCTGTCGGTTTATCCCGGATTGGACGGGGAGATGCTGCCGCTGGCGCTCGTGGTCGTGATCCTCGGCGGGAGCGGCAGCCTGCTGGGCTCACTCGTCGGCAGCTTCGTGGTCGGCTTCCTCTACAACTTCGGCCAGGCGATGTTTCCCGAGCTGGCCTACGTCGTGTTGTTCCTGCCGATGCTCATCGTGCTGGTGCTGCGACCTCAGGGGTTGTTCGGGCGGCCGGCGGTGTGACGCGCCTGCCGCTCGCGCTGGGGTTCGTGGTGCTGGCGACGCTGCCGCTCTGGATGCCGGGCACGTATTACGTCAACATCGCGAGCCAGATCCTCTTCTACGCGATCTTCGCGCTCGGCGTGAACGTGCTGGCGGGCTACGCGGGGCTGGTCTCGCTCGGCCACGCCGGGCTCTTCGGCATCGCGGCCTACGCCGGGGGCAAGGCGATCACCGCGGGCTACGGCCACAGCGTGGTGGCGGTGATCGCCCTGGCCGCAACGCTCGTCACCGCCGCGGTGTTCGCGGTGCTGGCGCTGCGCGGCACCGGCCTCGGCTTCGTCATGATCACCGTGGCGCTGGGCCAGATCGTCTGGGGCGTCGCCTATCGCTGGATCAGCATCACCAACGGCGACAACGGCATCACGATCACCGGGCGGCCGATGCCGTTCGGGCTCTCGCTGGCGTCGCCGCGGAGCTTCTACTGGGCGACGCTCGTGGTCTTCCTCGCCGCCCTCGCGTCGATGACGGTCTTCGTGGCCTCGCCCTTCGGCGCCAGCGTGCAGGGCACGCGCGACCAGCCCCGGCGCATGAACGCGCTCGGCTACCACGTGTGGATGATCCGATTCCTGGCGTTCCTGTTCTCGGGCTTCTGGAGCGGCGTGGCCGGGCTGCTCTACCTCTACTACAACCAGTTCGTCAGCCCGCAGGTGGTGGCGCTCACCGCATCGGCGGAGGCGCTCTTGATGGTGATCTCCGGAGGCACCGCGACGCTGCTCGGGCCCATCGTGGGCGCCGCGCTCGTGGTGGTGATGAAGAACGTCGCGAGCGCCTACATCGAGCGCTGGAACTTCGTCCTCGGCGCCATCTTCGTCGTGATCGTGGTCTTCATGCCGGACGGGCTGGTGCCGGGCACCGTCCGCCTCGCGCGGTGGGCGAGGTCGTCGCTCCTGGGCGGCTAGGCCTTCGGCGGCGTGACCACCCGCCGAGGCGCCGGCGTGAACGTGCGGAGGCCGTCGAGGTCGATGGCCGGCATGTCGAGGCTCAGGCTTTTCAACACACCGTTGGCCAGCTCGTTGTAACGGCTGAAGGAGCGCCGGATCCGTCCGCGCCACGCCGGGATGCCGCCGTTGGCGTGGAGCTCGAACGCCGACTCGCGCCCGTCCAACGCCGACGCCACGTGGTCCGCGGCCAGCTGCAGGAGCGCCGAGCGCTGCAGCGCCGTGTAGCCGCCGCCGGCGAACGATTCGTCGAGCCCGGCGCCGACCTCGGGCGCGGCCAGGTCCTTGTCCGAGGGCGCGACGACCAGCGAGGATCCCGGGAGGATCCGGAGGGTCTCGGTGATCCGCTGACGCGCCTTCTGCATCGCGATGCTGCCGGCGGCGATGTGACCGCGCCCGGGGATGCAGTAGCCTTCCGCCGTGAGCTCGGGATCGAGCTCGGCCGCCGTCACGCAGCTCCGCACGGTCTGGACATCGACGATGAGGTCGATCAGGTACTCGAGCGTCGGCTCGTGCTCCACGAGCCCCATCGCGTGCGTGCAGGCGAGTGCCAGCCCCAGCGTGAACTCGGCCTTCGACAGCCAGCAGTAGAGCTGGTGCCAGAAGAGCCACGAGGCCATCGGCTCGGGGCTCGTGTCCATCAGGAAGATCCGCTCCCAGGGGATGAACACGTCCTCGAGCCACATCTGGCCGTCGAGCTCGTCGAAGCGGCTGCTCAGCGGCGCCATGAAGGCGTTCGCGTGGCGGGCGGAGATCTTGCGGCAGAGCACCGTGACGCCCGGCGCGTCGACCGGCACGATGAACGTCACCCGGTGCCCGCCGTGATCGATCCCACAATGGCTGCCGACGTACACGTCCTCCGCGTAGGCCGGGCTGGTGTGCATGCCGACCTTGCCGCTGACGGTCAGGCCGGCGTCGGTCTCGCGAACCAGCCGCAACGGGACGCGATCGGCCGGGTCCGGGCGCAAGCGAGCGCCGATCGTCGCGGCGCCCGCGCAGAACGTGAGGAACCGGCCCGTGGCGGCGATCATGTCGCGATACGCGGCGGCGCTGGCGATCTGCTCGCGGGAGACGTTGCGCTGCTGGACCGCGTCGAGGATGCCGAGCGCGATCAAGTTGCCGTAGGCGGGAGTGTGCGTGATGTTGCCGGCGCTCTGGAACGTCGTCTCGGAGAAGCAGCGGCCCATCCCGCGCAGGTCGTCGGTGCTGCGCGGCAGGACGTACGACCAGGGGACGCGGCCGCCCGGACGATCGGCGGGCGTCAGGACGACAGCCTGCCACTCCGGGTCGGCGTGACGGTCGTACCACGCGACGTACTCGTCCACCGTCGCGCGCGTGGCCGGATGGACCGTGACGTCCTCGATGAGACCCTCGCCCATGATGTAGAGCCGGCGCCCGTCGCGCAGCGCCTCGCGGTACTCGGCCCCCGTCCTCATGGCCCGAAGCTTAGCACTGTCGACATCGGCGACGCCGGGGGCGACAATGCCGTGGCTCGCATATCCGACAAGGAGGCCGACGTGGGCACCATCCCAAAGACGCTGCACGAGCACATCAACACCGCGTTTCCCGCCAACGTGTGCCTGGTGGCCACGGTCCTGCCGAACGGGTTCGCCCAGGTGACGCCGCGCGGCAGCACGATGGTCTACGACGACGACCACCTGGCGCTGTGGGAGCGGGGCAAGGGCTCGACGAACGCCAATCTCAAGGACAAGACCAAGGTCACGGTGTTCCTGCGCAAGCCCCCGCTGCGCGAGGCCGGCGTGCTGCCCAAGGGCGGTATCGCGCGCTTCTACGGCACCGCGGAGATCCACCGGTCGGGCGCGGCGTACGAAGAGGTCTGGCGGCGCCTCGTGCAGCCCGAGAAGGATCGCGACCCGGACAAGAAAGGCTTCGCGGTCCTCATCAAGGTGGAGCGCGCCGAAGACCTGGACGGTCAGCCGCTGACGCTCGCCTGAGGACGTAGGTGCCGGCGCTCGCCGTCAGCGGTCTCGACAAGTCGTTCGGGGGACTGCGCGTCACCTCGGCGGTGAGCCTCGCCGTCGAGCCGGGTGAGCGGCGACTCATCATCGGGCCGAACGGCGCTGGCAAGACGACGCTCTTCAACCTCATCACGGGCGAGCTGAAGCCGGATCGCGGGGCGGTCACGCTCTTCGATCGCGACATCACGCGGGTGCCGAGCCGCCGGCGGTTCCACCTGGGCATCGCGCGGACCTACCAGATCATCACGCTGTTCCCGCGCGAGACGCTGCTGCGCAACGTGACGCTCTCGCTGCTCGGGCTGTCGCGCCTGCGCTGGAACCCGTTCGTGCCGCTGGGGCGGCAGCCGGCGCTGGCGGCGCGGGCGCGCGAGGTGCTGGCCCGCGTCGCGCTCGATCATTTGGCCGACCGGCCCCTGGCGCAGACCTCGTACGGCGAGCGCCGACGGGTCGAGGTCGCGATGGCGCTCGCTCAGAATCCCAGGGTGCTGCTGCTCGACGAGCCGTTCGCCGGGCTCTCGCTGGAGGAGCGGCGCGACGTCCTGCGGCTCGTCACCAGCATCCCGCGCGACGTGACGATCGTGATGATCGAGCACGACATGGACGTGGCGCTCGACTTCGCCGAGCGCATCTCGGTGCTCCATTTCGGCGAGGTGGTCGTCGAGGGCACGCGGGCCGAAGTGGTCGCGCATCCGCGCACCAAGGAGATCTATCTCGGCGAGTAACCGGGTCGAGTAACGCGGTATAGTATGGCCCCAAAAATGGGCACCGTCCGAGCGACCCGTCTCGTCAAGACTTTTGGTCCCGTGGTGGCCGTGAACGACCTGAGCCTCGAGGCGAAGGCCGGCGAATTTCTCACCCTGCTCGGACCCAGCGGCTGCGGCAAAACCACGACCCTCCGCCTCATCGCTGGGCTCGAGAAGCCCGACCGCGGCGAGATCCACGTCGGCGACCGGCTCGTGTCGTCGCCCGGCGCCGGGCTCTTCGTGCCGCCGGAGCAGCGCGGCATGGGGATGGTCTTCCAGAGCTACGCGATCTGGCCCCACATGACCGTCTTCGAGAACGTCGCCTTCCCGCTGGAGGAGCTCCGCCGCCCGCGCGCCGAGGTCCGGGAGCGGGTGATGACGATCCTCGCCACCGTCGGCCTGGGCGGCATGCACGCGCGGCCCGCCCCGATGCTCTCGGGCGGCCAGCAGCAACGGGTTGCGCTGGCGCGGGCGCTGGTATCGAACCCCCAAGTACTGCTCCTGGACGAGCCGCTGTCGAATCTCGACGCGCGGCTGCGCGAGGAGATGCGCTTCGAGCTGCGCGACATGCAGGCGCGCCTGGGGATCACCAGCATCTTCGTGACGCACGACCAGGCCGAGGCGATGACGCTGTCGGACCGCATCATCGTGATGAGCGGCGGGCGCATCGAGCAGGAGGGGAGCCCGGAGGCGGTGTACCAGCGGCCGAGCACGCGGTTCGTCATGGACTTCCTCGGGCGGGCGAACCAGCTGCCGGCTCGCGTCGAGAAGCGGCCCGACGGCTGGATCGCGGTGGTCGACGGCCACGGATCAGAGCTGGCGCTCGGCGAGGGCGACTGGGCGGACAAGCAAGAGGTCCTGCTCGCGTTTCGGCCCGAGGGCGTCGAGGCGTGCGCCGCGGAGCGTGACGGCGCCTGGATCGGCGTCGTGCGGTCGTCGGTCTACGTCGGGGGCCGCGTCGAGTACGTGGTGGACCTCGGCGGCTTCACCGTACGCGCCACCGGCCCCGAGGATCCGCGGCTTCCCTGCGACGCGCGCGCGGCGCTGCGCGTGTCGCCGCGGGCGGTGCGGGTCTGGCCGAGAGACCCGGAGCAGACCGGGACGAATGGAGGACCAGCGCGATGACGAGCGGGCGATGGGCCGTGGCGGTCGCGGGGCTCCTGGTATCGGTCGTCGTCGTCGGGCTCGCACCCGAAAGGCCGCGAGCGCAGCAGTCGCGCCCGGCGGCCGCCGCGGCGCCGGACCCGGCGAAGTTCCAGGCCGCGATGGCCGAGTGGAAGGGCAAGATCGTCCCGGCCGCGAAGAAAGAGGGCGAGGTCATCTGGTACAGCTGCGCCCAGGCGACCGAAGCCGAGGGCACGATCAGGCTCTTCAACAAGGTCTATCCCGACATCCAGGTGAGCCAGGTGCTCGGACCCGGCTATCAGATGGTCGAGAAGATCAGCACCGAAGCCGCCGCCGGGCGCCTGCAGGCGGACGTCTACCAGTGCGGCGGCCAGAGCGGCCGGACGGTCTCGTGGCGCGGGCTGGCCGACGAGTTCACGCCGCCAACCGCGCTCGACCCGAGCGTGAAGTGGCGGTGGCCGGTCATGAACGCCGAGACCAAGCTCGCCGGGGTCTTCGCGAGCGTCAGTGGCCTGAACATCAACACCAAGCTCGTCCCGCCGGAGAAGTACCCGAAGAGCTACTGGGACCTCGTGCGCGACCCGTACTGGGTCGACCTGATCAAGCGCAAGCGCGTGGCGTTCACCGACCCGCGCATCGCCAACATCGGCGTGTACCACACGTACGGGCTGAAGGAAGTCAACGCGAAGGACTTCGGCGAGCCGTGGGTGCGGGAGTTCGCGGGGCTCAAGCCCAAGCTGCTCGGGTTCAACGAGTCCGGCGAGGTCGCGCGCGGCGAGCTGCACGCGATGCTCGGCGGGCCGTGGCGCGTGGAGTACAACCTGGGCACCGTCCCGATCACCAAGATCTGCCTGGAGCCGGGCTGCGTGAGCACGCAATCGCCCCTGTTCGCGGTGGTCAAGGGCGCGCCGCATCCGAACGCCGCCAAGGTCTTCGTCGACTTCACGCTGAGCAAGGACTACGCGGAGTGGCGCGTCCAGTCCTTCGGCAACACGCCGGCGCGCGCCGACGTGACGCCGAGGCCGCTCGACGATCCGGGCAAGCACAAGCTCCAGTTCCAGGGCGACGACCGCGCCGAGCGCCAGATTACCGAGGTCCTGAAATGGGTGATTGCGAGCAAACTTTTTGATTACTGATGTAGCACGGGTTCGCGGGCTCGGGTGGCCGAGGGTGGCGCTGGGGGCGTGGCTGCCGACGGCGCTGCTGATCACGGTCGCCGTGCTCACGGTGACGCCGGTGGCGGTCGCGCTGCTCGCCGGCTTCAGGGACGCGCCGCCCGGACGCCCGGGCGCGATCTCGTGGGCGTCGATCCAGGCGTCGTTCGGGGTGATGGCCCAGCCGGAGGTCTGGCAGGTTCTCTGGACGACCGTGTGGCTCTCGACGGTGCGCGCGGTCCTGGCTCTGGCGCTGGCCGTGCTGCTCGCGTGGATCATCGCGCGGACCGATTGTCCGTTCGGAAACCAGCTCGAGTTCCTGCTGATCCTCTCGTTCTTCTTCCCGCTGCTGGGCAAGGTGCTCGGCTGGGCCCTGCTGCTGAGCCCGCAGAAGGGCTACCTCAACCAGCTCTTGCGGCAGCTGCCGTTCTTCGCGGGCGACACCGGACCGCTCGACGTCTTTTCCTACGGCGGGCTGATCTTCGTCAGCGTGACCGGCTGGGCGACGCTGCTGACCATCTTTCTGGTCCCGGCCTTCCGCAACATGGACGCGGCACTCGAGGAGTCGGCGCGCATGTGCGGCGCCTCGCCGCGGCGCACGATCACGCGGATCCTGGTGCCGCTCCTGCGTCCGGCGATCCTGGCCGCGTTCATCCTGTCGCTGACCAGGCTGCTGTCTTCCTTCGAGACCGAAGTGTTCTTGGGCACGAGCTCCGGCATTTACGTGCTGACCAACAAGATCTACGAGCGCATGGTGCAGATCTTCCCGCCGGACTTCCGGACGGGCATGACGATGGCGGTCATGCTGCTGGTGATCACGTTCGCCCTCGTGCTCGTGAACTGGAAGTTCCTCGGCCGGCGCGACTACACGACCGTCTCGGGACGCGGCTACTCGGCGCGCCCGATGGCGCTGGGCAAGCTGCGCTGGGTCGCCTTCGGCTTCGTGGTGCTGTTCTTCTTCGTGTCCGTGGTGTTGCCGGCCGTGATGCTGATCCAGGTGAGCTTCATCCGGTTCATCGGGCTGAGCGTGACCGACCCGTCGAGCTACACGCTGGACAACTGGCGGCGGATGCTCACGCTGCGGGTCAACCGCCTGGCCCTGACCAACAGCCTGGTGATGAGCGTGGTCGCGACGACGCTGGGCATGCTGCTCTATTCGATCGTGTCGTACGTGGTCACGCGCAGCCGCTACAAGGGGCGGCGGCTCCTGGACCTGGCGGCCTGGGTGCCGTGGGCGGTGCCGTCGTTGATCCTCGGCCTGGGGATCTTGTGGACCGTTCTGCTTTCGCCGCTGGCGGTGCTCTATGGCACCCTGACGGTGATGATCCTGGCGCACATCGTGCGCGGCTTCCCGTTCGGGACCCAGATCATGGGCTCGAGCATGATCCAGATCAGCCGCGAGCTCGAGGAGGCCGCGCGGGTCCACCACGGCACGTGGACCTCGACGTTTCGTAGGATCTGGCTGCCCCTGGTGAAGAACGGCTTCGTCGCGGGATGGGTGATCCAGTTCACGGTCTCGTTCAGCGACCTGGCGACCGTCGCGTTCCTGTACGGCGCCAAGTCCACGGTGCTGCCCACGCTGTTCCTGAGCCAGTGGTCGAACGGGAGGCTCGAGGAGGCCGCGGTGGCGGCGCTGATGATGACGGCGGTCGTGCTCGCGGTGGTGGTGCTGGTGCGCCGGCTGGTGCAGGGCAACGTGCGCACGCCTACGGTGGCGTAGCCTCGCGCCTACGAATAAGGAGACGACGATGCTTTCCAGAGAAGACAACGAGCTGCTCTGTCGCGTCGGACGGGACACGCCCACCGCTGATCGCGTTCCGCGTCACCTCGGGCAAGATCGGCCTCATCCAGAACCACTGCCCGCATCGCGGGGCGTCGCTCTTCTTCGGCCGCAACGAGGAAGAGGGCCTGCGCTGCGTCTACCACGGCTGGAAGTACAGCTGCGAAGGGCACTGTGTCGACATGCCCAACGAGCCGGAGGAGAGCAACTTCAAGTCGAAGATCCGGGCGAACGCCTATCCGTGCGTCGAGCGCAACGACATCGTCTGGACCTACATGGGCCCGCGCCAGACGCCGCCGCCGCTGCCGGACATCGAGCCGAACATGCTGCCGGCGGGCGAGTACCAGATCCAGAAGGTGCTGCGCGAGTGCAACTGGTTCCAGGGGCTCGAGGGCGACATCGACACGAGCCATCTGGGCTTCCTGCACCTCGGCGCCGTGAAGCCCGAGCAGACGACGCCGGGCACGTTCGACTACTACAACGTCGCCGACCGCGCGCCCAAGTACGAAGTGGTCGACACCGAGTTCGGCACGTCGTATGGCGCCTACCGCCCGGCCGAGGCCGACTCGTACTACTGGCGCATCGCGCACTTCCTGTTCCCGTTCTTCACGATGATCCCGACGGGCATCCTGGGCACGCAGATCCTCGTCCGCGCCTGGGTGCCGGTCGACGACAGCCACATCATGTTCTGGAGCATCGCGGCGCCCCGCTCGCGCGCGGGCAACGGCGCTGCGGGCGGCGCCTCCGGGCTCAGCGCCGGCGGCCGCCCGGTCGCCTCGGCCGGCGCCCGGCCGGGCGGGTTCGAGTTCCTGCCGGACTCGAGCGACTGGCTCGGCAAGTTCCGCCTCGCCCAGAACAAGGACAACGACTACCTGATCGACCGCGAGGCCCAGCGCACCACCAGCTTCACCGGGATCGCCGGCATCCACCAGCAAGACCAGGCGGTCACCGAGAGCATGGGGCCGATCTACGACCGCTCGCAGGAGCACCTGGGCACCTCGGACGCGATGGTCATCCGCACGCGCCGGCGCGTGCTCGCCGCCTCCCGCGCGCTGCGGGACGCCGGCACGGTGCCGCCCGGCGTCGACGATCCGACGGTGTACCGCTACCGCTCCGGCGGCGTCGTGCTGCCGCGCGACGCCGACTGGCTCGAGGCCACCAAGGGCTTGCGCCGGGCGTTCGCCGAGCCGCCGGCCGAGAAGGTCACGACGCGATGACGACGACGCTCAAGACCGCGATCGCGACGTACCCGCACACGAAGACGCTGAAGGACGGAAGCGTGGCGGCAGGGGACCTCAAGTTCGACCACGTGGAGGTCAGCCCGATCGTCGCGGCCTTCCGGCGGATGGTGAGGACGCTCGAGTTCGACGTCTCGGAGATGGCGATCACGACGTACCTGACGGCGAAGGCCCACGGCAAGGCGTTCACGGCGCTGCCGGTCTTCATCATGCGCCAGTTCCACCACGCGCCGATCGTCTACAACGTGCATGCGGGCGTGGCCTCGCCGAAGGACCTCGAGGGCAAGAAGGTCGGCGTGCGCGCCTACACCGTGACGACCGGCGTCTGGGTGCGCGGCATCTTGAAATCCGAGTACGGCGTGGACCTCGACAAGATCACCTGGGTCGTCGTCGACGAGGAGCACGTCCAGGAATACCGCAAGCCCTCGAACGTGGAGGAGCGGCCCAAGGCGAACCTCGGCGAGATGGTCGCCAAGGGCGAGCTGGCGGCGGCCATTGGCGCCGGCAAGGTCGACTCGCCGGACGTCGCGCCGCTGTTCCCGAACGCGGGCGAGCTCGAGGCGGCCTGGTACCGGAAGACCGGGATCTATCCGATCAACCACACGGTCGTCGTCAAGGACTCGCTGCTCCAGGCTGACCCGACGCTGGGGCCCCGGGTGTTCAGCGCCTTCAAGGACGCCAAGGGCGCGCTGCTGAAGCAGCTCGCCGGAGGCGGGGAGCTCTCGGGCGAGGCTCAGACGCTGGCGCAGCGGCGAAAGGTCGTCGGCGACGACCCGCTGCCCTATGGGCTGGCGAAGAACCGCAGGGCGATGGAGGCGATCATTCGTTTCGCGCTCGACCAGAAGATCTTGCCGCGCGCGGTCGAGCCGGAGGCGATGTTCCCGGGCAACACGCTCGGGCTCGAATAGCGCTCAGGGCGTCGCGAGCGTCAGCTTCTCGAACATCGCGGCGAGCATCTCGTCGATGCCCGCCGACGCCCAGATATCGAAGAACGGCGAGCGCTGCATCGCGAGGAACACGCCCGCGTCCCGCTCCTTCGCCTGCGCCGAGGTCTCGCCCGGGCGTACCGCCTGCTGGTGGCCACGGATGGCGTCCTTGCGGTAGATGGCCGGGTACTCGATGTACCGGTGCAGCTCCCGGAAGTCCCTCGTGTAGAAGACCACCACCGGCAGCGACGCCCACTCGCCGCCGTTCTTCGTGTTCATGAACTCGAGCATCAGATCGTGGTTGCCGTCCGGGAACTTCGCCGGGTCGGGCCGCCGCTGAGCGAGGATCTTCTTGCCGTCGCGGTTGAAGATCCGGATCTCGAGCCCGCCGGCCTCGGCCAGCCGCGCCAGCACCGGGACGTCGCGGCGGCAATCCGATGACCAGTCTTCGGAAATGACGAGGATCTTGGCCGGGCCGTTGGGCTGGGCGGCCAGCCACGTGATCGCGGCCACCTGCTGGTCGCTCAGGCGTACCTTGGCGTAGCGCTCGCGGAGCACCCCGCTGTTGTCCTTGCGCGCGGCGCCCATCGACCCGCTGTCCGGGAAGTAGCTGCCGAACGCCTCGCGGGCGAGGTTCTCGGCGCTCCCGGTGTATTTCACGTACTCGTCGAAGGTCATGCCCCTGGCGAAACGCTCGGCGGTGACGATGCTCATGGCGGTATAGTATCCGGCGGATTCGACGACGCCAACACCAACGTAGTGAGGGCACCATGATCATCGACTGTCACGGCCACTACACGACGGCGCCGAAGGAGCTCGAGGCCTACCGGCAGAAGCAGATCGCCGACCTGAAGGAGCCCGGACGGGCCGCGTCGAAGGGCACGCTGAGCATCACGGACGATCAGATTCGAGAAACGATCGAACAAGCCCAGCTGAAGCTACAACGAGAGCGCGGCACCGACGTCACCATCTTCTCGCCGCGCGCCGCCGGCATGTCGCACCACATCGGCGACGCGACCACGAGCCTGCACTGGTCGCAGCACTGCAACGAGCTGATCCACCGGGTCTGCTCGCTGTTCCCGCAGAACTTCGTCGGCGTGGGCCAGCTGCCGCAGACGCCGGGCGTGCCGCCGAGCAACTGCATCGACGAGCTCGTGCGCTGCGTGAAGGACTTCGGCTTCATCGGCTGCAACCTGAACCCCGATCCCTCCGGGGGCTACTGGAAGGATCCTCCGCTGACGGACAAGTGGTGGTACCCGATCTACGAGAAGCTGGTGGAGCTCGACGTGCCCGCGATGATCCACGTGAGCGCGTCGTGCAATCCCAACTTCCACACGACCGGCGGCCACTACATCAACGGCGACACCACCGCGTTCATGCAGCTGATCACCGCCGACCTCTTCAAGGACTTCCCGACCCTGAAATTCATCATCCCCCACGGCGGCGGCGCGGTGCCGTACCACTGGGGGCGCTACCGCGGCATCGCGCAGGATCTGAAGAAGCCGCTGTTGAA
>QHSI01000189.1 GCA_003221515.1 Candidatus Rokuibacteriota bacterium
CCTGAGCCGCGAGATACAGCCACCCGATCAAGATCTTCTCGACATGATGGCGACTCTCGGCAGTCAGATCGGCCAGTTCATCGAGCGGAAGAGCGCAGAGGACGGGCTGCGTCTCGCCCAGACGGAGCTGACTCACGTCACGCGTGTCGCGACGCTCGGCGAGATGACGACATCGATCGCGCACGAGATCAATCAGCCGCTCGGCGCCGTGGTGAACAATGCCAGCGCCTGCATGCGCTGGCTCTCGGCGCAGAACCTGGAAGAGGCCCGACGATCCGCCGCGCTCGCGATCGCCGACGCCCACCGTGCCAGTGAGATCATCGGCCGTATACGAGCCCTCGCGCAGAAGTCGCCGACGCGCAAGGACTGGCTCGACGTCAACGAGACGATCCGTGAAGTCATCGCTCTTGCGCAGAGCGAGTTGCACCGACACGGCGTCGTGGTGCGGACTCAACTCCTGGACGAAGCGCACGACCTGCCTTTCATCCTGGCCGATCGAATCCAGTTGCAACAGGTTGTTCTCAACCTGATCATCAACGCGATCGAAGCTATGAGCAGCGCCCATGACGACCCACGAGAGCTCGTGATTCGCTCGGGTCTGGATGGACCGCAGCGCGTGCTCGTCGCCGCGTGCGACTCAGGGCCGGGACTGGACCCGAAGAGCGTCGACCATCTCTTCGATGCCTTCTATACGACCAAGCCGCAGGGCCTCGGCATGGGACTCGCGATCTGCCGCTCGATCATCGAGGCCCACGGCGGGCGGATCTGGGCGACGACCAACGATGGCCGGGGGGCAACATTCCAGTTTGTCCTGCCGGTCGATCCGGTGAAGTTGTCATGACCACGAGCGACGCCGTGGTATTCGTGGTCGACGACGACACCGCGATGCGCCGCTCGCTGGAGAATCTGCTGCGCTCGGTCGGCTTGAGAGTAGCCGCCTTCGCTTCCACCCAAGACTTCCTGAGTAGCAAACGTCCGGCTTCGCCAGCGTGCCTGGTGCTCGACGTGCGGCTGCCCGGCGCCAGCGGTCTCGAGCTCCAGAAGGGCATGGCTGGCACCGAGCACGAGATTCCCATCATCTTCATCACCGGTCACGGCGACATCCCGATGTCGGTTCAAGCGATGAAGGCCGGCGCGGTCGGGTTCTTGACCAAGCCGTTCCGCGATCAGGACTTACTCGACGCCATTCACCAGGCGTTGGAGCGTGACCGTCAGACCCGCCGCGAGCAGGCCGAACGCGACGACCTCAACCGCCGCTTCGAATCGTTGACCCCACGTGAACGAGAGGTCATGGGACTCGTGGTGGCGGGGCTGCTCAACAAGCAGATCGCCGGAGAGGTGGGCGCGAGCGAAACGACGGTCAAGATTCATCGACATCAGGTCATGGAGAAGATGGCGGCCGATTCCCTGCCCGACCTGGTCAGGATGGCCGACCGTCTGGGGATCGCCGCCCGAAAGTCGTAGTCGTCCCTTACCAAGGGACGATTGAAGCGCCCGTACCGAGACGCCTATCGTGCGCTCACGATGTCCACCGGACGGCTGATTTCCATCGTCGACGATGACGTTTGGCTACGAAATTCTCTCGCCAACCTGATTCGTTCGGTCGGATTTCGTTCGCAAGAGTTCGCCTCGGCCGAGGCGTTCCTTGCCTCTGGTGAGGCTCGAGCAACCGCATGCCTGATCCTCGACGTCCGGATGCCCGGCATGAACGGCCTCGAGCTCCAGCGTCGACTCATCGCGGCCGACTGGCAGCTTCCGATCATCTTCATCACTTCGCACGCCGATGACGCTGCCCGCGCGCACGCCCTCGAGGCGGGCGCGGTGGCCTTCCTCCTCAAGCCTTGCCGCGACCAGGAACTCTTCGACGCGATCGAGACGGCCCTCAAGAGCGTCCTCGACACGCGCAAGAAAGGCGCCAGCGACGTGACCACGATCATGACCAAGGACGGCACGCAGA
>QHSI01000006.1 GCA_003221515.1 Candidatus Rokuibacteriota bacterium
AACGATGAACTCGGCGCGGTGACGGAGGGCTTCAACCGGATGGTCCAGGGGCTCCGGGAGCGCGAGTTCCTGAAGGAGACGTTCGGCAAGTACGTGAGTCTCGAGATCCGCGACGAGATCCTGGCCGGCCGGATCTCGCTCGAGGGCCAGGCCCAGGAGGTCACGATCCTCTTCGCGGACCTGCGCGACTTCACGCCGTGGGTGGAGAGCACCACGCCCCGCGAGGTGGTGCACGACCTCAACTT
Source organism: Candidatus Rokuibacteriota bacterium (assembly GCA_003221515.1). Taxonomy (GTDB): domain Bacteria; phylum Methylomirabilota; class Methylomirabilia; order Rokubacteriales; family CSP1-6; genus AR31. The sequence continues at coordinate 246 of QHSI01000006.1, forward strand.
GTACTTCACGGAGATGGACGGCGCCATCCGTGAGCACCGCGGACTCGTGGTCCAGTTCATCGGCGACGAGATCGAGGCGGTGTTCGGCGCGCCCGTCGCGTACGCCGCCCACGCCGAGATGGCCGTGCGCGCCGCGCTCGAGATGCGCGGGCGGCTGGCGGCGTGGAACGCCGAGCGCGTCCGCGCCGGCAAGAGCCCGCTCCGCCACGGCATCGGGATCCACACCGGGCGCGTCCTCGCCGGCAACATCGGGAGCTCGGAGCGGCACGCGTACGCGCTGGTCGGCGATCCGGTCAACCTCGCGTCGCGGATCCAGGGGCTCACCAAAACTTTAGGGTCCGACATCCTGGTCAGCGCGGACACACGGGAGCGACTGACCGGTGAGTTCCGACTCGAGCTGCTGCCGGCCGTACTCGTCAAAGGCAAATCTGTCGAGGTCGAGGTTTACCGGCTCGATTAGTCGGCGGCGGTCCGGGCGCGCGGGCGGGGGGGCCTGGCGCGACCACGACGGCTTACTTCGCGCTGCGTGGGTGCTAGCGGAGGAGGCGGGAGACGAAGGTGTTGAGGCGCGAGACTTCGTGCTCCAGGAGGTCGAGGAACCAGAAGGCGGCGCTCTCGGGGTCGGAGCGGACGACGAGGGCGACGACGTTCATCGGGGCGCCGCCGTCCGGCGGTGTGAAGCCGAGCTTCACGGCCTGACCCGCGCGCATGCGCCGGCTCACGCGCGCGCGCATCCCCGTCGACGAGAGCTCGGTGCAGGTGCCGTCACGGACCTCGCGGCCGCCGTCGATCCGGACCGGCAGCTTGACGGCCGCGCGCGGCGCCGGCCGGCGCTCGATCACGCGCTCCTCGCCGCTCGGCCGCCGCGCGAGCGCGAAGGGCCGGAGGTAGGCGAGGACCTGGCCCAGCCGCTCGAGCGTGACCGGCTTGCGGATGAAGTCGAGGGCGCCCAGCTTGAGACACGCGCGCGCCTCGTTCTCGGTCGCGACGCCGGAGACGACGACCACCGGCACCTCGGACTCTCTCACTGCGGCCTGGCTCAGGAACTCGACGCCGCTCATGCCCGGGAGCCGGACGTCGAGCATGATCGCGTCCGGTCGCGCGGCGGCGAGCGCGGACAACGCATCTTCCGCGCTGCCCACGATGAACGGCTGATAGCCGAGCTCGCCGATGAAGTCGCGGAAGATCTCGGCCAGCCGCTCGTCGTCCTCGACGATCAGGACCCGCACCGCGGTCCTCGGCCGTCGACGGCACCCCAGAAGATCGGCTCGGGTGTGAGCCCCACCCCGAAGCGCTCGCGCACCACCCCCTGCACCTGGCGCGCGAACGCGAGGACGTCGCCCGCGCGCGCCCCATCGTGGGCGACGATCGCGAGCGTGTGTCGGGTGGAGAGCCCGACCGGCCCCGCTCTCTGACCGCGCGTGAATCCGGCGCGCTCGATCAGCCACGCCGCCGAGAGCTTCACGCGGCCGTCGGCCTGGGGCCAGCGCGGCATCGCGGGATCGCCGGCACGCGTCTGGACGGCGGCGGCCTCCGCGGCGCCGATGACGGGGTTAGTGAAGAACGAGCCGCAGCTCCGGCGGTTCTCGTCGCGGGGATCGAGCACCATCGATTTCGACCGGCGGATCGCGAGCACGCTGTCGCGCACGTCGGCCAGCGAGGGCGTCGCGGTGCCGCGGGCCGCCAGGTGCTTCTCGACGTCCGCGTAGCGAACCGCCGCCGCGCCTCCGGGCCGCAGCCGGTAAGTCACCGCGAGCACCACGTAGCGCCCGGGCTCGCTGCTCCGGAACAGGCTGTCCCGGTAGCCGAAGCCGCACTCGCGATTCGCGAACGACATCGTGCGGCCGGTCGCGGTGTCGAGGACGCGGACGGTGGTGACCGTTTCGCTGACTTCCTGGCCATAGGCGCCGACGTTCTGGATCGGGGTCGCGCCGACCAGGCCCGGGATGCCGCTCAGGCACTCGAGCCCGGCCCAGCCGCGCTCGACGCTCCGGCACACCAGATCGTCCCAGGGCTCGCCGGCTGCCGCCGTCAGCTCGACCGCGCCGGCCACCTCACGCGTCTCGGTGCCGCGCAGCGCGATCTTCACCACCAGGCCGTCCACGCCTTCGTCGGCGACCAAAAGGTTCGAGCCGCCGCCGAGCACCCGAAGGACGAGGCCCCCGGCCCGGGCCCAGGCGAAGGCGGCGAGAACCGCCGCCTCGTCGCGCGCCTCCACGAAATAGCGCGCCGGCCCGCCGACACCCATGGTGCAGTGGTCGGCCAGGGGGACGTTCTCGCTCAGCGTCATGCTTCGAGCATAGCGCGTCACGACCAGGTTGATTCCTCTCGCAAGATTCTCTTCACTAGCTGAGGTCGTGCGCCCTTGTCAACGCGCCGCCCGCGCGCGACGCGTGCTCGACGAGCCGGAAGAGTGCCAGACCGAGAATCGTCGAGGCCATGACGAGGGCGGCGAAGAGGACCGGGGCGGCCGCGCTACCGGAAACGTCGCGGACGACGCCGGCGAGGGACTGGATCGCGGCCATCATGATGTAGAACACGGTGTAGTAGATGCCGAAGCTCGTGGCCAGACGCGCCGGCGCCACCGTCTTCGGCAAGAGCGCCATCAGGCCGCCGGGCGGCCCGCCGATCGCGAGGCCGACCAGGCAGAACGCCAGCAGTGAATGGTCGATCACCGGTAGCAGCGTCATGACGATTGCCGCGACGACGGAGCCGGCCACGATGATCAGGTTCGGCCGCCCGACGCGGTCGGTGAGCAACCCGCCGAGGGGCACGGAGATCATCGTCAGCAAGATGGCCGCGCTGACGACGTAGCCGGCGTCGGCCAGCGAGAGGCCGCGGGACACCAACAGGCCGGGACCGAACGCGATGACCGCCACGAGGCTCGCGTTGAAGCAGCCCCACGCGAAACCGCCGGTCGCGCCGAGCGCGATCTCCCGGCCGGAGAGGCGCGCGCCCTCCTCGGCCCGCGCGGCGGCTCCCTCCTTGCGACGCGGCGGGTCGCGATAGACGAAGGCGATCAGCAGGAGCCCGAGCGTGGACACGGCCGCCGTTGTCAAGATTGCCGTCCGCCACGACGTGCGCGTCGCCAGGCCGCCGATCGTCGCCGCGGCGAGCCCGAGGCCCACGGGCCAGCTCGTGAGCATGATGGCCATCGCGGTCGACATCCCGCCGCCCACGAACCAGTCGGCGACCATCTTGGCGAGCAACACGTTCATCAGCACGGCGCCGACACCGGCGAGCACGCGTCCGGCCAGCGCCGCGGCGTAGCCGTGCGCGGCGGCCGTGATGATACCGCCGACGATCATCAACGCCAGGCTGGCCACCACGGTGCGGCGTTCGCCGAGACGCTGGCCGAGCATTCCCCCCGGCAGCGCCAGGAAGGCGCCGGGCAGCATGTAGAGGCCGATGAGCGAGCCGAGCTGCGCCCAGCTGAGCCCCAGGTCCGTCACGATGAGCGGGCCCACCGAGGCGATCGCTTGGAACTGGTAGCCCATCGTCGTGCGCGTCACGAACACGATGGCCAGCGCCACCCAGCGGTTGGTCAGCGCCGCAGGCCGTCGCGGGGCTTCCGCCCCGCCGGCCGAGGCGCGGCTATGAGAATCGGTCATGTGGCGGAATCATAGCGGATGGGCGGGAAGACAAGGCGACTTGATCCATCCAGACAGTGGGCATAGAGTCCCGCCCAGACCGGGAATTGCCGGGAACGAATCGGGAGGTGCCCGAGACGGGGAGATCATGCCCGCGCCCACCACGACCGTCGTGAGTCGTCGCGATCTGCTGAAGCTCGGAGGGATGTCGATTGTCGCGCACGCCGCGTTGCCGGTCCTGGGCCGTGACGCCGCGGAGGCGCAGACGCCGAAGCGCGGCGGCGTCTTCCGGATCCGCGGCGAGGACGCGACGACCGGCTTCGATCCCCATCTCTCCACGAACCACCATCGGATTTCCACGAACCTTTCGTTCACCCACAGCCGGTTGGTGAAGGTGAGGGCCGGCCCGTCGGTCACGCCGGGCACGTTGCCGATCGAAGGCGATCTGGCGGAGTCGTGGACACAGCCCACGGACCGCACCTACGTCTTCAAGCTCCGGAAGGGCGTGCGCTGGCACCCGAAGCCTCCCGTGAACGGCCGCGAGCTGACCGCGGACGACGTGAAGTACACCTACGAGCGGTTTCTCTCGATCAAGGGCAACCCGAACCGGTCGATGCTCGGCCACGTCGAGAAGATCGAGGCGCTCGATCGCGCCAGCGTGCGCTTCACGCTGAGCGAGCCCTTCGGCTGGTTCCTGGACTACCTCGCCAACACCGTGATGTGGATCGTGCCGCGCGAGGCCGTCGAGCAGTTCGGCGATCTCAAGCGGTCCGAGGCGTGCATCGGGACCGGACCGTGGATGCTGGAGCGCTACGAGCCGAACGTCCGGCTCCTCTTCGCCCGCAACCCGAACTATTTCGTTTCAGGCCTGCCGTACGCCGACGGCATCGAGGTGACCGTCGACGAGGATCCGTCTTCGCGGCTCTCCGCCTGGATCGCCGGCAAGTACGACTTCGCGCCGGAGTACGGCCAGTGCGTGCGGCGACTCGACCTGGACGTCGCCAAGGGCCGGAAGCCCGGCCTCAAGACGCAGGAGTTCGTCGTGCTCTTCGGCGGTGTCACCATGATGAAGCTCGACCGCGAGCCGTTCCGCGACGTCAGGGTGCGTCGGGCCCTGGCCCAGACTTCCAACTGGAAAGAGATCCTCGAGTCCAACGCGTGGTCTCTCGGGCACGGGGTCCCGAATCCGACGGTTCCCGCCGCGCTGAAGGAGTGGACGATTCCGATCAACCAGCTCACGCCGGAGGGCAAGCGTCTCTACGAGCGGAACGTGCCCGAGGCCAAGCGACTCCTGGCGCAAGCGGGCTTTCCCTCGGGGCTCAAGCTGCCGGTCGAGGCGACGCTCGGCTGGAGCCCCGACTACGTGGACATTCTGCAGGTGGTCATGCGGAACTGGAAGGACGCCGGCATCGACACCGAGCTCCGCGGCAAAGAGTTCGGCGCGTTCGTGTCGAGCGTGATCTACGGCAAGTTCGAGAAGCTCGCGCACAGCCTCCGCGGCGGGAGCCCCATCGCGGACCTCACGCTCTACGCCGGCCACATCCCCGGCGAAGCGTTGAACTCCTCGGGCGTCGACGATCCCAAGCTCACCGACATGATCCGCTTGCAACGCCGCACGCTCGAGGTCGCCAAGCGCCGCGAGATCGTCTTCGACATCCAGCGCTACCTGGCCGAGCAGGTCTACTACCACTACGACCCCTCGGTGCTGACGGTCGCCGCCTGGGAACCCTACGTCAAAAACTTCGCCCCGAACCTCGGCCACGACTACGGCGGGAGACTCATGGCCGCCTGGCTCGACCGCTGAACGGCAGAGCCGGCGAATAGGTCCAGCGTAGGCTCGTTCGCTGAGCGCGAGATCGGCGGTGGGGCAGGCGGAGGGCGGAACAGGGGTCGAAGGGATCCGTTCCCTCCGCGCGGCGACGGACGCATCCGTGTCCGGGTGGAGCCCAGCCGCAAAGGGCCAGCGGACGCGTGCCGCGTGATCCTCTCGACCCCTGCTCCGCCCTCCGCCTGCCCCACCGCCGCCACCACGCGGCGTTCGCTTGACTCGCTAGTGAGGATGCATCACGATCCGCTTACTGCGAGGGAGGATCCGATGGCCTATTCGACCGACTCGAAGTCCACGGCGGTTCGCGCGCAGCTCGACCATCCGGTCATCGACGGCGACGGGCACTGGCTGGAGCCGGTCCCGATCTTTCTCGACTACCTGCGCCAGGTCGCGGGAGCATCGGTCGTCGACCGCTTCCGGAAGAAGGCGACCGAGCACATCGAGCGGGGCTGGTACACGATGACGCCGGCCGAGCGGCTCGATCGGCGGCCCACCCGCCCTACCTGGTGGGGTGAGCCGGCCAGCACGCTCGACCGCGCGACCGCGATGGTGCCCAAGCTTTTCTACGAACGGCTCGACGACTTCGGGATCGACTTCGCGCTGCTCTACACGTCGCTCGGGCTCTTCCACATCGCCAACCCGGACGAGGAGCTGCGTCGGGCCATCGCGCGTGCCGTGAACCACATGAACGCGGAGATGTTCAGGCCGTACGCCCACCGCGTCGCGCCGGCGGCGGTGGTGCCGGTGCACACCCCCGAAGAGGCGATCGAGGAAGCGACATACGCCGTGCGGAAGCTCGGCATGAAGGTCATCATGATCGCCAACCACGTGCGGCGGCCGGTCCCCGCGTTCGCGCGCCAGGCCGCCGACGCCACGCAGGTGCGCCACTGGGTCGACTCGCTCGCGTTCGAGAGCGCCCACGACTACGACCCGCTCTGGGCCAGGTGCGTCGAGCTCAAGGTGGCGGTGACGGCGCACTCCGGCAGCATGGGCTGGATGGGGCGCGAGTCGGTCGGCAGCTTCACTTATAACCACATCGGCCACTTCGCGGCGGCCAGCCACGCGTTCGCGAAGGCGCTGATCCTGGGCGGTGTCGTGCACCGCTTCCCGTCGCTCCCCTTCGCGATGCTCGAGGGCGGAGTGGGCTGGGCCTGCAACCTCGTGACCGATCTGATCGGCCACTGGGAGAAGCGCAACGGCCGCGCGATGGAAGCCCACACGCGCCCGACCAACCTCGACCGGCAGCTCCTCAAGGACCTGTTCGCCCGCTGGGGCGGCCGCGCGTACGAAGACAAGATGGACGAGCTGATGAATTGCCTCAGCCTGGTCCCGCCGTTCCGGTCGGTCGAAGAGATGACCGAGCGCGAGTACCGCGAGCAGCTCGACGACTTCGCGGCGGCGCACGTCGACTCGGCCGACGCGCTGCGCCGGCAGTTCTCCGATCACTTCTACTTCGGCTGCGAGGCCGACGATCCGACGACCGCGTGGGCCTTCGACAAGCGCGGCCACCACCGCCTGCACCCGATCTTCAGCTCCGACGTCGGCCACTTCGACGTCACCGACATGACCGAGGTGCTCGAGGAAGCCCACGAGCTGGTGGAGCACGGGCTGATCACCCCCGACGATTTCCGCGAGTTCGTGTTCGGCAACGCCGCGCGCCTGCACACGAGCCTCAACCCGGACTTCTTCAAGGGCACGGTGGTGGAGGACGCGGTGGCGAAGGAGCTCGCGCGCTGATCGACACGGTGCGACGGTTCATCGACGAGGCCGAGCACATCGTCGTGCTCACCGGCGCCGGTATCTCGACCGACTCCGGCATCCCGGACTTCCGGGGGCCTCAGGGGGTGTGGACGAAGAATCCGGAGGCCGAGAAGATGTCGACGCTGCAGAACTATGTCGCCGACCCCGAGGTGCGCAAGCGGGCGTGGCGCAGCCGGCTCGAGTCGCCGGCGTGGCAGGCGAAGCCGAACGACGGCCACCGGGCGCTGGTCACGCTGGAGCGCCGGGGCAAGCTCGACATGCTGATTACCCAGAACATCGACGGGCTCCACCTGAAGGCGGGCTCCTCGCCCGAGCGCGTGATCGAGATCCACGGCACCATGCACGAAGTCGTCTGCCTGGCGTGTGGGCAGCGGGCGCCCATGGAGCGGGCGCTGGCGCGGGTGCGCGCCGGCGAGGACGACCCGCCGTGCCGGACCTGCCGCGGCATCCTCAAGTCGGCGACGATCTCCTTCGGGCAAGGGCTGGTCGAGGACGACCTGCGCCGCGCCCAGCGGGCCGCCGCCGCGTGCGACTTCATGTTCGCGGTCGGCACGAAGCTGTCGGTCTACCCGATCGCCGGCGTCGTCCCGGTCGCCAAGCGGGCGGGCGCCCGCGTCGTGATCCTGAACGCGGAGCCGACGGAGATGGACGAGCTGGCCGACGTCGTGCTGCGCGGCTCGATCTCCGAGCTGCTGCCCCGCCTCGTGGAGAGCGCCTGATGCCGGTGACCCGCTTCGAGCTGCGGCTGCGCCGACCGCTGGCGGGGGGCGCGTCGTGCGGCGACGCCGGCGCCTACGAGGAGCTGAAAGGGACGCTGCACTTCTCGGTCGACCCCAAGCACGAGGCGAACGAGCGGATCACGGACCTGGCCATGGCGCCGCGCAGCCACGCCGGCCGCGTCGAGTTCGCGGCAGACGTCTCGATCCTGGTGCCGGTGGACCGCGCGCGGTGCAGCGGGCGCGTGATGCTCGACGTCGTCAACCGCGGCAACACCGTCGCCGTGCCCAACTTCAATCGCGCCACGCGCCCCGTGTTCCGTCCGGGCGCTGACGCGGATCCGCCGGTCGACGTCGGTGACGGGTTCCTGCTGCGACGCGGTTTCGTGGTGATCTCGTGCGGCTGGCAGTGTGATCTTCCCGCGGTGCCCGGGTTGCTGGGGCTTCGCGCGCCCGAGGCCATCGATCTCCAGGGCGGCCGCCTCACCGGACGCGTCTACACGCAGCTCCAGAGCCCCGAGGACATCTCGTGCATGATGCTGTCCGATCGCGGCCACCGCGCCTATCCGGCGGCGGATCTCGACGATCGCGACGCGATCCTCACGATGCGCGATCAGCCCGACGGCCCGGCGATCACGATCCCGCGCGGCCGCTGGCGCTTCGCGCGGGTCGCGAGCGGAGAGCTCGTGGCCGATCCGCACTACGTCTGGTACGACGGCGGCTTCGAGAAGGGGCGGCTCTACCAGATCGTGTACACGGCGATCGGTGCGCCGATCCTCGGACTCGGCATCGCCGCGCTGCGCGACGCGGCCGCCTGGCTCAAGCACGGTACCTCGGGCGAGGGCAATCCCGCGCCCGGCCGGCTGCGCCACGTGTACGCGTACGGGCGCTCACAGACCGGCCGGCTCTTGAGGACGTTGATCTACCACGACCTGAACCGGGACGAGCACGGCCGCGAGGCGCTCGACGGCGCCATCGCCAACGTCGCCGGCGGGCTCCGCGGCGAGTTCAACCAGCGGTTCGGCCAGAACTCCAAGGACCGGCCGCACATGATGGATTGCGTCGTCCCGTCGACCCCCGAGGAGCTCCAGCGCCGGCTCGCCGCGCGCCGGAGCCCGCTGCGCGTCTTCTACACGAACAGCTCGGCGGAATACCATCGCGGCGACGCCTCGCTGGTGCACACCGATCCCGAGGGCATGCGCGACGTCTCGTCCGGGCCGTCGGCGCGCGTCTACCACTTCGCGGGCACCGAGCACGGGCTCGGCGTGTGGCCGCCGACGGATCGGCGCGTGGCCGCGGCCGATCCTTCTGAGCCGCTCGAGCACTCGCAGAATCTCCGGAACACGATCGACTACGCGCCGCTGCTGCGCGCGTGCCTGGTGAACCTCGATCGCTGGGTCACCGAGGGCGTGGAGCCGCCGCCCAGCCGCCATCCGCGGCTCGCCGACGGCACCGCGGTCCCGTTCGAGGCGCTGGCCCGTGTGTTCGATCGCATCCCCGGTGCCGCGTATCCGCGCCACCACGCGCGGCCGTGCCGGCTCGACTTTTCGTCGCTGCCGCCGCGTCCGGGGGCTCCGTGCGGCTCGCTCGTGTCGGACGTGGACGCCGACGGCAACGAGGTCGCGGGCATCGTGCTGCCCGAGGTGGCGGTGCCGCTCGGCTCCCACACGGGCTGGACGCTGCGGCATCCGGACATCGGTGGTGAGGGCCAGCGGCTGGTGTTCGCGGGCGCGACGATTCCGTTCGCGCGCACCCGGCGCGAGCGCGAGACCGCCGGCGACCCGCGGCCGTCGATCGAGGAGCGCTACCCGTCGCGCGACGAGTATCTCGCCCGGGTGCGGCGCGCCGGCGCCGCGCTCGCGCGCGAGCGCTACATGCTCGAAGAAGACGTCGAGCTCGAAGTCACGCTCGCGGCGCGAGCGTGGGACCACTGGACCGGCGCGGGCTAGGCAGCGGCCGGCTTCACCTCGCGCGCGAGACGCTCGATCGCGCGCTCCATCGCCGCCACGCTGGCGCGCGGCAGATCGAAGGTCATCCACTCAGCGCCGAGCGCCGCCACGCGACGGATGTCCGTCGCGACTTCGGCGACGGAGCCCTGGAAGGCCACCCGGCCGCTGCCCTTGGCCGCGTCCGTCAGATCGAGCAGGTTGCGCGGCGCCAGGCCGAGCGCATCGCGGCGGCCGCGGGAGGCGGCCAGCCCGCGGAGCGTGGAGTAACCCTTCTCGATGTCGTCGAGGCTGAGCGCCAGGGGATGCCACGCGTCGCCGAGGGTGGCGCAGCGGCGCACTGCCGGGCCGGAGATGGATCCGGGCGAGCCGCCGACCCAGATCGGCGGATGCGGCCGCTGCGCCGGGCGCGGCGCGAACGTCGCGCCGCTGAAGCTGACGTGGGAGCCCTTGTACTCCGGCACGTCGGCGGCCCAGGCCGCCTTGATCGCGCGCAGGTAGTCGTCGCTCAGCTGGCCGCGCTCGCGGAACGGCAGCCCAAGATCGACGAACTCCGCCTCGTCCCAGCCGACACCTACGCCGAAGATGAACCGCCCGCCCGACGCCTGGTCGACGGTGGCCGCCGCCTTGGCCGCCACGAGGGCATTCCGGTACGGGAGGACGATGACGCTCGCGCCGAGCCGGATCCGCCGCGTGCGGCCGGCGAGGTAGGCGAGAAGAGAAAACGGATCGGGCCAATGGCCCCCGTAGTGTTGGGTCGTCGCCGGCTTGGCGAGAATGTGATCGGGGACGAAGACGCCGTCGATGCCCAGCTCTTCAGCGCGCGCCGTGAGCGCCTCCGCCTCGGCGATCGTGAGCTGCCAGATCGGGAGCACGACACCGTAGTTCATGGAACCCTCCTCCCGTTGCGTGTGGCTCGTAGTTTCCTTGAAATCACCGCACAGGCGGTCACCGCGGACAGCACGAGCGCGCGGGCCACGCGGGTGATCACGTGTGGTCGGCGATGGCCTGAGCGGCCTCCGCCGAGGTGCGCACCGGAATGATCTCGAAGTGGCAGACGTCGCCCCACGCCTTCATCTAGACGTCGAACAGGGCCCGGTCGTCCGTGCGCATGAGCTGAAAGCACCGGAAGTAGTCGAAGTCGACCCAGCTGCTCACGTATTCGAGCCCGGGCGGAGTCTGGCGGCCGCGCTCGCGGGCACGCCGGTAGATCTCGGGCGCCGCGCCGGCGTTGAAGTATTCGATGACCATGTAGAGCATGCGTCATCTCCGCGACGATGCGCTTTCCGTCGACCTCCTCAGCCAGGCGCGGGGCTCTCGGGTCAGGGCCACCTGGCGAGGCTGCACGACGCCGTCGGCGTCGTGCTCGGTGAGGAGCCGGACGTCCACGGTCGGCTCAGCGGAGCACGGGCTCCTTGAACAGCTCGACGGTGCCCCGGGCGTTGTCCGTCAGCGCGAACACTTCGTAGAACTCGATGCTCGGCGGCATGCCGTAGCGCTCGACGATCCCGGCGAGCCAGGGGCCGCGGTAGAACGCCTTCGCGTCCTCGATGGACTCCCACTGGTAGACGCCGCCGGCCCAGCCGCTCTCGCTCCAGATGAAGTGCTTGCTGATCAGGCCGGGGACCTGCCGGAAGCCGGGCGCGATCTTGTGGAAGTGCTCCCGGCACGCGGCGTAGTCGATGTGGGGCGGTAGCTTGTAGCGCACGGTCGCGGTGATCATACGGCCTCCTCGGTGATCCATCCTGGAACGGGCGTCGCCTCTCAGCGCTCGAACGTTATCCGATCGGATGGGCCGTGGCAAGGCGCGGCCAACCGTGTCCGACACGATGGTGTAGAGTCGCGGCGTGAGCACATACCTGCCCGGCACGGACATGCCGCGCTTCATCCGGGAGCTGATGGAGTTCGTCACGCTGAGCGACGACGACGTCGCGGTGATTCGCCGCACGGCGCCGGCCGTCCTCGCCCACGGCGACGCGTTCACCCGCGCGCTCTACGAACACTTCCTCAAGTTCGAGGCGACGGCGCGGTTCTTTCTGGGCGACGACGGACAGCCGGATGCGGCGAAGCTCGAACGGCGGCGACACAGCCTCGCGCGCTGGCTGCGCGAGACCGCGGAGGTCGCGACGACTCAGGAGTTCTCCTACTACTTGCTGGCGGTCGGGCTCTCCCACAGCCATCGCGCCGACGGGCGCGGCGGGGCGGTGCCGCCGCACTTCATGGTCGGCGCGATGAGCCTCGCCCAGACGGCGCTGGCGCGACTCTTCGGTGAGGTCCTGGGCGATGCGGGGGCGGCGCTCGCGGCGAGCCAGGCCTGGAACAAGCTCTTGCTGGTGCATCTGAGCGTGCTGCTGCTGGGCTACATTCCTCCCGCGCGCGCGTAGAATACGGCGCGCCGCGCGTTGGGAGGGGACGCGCGGCGCGCCGGGGCCCAGGACGACTTCTTACCGTCCCAGACCCGAGACGAGGCCGCCCGTGCTCGGGACGGTCGGCGCCGCTGGGCTCGTCACGTTGGTGAGCGTCCTGGTCACCGTGTTCACGACCGGGCTGATCACCGGTGCGGCGACCGGCAGGGACGTGGAGGTGACGGTCGGCACAGCGGTGGTGACGGTGTTGGTCAGAGTCGTCGTCACGGTGGATACGGTGTTGGTGACGGGCGTGGCGACGGTGCCAACGACGGTGGTCGTCGTGCTGGTCCCGCCACTCGTCGTGCTGGTCCCGCCACTCGTCGTGCTCGCGGTCGTCGTGTTGCTCGTGGAGTTGCTGGTGCTGCCCGACGTCCCGCCGACGGCCTGGATCGCGTCGTTGATCGCCGCCGCCTTCACCTGCGCGGTCAGCGCTTCCGTGCTGGCGGTCGGGCCGGTCTGCGGCACGAAGCTGAACTGCGCGGCGAGGCTCTCGGCATCCCGCCGCGTGATCTTCTCGGCCGCCGCGAGGGGCTTGGCATTCGTCACGATCACCCGCTCGAGCATCTGGACGTCGACCGCGGAGCCCGTGTGCCGTCCCGCGCCGTCGAGCTTGGTCACGTCGACGTGACCCTTGAGGATCGTGATCGTGGAACGGTAGCCGCCGACGACCGGCTCGACTTCCGCGATGACGACGGTCCCGCGGACGGCGACGACCGCGTTCGGCGTCCGGATCTCGATGATCTCACCCGGCTTCATCTTGTCCTTGACGACGGCGATCGCCGCCCGGCCGGCGGCGAGGCGCACCGTCGCCGTGCCGGGGATCTCGGTGATCGTGAGCACGGAGCGTTCGCGGGCCGTGATCGTGGCCTTGCCGCCGAGCAGGACGCGCACCGCCGAGCTCTCGCCGGTGGTGATCCGGTCCTGGAGCAGGACGTCGTCCTTGAAATGCAGCGGAGCCGGCTGCGGGAGCGCGGCGCGCGCGACCGTCGCCGTTCCGACGAGCTTCGTCACCACACCGGCGCGCGTCTCTTCTCCGCCAGCCATCGTCGGCAGCGCCAGCACCTGGAGCGCGAGCATGACGATGCCGAGGACGCTGAATCGGCGACCCAACCACGTGAGCGTATCCATACCATCGCCTCCAGAAAGACGAATTGTCAGAAGTTCCATCGGGGACTCCTCGCAAGCTTGGTGCCACGACATTGCTCTCGGACACGCGCGATTCTTCGAGATGTTGGGACGCGCATATCCGGATGGTGCGTGACGCGCCGGATGGTTTCGTGACGACTGTCAGCGTTCTGATCGATCGGGCGAGAGTTTCCGGAACTTCCGGAAAGACCTCAGGGCTGGAGTCGAGTCGAGCTCCAGGCGCCGCCGGTGTACCCGTCGCCGGCGGGCGCCAGCGTGCGCGTCCACAGCGCCCGGTCGTGGGCGCGCGTCGGCTGGCCCACCCAGAGCTCGACGCGCTCGGCCCACACGCGGTAGCCGCCCCACCGCTTGGGACGCGGCACGTCGGCCGCGAAGAAGCCGGACGCCGCCTCGATCTTCGCGAGATACGCGGCGCGTGACGCGATCGGCTGGCTCTGGTCGCTCGCCGTCGCCGCCAGGCGCGCGTCGCGTGGCCGCGAATTCCAGTACGCGTCAGAGTCCGCGTCGGGCGCCAGCGTCACCAGGCCCTCGATCCGGGCCTGCCGCTCGAAGGCGTCCCAGTGGAAGACGAGCGCGGCGCGCGGGTTGACCTCGAGTGCCCGCCCCTTGGCGCTCTCGCGGTCGGTGTAGAAGACGAGCCAGCCGGCCTGCGTGTCGATGCCGCGGCACAGCACCAGGCGGGCGGAGGGGCGACCATCGGGCTCGACGGTCGCGAGCGTCATCGCGTGCGCGTTCCTGATCTCGGCGAAGGCTTCCTTCTGCCAGCTCGCCAGGAGCGGCAGCGGATCCTCCGGAAGGGGTTCGGGCAGCGCCGGCTTAGTAACCCTCTTCCTCCAGGAGTGGGAACGCGCTGGTCACGTGCGCCGGGCGCACCGGCGACGCCGCGTGGAGGTACGCCTTGTCGACCGCGGCGATCCGGTTGACGCCGAGGAGGCCGAGGCAAAGGCGGATCTCCTCCTCGAGGAGCTCGAACACGCGCACGAGGCCGGCCTGGCCGGCAGCGGCGAGGCCGCAGCACGAGAGGCGTCCGATGCCGACGACCTGCGCGCCGAGCGCGATGCCCTTCACGACGTCGGTCCCGCGCATGAACGCGCCGTCGACCATGACCGTCGCGCGGCCGCGCACGGCCGCGACGACCTCGGGCAGGATGTCCATGGTGCCGCGCCCGTGGTCGAGCTGCCGGCCCCCGTGGTTGGAGACGTAGACGCCGTCGACGCCGTGATCGCACGCGAGCGCCGCGTCCTCGGCGGTGGCGATGCCCTTGAGGATCAGCGGGATGTCGTGGAGATCCTTGAAACGCTTCACGTGATCCCAGTTGAGCGCGGCCTGAAACTCGTGGCCGGTGGCCCGCGTGCGCCAGGGCTTGACGAAGCGCCGGGCCAGATCCCGCTCGCGGCGGCTGTAGACGGCGGTGTCCACGGTGAGGCAGAACGCGGCGTAGCCGTGGTCCTTCGCGCGCTTGACGTGGTCGTCCACCCACGCGTCGTCGCCGCGCACGTAGAGCTGGAAGATGCGGAAGTTGTCGGCCGCCCCCGCGACCGCCTCGAGGCCCGGGTTACAGACCGAGCTCAGCATCTGCGGCACGTTGAACTCCGCGGACGCCTTCGCGGCGGTGGCGCCGCCGCCCGGCTCGAAGCTCTCGACGGAGCCGACGGGCGCGATCATGACCGGAATGCGCACCGGCCGCCCGAACAGCGTCGAGGAGGTGTCGATCTTCGAGACGTCGCGCAGGACGCGCGGCCGGAACGCGAGCGAATCGAGCGCCAGGCGATTGCGGCGCAGCGTCGTCTCGGTCTCGGTGCCGCCCGCGAGGTAGTCCCAGGGGCCGGGCGCCAGGTTCATGCGGGCCGCCCGGACGATCTCGTGGAGGGTCTGGAACCGGCTCTCTAGATTTGAAGGTGACATGGACGAGAACGATAGACGAGGACGCGCGTCATGTCCAGGGTACCGGCGCGCCCCAGCGGTTGAGGTACGTGGTCTCCGAGGTCGGTCGCCGCCGGCTCGATCCGTAAGCCGTACGCGGGTAGCCGAGCGGGATGCAGAAGTGGAAGGCCACGTCCTTGGGAATCGCGAACATCGCGCGGAAGCGATCCATCACGGTCGGGTGGAGCGTGGTGGGCACCGAGCCGATGCCCAGCGAGTGCGCCGCCAGCATCAAATTCTGCGTCGCCGGGATCACCGAGTTGGCGGTGCCCGGCGGCACCGCGCACGCGAACACGACGCACGGCACGTCCTTCATCTCGTCGGCGAGCTCGCTGGCGAGCTTGTAGTTCTTCTCCTCCGGCGGAATGTCCGCGCGCTTGGTCCAGCCCCTCTCTTCCTTGCGCTTGGCCCACCACGCCTCGTGATAGATCGTACCGAACTCGCGGATGACGTTGCGGTCGGTCAGCACCAGGAACCGTCCGATCTGGCGGTTGCCGCCGTTCGGCGCCTTGACCGCGGCGTCGATGATCAGGTGGATGTCCTCGATCGGGATCGGATCGGGCTTGAACCGCCGGACCGAGCGCTGGGTGAACATCGCGTCGCCGATCGGCATCTTCAGTCGGTCGAACGCCATCCGCTCGCTCCTTCCAGCGTGTGAAAAAATCAGACCTTCGGGTGGCGCGTGTGCCAGTCGGTGGCCTGCTCGTAGGTGTGACCCACGCGAAGCACCGTCGCCTCGTCGAACGGCCGGCCGGTGATCTGGATTGACAGCGGCAGCCCCGACGAGCTGAAGCCGCACGGCACCGCCAGGGCGGGCAGCCCCGTCAGATTGAACGGCGACGTGTTGCCGCGCGGGAAGCCGTACTCGGGATCGTAGACGGCGGTGAACGTCGGCGCGGGCTTCGGGCTCGTCGGCGTCGCCAGCACGTCGACGGTGTGGAGCACATCGGCCATCTCGCCGCGCAGCCGGGCCCGCAGGCGCTGCGCCTGCACGTACTCGGAGGCGGTGATGAGCCCCCCCGCCAGCAGCCGCTCACGCAGGATCTCGCCGAAGCGCTCGGGATGCATTCTTAGATCGTGCTCGTGATAGGCGAACGCCTCGGACAGCATGATGACCATGTTGGCGCCCGCCGCCTGGATGCTGGGGATCTGCACGTCCTGTACGCTGGCGCCGAGCTGGCGCAGCATCGCCAGCGCCTGCTCGAACGCCTTCTCGACCTCGACGTCGATACCCTCGAAGAAGAACTCGCGCGGAACGCCGACGCGCAGCCCGCGCACGCCGCGGCCGAGCGGCGTCACGTAGTCGCCCACCGGCTCGCGGCTCGACGCCGGATCGGTCGGGTCCCAACCCGCGAGCGCCTCGAGCAGGTACGCGCAGTCCTCGACGGTACGCGCCATCGGGCCGGTGTGGTCGAGGCTCCACGAGAGCGTCAGGACGCCGGCGCGGCTGCAGCGGCCGTACGTCGGCTTCAGCCCCGCAATGCCGCAGAACGACGCGGGGCCGCGGATCGAGCCACCGGTGTCCGAGCCGAGCGCGCCGAACGCGAGCCCCGCGGCGAGCGCCGCCCCGGAGCCGCTCGAGGATCCGCCGGGCATCCGGTCGAGGTCCCACGGATTCTTGGCCGCCGGGAACCGGTGGCCCGGGAACTGGATCCCGAACGCGAACTCGTGGGTGATCAGCTTGCCGAGCATCACTGCACCGGCGCGCTGCAGGCGCATCACGCACGTGGCGTCCGCGTCCGGCACCCAGTCGGCGAGCAGTGCCGAGCCGCCGGTGGTGAGGATCCCACGCGTCGCGTAGATGTCCTTGTAGGCCACGGGAATTCCCAGCAGCGGGCTGGCGTGCCCGCCCCGCGCGAGCGCGGCCTCGGCGGCCTTCGCGTCGGCCAACGCGCGATCGGCGGTGACGGTGACGAACGCGTGCAGCTGCGGATCGAGGCGCTCGATGCGCTCGAGCGTCGCGCGCGTCAGCTCGACGGGCGAGAGGTCCCCCCGGCGCAGCCGCGAGCTGAGCTCTCGGATCGTCGCGTAACTGAGATCCTCAGCGGCCATGGTCGTCTCGCCCGCGCTCGGCGTCGAAGGTGACGGCGGGCTCGAGCGTCCTCACCGCGCGCGAATCCAACGCGTGAATCGGCTGGAGCGCGTCGGTCAACAGCCGGCGCACGAGCTCGAGCCGGTGCTCGGGGATCTCGATGCGCGCGGCCCGCATCCGGTCGCGTAGCTCTTCCAGGGTCATGGCACTCCTCCCGTGTGGCAGAATACCGCGAGCCGCAACGCAGCGGGAGGCTGATCGATGACGCGCGTACCCCTGGTCCTGAGCTGGGTAGTCCTGCTCTTCACGGCGTTGCTGGGGGCGCCGGCGGCGACGCTCGCGCAGGGGACGATCAACGTCTACTGCAGCGTGCAGGCCGAGTGGTGCCAGGGTGTCGCCAACGAGTTCCAGCGACAGACCGGCATTCGGGCCGCCCTCACCCTGAAGGGCTCCGGCGAGACGTTCGCGCAGGTCAGCGCGGAGGCGGCGAACCCCAAGGGCGACGTCTGGTTCGGCGGCACCGGCGATCCGCGGTCGTCGCGCAGGAAGGGCCGCCGCGCGATCTCTACGAGGCGCCGGCCGACGTCTTCGTGGCGGGCTTCATGGGCGAGGCCAACCGCGTCAAGGGCGTCTTGCGCCGTCTCGACGAGCGAAGGGGACGCATCACCATCGGCGGGCTCGCCTGTACGCTGCCGCATCGTGGCCTGGCCGACGGCGTGGTCGACGTCGCGATCCGCCCCGAGGCGATCCTGATCGCCCGCGACGACGCCGTCGACGGAACGCTGCGCGGCACCGTGAGCCCCGCGGCGTACCTCTGCTCGCGGATGGAGTACTCGATCGCCTCCGAGATCGGGGAGCTGTTCGTCACGAGCGCCGCGGTGGAGGCGCCGCTGTCGCCAGGCGCGACCGTGGCGCTGACGCTGGCCGGCCACGGCATCACGCTGATCCGGCCATGATCGACGCGCACGTGGTCCGGGCCCTCGATACCCTCGGCGTGCCGTACGAGCTGATGGAGATCGATCCGGCGTTCGCCGACACCGCCGCGTGCTGTGAGAAATACGGGCTGCCGCTGGAGAGCGCGGGGAACACGATCGTCGTCGCCTCCAAGAAGGAGCCGCGGCAGTTCAGCGCGTGCGTCGTGAAGGCCACGACGCGCCTCGATGTGAATCGCGCCGTCCGGGGGCTGATGGGCGTCTCCAAGGTCTCGTTCGCCTCGGCCGAAGAGACGAAAGCGCTCACCGGCATGATGCTCGGCGGCGTCACCGTGTTCGCGCTGCCGCCGGACTTGCCGATCTACGTGGACGACCGGTTGATGGAGCTGCCGTGGGTGATCCTGGGCAGCGGCAGCCGCTCGTCGAAGATCAAGATCGCGCCCGACGTCTTTCGGCGACTCCCGAACGCGACGATCGTGCCGGGGCTCGCCGTCGACGCCGCGCGCTAGCGTTCCGCGTATAGCCGCGAGCGGATGGAGGACAACCCGATGGACCGCACGAAGAGCGTGGTCACGCCCCAGCGCTTCGCCACGGGCATGACGTTCGACCAGTACGTCGCGTACGTGGCCACCCCCGAGAACCTCAAGCGTGAAGGCTCCGGCGGCGCGGCGCGCCGCGACTGGAGCGCGCACCTGCGCGCCAGCTACGAGGCGCTGCGGCTCGACGACGCGCAGACGGCGGCGATCGAGTGGCTGGCCGGCCGCCCCAACGGTCCCGCGAAAGTGCTGGTGATCGCGGAGGAGTGGTCGTCCGACTGCCGCCGCGACGTGCCGATGCTGGCGCGGCTCGCGGCCACCGGCGGGCTCGAGCTCCGGATCTTCCGGCGCGATGGGCAGAAGTTCAGCGCCAGCCACCACCCGACCCTCGCCGAGGCGCCGGACAGCAACGCCGACATCATGGCGGAGTTCCTGAACTCGAAGAACGGCCAGACGTGGCAGTCGATCCCCGTCGCCGTTTTCTACACGATGAACCTCGAGTACCTCTACCACTACACCGAGTACCCGGCGATCTATCACAAGGACCGCGTGGTCGGTCAGATCCGCGCGGCCCGCGCGGGCGAGAGCAAGGACGACGCCCGCGCGCGGGGCGACCGCGAGTTCATGGAGCTGCAGCAGTCGCCGTTCTTCCGCGTGTGGTCGGCCGCCGGCGCCGACGAGATCCTGAGCGCGCTACACGAGCGGCTGCTCGTCGGCTCGCTCGGCTGAGCGTCACTCGGTAGGATCCGGGCGCCGTCACTCCGCGGGACCGGGCGCCGTCACTCGGTCAGGATCCAGGCGTTGTGGCGGAAGGGGTCGTAGCGCTCTCGCCGCGCGCAGAACCCGCTCGTGGCGATCACGCGCCGCAGCTGGCCGTCGGTCGCCCGCCGCGCCGAGAGGTGGAGGTCGAGATCCTGGAAGGCGATCCGCCCGAGGTCCCGCTGGCGGCACAAGTTGCGGGCGCGGTTGAAGTAGACGATCGGATCGCACGCGATCCGCGTGTCGAGTCGAAGCTTCAAGTCGCGTCGGGTCGTCGTGCCGTCGGCGTTGTGCAGCTCGGCCCAACCCTCGCAGATCGGACGCGCGTCGAACATGTGGAGGGCGTAGAGCCGGCCCTCGCCCGTGAGCGCCGGATCGCCCGGAAACGCGTACGGCGCCAGCTGCAAGAGCGAGAATCCCAACGCGGTCGCGTAGACCGAGCGACGGGCGCGGCCCGTCCACAGCGCGGTGAGCAGGCCGACCGGCGGATCCCGCGGCTCGACGGCGCGGCTCAGCGGGAAGATCGCCAGGATCGCGAACATGAGCAGCGGGTAGAAGAAGCCGACGACCTGCCACGACAGCGCGTGAAACAGGAAGAACTGAGCGAAGGCGGCCCAGAAGATCCACGCGCACTTCGCCAGAAGACCCCACGTCACCACCAGCTCGAGGACGACCACATAGGCGCACGCGATGACGACGCCGACGCCGGCAAACGGCCACATCGGACGGTAGAGCCCGGCGCCCGAGATCCACTCCCAGTTGAGCTTGAGCGAGCCGGCCCAGAAGTAGAACAGCGAGATCAGGACGCGGAGCGCCGGGCGCTTGCCCGGGATCAGCAGGTACACGAAGGTCGCGGCGAACGCCATGTAGTGCTGGTTCATACGCAGGCGATAGTCCAGCAGCATGACCGCCAGCTTGAGGACGTTCACCGCGATCAAGCTCGCGTAGGCCCAGGGCACGAGCGGCTTCCACGCGAACAGCACGCCCACGCCCACCGCCGCGGCGAAGTACGCGCGGAGCAGCCGCGTCACGCCGGCCGCGGACAGCACGCGCAGCGCGTGACAGTCGGGCGCGAGCGGCCAGCAGATCGGCTCGGCCTCGGCGTGCAGGAAGCCGACGACGCGCTGATCGATCCAGTAGAGGTAGGTGACGACGTGCAGGAAGGCCAGCGCCGCGCCGTACCAGCGAAGCGCGTCGTCGCGCTCGATCTCGCCGATCTGCGCGCGGAAGTATCCGGCGATCGCCGCAAGCATGGCGGGAGCCTAGCCTATACGGCCGACGACGACAATTCGGGATGCGCGACATCCTGACGGCGGCGGAGGCGAATCGAGAGCACGAGGTCGCGCGCCTCGGCGATCCGGATGCCGAGATTACGGCGCCGGTGGAAGGTCTCCGTTCATGATCCAACGGCATTACCGGAAGACCACGGGTCACGTCGGTGGCCGCGGTCGAATAGGGAAGCACTGCCCGCATGCGATAATCCGGGCGACGCGAGAGTGGCGAAACTGGCAGACGCGCTGGACTTAGGATCCAGTGGGCGAAAGCCCTTGGGGGTTCGACTCCCCCCTCTCGCACCAAGTACCTCCGCATCGTTGGCGCGCGCGCCATTCATCGACCATTCGCGAACGCTGTTCGATCTTGGCTGGTTCTTGGCCTCGTCGAGCCGCCTTGCGGCGCCGTCTAGAACACTCGGGAGGGAAGCACCCCTAGCGTTCGCTCCGCCACTTCCGGATCGCGACCGTGGTTCCCTTGCCGATCCGTGACGCGATCCAGAGCTCATCCATGAGCCGTCGGACGCCGGGCAGCCCGAGGCCGAGGCCGCCGGACGTCGAGAAGCGTTCCTGCAGCGCCTGCCCGACGTCGGCGATGCCCGGCCCTTCGTCGATCACCATCACTTCGATCCCGTGCGCGCGTCGGGTCTCGATTGCTCGGAGAATGACCTCCCCGTGCGTCGCGTAGGCGATGAGGTTCCGCACGAGCTCGGATACCGCCGCCGCGACGCTCGCCGCCTCGGTGAGAGACATGCCGACACTGGCCGCGAGCGCGCGGCTCCGATCACGAGCCTCGAGGGCCTCCGCCTCGTTGCTGACCGGCAGCAGTGCCTCGCTGCGCACGCGCGCGGGCTCCATCCCGGGGATGAGCGACCATCGGGTCGAATCGGACGTGGCGCCCATGTCGCGGCGTACCAGCACCCAGCCGGACGTCATAAGGTCGGTGGTGATATCGCGCCGGCGTCGATCCTGGCGTCGGCGCTCGGTTGTCACCCGGGCGTGTGCTCGGCGCCGCTCGCCGTCTCGCCGGTCGAGGACCACTTCCATGGACGCGTCGACGAAATTGCGCCTGAGCGATGTGTAGGTAGGCAGCTCCTCGCGGGCGACCACGGCGAGGTGGGCGCACGGGTGATCCGCCGGATGCTCGCTTTCGTCCATACTTCTCCATAGCATACTTCTCCATAGGCAGAAGAGCCGCCCCGATGCAATTCGGGGAGTCCCCGGAGCGCTGCTGGCCAGGGGGGCGGCCATGGCGTCCTGACCGGGGCGTGATAGACTCCGAACGTCTTGAATACTCTCCCCTCTCGCGCCACACCGGAGTGTCGATGAAGGTCGCGGTCGAGCCGATCGAGGGCTGCAAGCGGCGTCTCGCCATCGAGGCGCCGGTGGACGTCGTCCAGAAAGAGTGGGAGCGGGCGTACGGCCGCGTGCAGAAGCTGGCGCGCCTGCCCGGATTCCGAAAGGGCCACGTGCCGCGCTCGCTCGTCAAGGTGCACTTCTCTGACGACGTGCGCCGCGAAGTGGCCGAGCACCTGATCCCCGACGTCTATCGCCAGGCGCTCTCCGAGGCGAAGCTCGATCCGGTCAACGAGCCCGACCTCCAGGAGGTCAAGCTGGAAGAGGGCGCGCCGCTGAGCTTCATCGCCGTCGTCGAGGTCAAGCCCGCGATTACGCTGGGCGAGTACAAAGGCATCGAGGTCGAGCACGCGCCGAAGCCGGTGACCGCCGAGGACGTCGACGCGGCGCTCCGGAACATGCGGGAGCAGCAGGCGCAGTTCCACGCCGTCGAGCGGCCTGCCGCCACCGATGACCTGGTCGTCGTCGACTACACGCTGACCATCGACGGGCACGAGCCGACGAGCCAGACCGGCTACGAGTTCCTGGTGGGGGCCAAGACGGTGCTGCCGGAGATCGACGACGGGGTGGTCGGCCTGCGCGCGGGCGAAGAGCGACAGGTGGCGGTCCGCTTCGTCGACGACCACCGCCGCGAGGACTTGCGCGGGCGCAGCGGCCAGGCCACCGTGAAGCTGATCGAGGTGAAGGAAAAGACGCTGCCACCGCTCGACGACGACTTCGCGAAGTCACTGGGCGAGTTCGAGACGCTGGCGGCCCTGCGCGCCGAGGTGCTGAAGCAGCTCGAGGCGCGGCGCGAGCACGACGAGCGCCGGGCGCTCCAGGAAAAGATCGTCGACGTGCTGGTCGCCCAGCACGAGTTCACCGTGCCCGATGCGCTGGTCATGCGCCAGGTCGCCCACCGGATCGAGCACGCGCGCGAGTCCATGCGGCGGCAGGGGATCGATCCGGAGCAGCTGCCGTGGGACTACCAGAAGCTGATCGCCGAGCTGCGGCCCGGCGCCGAGACGGTCGTGCGCCGCGCCCTGCTGATCGAGGCGATCGCCGACCGCGAGGCGATCGCGCCCTCGGAGACCGAGGTGGACGCCGAGGTCGAGCGGCTGGCGCAGGCCAGTCAGCGTCCGACGCCGGCGGTCAGGCGTATGATGGAGAAAAGCGGCGACCTCGACGGGCTTCGCCAGGGGTTGCGCGACCGGATGACGCTCGAGCTACTCGTCACGAACGCGAAGGTGAAAGCCGAATGAAGACTCGAGGTGAGCGCGTGAGCAGGAGGAGATCGCCGATGGCGCTGGTACCGATGGTCGTCGAGCAGACGCCGCGCGGTGAGCGGGCGTTCGACATCTACTCGCGGCTCTTGAAGGAGCGGATCATCTTCCTGCCGACCTTCATCGAGGATGAGCTGGCGAATCTCGTGATCGCCCAGATGCTCTACCTCGAGGCGGACGACCCCGACAAGGACATCTACCTCTACATCAACTCGCCGGGCGGCTCGGTGACCGCCGGCATGGCGATCTACGATACGATGCAGTACGTGAAGCCGGCGATCTCGACGATCTGCATGGGCCAGGCGGCCTCGATGGGCGCGCTGCTGCTCTGCGCCGGCGCCCGGGGCAAGCGTTTCGCGCTGCCGCACGCGCGGATCATGATCCACCAGCCGCTCGGCGGCGTGCAGGGCCAGGCGACCGATATCGACATCCAGGCGCGGGAGATCCTCCGGATGCGCGAAGAGCTGAACCGCATCCTCGTTCACCACACCGGTCAGGCCATGGAAAAGATCGAGCGCGACACCGACCGCGACTTTTTCATGACCTCGGAGCAGGCCCGGGAATATAGAATCGTCGACGAAGTCATCTCGTCCAAGCCGACGACGCGCGCGGTGAGCGAACCGGCCGCACTCGCGACCCATAAGTAGGGAGCCGATGGCCCGTACAAGCGAACGCAACGGCACCCTCCGGTGCTCGTTCTGCGGCAAGAGCCAGAACGACGTCCGCAAGCTGATCGCCGGCCCCACCGTCTATATCTGCGACGAGTGCATCGAGCTTTGCAACGACATCATCGCGGAGGAGTGGGAGGAGGAGAAGTCGCG
>QHSI01000007.1 GCA_003221515.1 Candidatus Rokuibacteriota bacterium
CAGCGCCTACCTCGGCTGCGTGTTCCTGGCGGTCGCCGGTCTCTTCTGCGCGTGGTACCTCGACCGACATCGTGCCACGCTCACCGAGCCCGAACGGATCGTCGCGCGCGCCCTGTTCGGATGGGGGATCGCCTGGTGGGTCGGCGGTGCGCTCGGCGAGATCGACCGGCAGGTGGCCCTCGCCCATCGCATCCAGACCGCGCTCGTGTTCCTCACCGCCTCGTGCGCCGCGTTCAGCTGGCTCCACACGCGTCTCGACTGGCGCCTCGCGCTCTATCCGGCGCACGCGGTGACGCCGCTCATGGTCATCGTGTTGGGCGCGAGCGTGACGCAGGAGATGCACCCGCTGGCGCATCTGGGTTACCTCGGGTGGCCCCTCGCGTTCGTGGCGCACTTGGTCCTGCTGCGCCGGCACGACGCCCCGGGCAACCAGTATCGCTACTGGGCTCACGCGGTGGGCGTGTGGCTCCTTGCCGTGCTGGCGAGCTGGGAGATCGCCTGGGGTATCGACAGGCTCGTGGCCGGGCGCGCCGTCTGGCCCATCATCGGCTGGGCGCTCGTCCCGGGCGCGCTCCTCGCCGCGCTCGCATTCTCCGGCACGCGGATCCCGTGGCCCGTTGCGACCCATCGCCGGGCGTACCTCGTGGCCGGGGCGACGCCGCTCGCCGTCTTCCTGGTGCTCTGGGGGCTGCTCGTGAACTTCGTGTCGAACGGTGATCCGGTCCCGCTGCCGTACGTTCCGATGCTCAACCCGCTCGATCTCGCCCAGGTCGGCGCCCTGCTCGCCGTGGCGCTCTGGTTCGTCGAGATCCGCCGGCTGGGACTCCAACCGATCGCGGCGGTATCGCTCGCGCAGGCCGGCGCCCTGCTGACCGCGCTCGTATTCGTGTGGGCGAACGCGGTGCTGCTGCGGACGCTCCACCACTGGGCCGGCGTCCCGTTCGCGCTGGACGCGATGCTGCGCTCGGACGTGGTCCAGACCGCGTTCTCGATCCTGTGGACCCTGGTCGCGCTGGCCAGCATGGGCGTCGCGACCCGAAAGAGCCTGCGGGCCGCCTGGATCGCTGGGGCAGTGCTGATGGCCGTCGTGGTGGTCAAGCTCTTCATGGTCGACCTGTCCAACGTCGGCACGATCCAGCGGATCGTGTCGTTCGTCGGCGTGGGCGTTCTCATGCTCGTCCTCGGCTACTTCTCGCCCGTGCCGCCCCGGTCTCCGCGCGAGGCCCGATGAGATCGTTGATCGTCGCGCTGCTCCTGGTGCCCGCCCTGGCTGCCGCCGAGCAGCCGCGCGACTTCGCGTACGGCATCCCGCTGCAGACCAGCGGTCAGGACGCGCTCCAGCAGCTCGCGCTGCCGCGCGCGGTCTACGAAGGTGTGGTCCACGCGGATCTGGCGGACGTGCGGGTCTTCAACGGCGCGGGCGAAGTGGTCGCGCACGCCTTCCGCCCACGGGCCACCACGACGACGGAGAAGCCCCGTCCCCTGCCGGTCACGCTGTTCGCGATCCGCACCGACGAGCCGACCGGTATGGAGGGCGTCGAGCTCCACCTCGAACGGCGCGGCGATCGGACGGTCGTCGACCTGCGCACGCGCGAGGGCCGGCCGGCGCGCGGCGCGAAGCTGGTCGGCTACCTCGCCGACGTGCGCGCGCTCGACAGGCCCGTTCGAGCGGTCGCGCTCGAGCTGCCAGCCGGCGTCGATCAGGTCTTCACACGCGTGATGGTCGAGGGCAGCGACGATCTCAGGTTGTGGACCCAGCTCGCGAGCGGCGCTCCGGTGGTGCGGATGTCGTCCGGCGGCGCGCGCCTCGAGCAGCTACGGATCGAGGTACCGGCCCGGCGCTCGAAGTACCTGCGAGTGTCGTGGCCGGGTCGCAGCGGTTCGCTCGAGCTTTCCGGCCTCACCGTCGAGCCGGGTGAGTCGGCCGTCGCGGCGCCGCGTCAGTGGAAACAGATCACGGGCGTGCCGGCGAAGGACAAGCCGGGCGAGTACGAGTTCGATGTCGGCGGCCAGTTCCCGGTCGATCGGCTGCGCGTCGGGCTTCCGCAGCAGAACACGGTGGCGTCTCTCGAAGTCCTCGCGCGCGCGAAGCCCACCGATCCCTGGCGCCACGTGACGAGCGCGATCGTGTATCGACTGGTCCGCGACGGCGACGAGCTGACGAGCGCCGACATCGAGGTCGGCGCGCTCCCCGACCGATACTGGCTGGCGCGGATCGATCAGCGCGGCGGCGGAATCGGCGGCGGGCCGCTCGGCCTGAGCGCGGGCTGGGTGCCGCACCGCCTGGTGTTCACCTCGCGTGGCGCAGGCCCGTTCCAGCTCGCGTACGGCAGCCGCGACGCGAAGTCGACAGCGTTTCCGATCGCGACCCTGGTGCCCGGATACAAGGGCGAGGAGGACCTCGAGCTCGGACGAGCCGAGACACCGGCGCCGGCGCCCAGGATCGTGATCGGAGGCGCCCAGGCCGTGGCGGACCCTCAGCGACTGAGCGGCGAAGCCGTCACGCGCGCACGAGTCGACTGGAAGCGGTGGATCCTCTGGGGAAGCCTCGTGCTCGGTGTCGTCGTCCTCGGCTGGATGGCGCTCAGGCTCGGGAGGCAGATGTCCAGGCCGGTCTAGCTCGCCGTCGCGTCCCCTGAAGCCGGATCCCCTATACGCACCAGCGCCCCAGTCTGGACGAGCACCGGGGCGCCTGGGGACCTATCCGGATCTTCGACGATCCCTAATCGATCTCTTCGGGACGACCGCCGGGCCGTGCACCGACCGGCTTCTTGCCGAGGTCGCCCTGGTGGCCGTTGCCGTTGCCGAACGTCAGCGGCGGCTGGAGGACGAACTGCTTCTCGAGGCGGTTGCGCCGCTCCTTCCACCCTTCCTGGTACTCGAGCTCGTCCTCGTGCAGCGTCGCCGGCTGCTTTACGCCGTGCGCGTGACGGAACTGGATCGCCAGCTTCGAGGCGGTGCGACGCACCTCGTCCCACGGCGTGCCGAGCGCGAACTGATCGGAGATGGCACCGATCCGGCCCGTGTGGATGTTGCAGGAGAGCGTGACGGCCGACAGGATCGGGCCCGACCAGTACGAGGTCTGGGAGTTCAGCGGCATCGGCAGGATGTGCAGGTTGTGGCTGCCGCGGCAGTCGCCGGCCACCATCGGCGCGGTGGCCCACGGTGAGGTGATCTCGCCGGGCGCCGGCCAGTCGCCCTGAGCGAAGGCCATGAGCACCGGGTCGTCCTTGCCGCCGTAGGTGAAGCCCTTCTTGGTCTTGATGTTGTGCAGCCGCTCGGCCGAGCAGACGTACCCGAGCTGATCCCGCTCGCCCTTCTCGTTGCGGCTCCAGATGCGCGCGATCACGAAGCGCGAGGAGCGCGTGAGCCCCTCGATGTCGTAGATGTCCTCGGGCGTCCGCAGGGTGATCACCTTCTCCTGCAGGCCCTTGGCGAGCTCTTCCATCTTGGTGTCGAGCGCCCGTTGATCCCGCGGGTGGGCGCCAGCCTCGACGGCCTGGGCCTTGGTATCGAGGTCGACGATCTCGAAGAGATATCCGCGCTTCATCTTCGACGAGGCGATGATCAGCCCGGTGTTGAAGCGGGGCAGCATGTAGGCGCCGGTGGCGTAGTGGTTGAACGCCATGGGCTCGGTCTTGTCGGCGAAGGAGACGAGCACGGTCTGCGAGGGGTTGTCCTTGCGGACCGGGAACGGCAGCACCACCGTGGCCGGCCCGGCGCCGCGGAGGTTGCCGGTGAAGGCGTCGGCGACCAGGTCCTGGCCGGGGCCGTAGAGACCGAGCTCGGCGGCCTTGGTGGCGCCTTCTTGCAGGGCGTCCCACATGAGCTCGTCGACCACCGTCATGTCCACGCTCTCGGCCATGATGCCCGTGACCGCGCAGTCGTCGCCGGTGTGGGTGACGATGAGCGAGGTGAAGATCGGCTCGCCGCGGTAGCTGTTGTTGTCGAGGACGTACTTGGCGATGATCGACTTCACCTCGTCGGCGGCGACGACGTGCCCGCCGACCCCGCCAACGTCGGCCTTGGTGGCCTTGATGAAGCGCGCGACCAGCGCGGGGTTCTTCGCGAACACGTACGACTTGTACGAGAAAATGTTCGGCGTGTTGGTCACCGGGATCTTCTCGGTGACGGTCACGGGAAGCCCGGCGAGCTCGTCCTTGGACTGATGGTACTCAGTCATCTTGGTTGCGGGCTGGCCATCCTGGGGGCCGTAGCGCTTCGCCGCCATGCACGCCTCCTTGCGTGGTTCGGAAGAAAAAGCTCGGGGTGGTTGCCTTCGAGAATATCGAGGTACACTGGGAGCGTCAAGCAAGAAATTTATGGACGTGAAATTTATTTCGAGAAGGGCGGCGTCGGCATGAAAGCAGCCTCCGTCACCCCGCGAGAGCTCCGGCAGACCGTGCGGTGCCTCGAGCTCTACTACCGCCAGGGCCGGAGCCAGAAGGACATCGCCGGGACGCTGGGCGTCTCGGCGGCGACGGTCTCGCGTCTGCTCAAGCGCGCGTTCGACGAGGGGCTCGTGCGCGTCGAGCTCGACCTGCCGCGCCGCGAGGAGCTGGAGGCCGGGCTGGTGGAACGCTTCGGCCTCCGCGACGCGGTGGTGGTGCCGGCCGGCGGTCGGGGCGACGTCAAGGAAGAGCTGGGGACCGCCGCCGCCGCGTACTTCGAGAAGATCGCCGCCAACGGCCTGCGCGTGGGCCTCTCGTGCGGCTTCACGCTCTACCAGACGATCCGGCAGCTCCACGAGCGACGGTTTCGCGACCTCGTCCTCTACCCGCTGTCCGGCGAGAGCACGCTCGAGCTGGTCGACCTCTTCCCCAACACACTGGTCGGCATGATGGCGGCGAAGTACCGGCCCCACGTGCACGCCTACGCGCTGCCGGTGCAGCACCTGCTCTCGCTGCGGGAGATCGAGCGCGAGCGCCGTCGACTCCTGCGCGATCCCGAGATCCGCCGCATCTACGAGGCGGCCCAGGACGTCGACATCGCCCTCGTCGGGATCGGCCTCATCGGCGAGGAGACGCCCGGCTTCTGCTCCCTGGCGGAATCCTATGGGGTGAGCGTGAAGCGGCTACGCCAGCTCGGCGTCGTCGGCGAGATCAACTACCAGCCGTTCGACCACGAGGGCCGCATCGTGGACCGCCCCGAGCTCCAGGCGCTCATGCGGCGAGTGCTCTCGGTGCCGGGCGACCGGCTCCAGGCCCTCTCGCGGCGCGACGACCGCTATGTGGTGGCGATCGCCGGCGGGAAGGCGAAGCTCGAGGCGGTGCGCGGCGCCCTCGCGGGCCGGTTCATGAACGTGCTCGTCACTGACGAGGACGTAGCGGGAGCACTGCTGCGACGACCAAGCTAGGGCGCTGGCGCTCTATGCGCCGGCGGACGGCGTCGACGCCTCTTCGAACGCGCCGATTTTCCTGAACTTCTCGTAGCGCTCCGCGACGAGGCTGTCGGCCGGCTTGGACGTGAGCTGGCCGAGCTGGTCGCGCAGCGCTTCGCGCAAGTGGCCGGCCGCGCCCTCCCAGTCGCGATGAGCGCCCCCGACGGGCTCGGGGACGATCGCGTCGATCACGCCGAGCTTGAGAAGGTCGGGCGCCGTGATCCGCATCGACTCGGCGGCCTCGGGGGCCTTGCTGGCGTCGCCCCACAGGATCGCCGCGCACCCCTCGGGCGAGATCACCGAATAGATCGCGTGCTCCAGCATGAGCACCCGGTTGCCCATGCCGATCGCCAGGGCTCCGCCGCTGCCGCCCTCGCCGGTCACGACCGTCAGGATGGGCGTCCGCAGCCCGGCCATCTCGCGCAGGTTGCGCGCGATCGCCTCGGCCTGGCCGCGCTCCTCGGCGCCGAGCCCCGGGTACGCGCCGGGCGTGTCGATGAACGTGAGGACCGGCTTGTCGAACTTCTGGGCCATGTGCATGAGGCGCAGCGCCTTGCGGTAGCCCTCGGGATGCGGCATCCCGAAGTTGCGCGCGATCTTTTCCCGGGTGTCCCGGCCCTTCTGGTGGCCGATCACGACGACCCCCTGCCCTTCGAAGCGCGCCAGCCCGGCGACGACCGCCGCGTCGTCGCCGAAGACACGATCGCCGTGGAGCTCGACGAAGTCTTCGAACAGCAGCTTGAAGAAGTCGCGCGTGTGCGGGCGCTTCGGATGGCGCGCCAGCTGCGTACGCTGCCAGGCCGTCAGGCTGGAGTAGGTCTTCTGGCGGAGGCGCGCGAGCCGGTCCTCGAGCTTGGCGATCTCGTCGCGCGCCCGGGGCCCGTCCGCGTTGCCCTGGAGGGCGGCGATCCGGTTCTCGATCTCGAGGAGCGGCAGCTCGAAATCAAGCGCGTCCGGCATAGTCCACGCTGATCGCGCCCGCGCCGAGGGTCGTCTCGCCCTCGGCGACGAGCTCCTGACTGCCGTCCACGGACAAGCCGCGCGCCCGAACGACCACTTCCTGGGCGTCCAGCAGCAGATGGAGGAACACGGGCACGCGGCCCGGATGCGCCTCGCACAGCTGTCGCACGACGGCGAGCGACGCGCTCGCGTCCTTGCCCGGCGCGACGCGGATCCGGCAGGCGTTCGGCTCGGGCGCCGCGCCGCCGTTGCGCGGGCGCCCGGACGACTCCGCCAGCGCCTGCTCCAGCAGGCGGATGTCTTCGGCAAGCACCACCCGTCCCTTCTCGCCGTCGTCCACGCGGCCGCGGACCAGCAGCGCCTCGCGCGAGCGCAGGCACGGGGCCGCGGCCTTGAACGGCTCCGGGAACACCGTGATGTCGACGGTGCCGTCCATGTCCTCGAGCGTGAAGAAGGCCATCCGGTTTCCGCTCTTGGTCGACGTCTCCTTGAGCCCGGTCGGATGGCCGAAGAGGATGACGCGGGCGCCGTGGCCCTTGGCGGCGAGGTCGCCCGAGGTCGTGATGCCGAGCGTCTCGACGACCCCGCGGAAGCGCGCGAGCGGGTGGCCGGAGATGTAGAAGCCGAGCACTTCTTTCTCGAAGCCGAGGCGCTGATCGGCGTCCCACTCCGGCATGACCTCGGCGACCGGACCGCCCGGGCGCGCCGGCGGCGCCGGCAGGAGCTCGAAGAAGGAGCCCTGGCCTTCGGCCTGATCCCGCTGCTGGCGCTGCCCGCTCTCGAGCGCGGCGTCGGTGGTCGCCAGCAGATGCGCGCGTGTGAGGCCGAGCGAGTCGAACGCCCCGGCCTTGATGAGGCTCTCCACCACCCGACGGTTCACGAGCCGCAGGTCGACGCGCGCGCAGAAATCCTCGAGCGTGCGGAAGGCGCCCTGCTCGCGCCGGGACGTCAGGATCGACTCCATCGCGGCCTCGCCGACGTTCTTGATCGCCGCCAGGCCGAAACGGATCGTGTCGCCGGCCACGGTGAACTGCACGGCCGACACGTTCACGTCTGGGGGCTCGACGCGGATCCCCATCGCCCGACATTCCTCGATGTACTTCACGATCTTGTCGGTGTCGCCCATTTCCGAGGTCAGCAACGCCGCCATGAACTCGACCGGATAGTTCGCCTTGAAGTACGCGGTCTGGTAGGCGACGAGCCCGTACGCCGCGGCGTGCGACTTGTTGAACCCATAGCCCGCGAACTTCTCCATCAGCTCCCAGACGCGCTCGGCCTTGGCGGCCGCCGTCCCGCGCTCGCGGCAGCCGGTGACGAACTTCTCGCGCTGCTTCGCCATCAGCTCGCGGTCCTTCTTGCCCATGGCGCGGCGCAAGATGTCGGCCTCGCCCATGGTGAACCCCGCCATGTCCGAGGCGATCTGCATGATCTGCTCCTGGTACACCATGATCCCGTACGTCTCCTGCGTGAACTTCTCCATCGCAGGATGCTCGAACGTGATCTTGGACCGGCCGTGCTTGCGCTGGATGAAATCGGGGATCAGCTCCATGGGGCCGGGCCGGTAGAGCGAGACCATCGCGATCAGGTCCTCGAGGCGCTCGGGCTTGAGGCCGCGCAGCGCGTCGCGCATGCCGCCAGACTCCAGCTGGAACACGCCGAAGGTGCGCGCCTCCGACAGCATCTCGTACGTCTTCGCGTCGTCGAGCGGCAGCGTGTCGAGGTCGAGCTGGATGCCGCGGGACTCCTTGATCAGCGCCACCGTGTTGGCGAGGACCGTGAGGGTCCGGAGGCCGAGGAAGTCCATCTTGAGCAGGCCGAGCTTCTCGATCGGGCCCATGGCGTAGCCGGTGATCAGCTCCGGACGCTTGGGGTCCTTGTAGAGCGGGATGTGTTCCTCGAGCGGCTCGTCCGAGATCACGACCGCCGAGGCGTGCACCGAGGCGTGCCGCGTGCAGCCCTCGAGCGCCCGGGCGATCTCCCACAGCTCGCGCACGTTCGCCTGGCTCCGCACCAGCTCGGCCAGCGGCGGCGACTTCTGGTGCGCGTCCTCGAGCGTGATGTTCAACGGGAAGTTCGGCACCAGCTTCGCGATGCGATCGACGTCGGCGTACGGCATGCCGATGACCCGGCCGACGTCGCGGATCGCGGCCTTCGCGCCGAGGGTGCCGAACGTGATGATGTGGGCGACCCGATCCCGCCCGTAGCGCTCCGCGACGTAGCGGATGACCTCGTCGCGGCGGTCGTCCGCGAAATCGATGTCCATATCGGGCATCGAGATGCGCTCGGGGTTCAAGAATCGCTCGAAGAGCAGACCGTAACGTATCGGATCGATGTTCGTGATCCCGAGGCAGTACGCGGTCAGCGACCCGGCCGACGAGCCGCGCCCGGGACCGACGGCGATCCCGCGCTCGCGGGCGTAGCGGATGAAATCCCAGACCACCAGGAAGTAGCCCGCGAACCCCATCTTCTCGATCACCGCGAGCTCGTGGGCCAGTCGCGCCTGGATGGCGTCCCCGGGGGTCGGCCCGTAGCGGCGGCGGAGCCCGGCATCGGCCAGCTCGTGGAAGAAGCTGTCGAGCGTGTGGCCTTCGGGGACGACGTAACGCGGCAGATGGAACTCGCCGAAGTCGAGCGTCAGGTTGCACCGCTCGGCGACGGCCAGCGTGTTGCGGCACGCCTCGGGCACCTCGGCGAAGACCAGCGCCATCTCCTCGGCGGATTTGACGTAGAACTCCTGGGTCGAGAAGCGGAAGCGGCCCGGGTCCTGGAGGTTCGTACCGGTCTGGATGCAGAGCAGCGCCTCGTGCGCACGCGAGTGGCTGGCGTCGAGGTAGTGCGAGTCGTTCGTCCCGACGACCGGCGCGCCGATGGCCTTCGCGATCTGCAGCGTGTCGGCGGTGACGCGCGTCTGCTCCTCGAGGCCGTGGGCCTGGACCTCCATGAAGTAGTGGTCCTTGCCGAAGACCTCCTGGTGCCACCCCGCCGTCTCGCGGGCCCGCGCGACGTCCCCGGCGCTCAGGTTCCGCGAGACCTCGGAGTTCAGGCACCCCGAGAGCACCAGCAGCCCGTCGGCGTGCTGGGCGAGCAGCTCGTGGTCGACCCGGGGTTTGTAGTAGTAGCCCTCGAGGTATGCCCGTGAGACGAGTTTGATGAGGTTCTTGTAGCCGGTCCGGTTGCGCACGAGGACCGTGAGGTGGTTGGCGCCCTCGTAGCCGCCATCCTGCGAGCCGCGCTCCTTGCGGCTGCCCGGCGCGACGTAGAGCTCGCAGCCGACGATCGGCTTGACGCCGGCCTTCTGGGCCGCCAGGTAGAAATCGATCGCGCCGAACAGATTCCCGTGGTCGGTCAGCGCGATCGCCGGGAAGCGCAGCTCCTTCGCCTTCTGGACAAGCTTCTCGAGCTGGGCGGCGCCGTCGAGCAGGCTGTACTCGGAGTGAACGTGCAGGTGGACGAAGTCGCTATGCTGCATCGCTGGTCGGACTACTCCCTCCGGCTATTTTCAGAGCCATTGAAGCGTCGGCTCGGCCGTCGAACGGCCTCACCTCCTACTGCCTCACTCCCACTCGATCGTGGACGGAGGCTTCGACGAGATGTCGAAGACCACGCGGTTGACGCCCTTCACCTCGTTGATGATCCGGCTGCTGATCCGGCCGAGTAGATCGTAGGGCAGTCGTGCCCAGTCCGCCGTCATGGCGTCCTGGCTCATGACGGCCCGGAGCGCGACGACGTGCGCATACGTGCGGAAGTCCCCCATCACCCCTACGGTTCTGACGGGCAGGAGCACCGCGAACGCTTGCCACACCTCCCGCTCCAAGCCGGCCGCCCGCACCTCTTCCTGTACGACGGCGTCGGCCTCGCGGAGAATCTCGAGGCGATCCGTCGTGACGTCGCCGAGTACACGGATGGCGAGCCCCGGCCCCGGAAACGGCTGGCGCCACACGATCTCGGGCGGCAGTCCCAGCAGCTCGCCCAGGCGTCGGACTTCGTCCTTGAAGAGCTCTCGCAGCGGCTCGACCAGCTTGAACCGCATCTTCAGCGGGAGCCCGCCGACGTTGTGGTGCGTCTTGATCGTGGCCGACGGCCCCCGGAACGAGACGGACTCGATCACGTCGGGGTACAGGGTGCCCTGGGCGAGCCAGGGGATGTCGCCGAGCTTGCGTGCCTCGTCCTCGAAGACGGCGATGAACTCGGCGCCGATGCGCTTGCGCTTGAGCTCGGGATCCGTGACCCCACGGAGAGCACCAATGAATTGGCTAGTTGCATCCACGTGGATGAGGTTAATCTTGAAGGCGTCACGGAAGGTGTGAACGACCGACTCGCTCTCTCCCTTGCGCATGAGCCCGTTGTCCACGTACATGCACGTGAGCTGCTCGCCGATCGCCCGATGGACCAGGACCGCGGTCACGGCCGAGTCGACGCCGCCGGAGAGCGCGCAGAGGACGCGCTGGCCGTTCACCTGCGCCCGGATCGATTCCACCGTGGAGTCGATGAACCCCGCCATCGACCACGTGCGGCTTACTTCGCAGATCGCCAGGAAGTTCTCGAAGATCTTCTGTCCCTGAGGCGTGTGGACGACTTCCGGGTGGAACTGGACTGCGTAGAGCCGCCGGTCCTCGTCGGCCATGGCCGCGACCGGGCAATTCGCGGTCTGCGCGAGCGCCGTGAAACCCTTCGGCGGACGGAGCACGGTGTCGCCGTGGCTCATCCAGACCGTGACTCGCCCGGTCGCTTCGGGCTC
This sequence comes from Candidatus Rokuibacteriota bacterium, assembly GCA_003221515.1. Lineage (GTDB taxonomy): Bacteria > Methylomirabilota > Methylomirabilia > Rokubacteriales > CSP1-6 > AR31. Next base: position 11,079 of record QHSI01000007.1, read on the forward strand.
GACACCGTGGAGCAAACGGCTCGACCCCTGGAGCGTGATCTCGGCCTTGCCGTACTCTCGGCGCTCGGCGGGCACCACGTGGCCACCCATGAGGTAGCCCATCGCCTGCATGCCGTAGCAGATCCCGAGGACCGGGATGCCCGCGGCGAAGAGCGCCTTCGGCGGAAGCGGCGCGCCGTCTTCGTAGACGCTCGACGGCCCACCGGAGAGGATGATGCCCTGGTAGCCCGCGGCCAGGATCGGCTCGAGCGGGTGGGTGCAGGAGAAGATCTCGGAGTACACGGACATGTCACGGACACGCCGCGCGATCAGCTGGGTGTACTGACCGCCGAAATCGAGGACCGCGATCTTGCCGGCGCTGGCCGACATGGACGCCCGGCTACCGCGGGCGCCCCAGCTTCTGAGCCTGCTGGAAGACCTTGCCTTCGGTCTTGATGGTCGGCGCGATGATCAGCTCGGTCTGCTGCAGCTCTCGGACCGTCCGCGCCCCGACCGAGCCCATGCACGTCCGGATCGCGCCCACGAGGTTGAGCGTCCCGTCCTCGGTGAACGCGGGGCCGAAGAGGATCTGCTCGAGCGTGCCGGCGATGCCGACGCGGATCCGCGTGCCGCGCGGCAGGTTGGCGTGGGGCGTCGCCATGCCCCAGTGATAGCCACGTCCGGGCGCCTCGGTCGCGCGCGCGAACGCCGAGCCGATCATGACCGCGTCGGCCCCGGAGGCCAGAGCCTTGCACACGTCGCCGCCGGTCGACATGCCGCCGTCAGTGATGATCGGCACGTACCGGCCGGTCTGCTTCCAGTGGAAATCGCGCGCGGCGGCGGCGTCGGCCGTGGCCGTTACCTGCGGCACGCCCAGGCCCAGCACCTCGCGGCTCGTGCACGCGGCGCCCGGGCCCACGCCGATCAGCAGCGCGTCGGCGCCGACGTCCATCAGCTCGAGGCACGCCTCGTAGGTGACGACGTTACCGATGACCAGGGGAATGGCCAGGTGCTTCTTCAAATTTCGCAAGTCGACGGGTGGATACTCGGTGGCGATGTGGCGGGCGGTGGTGACCGTGGACTGAACCACGAAGATGTCCGCTCCGGCCTCCTGCGCGATCTGCGCGAAGCGCTCGGCGCGCTGGGGGATCGAGGAGACGATCGCCGGTCCCCCGCCCTTCTTGATCTCGCGGATCCGCTGATGGATCAGCTCTTCCTTGATGGGCTCGACGTAGAGCGACTGGATGATCTTGGTCGCTTCTTGCTGGGTGGCCGAAACGATCCGCTCGAGGACCTCTTCGGGGTTGGCGTAGCGGGAGAAGATGCCTTCGAGGTTCAGCACCGCGAGGCCGCCGTGCCGTCCCATCTCGACGGCGAGCTGTGGTCCCACCACGCCGTCCATGGCCGCGGCGATGATCGGCAGCTCGAAACGATGGCCACAAAGCTCCCAGGAGATGTCGACTTCGTTCGGGTTGACGGTCACGGTTCCGGGAACGAGCGCGATGTCATCGAACCCGTACGCGACCCTGGCCTTGCGCCCTCGCCCGACCCACATCCCCATCTCTCACCCTCCCGTCGGCGATCCCTCGTCAATCCCTGGGACCCCCGCATATAGGGATCCCCCGACCCGAGCACCACTAGATTTCGTGCAGTATACCGAGGGGGCTATCCAGTGTCAACGCCTCCATCCGAGGGATGGGCGTCTGCGTAGAGCATCCGGAGCCCGTCGAGCCTCAAGTGCTCGTCGACCTTCTCGACGCTGCGCGCCACGTCGACCACGAGGCTGGCGTTGCCCCCCGTGGCGATCACCTGCGCGGTCCCGCCCATCTCGCCCCGCATCCGCTCGACGAGCCCGTCGACCAGGCCGGCGTACCCGTAGATCGCGCCGGACTGGAGGTTCGTCGTGGTGTTGCGGCCGATCGCCTCCTTCGGGCGTGCCAGCTCGACCCGGGCGAGGCGGGCGGCCCGGTTCACGAGCGCGTCCACCGACGTCGCGATGCCCGGGGCAATGGCGCCCCCGATGAACTCGCCGCGCGCGTTCACGCAGTTGAACGTGGTCGCCGTGCCGAAATCGATCACGATCAGCGGCGGTGGTCCGTACTTCACCGTCGCGGCGAACGCGTCCACGTAGCGGTCGGCGCCCACTTCCGTCGGCGCGTCGACCACGAGCGGCATCCGCGTATTGACCCCGGGCTCGATGAAGTAGGGCGCCGTGCCGAAGTACATCTCGCACATGCGCTCGAGCGTCTGATGGACCGGCGGCACGACGTTCGAGATGGCGATGCCGAGGATGTCGGGGGCGCGAATGCCGCGCGTCTGCAGCAGCGTCCCGATGAACAGCCCGTACTCGTCGGCGGTCTGCTCGCGGCGGCTGGTCAGGCGCCAGGACGCGAGAAGGCGTGCCCCGTCGAACACGCCGATCTTGGTGTTGGTATTCCCGACGTCAGCGACGAGCAGCATGGGCCCTCTCCTCTGTCCGGTGTCAGGCGATGATCTCTCCGGCGATCACGCGTTGCACGGTGCCGCCGACGTCGATCAGGAGGGCGCCGTCGTGGTCGAGATCCTGAGCGACGCCCGTCACCGCGTCCACCGTGACGCGCCGGCCCAGCGTGTCGCTGAGCGCCCGCCACCGCTCCCGCACGGGCGCGAAGCCTTCGCCTTCGAGGCGGGCCCGCCAAGCGTCGAACTCTTCGAGCAGGACGGCGAGCATCGCGTCGCGGTCGACACTGCGGCCGGTCTCGAGCGCGACCGAGGTGGCGATACCGGCCAGCTCGGGCGGGAACTCGCGCTGGCCGAGGTTCACGCCGATGCCGAGGATTGTCACGGGCGCGGCTGCTCCGACGCGGGACTCGAGGAGAATCCCCGCGATCTTCTTGCCGTCGACGAGGACGTCGTTCGGCCACTTGACCCGGGCCAACACGGGCGCCACCCGGCGGAGCGCCTCGGCGGTGGCCACCGCAGCCGTCGGTGAGAGCGTGGCCAGCAACGGCCGCGGCAACCGCGATCGGACGAGAATCGAGGCGAGCAAGCTCGTGCCGGCCGGCGCCCGCCAGGTTCGCCCGCGTCGGCCCCTGCCCGCCGACTGCTCGTCGGCCACGACCACGGTACGATCGGCCGCGCCGCGCTCGGCGAGCGCGAACGCGACGGACTGAGTGGAGGCAACGGTCGCGAGCCGGACGATGGCCGCCTCGGTGCTAGCGGGAGCCGTCATCGATCCAGGCGAGGCTCGCGACGAGCTTGGCGTGCAGCCCCTCGTTCTCGGCGAGCCGCTCCCGTTCGCGGGCCACCACGTCCCCCGGCGCCCGCTCGACGAACTCCGGCTTGGCGAGCTTCGCCTTGCTGAAGCCGATGGCGTCAGTGGTGCGCCTGATCTCCTTCTCGATGCGCTGGCGCTCGGCGGCCACGTCGACGCCGGTCAGCTCCACATAGAGCTCTGACCCGCCGATGACGGCCAACGCGGAATTCTTCGACCGCGCCGCCCGTGGATCGACGGTCAGCTGCACGCGCGCCAGGGTCTCGATGAGCGCGCTGGCCGCCGCGTAGAGGTCCTTCGCGTCGGCGCTCGGCCGGACCGTCGCCGCGAGCGTCTGGGCCGGCGTGATCCGCATCTCACCACGGATGTTCCGGACCGCCGTCACCAGATCCATCACCGCGGACATCTGGCGCTCGGCGTCCGCGTTGCGCTGCTTTCGCGCCGCCTTCGGGAACGGCGCGATCATGATCGACTCGCCCTTGTGCGGCAGCCGCTGCCAGACCTCTTCGGTGATGAACGGCATGAACGGGTGCAGCAGCCGGAGCGTCGCCTCGAGCACGCTGACCAGCGTCGCCTGGGTGCGCGCGCGCTGCCCCGGGCTCTCGGCGCGGTAGAGCGAGAGCTTCGCGATCTCGAGATACCAGTCGCAGAACTCGTGCCAGAGGAACTGGTACACCGCGGAGGCCGCCTCGTTGAACTTGTAGCGCCGGAGCCCCGTGCGTACCTCGGCGATCGTCGCCGCCAGACGGCTCTCGATCCACACGTCGGCCAGGGCCGGCGCCGTCTTCTTGGCCGCCGCCGGGTCGTACCCGTCGAGGTTGGACAGGACCAGGCGCGACGCGTTCCAGATCTTGTTGGCGAAGTTCCGGTAGCCCTCGATGCGCTCCTCGGAGATCCGGATGTCGCGCCCCTGGGCCGCGAGCGCCGCCAGCGTGAAGCGGAAGGCATCGGTGCCGAACTTCCCCATGACCTCCAGCGGATCGGCGACGTTGCCCTTGGACTTCGACATCTTCTGTCCTTCGGCGTCGCGCACGATCGCGTGCAGGTACACGTCGCGGAACGGCACCTCCTTCATGACGTGGATGCCGAACATCGCCATGCGGGCGACCCAGAAGAAGATGATGTCGGGCGCGGTGATCAACACCGACGTCGGATAGTAGGTCCGGAGCTCGGGCGTGTCGTCGGGCCAGCCGAGCGTCGAGAACGGCCAGAGCCCTGACGAGAACCACGTGTCGAGCGTGTCGGGGTCCTGTCGGAGCGGGCCCCCGCACTGCGGGCACGCCGTCGGGTCCTCACGCGAGACGTGCACGGAGCCATCGCGGTCGCAGTGCCACGCCGGGATCCGATGCCCCCACCAGAGCTGCCGCGAGATGCACCAGGGCTTGATGTTCTCCATCCAGTGGTCGTAGGTCTTGGTCGCGCTGCGGGGCACGAGCTTGATCCGCCCTTCGCGCACCGCCTTGATCGCCGCCTCCGCCAGCGGCTTCACGTTCACGTACCACTGCTTGGAGACGAGCGGCTCGACCACGGTCTTGGAGCGGTAGCACACGCCGACCGCGTGGCGGTAGGGCTCGATGCGCTCGATCAGGCCGAGCGCCTTCATATCCTCGACGATCCGCTTGCGGCACTCGAAGCGGTCGAGCCCCGCGTAGCGTCCGGCCTCGGCGGTCATCTTGCCGTCGAAGCCGATGACGGTCCGGATCGGCAAGTTGTGGCGGCGGCCGATTTCGAAGTCCACCGGATCGTGGCCTGGCGTCACCTTGATCACGCCGGTGCCGAAGTCGGGATCGACCGCCTCGTCGGCCACGACCCGCACCGAGACGGTACCGTCCACCGACGGCACCTCGAGCGTCTGGCCGACGAGATGCTTGTAGCGCTTGTCCTTTGGATGCACGGCGAGCCCGGTGTCGCCGAGCTTGGTCTCCGGCCGCACCGTGCCCAGCGTGACCGGACCGTACTTGATGTAGACGAATTCCGCGTCGCGCTCCTCGCGCTCGACCTCGATGTCGGAGAGGACCGTCTGGCAGCTCGGGCACCAGTTCACGATGTAGTCGTCGCGGTAGATCAGCCCCTCGTCCCAGAGGCGGACGAACACTTCCCGGACCGCCCGCGACAGCCCGGGGTCCATCGTGAACCGCTCGCGCGTCCAGTCACAGGACGCGCCGAGGCGCTTGAGCTGGCGCACGATCGCGCCGCCGGATTCCTCTTTCCATTTCCACGCGCGCTCGAGATACGCCTCGCGACCCAGGCCTTCTTTGGTCTTCCCCTCGGCGGCGAGCTGCCGCTCGAGGAGCACGTGGACCGCGATCGAGGCGTGATCGGTCCCGGGGACCCACAGCGTGTTGAAGCCGTCCATCCGCTTCATGCGCACGAGCACGTCCTGCAGCGTGTTGTTGAGCGCGTGGCCCCAGTGGAGCGATCCGGTGACGTTCGGGGGCGGGATCACGATCGAGAACGGCTTGCCGCGGGCGTCGGGATCGGCACGGAAGTAGCCGCGCGACTCCCACAGCGGGTACCAGCGCCCTTCCACCGCCGACGGATCGTACCGGTCGGAGATCTGGGTCGGTGGCGGGCTCGTCGGCGGCGTGCTCATTCGAGCACCGGTCGGGCCGCGGTGAGTCGCCAGCGCGCGCCGGCGCGCGCGAACGTCAGCGCCCACGGCGTCTGCTCGGCGGTCGCGGCGATCGAGACCGTGTGCGGGCTGGTGGCGTTGTCGGCGGCGTCGCACGCCGGCTCGGGCCGCAGCGCGGGCGGCAGGCGCCGACGCAGCTCGGCGTCGGCCACCAGCCGCGCCAGCGCGCTCCGATCGTCTGCGGCGAGCGCGTCGAAGACCTGCGCGACCGCCGCGCGCAGCTCGCGGTGCCACGTGTTGAGCTGCCGTCCGGGCCGGCGCGCGATCGTCCCGCTCTCGCGCGCCGGCACGAACACGTCCTCGGCTTCGGTCTGCCCCTCGCAGCCGGGGATCCAGCCCGGATAGTGGAGCTCGTAGCGGACGCGGATCTCTTCGCCGCGCACGGTGTACGCGCGCGCCATCAAGCCACTCGGGAAGACGTCGGTCGAGGACCACACGACGCGCACACCGTCGCCCTGCTGGCGGACGAGGTCGAGGCGGAGCGCCCGGCTGCCTCGGCCCGACGCCGGACCTTCCCAGGCGGCGAGGAACTGGGGCACGCCGTTCGCCGCGGGCGCCCAGGGAAAGACCGTCGGGCGGCCGTCGCGCGAGAGCGTCGTCAGCAGCGCGGCCTCGCCACCCAGCCGCCCGTAGACGCGCACCGAGTTGATCCCCGGCGCGTCGCTCATCTGGAAGGCGCCCACGACGAACCGGCCCACGCGCACCACGCCGACGGCCGCCGCGCCCCACGCCTCGCTGAACGCGTCGAGCCTATCTTGAAGGAACGCGGGCGACGCGAACAGTCCGCCGGTGCCGAGGCTCTCGACGATCTCTTCGTCGAGCAGCGCGTACATCTCGCGATAGGCGTCGATCGGCGCGTCGGTGTCGACCTGCCACATCGAGGGGCCCGACAGCGCGAGGCGGCGGAACTGATCGAGGCGGTCCGGCGGCCCGCCGGCGACGCTCGGCCGGTCGGACGTCACCGTCGCGCCGGCGAGGATCGCGAGGCCGACGAGCAGTCTCCGCGTCGTGCGACCCGATGGCCGGCTCACGCGCCTATGGTACAACAGACGCGTGCGGTTCCTCGTGCTCGATCGGTATTTCCTGCGGGAGCTGATCTCGCCGTTCGGATTCGGTGGCGCGCTGTTCACGTTCTTCCTCGTCATCGACCGGATCTATCACCTGACGGACCTCGTCATCACCAAGGGCGTCCCCTTCCATCTCGTCCTCCAGCTCCTCGTGTACATGCTCCCGTCGTTCATGGCGCACACGCTCCCGATGGCGCTGCTGGTCGCGGTGCTCCTCGCCGGTGGCCGCCTGGCCAGCGATCTGGAGATCGTCGCCTTCAAGGCCGCCGGCGTGAGCGTGCTGCGCCTGTTCCGTCCGATCCTGGCCGCGTCGCTCCTGGTGACGGTGGCGACGGCCGGGCTCACGCTCGTGCTCAATCCGGCCGCGAACCGTGAGTTCCAGCGCCAGCTGTTCCGCATTCTTCAGGCACGCGCCGTCAGTGGCCTGCAAGAGCGCGTGTTCAACGCGACGTTCGGCGACATGACGATCTACGTCGAGGAAGTCTCGACCTCGCAGGTCGCCCTGAAGGGGCTGCTGGTCTCCGACGAGCGCGATCCCAAGCTCTCGCGGATCATCACCGCGCGCGAAGGCCGGCTGCTGACCGATGAGGCCAATCGCCGGATCACCCTGCGGCTGCTGAACGGCGCCGTCAACGAAGCCGACATCATGCCGGTCGACGCGCCGCAGACGGTGACGAGCACGACGTCGTCGCCGACCGGCGGCGCCGCCAGCGCGTCACGCTATCGCTACACCGTGTTCAACCTCTACGACATGAGCCTCTCGGTGGATTCGCCACTGAAGGGCGCGCCGCGCGGCGAGAAGCCCGAGAAGGACTTCACGCTGAGCGAGCTCGGCCAGAAGATCGCCGAGTACCGGACGGATCCGCACAGTCGTGCGCCGTTCCAGATCGAGCGCCACAAGCGCTACGCGCTGCCGCTGGCCGCGCTCGTCTTCGGCCTCGTCGCGTTTCCGCTGGCCGTTCGCTCCCATCGCGGCGGCCGCAGCGTGGCCCTCGTGGGCAGCCTGGTGATCCTGGTGACGTACTACCTGGTCATGACCTCGTTGGAGGGGGCGGCGCTGCGCGCTCGCGTTCCCGCGGCGATCGCGATCTGGGCGCCGAACGTCTTGTTCGCGACCGTCGGTCTCGGCCTCCTGGTGGCGACGGCGCGGGAGTGGAAGTGGCCCGCGATGCCGCTGGTGTGGCGCGCGCTCGGCGGTCTCTGGCGCCTCGCGCCCGGCCGCGCCTGGAGCGCCGGCGGACACACGATGGTCGCGCGCGACTCGACGCACATCGTCGACCGCTATCTCGTGCGCGAGTACGTCACGTTCATGGGGATCGGTCTGGCGGTGGCGGCGGCGCTCTTCGTGGTGATCGATCTGTTACAGACCCTGGACCGCTACCTGCGGATGAAGCCGCCGCTGATCTACATCTTCGAGCACTTCGCCTATCGGCTGCCGGCCGCGCTGCACGAGGGGCTGCCGGTGGTGATGCTCGTCGCGACGATCTTCCTGTTCCTGACGCTGACGCGCTATCACGAGCTGACCGCGCTGAAGGCCGCCGGCGTCAGCCTCTACCGGGTCAGCGCGCCGATCCTGGGCCTGGGGCTCGGCGTCGCGCTCGTCGCCGGACTCTTCCAGGAGCTGGCGCTCCCGACGCTCAACGAGCGCGGCGACGAAGTCGACCGCGTCAAGATCCGAGGCCAGGCGCCACGGCATCTGCAGTCGCGCCAGCGGTTGTGGGTGCGCAGCGCGGACTCGCGCTTCTATCGCGTCGAGCTGCTGAATCCGGGGACCGACGACATGTACGGGATGACGATTCTCGAGGTCGACAAGGAATTCCGGCTCACCGGCCGGCTGGACGCACGGCGCGCGCACTGGACGCCGGCGGGCTGGGAGCTCAGCGAGGGAGCGTACCGTGAGATCGGCACCCGCGGCGCGGTGCAGACGGTGCCGTTCGTCTGGACCGCACTGGACCTGAAGGAGGAGATGGAAGATTTCATCCGCATCCAGAAGCCCGTCAGCACGATGAGTTATCGCGAGCTCCGGGACTACATCGTGCAGCTCGAGGCGGCCGGCTTCCAGGTCCGGAAGTATCTCGTCGAGCTCTACTCCAAGTTCTCCTTCCCGCTCGTCAATCTCGTGATGGTCCTGGTGGCGATTCCCTTCGCGCTGCAGTCGCCACGCGGCGGCCGGCTCTTCGGCATCGGCCTCGCGATCGCGATCATGGCCGGCTACCTCGCCGTCCACTATGTCGCCCTCGCGTTCGCGCGCGCCGACCTCCTCCCGCCCCTGATCGCCGCCTGGACCGCCAACGTGATCTTCATGGGCATCGGCACCTCGCTTCTCCTGCGGGCGAGGACGTAGTCCGAACGAGGGGCCAGGCCGGCGCCCCGACAGCGGCGGGATCATTGACAGGCCGCGCCGATCGCCGCATGATTCGACATCTTCGCCAGCCCTTCGAGGGAGTGTCCATGACGATCACGGTGTACGGAGCCGGCGCCATCGGTGGCGTGACCGGGGCCGCGCTCGCCAGGGCGGGTCAGGACGTGCCGCTCGCGGATCGAGCCGAGGATCACGTCGCCGCGATGAATGCTCACGGTCTCACCATGGCATCGAGCTCCCGCTCACCAGCCGGCTCATCGCGATGATCGAGGACCTCGAGGCCGGCCAGCGCGCGATGAGCTGGGCCAACGTCGACGAGCTCGTCGCCGCGCACGGAGGCCGCTCGTGACGGCGTCCTCGTGTTGGGAGTACCGCGATCCGCTGGAGCAGGCGCTCAGCAAGGACGTGTCGCCCGCCACGCTCATGCAGCACGTGCGCGCGATCGGCGCCCTCGAGCGCGAGTCGGGGAGCCCCGGCGAGGCGCAGGCGTTCGACTACATC
>QHSI01000048.1 GCA_003221515.1 Candidatus Rokuibacteriota bacterium
GTAGGTTTCGCGGCGGCCGCCCGGGCGCATGCGGCGCGCGACCGCCGACCACACCTGCCACGTGACGCGATAGAACATCCGCGTCGGCCGTAGCCGCCGCGTCACTCGCCGGGGCAGCACGAGCGCCTCGAACGCGTCCCACATGATGACAACCACCCAGAGAGCGCCGGCGGCTGCGATCAGCGAGCCCATCATCTCATTTGGATGCGGCGGCGGGCGCCGGGGCTTCTCAATCAGTGAGAAGGCGGTTCCGTTGGACTAGACGCCGCGCCGCACGCGGTAATCCACGTTGTCCCTCACCCACTTCCAGAAGCGGTCCTGGTTGGCGAGGTCGGTATCCGGCCGCATCTGGGCGCGCCAGCCCTTCATAACGTCGTGCTCCACGGCCCAGAAGCGCACGCGGTCTCGCTTCACCAGCTTTCGCCAGTTGTCGCCGACCTTCGGGCTCGCGTAGACGAGACGGACCGTGACGTTCTTCGAGAGGTAATCGAGGGGACTGAGATCGATCCGCTGGTAGGAGGCGGGCGAGCCCGACTTGATCGTCCCGTCGAGCACGTCGGGGACGCCGTCGCTGACCACGATCACGGTGATCGGCGCCAGGACGAGATTCCGCTCCTTCACGGTGCGCGCGATCTGCTGGAAGAACACGTTGAAATCAGTGAGCGTGTCGGTGGGCGGGAACCACTTCCGGAGGTCCGTCTCGATCTGCCTGACGTCCTTGTTGTTGAAGTCGTGGATCGGGTGGAAGGACTTCGGCTCGTTGTTGTCCTTGCCTCCGATGGCCGTCACGAAGAGATCACGCGGTTTCGGGAGGCCGCCCAGCTCATGCATGTGGCCGTAGAGGTAGTGGGCGACAAACGTGAGGGCATCGTCATAGGCGCTTCGGAAGGATCCGCTGGTGTCGACGCCGACGAAGAGCGTCGACCGCGGCGCCTTGTTATCCTCCGTCTCCGCCGCCGAGACCGCAACGGTGACACTGAGGAGAGCCGCCGCGACCAGGCGAGCGGTGAGCGAGATGCCCGGGCGCCTCATAGCGTCGCCTGCTTCCGCGGCGCCGCGTGCAAGTGTAGGGACTGTAATATGTGCCAGGTCTGCGTGATCTCCTTCGCTTCCTTGAAGGGTAGCGAGAAGACCTGGCGGGAGGTGACCAGGACCATCCCGAAATTGAGCGCGGCCGCCGCAATCTGCAAGACCGGCAGCACCAGGTAGTCGAGGAGCTCCTCACTCTTGGCGTGGAGCCATTCGATCTCCTGCTTGAGCTCGGCCACCGGCTGGCGCCACCAGTCCGGCGCCGGCTTACTGGTGGCGGGGCGCGGGGCGCCTTCGTCCACCATCGGCCGCCGCGAGATGAAGGCGAGCATCGGCGGTGTTCCGAACTGGCCGAACAGGAACCACGTCATGCCGCGGATACCAATCCATCCGAACGACGACAGCAAGAGCGTGACCGTGAGACCCAGCTTCATACCCGTCTGCTGGGAAATCCACGGCGTCAATGCGTCGATGAGCTCCCGGTACAGGAATATGACCTCGAAGAACATCACGAACAGCTCCACCACGACCATCTGGACGATGAACTTCCACTCCCGCTTCCTCACGGCGTCCATCAAGGTCTGCACGCACGCGAAGCTGCCCATGACGAGTAGCAGCAGGAAGAAGTACAGGATGGCGCCCGTGAAGCGCGCCGTCGAGTCGCCACCGACGAGGTCGGCGAGGAGCTCGGTCACCGTCGGCATGAGCGTGTAGCTGAAGATGGCGGCTTCGAGCACGCACCAGAAGACGAGCATCACGAACGCGACCCAGGGCACGCCGGGCCTGAAGTAGGTCTCCGTCATCCGGCCGGTCATCGTGAAGGGCATGAGCACGATCTGGCGGATCACCTCGAGCACGAGCTTCGCCACGAAGGTGCTGAACGTCACCGCCCATCCCAGCGCCACCCCGATGAACCGGAACATCCCCACCCAGTACAGCCAGACGGCGCGCACGGCATCCCACCACGTCAGCATCATCGTCGGGATGAACTGCACGCGCCCCGAGCGGAACGGCAACGTGTAGATGGAGAGCTGCGTGCACCAGACGGCGGCGACCGCGAGCAGAGCCGGGAAGAGCAGGAAGAGGAACTTCGCGGCGACGAGCCACCACGGACCCGGGGCGAAGAAGAAGTCCCACAGCGTGTGCTGCATGCGCGGAATCCACGCCAGCGGCACGATCAGAAGATCCGTCAGCTGACGCCAGGGCTCTGGAATTCGCTGAATCAGCTCGAACATTGACCCCTCCTTGTACCGGGCATGGACGAACGAGCGGCCTACCGCTTAGCAAGCATCCGGCCGTACGCCTAAGACACTGATTCGGCGACGATGATCACCGCTCGCATTGGGCTGTTTGGCATTTCACGAGCGAATTGACACCCGTGATGCGGATGAGCGAGCCCAGCGGCCCCGCGAGACGCATTCGAGTTTTCGTCGACGGGGCGTCCTGTGTTTCATAATGGATCGCCGCCGCAATCGCTCACTGGCGAGTCCGCCAGGCGTTACGACTCAGGAGACCACCGATGCCCAAGACGTTCCTGACGATCACCATTCTGGCTCTTGTCCCGCTCGGCGCTGCCGCATGCGTCTCGAAGGGCGAGTACACGAAGACGGTGCAGGCAGCCGAAGAGCGCTACAACACCCTCGACGCACAGAACGCGCGCCTCAAGGGCGAGCTCGCCGACGCGGGCCAGCGCAACGAGGAGCTGGAGCGCACGCTGACGATGAAATCGGGCGAGCTTGGCAAGAGCATCGTGGACCTGCGCCAGCGTGTCGGCACCCTCGAGGAGGACAAAACCCGGCTCACGCAGGAGCTGACCGACGCGAACAAGGCGCGCGAGGAGAAAGTGCGCGAGGTCAGCTCGACCTACGACCAGCTCGTCGCGAAGATGAAGGGTGAGATCGACAAGGGGCAGGTGACGATCTCCGAGCTGAAGGGCAAGCTCACCGTCAACATGGTCGAAGCGATCCTCTTCGATTCGGGCAAGGCGGAGGTGAAGCAGGAGGGGCTGGTGGTCCTCGGCAAGGTCATCGAGATCCTCAAGACGGTGACCGACAAGTCGATCCGTATCGAGGGGCACACGGACAACAAGCCCATCGTGGGCCCGCTCACCCAGCGCTATCCGACCAACTGGGAGCTGTCGGCCTCGCGCGCGATCAACGTCGCCCGCTATCTCCAGACGCAGGGCATCGAGCCGGCCGCCCTGTCCGCCGCCGCCTTCGGCGAGTTCAAGTCGGTGGCTGACAACGCGACGCTGGAAGGCCGCGCCAAGAACCGCCGCATCGAGATCGTCCTGGTGCCGAAGGAGTGAATGACCGCGCCGCGGTGACCGATCGCGGCGTCTCTGTCTCGATCCACCACGCCGCCGGTGCACGCGCCGGCGGCGTGAAATTCCTTGACGGGCTCTTGTCCCCGCTGTACCTAGGTCGCGCATGCCTTTGGAGATTGGCAAGATCCAGACGGTTGTCGGGACGGGAGAGGAAGGCTACGCAGGCGACGGCGGCCCGGCGACACACGCGTTAATCGGCGAAGCATACGGGTGTGACTTCGATACGTTGGGCAACCTCTACATTTGCGACGGGCGCAACCACACCATCCGCCGTATCGACAGGGATTCCGGGGTCATCGTGACCGTCGCGGGCAGCGGCCGTCAGGGCTACTCCGGAGACGGCGGCCCGGCAACCGAGGCCACCCTCAATAACCTGTACTCCCTCCAGGTCGACACCAACGGCGATATCTACATCGTCGACCGGCTGAACGCCGCCATCCGCAAAGTCGATGCCGCCACGGGGACCATCACGACCGTGGCCGGGACCGGCGAACCGGGCTACGACGGCGACGGCGGCCCCGGCGTTTTGGCCCGGTTGCGGGAGCCGAACGATTGCTTCCTGGACGGCAACGGCGGCTTGCTCATCGCGGATATCCAGGATCAGCGGATACGTCGTCTAAACCTGAAAACCGGCATCATCACGACCTTCGCCGGTAACGGTGAGAAGCGACGGACGGGGGATGGAAAACCCGCGACGCAAGCTTCCATCATGGGCGCCCGCGCGGTCTGCATGGACAGCAAGGGGAATACCTATATCTGCGAGCGCGAGGGCAACGGCGTCCGAAAAGTGGATGCCAACGGGATCATGTCCACTTTCGCCGGTACCGGTGAACGGGGGTACAGCGGCGACGGTGGCCCGGCCCTCGCCGCCACCTGGGGTGCGCCCAAGGCCATCCGGTGCGACCATCAGGACAATGTCATCGTCGTTGATACCGAGAACCATGCGATCCGCCGCATCGATGGAGTGACCGGCATCGTGACCACCATCGCGGGTGGGCACCGGGGAGGCGATGGCGACGGCGGACCCGCCACGGACGCCGGTCTGGAACGTCCTCACGGCTGCGGGATAGACCCCCAGGGGCACCTGTATATCGCCGACGGGATGAACCATCGGGTGCGAGTCGTCGGTATGGGTAGCGGGCATAGCCACCATGGGTGACAAGCCCAGGTGGGAGACCGTGGTCGAGTGACGTTTGGACGACTAGACCGCTAGAGTCGTCCTTGACGCCCGGCGGTGACGGGTTCGTGCGCCTTGAGGAAGCGCCGCGCGTGCTCCACGACCTCGTCAATGTGCTCCGGCGAATCTTTCCAGGGATAGATGGTCACCTCGGCGTTCGGGGCGAGGCTGGCCACCTCCATCGCGACCTTGTACGGGTGCGCGGGCACGTCGTCGGGTGCGATCAACAGCGGCGTCTGGATGGAGCGCACGAAATCGCGCGACACGGTGAAAACGAAGTCGGCGCGGTTGGTGTACATGCTGGTGAGGAAAGCATGGACCATGTCCATCGTGAGGTCGCGGCGCTTCTCGCAAAGCGGCGGCCCCCAGCCCTTGATGTTGTTCTGGTAGAAGAGGTCCGGGAGCTCGGGCCTGAAGCCGCTGGGTTGCATCATCGCGGCCGCGACGACGCGCTCCGGAGCCCGCCGAATGAGGTTGTGGATCATCGGCCCGCCGATGCAGAAGCCCATGACCAGGAACTCCCGAATACCGAGGTGGTCCATCAGCCCGAGCTGGTCGTCGGCATAGGCATCCCAGGGGCGGTCGATCTCCAGCGGACCGCTGGACTGGCCGGGGTTGGCGTTGCGCAGGTCAGCGCAGATGCAGCGGAAGTCGTCCTTGTACCGTTCCATCGGGTTGAAGGGCGAGGCGGTCTGCCAGGATGAGAGGGCGGAATTGAGCCCGCCGCCCGGGATGAGCAGCAGGGGGAAGCCGGAACCGACCTCTTCGTAGTGGATCCGGACGCGGCCTCTTTCGTAGAACGGCATGGCAATTCTCCTGTCTACGCGTGGAGGAGCTCGACCGCTTCCTCGTAGACCTCCATGTTCTTGCCGTAGGAGATGGCCGACGCCTGGGCCGCGCTCACGAGATGGCGCCAGCGCCACGGAAGGCGGGTGGCGTGGAACTCTTCGAAGGTGGCCTGATGGTGCTTGAAGGCGTGCATCTCGGTGAAGTTGTCGTGCACGACAATCGTGGCCAGACGGCTGATGAGCGCATCCGGGTCGTACCCGAGGTCCGCATACTGCTGCGCCAGGTTCACGGTGTTCTTCACCTCGGGAACGGCACGCATCTGCCCGAGATTGGTGACCTTCGACCAATCGGTCGGCGGCTGCGTGTAGATGCTCTCCTCGAGCGCATCCAGCAACGCGGCCTGGGTGCGAACGGGCAGCGCCGCGACGGCCTCCCGATTCGGCTGGGGCGGCGGCTCCATGCGGTTCTGCGTCGAGCGCACCTCGGGGCCTGTGTGCCACGTCAGCAGCGCCAGCAGCTTGTTGCGCAGGCTCACGCCTTCCAGCTTCAAGAGATACCGGCGCAGGTTCGCGCCCGTATGCAGGTGCACGTCCATCGGATTCCCCGTGAGCGATCGCATGAACAGGCCGGCGGCCCCGATCGACAAGGCTTCGCCGGTGCCCTGGAGTGACAGACCCCCCGCGAGGGCCTTCGCGAGCATCCTCGGGATCTCC
>QHSI01000190.1 GCA_003221515.1 Candidatus Rokuibacteriota bacterium
GGCCACCGCCGCACCTACGTCGGCGCCATCCCGGGACGCATCATTCACGCCTTACAACGCAGTGAGACACGCAGTCCCGTCTTGATGCTCGACGAAGTCGACAAAATGGGCGCCGACGTGCGCGGCGACCCGACCGCGGCATTGCTCGAAGTCCTCGATCCCGCGCAGAACTCGACGTTCGTCGATCACTACCTCGAGGTGCCGTTCGATCTGTCGGCCGTCATGTTCATCGCGACCGCCAACAGCACGATGCCGATTCCCGACCCACTGCTCGACCGCATGGAACAGCTGACGCTGGTGGGCTACACGCCGGCGGAGAAGCTGCAGATCGCCAAGCGCTACCTGCTGCCGCGCCAGCTCAAGGAGACGGGATTAGGGAAAGGCGAGAACGGTGGGCGGGCACACATCGCGGACGGCTCGCTGGAGCGGCTGATCGGCGAGTACACGCGCGAAGCGGGCGTCCGCCAGCTCGAGCGCGAAATCCAGGGCGTACTGAGGAAAGCCGCGTTGGAGGTTGTGGAGGGCGGTGCGAAAACGGTGAAGGTCTCGTCCAAGAACCTGGAGAAGTACGCCGGCCAGCCGAAGGTCCAAAGCGAAGTGGCGGGCCGGGCGCCCGAGATCGGCGTGGCGACCGGGCTGGCATGGACGCCGGTGGGCGGCGACATCATGTTCATCGAAGCGATCCGGATGCCCGGCAAGGGGCAGATCACGTTGACCGGCCAGCTCGGCGACGTGATGAAGGAATCGGCGCAGGCGGCCTGGAGCCTGCTCAGGGCGCGCGCTGCCGCGCTGGGGATTCCGCTCGACGTGTTCACGCAGTCCGACGTCCACCTGCACGTGCCCGCCGGAGGCGTCCCAAAGGATGGTCCCTCCGCCGGCATCACGATCGCGGCGGCGCTCGCCTCACTCCTGTGCCGGCGGCCGGCGCGCTGATCGACTTGCCGGAAGAGGTGCGGAAGTTGCTTGACATCAAGCTGGTGGAAACGATCGACGATGTGCTCGAACTCGCCCTACTCGACGCACCTCCGGCCGACGAGCGGAGGCGCTCCGGGGGAATTCGTATTGTGACGCCCCCACCGCCCGCCTCAGCACCTCCCGGGCCTCCGGTACCTCCGCCGCCTCCGGGCGAAGCCCGCAGATGAGTGACGTCGCCACGCTCGAAGCGGCGCTCGCCGAGATCCGCAAGCGCGACGGCAAGTACAACGAGCGCGCCTATGTCTTTGTGCTGGCGGCCCTGGAATTCGCGCAGACGCGTCTCCCGGCCCGTCGTCACCTGAGCGGCGTCGAGCTGGCGTGGTCCTGCCGCGATTTCGCCCTGGAGCAGTTCGGGATGCTCGCCGCGGCGGTGCTGGCGCACTGGGGCGTCCACGGCACCGAGGACTTTGGCCAGATCGTCTTCATGTTGATCGACGTCGGGTTGCTGGCACGCCAGCCGAGCGATCGGATCGAGGACTTCGCGCGCGTTTACGATTTCGCCGACGTCTTCAAGGCGGGGGCTGGCTATCGCTGGCCGGGAGTATCTACTTCAGGGGAGTGATCCGGCAACCCGCGGTCAGCGGTCGGTTCTACCCGAACGATCCCACCGAGCTGCGAGCGACCGTGGCTACGCTTCTCGCCGACGCGCGCCGTCTTCACCCCCTGTCCCCCTCTCCGCCGGCGGAGCGGGGGAACGTGCGCGCCGTGATTGCGCCGCATGCGGGTTACATCTACTCCGGTCCGACGGCCGCAAGCGTCTTCGCCCGCGTCATGATCCCCGGCGCCGCTGGGTGACGTCCCGGTCGATGCCGACGCCTCGCAGGCGCTGCTCGAGATTTCGAAAGGCCTGGTGGAAATCGATCACGCCGCGCACGAGGCTGAGCATGCAATCGAGGTCGTGCTGCCGTTTCTCCAGCTGCTGCGCGCCGACGTCCGCATCACTCCCCTGGTGATTGCCTGGGATGCGTGGGAGCCGGCGCGCCGGCTCGGCGAGATCCTGGCCCGGCTCGTGGGGGCGACGGGTGAACCGGTGCTCCTGCTCGCCTCGAGCGATCTCAATCACTACGAGCCGGCCGCGGTGTCCGAGCAGAAGGACGCGCGCGCGCTGGAGGCGGTGCGGGCGCTCAACGGCGAGCAGCTGCTCGAGCGCTGCAAGCGCGAGCACATCTCGATGTGTGGGCGCGCGCCCGCGGCGATCGTGCTCGAGGCCGCGCGGGCGCTGGGCGCCACGCGAGCCGAGGTGGTAGACTATCGCCACTCCGGTTGGGTCTCGGGCGACAACGCGCGGGTCGTGGGCTACGCGGGGGTGGTGATTCCGTGAATCCGATTCCGGTGCTCTCGGCGAGCGAAGCGGCGGCGTGGGATTCGGCGGAACGGACGCAGTATCGGGTGCCCAGTCGCGTGCTGATGGAGACCGCGGGTCGCGCCGTCGCGCAGGTACTGGTTGACGAGATGCCGGACGCACTCACCGGGGGCGGGGGCGGGGGGGGCGTCCTGATCGCCGCGGGCGCGGGCAACAACGGGGGCGATGGCTGGGTGCTCGCGCGCGCGTTGCACACAGCCGGCATTCCGGTCTGGGTCTCCGCGCTCGATCCCAAAACCGACGACGCAATCGACAATCGCGCGCTCGCCCGGCTCGACGGCGTGCGCGAGCTGGGTCGCGAGGAAGCCTGGCCTCAGGCCGCCGTTGCCGTCGACGCGTTGCTCGGCACCGGTGCCGCCGGTCCCGCGAAGGGCGACGTGCTCGCGCTGGCGCAGCGCCTGGCGGAGTACGGCGCTCCCGTTGTGGCGATCGACGGACCCACGGGGCTCGATCTGACGAGCGGAGAGGCGCACGGACCGATCCGCGCGCGCGTCACCGTGACGTTCGGCGGCGCGCGGCGTGGGCACCTGCTGCAGCGTGAGTGGTGCGGGAAAGTCGTCGTCGTGGACATCGGATTTCCGCCGGCCGACACGTCGTGGCCGCTGCTCGTCACGGACGTGTGGGCCGCCGAGCGGCTGCCGCGGCTCGCGCCGCAGATGCACAAGGGTGATCG
>QHSI01000008.1 GCA_003221515.1 Candidatus Rokuibacteriota bacterium
CGAGGATCTGGGCGAGAAAAAGAAGTAGGGGCGTGATGCGGCGCGACTACTACGCGGTGCTGGGCATCGCGGCTACGGCTCCGCCGCGCGAGATCCGCCGGGCGTACCAGCGGCTCGCGCGGCAGTACTCGCCGGACATCAACTTCTGGGACGCGCAGGCCCGGGCGCTCTTCGACGAGATCGCCGAGGCGTACCGAGTGCTCGCCGATCCTACCGCGCGTGCCATGTACGATCGGTTCGGTCAGGCGGTGGGCGCGGGCAACGCGCTCGATGCGGGACGTCGCGGCGACGACGCCCACGCCGTCGTGGAGCTGTCGTTCGCCGAGGTGGCGCGGGGTGCGCGGGTCCGCGTGGACGTCCAGCGCTTCTCGCCCTGCGCAGACTGCGGCGCCAGCGGCGCGGTCGGCCCGCGCCGGTGCGGCGCCTGTCTCGGCCGCGGCGTGCGCCGCGCCGTCGACGGGGTGGACGTGGCGATCCCGGCGGGGGTCGACTCCGGCGCGCAGATCCGGGTGGCGGACGAGGGAAGCGCCGGCCCCTTCGGCGCCCCCCGCGGCGATCTGATCGTGAGCACGCGGGTGCGCGAGCATCCGTTCTTCAGCCGGAAGGGCGACAACGTGCACTGCGAGGTGCCGATCAGCGTCTGGGAAGCTCTCCGCGGCGCCCGCGTCCGCGTGCCGACACCGGCGGGCGAGGCGGCGCTGGTCGTGCCGCCCGGCACGACGGGCGGCACGGTGTTCCGCTTGCGCGGTCAGGGTCTGCCGAAGCTCAGCGGGGATGCGACGGGCGACCTCTACGTGACAGTGCGCGTCGAGGTCCCGAGTGGCCTCGACGCGCGGACGCACGAGCTCGTGCGCGAGCTCGAGCGGCTGATGCCGATCGATAGCCGGGCCGCGCTCGAACGCTATCGGGGAGGGGCACCGTGACCGACCGGAGCAAGCCGCTCTACATGATCGGTGTCGTCGCCGAGATGTTGAACGTCCATCCGCAGACGCTGCGCTTCTACGAAAAGAAGGGGCTGGTGCGCCCGAGCCGGACCGTCGGACGCACGCGCATGTACTCGACCGAGGACGTCGACGACCTGGCCCGTCTGCTCCGCCTCTCGCGCGACCTCGGCGTGAATCTCGCGGGCATCGAGATCATCCTAAAGATGAGGCGACGGATGATCGATATGCAGAAGCAGATCGAGGACCTGGTCACGTACCTCCGTGAGGACGGCGGCACCACGGCCGGGACGCCGGCGCGCGAGCCCCGCGAGGCGCTGGTCCGGGCCGCCTCCGGCCAGCTCGCCCCGGTCGATCTGTTCTAGGTCGAGCCCGAACCGCGGGCTCAGGGAAGGAGTCTCATGGCTGCCGAGCGCGACATCAGCGATCTCACGATCCCCGACGTCCTGTCGATCCTTCCGCTACGGGGGACCGTGGTCTTTCCGAAAGCCGTGGTGCCTCTCGCGGCCGGCCGCCCCGCGTCGGTGCGGCTCATCCAGGAGGCGCTCCAGGGTAGTCGGATCATCGGTACGGTGCTGCAGCGCAATTCGTCGGAAGACGAGCCACGGATCCAGGGGCTGCACTCGGTCGGGACGGTGGCCGTCATCCACAAGGCGCTCCAGCAGCCTGACGGCACCCTGCGGCTCGTCGTGCAGGGGCTGGGGAGATTCCGCATCGTCGAAGGCGTTCAGGAGACGCCGTTCCTGCGCGCGCGGATCCAGCACATCGCCGACGCCGCACCCTCGACGACGCTCGAGGTCGAGGCGCTCGCGCGCAACGTGACCGCGCTGTTCCAGAAGGTCGTCGTGCTGTCACCGACGCTGCCGGACGAGCTCGCGAGCATCGTCGGCACCGCCGAGGGCCCGGGCGCGCTCGCCGATCTGATCGCCGCGTCGCTTCCGACGCTGCCGATGACGCTGCGGCAGGGGCTGCTCGAGACGCTCGGCGTCGCCGAGCGCCTGCAGCGCCTCGTGGCCGCCCTCACCAAGGAGGCCGAGGTCCTGGAGCTCGGGTCGAAGATCCAGTCGGAAGTGCATTCCGAGATGTCGAAGACCCAGCGCGACTACTATCTGCGCGAGCAGATGAAGGCGATTCAGAAGGAGCTCGGCGAGAGCGACGAGCGCACGCAGGAGATCGACGCGCTCCGTCAGAAGATCGACGGCGCGGGCATGACGGAGGAGGCGCGCGCCGAGGCGACGCGCGAGCTCGATCGTCTCGCGAAGATGCCGCCGGCGGCGGCCGAATACACCGTCGCGCGCACCTACATCGACTGGCTCGTGTCGATGCCGTGGCAGCAGGAAACGACGGACAGCGTGAACATCGCCGAGGCCCACGCGATCCTCGACGAGGACCACGAGGGCCTCGAGAAGATCAAGGACCGCATCCTGGAATATCTCGCGGTGAAGAAGATCCGCCCGTCGGGGAAGGATCCGATCCTGTGCTTCGTCGGCCCTCCCGGCGTCGGCAAGACGTCGCTGGGGAAGTCCATCGCGCGGGCGCTCGGGCGCAAGTTCCACCGGATCTCGCTCGGCGGCATGCGTGACGAAGCGGAGATCCGCGGTCACCGCCGGACGTACATCGGCGCGCTGCCAGGGCAGATCATCCAGGGCCTCCGCCGCGCCGGGACGAAGAATCCGGTCTTCATGCTGGACGAGATCGACAAGCTCGGAATGGATTTCCGGGGCGACCCGGCCGCCGCACTGCTCGAGGTGCTCGATCCGGAGCAGAACGGAGCGTTTCGCGACCACTACCTGGACGTGGCGTTCGATCTATCGCGCGTGCTCTTCATCACGACCGCGAACGTGATGGACACGGTGCCGGCGGCGCTGCGCGATCGCATGGAGATCATTCCGCTGGCCGGGTACACCGAGGAGGAGAAGGTCGCCATCGCGCAGCGGCACCTCGTGCTCAAGCAAGCCCGCGAGCACGGTCTCGAGCCGGTGATGGACGTCGAGTTCACGCCCGAGGCTCTGCGCCTGCTGGCCCGCGGATACACGCGGGAGGCCGGCGTGCGGAATCTCGAGCGCGAGATCGCCAGCGTGTGCCGGAAGATCGCGCGGCGCCGGGCCGAGGGGCACGGCGAGTCGGTGCGCGTCACGCCCGATTTGATCACGGCGTTCCTCGGCGTTCCGCGCTTCGAGCTCGAGGAGGCCGAGGAGCGGACGCGCGAGCCGGGCGTCGCGATCGGGTTGGCCTGGACCCCGGCCGGAGGCGACATCCTGTTCGTCGAGGCGACGCGGATGAAGGGAGCCCGCACGCTCACGCTGACCGGCCAGCTCGGGGACGTCATGAAAGAGTCGGTGCAGGCGGCGCTCTCGTGGGTGCGCTCGCACGCCGACGAGCTCGGCATCGCGTCCAACTTCTGGGAGACGGCGGACATCCACGTCCACGTCCCGGCCGGCGCGATCCCCAAGGATGGGCCCTCGGCCGGCGTCACCATGACGACGGCGCTGGTCTCGCTCCTGACCGGCCGTCGCGTACGCCCCGGCCTCGCCATGACCGGCGAGGTGAGCCTCTCCGGGCGGGTGCTGCCGGTCGGCGGCATCAAGGAGAAGGTGCTGGCGGCCCATCGCGCAGGCATCAGGACCGTGCTGCTACCCCGGCGGAACGAGAAGAACCTGCTCGAGGACGTTCCGGCGCGCGTGCGCGATGAGATGACCTTCCATCTCGTCGACTCGGCGCCCGACGTCGTCAGGTTGGCGCTCGAGGACGCGCCGGCTTGGGCCGACGCCGAACCGTTGACGCTATCGTCTTGATTTGACGTGCCTTCGCGGCTTTCCGGGAACGCGACGATCTATCTTGAAGGACGTGAAGCGGGTTCGCTACGATAGCGGCGTGACCCGCTTCGCGGTCCTTACTGGCGCGCTCTTGACCGCGGCGATGGCCGTGAGCCCGGCCGGCGCCGAAACCTATCGCCTGTCCGCGAGCGACGGGACCGTGCACTTCACCAATGCGCCGACCGATCCCCGCTATCAGCGCATGGGCATCGCGGTCTCCGGCACCTCGGCGGGGTGGCTGCGGCTGCCCCGCACGGACACCCTGCAATACGCCTCGGAGATCCAGGATGCCGCCGTACGCTATGGCGTGCCCGAGCGGCTCGTGCAGTCGGTCATCCGGGTCGAGTCCCAATTCAATCCCCGGGCGGTGTCGGTGAAGGGCGCGCGGGGCCTGATGCAGCTGATGCCGGAGACGGCGTCCCAGCTTGGCGTGAACAACAGCTTCGACCCGCGCCAGAACATCGAGGGCGGGGTGCGTCATCTCCGGGGGCTGATCGATCGGTTCGGCAACGACCTTCCACTGGCCCTCGCCGCCTACAACGCGGGCGAGAAGGCCGTGCTCAACTATCGCGGGATTCCGCCGTTCCCCGAGACGCGCGACTACGTCTCGCGCGTCCTCTATTTCTACGATGGAAGCAACGGCTCGACGACCGCTCCGAGCCAGCCCGTGTACCGCACCGTCGGCGAGGACGGAACCCTCATCTACACGAACATCCCGCCGCGCGGTCGGCGCTAAACCCCGCCCGTCCGCCGTCGCGGCGAAGTGCCGCGACCGAGATCCCACGAGGTCCGTCCCCCTACGCACGCCACTGCCGATCGAGCCCGCGGTACTGGATCGCCTCGGCGCAGTGCTCGGCTCGCAACGTGTCGGCGCCAGCCAGATCCGCGATCGTCCGCGCGACTTTCAGCACCCGATCGTGGCCGCGGGCCGAGAGCCCGAGACGCGTGATCGCAGCGGCGAGGAGCCGCTCGGCGTCCGCGGGAACCACGCAGTAACGCCGGACCTGGCGCGCGTTCATGGCGGAGTTGACGCGGAGCCCGGGTGTGCGAAGGCGCTCGCGCTGCCGCTCACGGGCCGCGGCCACGCGCACCCGGATCGCCTCGGTCACGTCACTCGTCACCGGACCTCGAACGTCGTCCGGCGCCAGCGCCGGGAGCTCGACGTGCAGGTCGATGCGGTCGAGGAGCGGCCGCGAGAGGCGCCCGAGATAGCGCGCTCGCTCGGCAGGCGTGCACACGCAGCGATCGAGCGAGGGACAACCGCGCCGGCACGGATTGGCGGCGGCCACGAGCTGGAAGCGTGCGGGAAACTCGCTGACGCCGCTGGCGCGGGCGATGGTGACGCGGCCGTCTTCGAGCGGCTGGCGGAGCGACTCGAGGACGTGCTGCTGGAACTCCGGGAGCTCGTCGAGAAAAAGCACTCCCAGATGAGCGAGCGTCACTTCGCCGGGATGCGGAGGACTGCCGCCGCCGATCAGTCCCGAGACCGAGATCGTGTGATGGGGCGCGCGGACGGGACGGTGATACATGAGCGCGCCGGAGCGCGGCAGAAGCCCAGCGACCGACCAGATCGTGGACGCCTCGATGACCTCGTCGCGCGTCAGCGGCGGCAGGACGGCCGCGAGGCGTCGCGCCAGCATCGTCTTGCCCGCGCCCGGCGGCCCGACGAGCAGGACGTTGTGCGCCCCGGCGGCGCCGATCTCGAGCGCGCGCTTGGCGTAGGCCTGACCCCGGACGTCGGCGAAGTCGAGCTCATCGCTCGTGCTCGACGACACCGGTGTCGACGCCGGCGGCAGGGAGTCGTTCGCCTCGCCATTGAGCAGGCCGACCGCGTCGCGCAAGGTGGCCGCGGCGAGCACGCGAAGACCGTCGACCGCGCGGGCCTCGACGCGGTTGTCGACCGGAACCAGGAGCGTCCCGACCTTCTGCCGTCGGCACGTGAGCCCGACGGCGAGCACGCCCCGGACTGCCTGGATCTGGCCGTCCAGCGCCAGCTCTCCCACGACCGCGAACGGACCGATGTGATCGCTCTTGATCGCGCCGGTGGCGGCGAGGACGCCGAGCGCGATCGGCAAGTCGAAGGAGGCGCCTTCTTTTCGGAGGTCCGCAGGGGCAAGGTTCACGGTGATCCGGTCGCTGGGGAACGGGAAGCCGGCATTGCGGATCGCCGTCCGCACGCGCTCGCGGCTCTCGCGCACCGCTGAGTCCGGCAGCCCGACGGTGGTGAAGGCCGGCAGGCCCGGCGCGACGTCGACCTCGACGCGTACGAGCGCGGCTTCGACGCCGACGAGCGCCGCGGACAGTATGCGGGCGAGCACGAACGATTGTTCAGTCCCTTCGCATGACCCGTCAATGACGCGGCTCCGATACGGTGACGACCACTCGCCCTGTCTGCGGGGCTAGACGCGTTCCCGTCCCGGCCCTCCGAGCGGGGCGCGGGCTGAGGATCTGCTCGCCCGAGGCGATTCGTTCGCTGACGCTGCGCTGGACGTAGGATCCGATGAAGGCCCCGAGGGTGAGTGGCGAGAGGCAGGCCGGACAATCCAGCCTTCGCGAAGATACCGGCGAAGCCGCCGAGGCTGCTGAGGCGGATGTACTGGTCGACGCCGCGTCGTTGTTTCTTCAATGAACCACACGCCGAGCTCCTCGGCCGCCGCGCCGCGCGGTGGTGGAGTGGACGCCTTCCGCCTGACCGTCAATGACCACACGAACGCGCCGATTGCGACAACGGAGGCGAAGAGAAAGAGTAGGCCGCCGCCCGAGAGCACCAGCGTCTGTCGCTCGCTGAGAATGCGAGCCGGCGCGGGGAGCGACTGCTGAATCGTGGGACGAGGCTGCGGACGCGCCCCGAGGCGGCGGCGATCGGTGCTAGAGTCCGGGGATGGCGCGCCCGGTCATCCTGGTCGTTGACGACGACCCCGGCGTCCGAGAGTCGTTCCGGCTGATTCTCGAAGATCACTACGACGTGCTCGACGTCCCGGACGGCCCGCGGGCGCTCGATGTGGCCAGCGCTTCCCAGATCGACCTCGTGCTGCTCGACATCCGATTGCCCGGCATGGACGGGATCGAAGTGCTCGAGCGCATCAAGGCGATCGACGAAGGGATCGAGGTCATCCTGGTCACCGCCGTCAAGACCGTGCGGACCGCGGTGGCCGCCATGAAGCTCGGCGCGTTCGACTACCTCACGAAGCCGTTCGAGGAGGAAGAGCTGCTGTCGCTCGCTCGCCGCGCGCTCGAGCGGCGGGCGCTCGAGCGCGAGGTCGCGTTCCTTCGCTCCGAGCTCGAGCGGGCGCACGATCGCGACGAGATCGTCGGCCGCCACCCGGCGACGCAAAAGCTCCAGGCGCTCATCACGCAGGTCGCCCGCACCGCCACGACGGTGCTGATCACCGGCGAGAGCGGCACTGGCAAGGAGCTGGTCGCCCGCGCGATCCACATTCAGGGCGCGCGCCGCGAGCGGCCGTTCGTAGCGGTCAACCCGGCCGCGATCGCCGAGTCGCTCATCGAGTCCGAGCTCTTCGGGCACGAGCGCGGCGCGTTCACCGGCGCCCACCAACGCAAGCTCGGGCGGTTCGAGCTGGCGCAGGGCGGCACGCTCTTCCTGGACGAGATCGGCGCGCTCCGGGCCGAGCTCCAGGTCAAGCTCTTACGCGTGCTCCAGGAGCGCGAGATGGAGCGGGTCGGCGGCACGCGCGCCGTCAAGATCGACGTCCGGGTCATCGCGGCGACCAACACCAACCTGAAGGAAGCGGTGCAGCGCGAGGCTTTCCGCGAGGATCTCTACTATCGCCTCAACGTGGTGCAGCTGGTGGTGCCGCCCCTGCGTGAGCGCGCCTCGGACATCCCGCTGCTGGTCGAGCACTTCATCCGCCGCGGCGAGCGAGAGCTCAACAAGCGTATCGACGGACTCTCGCCGGAGGCGCTCGCCGCCCTCCAGGCCTACCGGTGGCCGGGAAATGTGCGCGAGCTCATGAACGTCATCGAACGGTGTGTCGTGCTGGCCGAAGGGCCGGTCATTCAGCTCAACGATCTGCCGCTGGACGTGCTGCTGCCGCAGCAGATGACGAAAGTGCGGGCCGCCGAGACGCTTCCGCTCAACGAAGCCACCGATCAGTTCGAGCGCCAGATGGTGCTGCGGGTGCTCGAGCGCGTCGGCTGGAACCTCACCGAGGCCGGACGCATCCTCAACGTGCATCGCAACTCGCTCCGCGTGAAGCTCGCGCGCTGGGGAGTGCGCGCGCCGGGCACGGCCGCGCGATGAGCGCCCAGCCGCTGGGCGCCCAGTGCTTGGGCGCTCCGCACAGTTACTGTGCGGCGGCGTCGCGAGGCGCCACCACCGCACGCGGGGTTCACATCCGAGAAACAAGGACTTGGATGGAACGCGCCAATCGTCAGCCCATGTGGCGTTCGAATTGCTCTCTCTTCACCGCGGTCACGCTACTGAGGCTCTCATGGGGAGAGCCTCTCAACCGCGGAGGAGAGGGCAATGACGAAGGTTTGGACCAGCATCGTCGTCGTGGCGGCAATCATCGGGTCGTTCCTGCTCGTGGCGCCGGTCATCGAGTCGGTCTCGAGCTCGACGCAATACTTCCAGGCGGTCGGCACCGCTGACGGTGGAGGCGACTAACACTCGTACGGGAATGAGAGCGAAGGGGGGCATCAGGCCCCCCTTCTGGCTCGCCCTTCTCCTCGGTGTGCCGGTGTGCGCCGGCGCTCTGGTGTCGTTTCTCGTCGGAGAGCCGGTCAAGCACGCCTCGGTCGTGGCGAGCCAGCTCGAGGACACCGAGCGATCGTATCGGCGACCGCTGGCCCACGACCCCGAGACGCTCGATCCGGCGCGGATCACCGATGTCTACAGTCGCTCGGTCGCGAACCAGATCTTTGACGGCCTCGTGTACTTCGACGCGACGGTCAACGTCGGTCCGGCGCTCGCGGAGTTCTGGCGAAGCTCGCGCGACAACCTGACGTGGACCTTCAATCTCCGGAAGAACGTGAAATTCCACCACGGGCGGGAGCTGGTGGCGGACGACGTCGTGTTCTCGCTGATACGTCTGCTCGATCCGAAGACCGGCTCGAGCGTGTCCGAGCTGTTCATGAACGTCCGCGGCGCGCGTGAGTTCGCGGACGGCAAGGCGAAGACGGTCTCAGGGCTCGTCGCCCTCGACCGCCACACGGTCCGGATCTCGCTGAACGCCGTGCACTCAGCGTTCGTCTCGTTGCTCGCGGTCGGGCAGGCGAAGATCCTGCCGCGGGACATCGTGGAGGCGCGCGGCGACGCGTTCGGCGTGCAGCCGATCGGCACCGGCCCGTTTCGGTTCCTCCGCTGGGACCGCGGAAAGGAGCTGGTCCTCACCGCGAACCCGACCTACTTCCAGGCGCCGCCGAAGCTGTCGCGCCTGGTCTTCCGGATCTTTCCGGGTGACCAGCGCCACGCCATGGACGACGAGTTTCGGAGGGGCAACCTCGAGGACGCGCCGATCCCGCCGGGTGCCGACCGGGCGCGTCTGGCGCAGGATCCCGCGCACGTCTACGTGAAGCGTCCGATGAACAGCGTGCGCTTCTACGGGTTCAACACCCGGATCAAGCCGCTCAACGACCGGCGGGTGCGGCAAGCCATCAGCCATGCGATCGATCGCGAGACGATCATCCAGGACGTGTACCCGGGCCAGTACGTGCTCGCCAACGGGGTCATCCCGCCGACGATGCTCGGCTACAATCGGGCACTCGCCGGCTATTCCTATGACCCGGCGCGGGCCCGCGAGCTGCTCGCCCAGGCGGGCTATCCCGGAGGTCGCGGGCTCGGACCGCTGGTCATCTGGTCGAGTGTCAAGCGCGACGACATCCTCCGAGAGCACGAGCTGATCAGGAAGTCGCTGGCGACGGTTGGCGTCCCCGTCGAGATCCGTTACCTGACGGATTGGCCGACCTTCTCGAAGATGATCGACGAGGGCAAGCTGCCGATCTTCCTCTACGCCTGGTACGCCGACGTTCCCGACCCCGACAACTTTCTCGGCTGGTTGTTCCATTCGCGAGGGCCGCGCAACTTCTTCGGGTACCGGAACGCCGAGGTCGACCGGCTCCTGATGGGCGCTCGGACCGCGGGCGACGTCCAACTCCGCGTCGACCAGTATCGGAAAGCCGAGCAGCTGATCCTCGAAGACGCGCCGATCGTGCCGATCTTCCACCACACGTACGAGCGGCTCTTCCAAACCTACGTGCGGAACGTCGAGGTGAGCGGCCTGGGCGACGCCTACATCCCGTTTCGGAAGATCTGGCTGGAGCGCGCGCGATGAGGCCGCGCTCGCTGCGGGCCAAGCTGCTCCTGGGCACGTTCCTGGTGATC
The DNA here is from genome assembly GCA_003221515.1 of Candidatus Rokuibacteriota bacterium. Taxonomy (GTDB): domain Bacteria; phylum Methylomirabilota; class Methylomirabilia; order Rokubacteriales; family CSP1-6; genus AR31. Next base: position 10,101 of record QHSI01000008.1, read on the forward strand.
GCCCTGGTGATGACGGCTGTCTTCGTGGTGGTCGAGCACCGCCAGAGCGCGGCGATCGTCATCGAGGTCCAGCGCCGCGGCGAAGTGCTGGCGCGCAGCCTGGCGACGATCTCTCACGCCCCGATCCTGCTCTACAACTTCACCGCGCTCGAGCAGAACGTGGTGCGGGTCGCCGAGGAGCCCGACGTGGTGTACGCGTTCATTCTCGACGCCGACGGGACGGTCGCGGCCCACAGCAGGCACCCCGAGCGGGTGGGACTCTCCCTCAAGGGCGGTGTGCACGAGCGCGCCGCCCGCGCGGTCGAGCCCCTGACCCAGGAGACCGTCACCAGCGCGGGCGAAGCGGTCTTCGACTTCGCAGTGCCGGTGATGGTGGAGGACCGCAAGTGGGGCACCGTCCGTCTCGGCCTCTCCAAGCGCCGGATGGAAGCTGAGATCTTGCGGACGCGGCTCGAGCTGGGGGTCCTGACCCTCGCGACGCTGCTGGTCGGCGGCGTGGCCGCGGCGCTGGTGGCCCGGCGGATCGCCCGCCCGGTGCAGCTGCTCGCCGAAGGGGCCGCCGCCATCTCGCGCGGAGAGCTCTATCAGCGGATCGAGCCGTCGACCGCCGACGAGCTGGGCCGTCTCGCCGCCGCGTTCAACCACATGGCGGTGCAGCTGCTGCAGCAGCGGCGGGCCCTGGAGGAAGCGCACGACGGGCTCCGGCAGAAGTTCGAGGAGCTGATCGACCTCAAGAGCTACACCGACAACATCCTGGGCTCGCTCACCAATGGCATCGTGACGATCGACCTCGGCGGCCGCATCGTCACGCTGAACCCGGCGGCCGAGCAGTTGACGGGCTTCTTCCGCGGCGAGGCGGCCGGCCGCTACTGCACCGAGCTCTTCGCCCACACGCCCGAGGTCAGCGATCTCCTGACCGACACGCTGGCCAGCCACGCACCGCTCACGAGCGTGCCGCTCACGCTGCGGCGGCGGAACGGCAGCTCGCTGCCGATCGAGCTCAGCACGGCCCCACTCAGGGGCGCCGAGGGCAAGGCCCTCGGCGTGGTCGCCATCCTGCGCGACGTGACGCTCGTCCGCCAGCTGGAGAACGATCTGCGGCGCTCGGATCGGCTGGCGGCCCTCGGGACGCTCGCGGCCGGGCTCGCGCACGAGATCAAGAACCCGCTCACCTCGTTGCTCACGTTCAGCAAACATCTCGAGCGGAAGTTCGACGACCAGAACTTCCGTGCCCGGTTCGGCAGCGTCGTGCCGCGCGAGCTGGAGCGGATCAACGGCATCGTCGAGCGGCTGCTCGAGCTGGCGCGGCCAGCGCGGGTCAGCTTCACCCTGGTGAGGCTGCCGGAGTTGCTCGAGCGCGCCCTCGAGCTCTACGGCGACCAGCTCGATGAGCGGGGGATCGACGTCGTGCGCGAGTACGCGCGCGACGTGCCACAGATCCAGGCCGACAAGGAGGCCCTCTATCGCGTCTTCGTCAACCTCGTCGCCAACGCGATCGACGCGATGCCGAGCGGCGGCCAGCTCACGGTGCGCGCCGGCTGGGCGGCCTCCGGCGACCCGCTGTCGCCGCCAGCGCGCCGGCGGTCGACCAACCGCGTGAAGGTGGAGATCGAGGACACCGGGGTCGGGATCGAGCCGTCGGAGACGGAGCGCATCTTCAACCCGTTCTATACGACGCGCGACAGCGGCACCGGGCTCGGCCTGGCGCTGGCGCACAAGGTCGTCCAGGACCACGGCGGGGTGATCAGCTTCAAGAGCACGCCCCGCGTCGGCACGACGTTCACGATCGTCCTGTCGCTCGTCGCCGAGCCGCCGGCCTCCGCCGACGAGGCGGTGGGCCGATGACCGCGGAGGGCGGCGAAGTCTCCGGGGCCGGCGCGGTCAGCCTCGAGCAAGCGCTGGCCGACAACGCGACTCTGCGGCGACACGCCAGCAGCGTCGCTCACGACTTCAACAACCTGCTCGCGGTCATCAGCGGCTACACCGAGCTGATGCTGAGGCGCCTGCGGCCGGACGATCCGATGCGGCGCAACGCGGAGGCGATCAAGCGCGCCGCCGAGTGGGGTGCCGCGCTCGCCCAACAAGCTTTGGCCGGAAGCCGGCAGCCGCCACCGGCGCCGTCGCCCATGGACCTGAACCAGCTGGTCACCAACGTGACGCGTGTGCTCCAGCCGGTACTCGGCGACACCATCGAGCTCACGACCCGACTCGCGCCCGGCCTGGCGCGCGTCAGCGTGAACGCGCACCAGATCGGCCAGGTGATCATGAACCTGGTGGTCAACGCGCGCGACGCGATGCCGGATGGCGGCCGTATCGTCATCGAGACCGCCAACGTGGGTCAGGTCGTCATGCTCTCGGTGAGCGACACCGGATCCGGCATGGACGACGAGACCCGCGCGCGGCTGTTCGAGCCGTACTTCACGACCAAGGAGCCGGGGCGCGGCACTGGGCTCGGTCTGGCGACGGTCCACGACATCGTCACGCAGTTCGGCGGGCAGATTAGCGTGTTGAGCGACGCGGGGAGCGGCTCGACCTTCAAGATCTATCTGCCCCGGGTGGACGAGACGGTCGCGCCCGCCGGCGCGCCCGGGCGGTCGGCCGGAGCCCAGACCGTTCTCGTGGTCGACGACGAGTCCGAGGTCCGCGATCTGATCCGCGAGATCCTCGAGCTCCAGGACTACGTCGTTCTCGAGGCCGGTGACCGGGAGAGCGCGTTCGCGCTCGCCGGACGTCACGCCGGCGCCATCGATCTGATGGTAGTCGACGCGGGCGTGCCGCCGATGCTGGCCGACGAGTGGGTCAAGCGCGTGCGGGTCACCCGGCCGGCCATCAAGGTGATCTACGTGTCGGGCTATCTCAGCGACGAAGGGTCGATGGACGCGCCGACCCTCGGCCCGCTGCTCCAGAAGCCGTTCACGGTCGGCGCCTTCACGAAGCTGGTCCGTCTCGTGCTCGGCGGAACCCCCTAGGCCGGTCACCGGAACCGCGGCATGACCTCGCGGGCGAAGAGCTCCATGGAGCGCCGCACGCGCTCCTGAGGCAAGCCGCCGAAGTTCATCCAGCACAGCACCTCGCCGACGCCCAGGCGCCGGAACTCCTCGATCCGGTCGGCCACGGTGTCGGGCGAGCCGACGGCCAGAGTCTCGGCGACGAGCTGCTCCCAGGTGATCGTGCCGAACCGCTCGGCCATCGCCTGGAAGCCCGGCTGCAACAGTGGATGCACGCGGTCCATCCGTTCGGGGAGCAGGAAGCGGCGCAGCGCCTCCTGGTACCACATCTCGGCGTCGCGAGCCTCGGCCTGCGCCGCGGCGTCGGTCGGAGCCACGTAGACGTGGCGCGACACCCCCCAGCGGTTCAGGAGGCTCGCGATGTCGCCGGCGGTCCGGCCAGCTTTCTCGCACGCCTTGACGTACGTGTCCCGCGTCTTGGCGAGCTGCTCGGCCGGCCCGCGCAGCAGCGAGTTGAGCATCGGCACCCCCCGCAGCGCGGTCGCCTCGATCGTGTCCGGGCTCGTGCACACGACGTAGATCGGCGGATGCGGCCGCTGGAGCGGCTTCGGGATGACCCGGACCTCGGGGATCGTGAAGTGGCGACCTTCGAAGGAGAACCGCTCGGCCGTCCACGCCTTGACGATGATCGCCAGGCTCTCGTCGAAGCGCTCGCGGTTCTCGATCTGGGGCACGCGATAACCCTCGAACTCCACCGGACGATTTCCGCGCCCCACGCCGACGTCCAGGCGCCCCTCGCTCAGGATGTCGACCATCGCCAGCTCCTCGGCGAGGCGCACCGGATCGTGGAACGGCAGGATCGCGGCAGCCAGGCCGATGCGTACACGTCGCGTCCGCATGGCGGCGGCCGCGGCCAGAACCGCCGGCGAGACGGAGAGGCCGTAGTCGATGAAGTGGTGCTCGGTCAGCCAGATACTGTCGAAGCCAAGCTCCTCGGTCCACATCATCTGCTCGATCTCGTGCCGGATGACGTCGGGATGGCCGACCGCTGGAGGAGCCTGGAGGAAGTAGTAGGTTCCGAAGCGCATCGGAGTCGAATCTAGCGCATCTACTCGTGAAAATCGACCAGTAGCGCCGCGTGATCGCTCGGCGCTCCTTTGCGTCCGCGTCGCGTTCCGGCCCACACGTGCGCCGCGTCCCGCAGGCGCTCCAGCAGCGCGGCATTGACGAACGCCTGATCGATTCGGAAGCCGTTCTGGCCGTTGGGCGAGTACCACGTGTAGGCGCGCGCTTCGGCGCGCAGGTGACGGAAGGCGTCGAGCCAGCCGCAGCCGGCGAGGGAGTCGATCCAGCCCTCCTCGCGCGCGCTGAACACGGGCGTTTCCTCGTCGAGCCCGCGCCGGCCGGAGTTCGTGTCCCCGAGGAAGAGGGCCGGCCCCAGGCGCCAGCGACGGGCGCACGCCAGCACCGAGTCGAGGAACAGGTACTTGCGCCCGGTCACGCGGTTCGGCACGTGCATGGCGCCCAGCAGGAGCGGGCGCGGCGCGTTCACGGAGACCAGCAGCCACCGACCCGGCTCGCGCGGCTGAGCCCTGAGGCGCAGGGGACTCACCGGCCATCGAGCGGCGACCAGCAGGGCGTTGGCCCTCGGGTTTCGGCGACTCGCGCTCGTGCACTGGTGCGACAGTCCGTGCGAGGCGAGCGAGCGGGCGAGCTCGAGGCTGGGGGGCGTGGCGCGGAACTCGGAGAGAACGACCGCGTCCGGGGCCCAGCGCTCGAGGTACCGCGAGATGCGCCCGACGCGCTGACCGCCACCGGCCCGGATGTTCCAGGCAACGATGCGCATCGGCAGGCTCAGCGGGACTTACGTAGCGACGTCTCCAGCAGGTCGAGGGCGGCCTTCGTGAACGCCCACATGTTCTTTTCGCGATCGCCGTGCCCGGTCTCCACCGTGATCGCGCGCTCGACCGGCCCCGCCACCGCGATGCACGCGTGGCCGGCCGCGTCGCCGTACCGGTTGCCGGTCGGGCCGCTGGCGCCCGTCTCGGCCAACCCCCACGTGGCGCCCAGGAGCTCGCGGATCATCCGCGCCTTGACGAGCGCGTACGCCTCGGTGCTCGACCGGATCCCTTTGACCGAGTCGTCCGTCACGCGCAGCAGCGCACGCCGCGCCGCCTGGGTGTAGATGACGCCGCCGCCCAGGAAGTACGCGGAGGCGCCGGGCACGGCGAGCAGCGCGGCCGAGATCAATCCGCCCGCGGACGACTCCGCGACACCGATCGTCTCCTTGCGCTCTTTCAGCAACGCCCCGAGTGCCGCAGCCATCGTCGTCAGCTCGTTCATGACGCTGCGACCTTAGGTGCAGGGCGTGAGCTTGTCAAGCGGATCGGCGGATCGGATCGGCGGATCGGTGGAGGCTGGGGCGAACGAACGACGGACGATCGAGCGGCTAGCCGCGACGCGGCGACGCCAGCTGGCACTCGGTGATCTTGTTGAGGAGCGTCTTGTAGCTAACCTTGAGGATGCGGGAGGCCTCGGCGCGATTCCACTTCACGCGCTCGAGCACCTCGACGAGGGCCTTGCGCTCGGCCTCGCGGGCGCCGCGCCGCGCGATCTCACGCAGTCCCTCGGACGCGCCGGCTGACAGCACGGCGCCGTGCCCGTTACCATTCCCATTCCCATTCCCGTGCCCGTTGCCATTCCCGTTCCCGTTGCCGTGCCCATTCCCATTCCCGTGCCCGTTGCCGTGCCCATTCCGAGCGGTAAGCATCTCGAACGCCTGCTCGCCGTCGGCGAGCACCACCATGCGCCGGATCGTGTTCTCGAGCTCTCGCACGTTCCCCGACCACCCGTGCTGGGTGAGACGCGCCAGTGTGTCGGGCGAGATCTGCTTGTTCCGCCCGTACTGCTCGTTGAACCGATGGAGGAACCACGACACCAGGTGCGGGATCTCCTCCCGGCGTTCCCGAAGCGGGGGAACCATGAGCTCGACCACGTTGAGGCGGTAGTAGAGGTCCTCGCGGAACTCGCCTCGAGCCAGCGCCTTCTCGAGGTCCCGGTTCGTGGCGGCGATCACGCGCGCGTCGACGTCGATCAACTCGTGGCCTCCGACGCGAGCGAACTTGAAGTCCTGGAGCACGTGGAGCAGCTTGGCCTGCAGACCGAGCGGCAACTCCGCGATCTCATCCAGGTAGATCGTGCCGCCCTTCGCGAACTCGAATTGCCCCGCCTTGCGCCGGTGTGCGCCGGTGAAGGCGCCCTTCTCGTGGCCGAAGAGCTCGGACTCGAGGAGCCCTTGCGGGATCGCGGCGCAGTTGACCTTGATGAAGTGACTCTGGCGGCGCTCCGAGTGAGCGTGGATGGCCCGCGCGACGAGGTCCTTGCCCACCCCGCTCTCCCCGCGGATCAGGACCGTCGCGTCGGTGTCCGCAACACTCTCGATGATCGACTGAATTGCCCGCATCCCCGGACTGCCGTTGAGAACCGGTCCGCAGGTTGTGCTCACGTGCCTTAGTCCATGCTATGAGAATGCCAGAAATCGCCACGTGTAACTGCTTGATTTATCTATCCTGCCATTGCATGGTACACCACAAGTGGTCAGGAACTGTACGCCCCAAGCGGTCAGGAACTGATCGGGTGTGGTAATAAAATGGTGAATCGGCTTCCTTTGCCCTCGTGGGACTCGGCGGTCACACGCCCCCCGTGAGCCTCCGCAACCCCTCGCACGATCGCGAGTCCTAGCCCTGTTCCACCGCGCTCGCGGTGCGCCTGGCGGTAAGCGTCGAAGATGTGGGGCAGGGCATCCGCGGGAATACCCACGCCGGTGTCTTCGACCTGGAGCTCGAACTCCGAGCCCGCGTCGATCACGCGGGCGACGACGCGTCCGCCGCGCGGCGTGAACCGGATTGCGTTGGCGCCCAGGTTGACGACCAGCTGGTGGAGCCGCTCTTCGTCGCCCCGGTACATGAAGTCGATGCCGAGGCGCTCGCACTCGAGCGTCACCCCCGCCTCGGTGGCGCGCGGGTGGAGCTCTTCGAAGGCCCGGTCCACGAGCTCCGCCAGATCGACTGGCTGTCGCTGGACCTCCACGAGCCCGGCCTGCAGCCGCGACATCTCGAGGATCTGGTTCACGAGCCCCAGCAGGCGAGCGGAGCTCTGCGCGATGATGTCCGTGAGGCGCCGCTGCTTGGCGGTGAGCGGTCCAGCGATGTTGTCGTGCAGCAGGTCGGCGGCGCCGCGAATCGAGGTGAGGGGCGAGCGGAGCTCGTGCGCGACGGCCGCGAAGAACTCTTGCCGGGTCTCTTCGAGCCGCCTCAGCTGATCGGCCATCGAGTTGAACGACCGCGCCAACGCCCCGATCTCGTCGCGACTGCGGACCGCGAGCGGGCCGCGGAAGGCGCCCGTGGCCACCTCGGCCGTCGCGCCGGACAGAATGTCGAGCGACCGAGTGATCCGCCGTGCGACGAGGGCCGTGCCGAGCAGCGCCAGCGCGACGGCCGCGCCCAGCGCGACCAGCACCCCGGTCCACGTTTGCGCCTCGAGCCGCGCGGCCTCGGCCTGTGCTCCGAGGATTGCGGTGTGGGTCGACGCCATCAGGTTGTCGAGGCTCTTCTGCACCTGCTCGGCCAGCGCGCGCGCTTCGGCGTCGGTGAGCCGCAGCGCGCCCGCGCGGTCGCCGCGCTTCAGCAGCGCGTGCTCTTCGGCGACGACTTGGCGATATCCGGCGAACGCGGTGCTCGCCTCGCTGAGGTGCAGCGCCTCCCATCGGCCTTGCGCGTATCCGGCGAGCCGCTCGAGATCCGCGGCGAGCTTCGCCGCCATGTCAGTCCACGCGATCGCATAGCGCGGATCCCCGAGCACGACGGCGCGCGCTTCGAGACGCAGGAGCGGCGCCATCGCTTCGCGGGCGCTCGAGGTCAGGCGGAGCGCGGGAACCGCGCGGATCGCGATCTCGCGGTTCACCGAGACCAGGCTCGCCACGGCGCGAAGGCTCAAGGCTCCAACGCCCGCGAGCACGACGATCACGAGCGCCGCCGTCAGGAAAATCTTCGAGGCCAACCGCATTTGGTTCTCCCCCTAGTGATCGTCGAGCCAATCGAGGCGCCGCCGCGAGCGGTCGCCTGCGTATCACTCGATCGATAGACGATTGGACCGGGATCCCGAGGGACCCGGCGCGTACCGAACAGCTACCGAGAACGGACGGACGAGGGGAAGAGTGCGGGCTTCAGAATACGCCGCGACCAGCGAGGCGAAATGCCGGCGGATGACTCAGCCGCATGACCAGCCGCGAGTCTAAAAGGTTGCGGCGGACGTGTCAACACCGTTCGGCGCTATCGGGAGACTTCGCCCAGTGTTGCTCGATAGGGCTCCAGATCGCTTTGGGCGAGGTGTAGTGCCGTCTCGGCCGCGGCGATCGCATCCTTGGGTCTTTTCTGGCGAACGAGGACGTGGCCGGGTTGTTCCAGGCGGCTGGCCCGTCCGGGCGCAGCTTGAAGAACCTCCCCCGACGTCGCATCGCTCCGCCTCCCTTATCCTGGGTAGCCTCGACCGCGCATGCACGACGAATACGCGGCGCGATACGCCTCGTCGTGCTTCTTGCCCTCGTTGAGGCCGTACAGCGTGCCGCCGGCCGCGCCGACCACGCCTCCGATCGCCGCGCCTTTGCCCGCCCCCTTCCCGCCACCGGCGATCCCGCCGCCGGCGGCGCCGATGGCGGCGCCGGCCACGGCGCCGATCAGTGCGTCCGTCACGGTCTCCTTCGTCTTGCTGCGGTCACCGGCCTGCTCGGTCGCGTGCCGGTTGCACGCGTCAATCGCCTCCTGAGTGGGGACGGTCGCGGCCGGCGCAGGGCTCGGCTGCGGACTGACCGTCGGGGGGGCGGGTGGTGGGGGCGCGGGCGCTGCCGCGGGGGGTGGGGGCGGTGCGGGAGTCGTCACCTGGACTCCCGCAGGTGTCGCCGCGGCTTGCTGAACTGGGACCGGCTGCGGCTTCACGGCCGGTGCTGGCCTCGGCGTGGGCTGAGGTGCCTGGGCGGGCGGCACGGGTGGAGGGGCCGTGGCTTCCTTCGCCTCCTGGCTCGTTTCGCTTGCCGACCGTCGAGCCACGACTTCAGAACAATGATTCCGATGCGGTTGGACCCGCACGGGCGCTCGCGGCACGCAGCGACGTGGCGCGTTCGTCGGAGTAATTTTTACCCGTGGTGTTTCCGGGCTGACAGTCCGGCGGGAGCCGATGTGGAAGCTAGCTCGCCAACCCGATCGCGCCCGCGACGGCTTCCAGGTGAAGCTGGGCGTCGCCGAAGTCGAGGCTCGCGGCGTGGATGCGCTTATGGATGAGGTGGAGCGGATGCTCCGCGCAATAGCTGATCGCGCCGAAGATCTGGTGGCCGCGGCGGGCCACTTCCAGGCACGCCTCGCCCGCGTACGCTTTGGCCATCGACACGTCGACCTCGGCCGGCAATCCCTCGGAGGCTTTCCAGGCGGCGGCATAGAGGAGCGCGCGCGAAGCGTCCACGTGGCGGACGAGGTCAGCGCAGGAGTGCTGGATGGCCTGATAGCCGCCGATCGGCCGCCCACCTTGGACCCGCGTCTTCGCATGCTCGACGACCAGCTCGAGCACGTGCTGAGCGGCGCCGACCATCTCGGCTGTCCGCGCGAGCGCGCCCGCCTGGAGCGCCGCAGGCAGCGCCGGCCGGGCACGGCCGGCTGCGCCCAGCCGGTCGTCGGCGCTCACCTCGACACCGTCGAAGGCCACCTCGAAGAGCTTCTCGCCGCTCAGCGTGTCGAGCGCCACGCGCGTGATCCCCGGACGATCGGTCGGAAGAATGAGCAGGCTGAGCTCTCCACGCTCGCGCACCGCCACGATCAGCTCGTCGGCGACGTGAGCATCCTTGACGAAGAGCTTGCGACCGGTCAGCCGACCGGGGACCCGGCAATCGAGCGCGACCGCGCCGGGATCGAACGAACCGGTCTCCTCCACGAGCGCCAGGGTCGCGAGACGCTCGCCGGCGGCCAGCGGCGGGAGCAGACGCTTCTGCTGCGCCGCGCTGGCCACCGAGATCAGCAGCGAGGTGGCCACGACCGCGCTCGCCACGAAGGGGCCGGGCAGGCCGGCGCGCCCCATCTCCTCGACCAGCACGATGACGTCGAGCAGGGAGCCGCCGCTGCCGCCGAAGTCGGGCGGGACCAGGAGCCCCGGCCAGCCGAGCTCGGCCAGGCGCTGCCAGAGCGCGTCGTCGAAGCCGCGCGCGTCGAGCGCCAGACGCTGCGCCAGCTCGGGCGGGCAGTGCTGACGAAGAAAGGTGCGGGCCGTCGAGATCAGGATCTGCTGTGAGGCGGAAGGGCGGAAGTCCATCTCAACGCGCCCTAGGCTCGGCGGGCAAGCCGAGACCTCGCACGGCGATCGTGGTGCGGAGCACTTCGGCCGTGCCGCCGGCGATCGTGTGGCCGAGGCTCGTCAGATACGCATGCGAGATTCGCCCGCCGAGCTTCGCGCCGGGTGAACCGTCGCGCAGCGGGCCCCAGAGCCCGAGCAGATCCATGCCGAGCCGCGCGAGCTTCTGCCCGGTCTCGTCGGCGTAGACCTTCGCCATCGCCGTCTCGTAGGTGAGGGGGACGCCGTCGCGAATGAGGCACCCGGCGCGATAGAAGAGGAGACGCAACGCGGCGAGCTCGGCCGCCATGGCGGCGAGCCGCCGCCGCACGCCGGGGTCGCGCGCCAGCGGTCCGTCACCGGCGCGCGTGGTGTTGGCGTGCTCCACCAGCTGCCGGAGCACGCGCTGGAGCGCCGGCGCCTTGTAGAAGCGGCCCCAGAAGCGGTCGGCGTCGAGGCCGTTCAGCAGCGCCTGGAAGCCCTCGCCCTCGGGCCCGAGCATGAGATCCGCCGGCACGCGCACGTCGTCGAGGAACACCTCGTGGTGGTAGACCTCGCCGGTCAGGCTCCGGATCGGGCGGATGTCCATGCCCGGCGTCCCGTTGCGCACGACGAACATGCTGAAGCCGCGGCTGCGCCGCGCCTCGCGGCTCGTGCGCGCGAACACGAGCCCGTACGAGGAGATCCCGGCGTGGCTCGACCAGATCTTGTGGCCGCGGATCACGTAGTGATCGCCGTCGCGCCGTGCCTCGGTCTTGAGCGCCAGGAGATCCGAGCCCGCGTCCGGCTCGCTGTAGCCCTGCCAGAAGGTCGCCTCGCCACGGGCGATCTCTGGCAGCACCTCGCGGCGCAGCCGCTCGGTGCCGAAGCCGATGATCGCGTCCGCGGTCTGCCACACGCCGGCGAGCGGCCCGAAGGGCGCGCCGGCGAGCGCCAGCTCCTCCATCAAGACCAGCTTCATGAAGATCGGCTGCTCGCGGCCGCCGTAGGTCTTGGGCCAGCACATGCTGATCCAGCCCTGATCGGCGAGCGCCTTCAAGAACGCGCGCGAGTTCGGACCCGAGCCGTAGCCTGCGTCCATGCCGTCGATCGGGAACGACTCGGGCGGGTGCGCTCGCAGGAACCGGCGAACCTCTTCCGCGAACAGGCGCTCGGTCTCGGTCAGTGCGAAATCCATTTTTATAGGCGCGCCTCGGCCGGCGGCGGGCTTGTTTGGATCGCTCGCCTCGCGCAGCCTGGGGGCCCCAGCCCCCGGGCGGCTCTGCGGCTCGCACGACACCCCGCGACGGCCGGCGCGCGCACTACTAGCGGCGGAGTATACTCCGGCGCATGCGCTACGGGTTCTATCTGCCGACGCGCGGCGAGACGGCGACGCCGGAGGCGCTCGAGGCCCTCGTGACGCGTGGCGAGGCGCTGGGCTTCGCCTCCGTGATGATCGCCGACCGCCTGCAAGTCCAGGTACCCGTACACGGTCTCGGGCGTCTTTCCGGGGCAGGGCGACGCGCTCGACGATCACCAGGACGATCACGAGCACCGTCGTGCCGCCGAGCGCGGTCGCATCGGTCGCGACCGCGACGAGCCACGGCGGGCCGATGGGCTTGCGCGGATCGTTCGGGTCGCGCAGGTAGCGGAGCAATCCTTCGTCGAACTCGCGCAGATCGCCCTCTAGCATCTCGCCGACGGTCTTGGCGAAGACCAAGAGAGCCAGGATGACGCCGAGGGCGACGAGCAGGACGATGGCCTCCTGGCGCGTGAGCCAGCGGAAGGCGAGCCGGAACACCCTGGCTGAAGATCCGACCATCGCCGGTGGCCTCTTCCATCGTACGTACGTCCGGCCGCCAGGTGCTGGTCTGGCTCGACGGCTGTGATACGCTCTCGGCCGAGATGAACCGCTGATGGCCCGGGACCGCGTTCAGGTCGGCATCGTCGGAGACTTCGACCCGCAGAACCGCACCCATCGGTACACGAACGACGCGCTCGAGCACGTCGGGCTCCGCTTCGAGTGGATCGCGACGGACGCGGTCGGCGACCCGGACGAGCGCCTGGCGGCGTACGACGGCATCTGGATCGCGCCGGCGAGCCCGTACCGGAGCATGGACGGCGCGCTCGCGGCCGTCCGCCACGCGCGCGAGCGAGGCGTCCCGCTGGTCGGCACCTGAGGTGGCTTCCAGCACGCGATCATCGAGTTCGCGCGCAACGTTCTCGGGTTCCGAGACGCCGACCACGCCGAGACGAGTCCCGCGGCCCCGCGGCTGGTCATCACCGCGCTCTCCTGCTCGCTGGTCGGCCAGCAGCAGCGCGTCGTCATCGTGCCCCGGACTCGCGCCGCCGCGATCTACGGATCCGCCGAGGCGATCGAGGACTACTACTGCAACTACGGCGTGAACGCCGACTATCGTCTACGGCTCGAGGCCGGCGGCCTGCGGGTGAGCGGCGTGGGCGGTGAGGGGGAGATCAGGATCGTCGAGCTGCCCGACCATCCTTTCTTCGTGGCCACGCTGTTCCTGCCCCAGGCGCGTTCGACCGTCGCCAGCCCTCACCCGCTCCTGGTGGCCTACGCCGCGGCCGTCGCGGCCCGCGCGAGCCTGCTACGCGTTTAGACGGCGGCGCAAGAAGCCGAGGAGTCCCTGCGGCAGGAAGATGATCATGATCACGAAGATGATGCCGAGGGGAATCAGGTAGTACTCGGTCAGGAAGCGCGAGAGCCCCTCGCGCAAGAGCAGGAAGAACGCGGCGCCCGCGAACGGCCCCACCAGCGTCCCCATCCCGCCCATCACGTTGAAGATCACGACCTCGCCCGACACCACGAAGAACACGAAGTCGGGCGCGGCGAACTTGTTCTGGAAGGCGTAGAGCACGCCGGCCAGGCCCGCGAAGAGCCCCGACAGCATCACCGCCACGATCTTGTAGCGCTCGACGTGATAGCCAATCGCGCGCGTGCGCGGCTCGTTCTCGCGGATCGACTGCAAGACTTGGCCGAACGGCGACTGGGTGATCCGCCGGACCAGCAGGTAGGAGATCAGCACCACCGCCAGCACGAACCAGTGAAAGGTCGTGGGCGTGAAGCGGTCGCTCCCGAGCCCGAGGAGCGACAGGCGCGGCTGGCCGAACGTGAGGCCATTCTCGCCGCCGGTGACCTCGGTCCAGGTGAAGATGATGACGTAGAAGATCTGCGAGAAGACGAGGGTCGAAATTGCGAAGTAGATGTCACGGAGCCGCGTCGCGAAGTAGGCGACGAAGACCGCGGCGCCACCGGCCGCGACCAGGCCATAGAGCACGGCGAGCCCGAGGCTCGGCGGCTTCACCGTGAGAAGCGCGGCGGCCGCGCCGTACATGCCGAGGCCGAAGAACGCCGAATGTCCGAACGAGACCATCCCGGTGTAGCCGATCAGGATGTCGGAGGACATCGCCAGGAGACCCCAGATCAGGATCTCGGTGGCGAACCGCTGCCAGAACGGGGGCAGCACGAGCGGTGCCACGACCAGGAGCCCGACCACGACCGCGAATCCGATCCAGTACCCGACGGCGGGTGATCTCGGCCGCGCGGCCGGCATCGCGGTCATTTCGGCGTCGGGACGAAGAGGCCGGTCGGCCGGAAGAGCATCGTCAACACCAGCACCACGAACGAGACGATCACCGCCTGGGCCGGGCTCACGACGATCGCGGCGTAGGACTCGAGCAGGCTCACGAAGATCGAGGCCAGGATCGAGCCGCCGAGGTTCCCCATGCCGCCGACGACGACCACGATGAACGCACGCAGCGTGAAGTCGAAGCCCATCGTCTGGGTGACGCCGGCGAACGGGCCGAAGAGGACGCCGCTCGCCGCCGCCATCGCCGAGCCGATCGCGAACACCGCGGTGTAGACGAGGGGCACCGGGATCCCCATGGCCTGGGCCATGAGGCGGTCCTGGGTCGTGGCGCGGATCCAGATGCCGTACTTACCGTATTTCAGGAAGAGCCAGAGGCCGCCCAGGATCAGGCCGGCCAGCACCGCGGTGGCGATCCGGTACCACGGGTACTGGAGGTGGAACAGCGTGAAGTCGCCGGGCACCGGCTCGCTGATCCGGCGCACGGACGGGCCCCACTGCCAGAGCGCGTACTTCTGGATCACCAGCGAGATGCCGAACGTGGCGAGGATCGTCGTGAGCGGATCGCGTCCGATCAGGGGCCGCAGCGTCGTTACTTGAAGGACGGCGCCCAGCGCGGCGATGACGAGCGCCGCGCCGAGCAGCGCGAGCCAGTAATTCCCGGTCACGCCCAGCACGCTGGCGCCGACGAACGCGCCCAGCATCAGCAGGTCGCCGTGGGCGAAGTTGACGATGTCCATGATCCCGAAGATCAGCGTAAGGCCCGAGGCGACCATGGCCAGGACCATCCCGTTGACCAGGCCGTGGAGCGTCTGGACGAGGATCTGGTCCATGCTCAGACTCCCAGGTATTCGTGGATGACGCGCTGGTCGGCGCGCAGCTCGGCCGACGAGGCGTGGTGGCGGACGGCGCCCTTCTCCATGATGTAGACGCGCCCGGCGGCGTCGAGCGTCAGCGGAACGTTCTGCTCGACCAGCAGGATGGCGACGCCGTCGCGGTGCAGCGCGTGCACGATCTCCTGGATCTGGGCGACCATGCGCGGCATCAGCCCCTCGGTCGGCTCGTCGAGCAGGATGATCTTCGGCTCCAGCATCATCGCGCGCGCGATCGCGAGCATCTGCTGCTCGCCGCCCGAGAGCGTGCCGCCGGCCTGGTTGCGCCGCTCCTTCAAGATCGGGAAATAGGTGTAGACCTTCTCGAGAAGCGCCTCGCGACGCTCCGGCGTCATGCCGGCGCGGTCGAGCCCGGTTCTGAGATTTTCGAGCACGGTGAGCAGGCGGAAGATCCGACGTTCCTCCGGCACCCACGCGATGCCGAGCCCGGCCAGCCCGTGGGGCGGCACGCCGTGCAGGTCGCGCCCCTCGAACGTGATGCGCCCGCCGGTCCGCCGCGCCATCCCCATGATGGTCTTGAGGGTCGTGGTCTTGCCGACGCCGTTGCGGCCGAGGAGGCCGACCACCTCGCCCGAGCGCACCTCGATCGACACGCCGTGCAGGACGTGCGACTTGCCGTAGTGGGCGTCGACGTTCTCGAGCACGAGCATCAGGTCTTGAGGTAGACCTCTTGGACTCGCGGGTTGGCCTGGATCTCCGCCGGCCTTCCCTCGGCCAGCACCTCGCCGTAGTTCAGGACGGTGATCGTCTGAGCCAGGCCCATCACGACCTCCATGTCGTGCTCCACGATGAGGATGGTCAGGTCGCGGGCGATGCGGCGGATCAGGTCGACCGTCGAATGCGTCTCCGCCACGCTCATGCCGGCCGTCGGCTCGTCGAGGCAGAGCAGCTTGGGCTCGGTGGCCAGCGCGATGCCGATCTCGAGGTTGCGCTGCTCGCCGTGCGAGAGGTTCGACGCCAGCTCGTCTTCCTTGCCGGCGAGCCCGACGTCGGCCAGGACGGCCCGCGCGCGGTCGATGACGTCGCGGTAGGCCCGGTGGTGACGCAGCATGCTCCAGTTGTGGCGACGGGACTGGCTGGCGATCCGCACGTTTTCCAGGACGGTGGCGCCCGGTAATAGATTCGTGATCTGGTAGGAGCGCGCGATCGCCTTGCGCGAGATCGTGTGGGGCGGCAGCCCCGCGATGTCCTCGCCGTTGAACACGATGCGGCCGCTCGTCGGCCGGAGCACGCCGGTCAGGCAGTTGAAGAACGTGGATTTACCCGCGCCGTTGGGGCCGATGACCCCGCGGATTTCGCCCCTCGCCACCGAGAGCGACACGTTGCTGAGCGCCGCGAGCCCGCCGAAGCGGACCGTCAGCGCCTTGGTCTCGAGGATCGTCGACGAAGAACTCAGCGCGGACACGCGCGGCGTAACATAGAGGAGCGCCCCGGGTTTCCCGGGGCGCCCCGAACGTCGGGAGGTATGGGGGGCCCTGTCGAGGCCTCCCATGTCACCAGACTCACGCGAATTTGCACGCCGGCGGGACGATCGTCTTTTCCTTCGGGATCGTTTCCAGCAGCTTGTGCTTGTTGTTCTCGATCTTGAAGATGAACTCCCGCAGGAACGCCTGGTGGTCTTCCTTCCGGATCGACTTGTCGCCCTGCGGGAAGTCGTCGCCTTCCTTGACCTCCATCCCCTCCAGGGCCTCGATCAGATTCATGGTGTCTTCCCGGCCGCGGAACCGGGACTTCTGCATGCCGAGCTTCAGGAAATTCATCGCCTCGAAGTTCGACTGCACGTAGCGGTCCGGCAGCGGACCGGACGGATCGATCTGCTTGAGGGCCGCGACGGCCTGGTCGAAGAACTTCTTGTGGTGCGGCGTGTTCAGCGGCGGGTCCATCACCGGGATGTAGCGGTTGATGCCCACGAATCCCTCGATCTTCTGCCCGAGCGCCGGCAGGTGGGTCGACTCCGCGATGGCGCCGTCGCCCGCGTACTTGTACTTCTTCGTCAGGCCGAGGTCGTAAACCGCGCTCGTGAAGTTGACGGCGTTGGCGCCGAAGAAGATGCCGAAGAGGCCGTCGAAGTTCCCGCTGATCTTCGAGACGAACGGCGCCATGTCGGCGGTGCCCAGCGGCACGCCGGTGGTGCCGACGATCTCGCCGCCGTTCTTCTTGATCTGTTCGATGTACGCGTCGCGGGTCGACTGGCCCCACGCGTAGTCGAGAAACGCGATGTGCCACTTCTTGCCCATCTTGTTGACGAGGTACGGAGAGATCGCGACGGCCTGCGCCGGCGCGTAGTCGAACGGCCGGAAGACGTAGCGGCTGCACTTGCTCGTGGTGATCGTGGTGTCGAGGCAAACGCCGATCATCCAGACCGTCTTGTTCTCCTCGAAGACCGGCATGCACGCCAGACAGACGTTCGAGAGGTAGCCGCCCTCGGCGACGTCCACCTTGTCCTCGAGCACGAGCTTCTCGGCCTTGCGGCGGCCCACGTCGGGCTTGGACTCGTAATCGGCGACGACCAGTTCGATCGGGCGACCGTTCACGCCACCCGTGTGGTTGATCCGCTCGACCGCCATCTGGGTGCCGACCAGCGCGGTCTTGCCGCCGGCCGCGCCCGTGCCGGAGAGCGGCTGGAGCACGCCGACCTTGAACGGCTTGGCCTGGCCGAAGGCGTCGCGCCACGGCGCCGGGACCAGCATGGTCGCGCCGACCGCGCCGGCCGCCGCCGACGAGAGCGCCAGGAATTTCCGGCGCGTCGTCTTGCCGCTCCACCACATGTTCTTCGCCCACGCTTCGTCGTGCCAGCGTTCAGCCATCAGGTGTTCCTCCTTGCGGCGCGCGCCGCAGGCCTGCGGCGTGGGCAGCGTGGTAACCAGTGAAGAATTGTCCCTACTTACACTAACCGCTCGGGCCGTGCAAGGGTGCACCTATAAGCGGTGAACGTCCTACAGGGTCCCGGGATAGGCGCCGCCGTCGAGGACGAAGTTCTGCCCGGTGATGTAGCCGGCCTGCGCGCTGCAGACGAACGCGCACACCTCCCCGAACTCCGCCGCGGTGCCGAAGCGCCCCGCCGGATTCTGCGCCTGACGCTCTCGCGTGAGCTCATCGACCGACCGGCCGCTGGACTTGGCCGCGGCCGCGATGGTGGAGCGCAACCGATCGGTGTCGAACGGCCCGGGCAGGATGTTGTTGATCGTGACGTTGTGCGCGACGGTCTTCCGGGAGAGGCCGGCGATGAAGCCCGTGAGCCCGGCGCGGGCGCCGTTGGACAGGCCGAGGCTCTCGATCGGCGACTTCACCGAGACCGAGGTGATGTTGACGATGCGGCCGAAGCGCCGCGCGATCATGCCGTCGACCGTGGCCTTGATCAGGAAGATGGGCGTGAGCATGTTGGCGTCGATCGCCCGCAGCCACGCGTCGCGATCCCACTGGCGAAAATCGCCGGGCGGCGGGCCGCCCGCGTTGTTCACGAGGATGTCGGGCACCGGGCACGCCTGGAGCAGCGCGGCCCGCACCGCGTCGGTCGTGATGTCGCCGGCCACGGTCGTCACGCGCACGCCGGTCGCGTCGCGAATCTCCTTGGCGGCGGCCTCGAGCGCGTCCTTGGTGCGGGCGTTCATCGTGATGTTCACACCCTCGCGCGCGAGCGACATGGCGCAGCCCTTGCCGAGCCCCTTGCTGGCGGCACACACGATCGCGTTCTTGCCCTTGATCCCCAGATCCATGGTCGTCTCGCTCCTGTCAGAGGGTGGTGAGTCTAGCGTCGCTCCGCCGCGAGTCTCGACGCGGCGAGCGCCCGCCGGATCGCTTCCCGCTCGGCGGCGCCGACGGGCGTGAGCGGCGGCCGGACGTGGGCGGCCGGGATCCGGCCGAGCAGGACGAGCGCTTCCTTCATCCGGTTGTGCATGTCGACGAAGGGCGGCGCGTAGAAGACGGCGACCAGCGGCGCCAGCCGGTCGTTGATCCGGCGCGCGCCGTCGAGGTCGCCTTTGGCGCACGCGTCGAAGAGCTCGGCCTGCAGGTCGGCCGTGACGCTGCCCATCCCCGAGATGGCGCCGTCGGCGCCCAGCAGGAAGCTGGCCATCAGCGACATCGTGAACGACGAGAGCATCGCCACCGGGCGGCCGGTGGCGCGCACCGCGCGCAGGTTCGCCTCGAAGGCGACGATGTCGTTCGACCAGTCCTTCACCGCGGCGATCTGTGGGATCTCGGTGAGCCGGGCGAGGGTCTCCGGGGCGTACCCGATGCCCGAGGCGGGCGGGTACTCGAACACGACGATCGGAAGGTCGGCGCCGGCCGCGATCTCGGAAAAGTGGCGGAGCACCATGTCGGGCTTGAGCTGCGCGCCCCACATGAAGAGTGTCGGCGGGAAGACCAGGACACCCGCCGCGCCGGCGGCCCGCGCGTCGCGGGCCAGCTCGACTGCTTCGCGCGTGCCGTCGGCATAGACACCGGCGACGACCGGGCACGCGCCCGCCACCTCGTCCACCGCGATCGCCAGCGCCCGCTTTCGTTCCTCGCGGCTCAGCGAGGACACCTCGGAGGCGTGGCCGTTGGCGACGATTCCGGTGACCCCCGGCGTGTCGACGAGCCAGCGCAGGTGCCGGCGGTAGGCGACCTCGTCGATGGCGAGATCCGCGGTGAAGGGAAGCAAGTTGGCCGGCATGACGCCCGAGAACCGCAGCGGCTGACTCATCACAATCTCCTCACCACCGCGAGATCTGCGCGGCGATTTCCTTGCTCGTGACGACCCGGCCGTAGGCCCGCCCGATGATGTCGAGGGTGGCCCGCTGGATCTCGGGCCAGAGCGTCGCCACGCCGTCCTCGACGACGCTGACCCGGTACTCCCGATGGAGGGCGCCGATCACCGTCGCCAGCACACAAATATCGGTCATCGTACCGGTCACGACGAGCGATGTCACGCCCCGGGCGCGCAGCGCGCCGTCGAGCGACGTGCCGGCGAATCCGTCGTACCCTCGCTTCCGGAAAACCGGCTCGTCCGGCCCGGGCGCCAGCGCGGGCACCGTCTCGGCGCTCGGGGTGCCCTCGAGGCAGGAGGACGAGGGCAGGCCGAAGCCTCGGGGCGCTCCCGGCGGCGCTGGGCGGGTGCGGTGGGGGACGTCGGGACCACGCGGCACGCGTGCGCTGCCCCATCGCGGCTGGGCTCCATCCGGGCGCATCGCGATCCGCCGCCACGTTACGGGAACGGGTCCCGTCGCCCCCCACCGCATCCGCCCAGCGCCGCCGCCCCCCCGTCATCGCGGTCAGCGGAGGCGCGGCAGGATGTCGCGCGCGACCAGCTCGACCTGCTCCGGCTCGTACCGATAGGGGATGAGGACGATCCGGTCGACGCCCGTCCGGACGTGAGCGCGCAGCTGCTCGACGCACTCGTCGGCGCTGCCGCGCACGGCGTGCTCGATCGTCGATTCGCTCCAGGCGGCCACGTCCCACTCGGTCTCGAGCCAGCGACGCATCGGCGCCTCAGTCGCCTCGCGCGAGCGCCCGACGTAGATCGCGAGCTGGTTGGTGCCGGTGAGCGCCGCCGGGTCGCGCCCGGCCGCGCGCGCGAACCCGACGATCTTCTCCCACGACTTCCGGTAGCTCTCGGGCGTGTAGAAATAGGTCAGCCAGCCGTCGCCCTTCGTGGCGACGCGCCGGAGCACGGCGTCGACGTAGCCGCCGATGAGGATCGGCGGGCGCGGCCGCTGGAAGGTTCGCGGCACCATGACCGCCTCGCGCAGGTTGAACTCGTCGGTCTGCAGCGTGACGCGCGCCTCGGTCCAGAGACGCGTGAGGATCTCGAGGTTCCGCTCGAAGAGCCGGCCGCGCTGCTTGAACACCACGCCGACGGCGTCGAACTCTCGCGCGTACCAACCCGCGGCGGCGCCCACGATCAGCCGGCCCTTCGAGATCACGTCGAGCGTGCCGAGGGCCTTGGCGGCCACGGTGGGATTGCGCAGCGGGAGGACGAGCACGCCCGTCCCGAGCTTGATCCGGCTGGTCCGCGCCGCGATGGCGGTGAGGATGCCGACCGCGTCGAGGATCGGGAACGCCGGCTCGACACCGAGCAGCACGTGGTCCCACGCCCACAGCGACTCGAAGCCGAGCGCCTCGGCGCGCTCGGCGTACGCGTAGAGCGCGTCGACGTCCGGCGTCTCGGTCGGGCCGACGAAGTTCTTGATGGCGAGCCCGAAGGTCGTCATGGCCTAGCCGAGGAACCGGCGCTCCGGGTCGAGCGAGCGGAGCATTTCGAGCTCGTCATCCGACGGCGGCTCGGTGGTCTCGATCTGCGCCGCCTCGAGCAGAGCGAAGCCCGTGTTCTGCCTGATGACGTCGGCGCTGACGCCGGGATGCGTCGCCTCGATCCGCATGCGCTTGCTGTCCGGCTCGAACCCGAGGATGCCGAGCGTGGTGACCACGCGCGAGACACCGCCGAAGAGCAGACCGGCGGCGCGCCGCGCGCCGTCGCCGCGAAGCCACGCCGGGCTCGTGACGAAGTCCACGCGCTCGACGAACCGGCGCTTCTCGTGCGGGGTGACGATGATGACCTCGCGGCAGAGCGAGGCGATGTCGTTCGCCCCGCCCGTGCCCGGCAGCCTGACTTTCGGATGCCAGTAGTCGGGGCCCAGCACGCTCGTGTTGATGTTGCCGTACTGGTCGATCTGGGCGCCGCCCATGAACCCGACGTCCACGAACCCGCGCTGGGCGAACAGGAAGGCGTCGGTGATCCCGGGCAGCATCGTCGCCCGATGGGCGGCGCGCATCTCGTTGGTCGAGACGGGCAGCCGGCCCGGCGCGATCTGGGGCCCGATGATGCCGCCCTCGATCACCATCGTCAGGCGCGGGGCGTGGCGCCGCTTGGCGAGCGCCGCGGCCAGCAGTGGCACGCCGACGCCCGCGAAGACCGCGGTGTCGTCGCGGAGCTGGCGCGCGGCGATCACCGCGAGGAGCTCGGCGGCGTTGAACCGGGTCATTGTATCGATCGCGAGAGGCCGGCGCCGGCCGAGGGTGGCCCGGGAGAGACGCTTGGCTCGGTCATTGTATCGATCGCGAGAGGCCGGTTCCGGCCGAGGGTGGCCTGAGAAGACGCTTGGCTCGGTCATCGCGTGAGCTCGCGAGCGCGCTTGGCCTGGAGGGCCAGCCGCTCGCTGCCGAAGAGGTCGAGGTAGTCCGTCCAGGCCGGCGGTCCGTAGACGTAACGCTCGAGGTAGTCGCCAACCGCGCCGGGCCCACGCGCGTCGATGGCCGCCGTGTACTCCGCGAAGTGATCGTAGTCGGCCTCGTAGAGGCCGTAGCACTCGTGGGGGAACGAGCCGAACGGCACGTGGACGAGCGCGTCGACGGCAAACCCCGGAATGACGGTGCGGTCGGGATACCGGCGCGTCTCCTCCTCCGGGACGATCTCCTCGGTCGTCACCAGCACCGTCGTCGCCGCGCGCGCGATGTCCGCGTCCATGTGCGGATAGCCGTCGATCTGGCAGTTCCCGAACACGTCGGCGCGATGGACGTGGATCAGCGCGACGTCGGGGAACAAGGCCGGCACCGCCGCCAGCGTCTCGCCGGTGTAGGGATCCTGGATGGTCTTGAGGCCGCCGACGCCGACCAGGTCCGAGCCGAGCATCGTCAGCGCCGGCAAGAACGGCACGCCCATCGCGCCGGCCCGGAACCGGAGCCCGAGCGCGAGATGACTCCACTCTTCGAGCGCGACGGCCCCGGTCTCGACGTAGTGGCGGAGGATTTTCGACACGCCCCACGGCAGACCGATCGACATCCACGCGGTCACCACGCGCGACACCGCGCCGGCCGCCATCAGCAGCTCGCCCTCGGTGCAGGTGAGGTTGCGCGAGAGCGTGAGCGCGCGCCGCCGCTGGCGGAGCACCTCGCGCACCAGGGCCAGCGGCGTGCGCGAGAAGAGGCAGCCGCCGACGCTCAGGTGGTCGCCGTCCTTCACGCGGCCGACGGCCTCCTCGAGGCTCGTCAGCTTCTCGCCTGCCGACTTCGGCTTGGCCTCGACGCGGCGGCGGGCCGCGATGAAGTCGTACTCGGCGGGATTCAGGTCAGGATCTCCCACTTCGGCTGGTAGCGGTCGAGCTCGCGGCGCGTCCGCGGGTCCATCGGGTGCTCGCGCTCCGGGACTTCCACGTGCTTGTCCTCGCCGCAGAGCGCGGTCGTGAAGTATCGCTGCCCGGTGTCGTTCGCCATCGTCACGATCGACGACAGGCCCGGCTGGTGGCGCGCGAGCTTGAGCGCGGCCGCCACGTTGCAGCCCGTGGAGATGCCGCAGAAGATCCCTTCCTGGGTGGCGAGCCGGCGCGCCATGGCGAGGCTCTCGGCGGTCGTGGTGGTGATGACGCCGGAGAGGATCGCGACGTCGAGGTTCTCGGGGATGAAGCCGTCGCCGATGCCCTCGATGCCGTGCGGCCCCCACTCGCGCCGCGCCAGCAGCGCGCACTCGTCGGGCTCGACCGCGTAGAGGCGCACGCGCCCGTCGCGCTCGCGCAGGTAGCGCCCGGCGCCGGTGAGCGTGCCGCCGCTGCCCTGCGAAGCGACGAACGCGCCGACGACGCCTCCGCACTGCTCCCAGATCTCGGGGCCGGTGGTCGTGTAGTGCGCCTCGATGTTGTCGGTGTTGTCGAACTGGCCGGGCACCCAGTAGCCCGGCGGGTCGCCGTTGCGGATCTCTTGAAGTCGCTGGAGCGAGAGATCGACGTCGCTCTCGCCGCCGGGCGTGAAGACGAGGTCCGCGCCGTAGGCGCGCGTGATCTTCTTGCGCTCCTCGCTCATTCCCTCGGGCATGACGATCGTGCAGCGGTAGCCCTTCACCGCGGCGACGAAGGCGCAGGCGATCCCCGCGTTGCCGGTGGAGCACTCGAGCACGCGCATCCCCGCGCGGAGATCGCCCCGCGCCTCGGCGTTCTCGAACATGTGCAGGTAGATGCGGTCCTTGAGGCTTCCGGACGCCCCGTACCACTCGAGCTTCACGAAGATCGGCGGCGTGACGCCGGCGGTGACGCGGTTGAGCCTCACGAGCGGCGTGCGTCCCACGGCCTCGGCGATCGACCCGAGCGCGCTGCGGTGCGTATCCCAGAGAATGGTCACGGGAGCGTGATTGTACCCGAATGGCAATGCGCGCTGCAGGCCGTCGCGGGGCTGGGGCCCCGCCGGCCGAGGCGCGCCTATGAACTCGACGAGGGCCAGGCGTCAGACGAGCCCGCTCGCGTCGAAGGCGGCGGGGATGTGGCGGATCTCGAAGCGGCCGTCGTGGCGCGGCGTGACGGCGACGACGTCGAACCGGCACCGCGCGTCGGTGAGGTGCATCCACTTGAGGTAGTGCTGGGCCAGGCGGATGAGCCGGCGGCGCTTCCACCACGACACGGCGGCCCCGGGCCCGTCGTCCCAGCGCGCCTGGCGGCACTTCACCTCGACGAACACCCACACCTCGCGGTCGCGGCACACCAGATCGATCTCACCGTGCCGCAGCTTGACATTGCGCGCGACGATGCGCAGCCCGGCGCGCTCGAGCAGCTTCGCCGCGGCCTCTTCGGCCGCGCGCCCCAGGACGTGGCGCGGATCGCCCATGGCCGCGATCGTGACCCACCGCCGCGCGGCTGAAAATGTCCAATGTTTCAGACGGCGTCATGAGGATGCGCCGCTTGAGCCGTACGCTCTCTTGAGCGCGCGGGGTGACGTCAAGACGGGCCTCAGACCAGGGATGCGATATCGACGCCGAACACTTCCATCGTGGTCACGCGAGGGGCCTCAGGTCGATCTCGAACACCGGCAACGTGCGATCGCGGTCCTCCTCGACCGGAGCGGAGACCGTCCCTTTCCGCTGCGCGCCCATGCGTACATAGAAGCCGGCGGCGTAGGGATCGGCATGGATGACGAGGACACCCGGCCGCAAGGCTCGGACGCGGTCGAGGGCGTGCGCAAAGAGTTGTCTTCCCACGCCGCGTCCATGCCAGCCCGGCTCGACCCAGAAGTGTTCGAGTGACCACTGCTCACCCCGCGGCTCCAGTGCGTAGAATCCGACTGGCGCTTTACCTATTGTTCCAACGTGGACGAGCTGGTGCCGCAGATAGTCCGACGTGATCGTGAGGGCTGGTTTCCAAACGGACAGCCACGCTTCAGGGTAGCCCCAATGGGCCTTCGCGACGCGCGCGATTTCGGTGAGGCGCTGCGCGTCGGCGGGGACGCCTCGGCGGATTTGCAGATCAGCCGGCAAGCGCGTCCTCCAGTCTCCTGCGCACGCCGGTGGCGGCGTCAGTCGGCGCGGCGAAGAGCAGGACGAAGGCCAGCGCGGTGCGTCGCCGGACGACGCTCAGAACCGCGCCTCGATCGCCGCCAGCTGTTCCTCCGGGGACCGGGCGCCCTCCAGCCTCACGACCGCGCAGGGGAGCGCCGTCAGCCACGCCTCGTGCAGGGCGCGACTTCGCATCTCCAGGCCGCCCGTATCGTACTGGCCGGCCCACTCGAGAAACGCGACGTACGCGTCGTGCTGGGCCCCACCAGCCGCGACGGTTTGACGGCCATATCGTTCGACCTCGCGCTGCTGGAGCCGCCGCAGACGAATCGGCGTCGGCACCGCCAGGAACACCACGAGCTCGAACTGCGGGATCAGGGGATCTCCCCAGCCGCAGAGCGATCCCGACAACACCCAGCGCGGAGATTCCGACAGCGCGTGCCGCAGCAGCGCGAGCCGCGCGTCACGCGGACGCTTCTCGCGATATGGAGGAGACGTCGGAAGCCAGAAGAAGTCGTCGGTGTCCAGATGGCGGTGACCGTGCTTCGCGGACATCGTGGCCGCGAGCGACGTCGTGCCGCTGCCCGAGGCGCCGACGATGTGGACGTGATCGGGCAGAGGCGAACGCTTGGCGCCTCCGAGCATCGCTTACTTGAGCTGGTCGGCAACCTTGTCGAGGCCCGCCTTGACGCACGCCTCGTCCTTCACGCCGCCCGGGGACTCGAGAGTCGTCACGGCGCCGGACACGCCGGCCGCGCCGATGACATCGGTGCCGACCATGATCGGCAGCGCGCCTTGCGCGGCGACGACGTTGGTCAGGTGGACGGCGCCGAGCTGAGGATTGTCCTTGAGCCGCTTGACGATCTCGCCCGAGGGAACGCGGAAGGTGCGTGAGGTGTAGGCCTTGCGAAAACTGTTTTCCATCGTGTGCGGTGACGCGTTGTCGCCGCGAAGCTGCACGATCACCTCGCCGGTGCGGCCGACGACGGTGACCGACACGCGCTGGCCTTGCGCCTTGCACGTCTCGGCGGCGGTCGTCGCGATGGTCAACGCCGTCGCGAGCGAGAGGTCCTTGCGCGCGAGCAGCTCGGCGCTCGCGGGCGCCGCAAGGGCGCAGGCCAGGACCACGGTGACGAGGCGAACGAGGATGGAATTCATGGGGGATCCTCCCGTTGGGGGTTATTCACGCACGGCCCCAGAGCTGGCGGGTGGCCAGACGGGCGCCTTCCGCCATCGCCGCGAACTTCAGCCACGCGATGCTCGGATGCGTGTCGTTGAATCGTACGGCCGAGGCGGCGAAGCCGCAGTCGGCTCCGGCGATGACGTTTTCGCGCCCGACGATCTTGGCGAAGCGGACGATCCGCTCGGCGATCAGCTCCGGGTGCTCCACGAGGTTGGTGGTGTGACTGATGACCCCGGGGATGAGGATCTTGCCGTCGGCCGGCCGGAACTGCTCGAAGACGCGGTACTCGTGCTCGTGCCGTGGGTTGGCCGCCTCGAACGAGTAGGCGCCGGCGTCGATCTTGAGGATGATGTCGGCGATGTCCTTCAGCTCCATGTCGTAGACGCGCGGGCCGACGTCGATGCTGTAGCAGGTGTGAAAGCGCACCTTCTCGGGCGGGATGCCACGGAGCGAGTAGTTGATCGCCTCGACGCGCTTCGCGGCCCACTTCCGGCAGTCGGCCACGCTGAGGTCGGGGTTCATCATGTACTGGGTGACCAGGCGCGGGTCGTCGACCTGGAGCACGAAGCCCGCGTCGACGATGGCGCGGTACTCTTCGCGCAGGGCGTCGGCGAGGGCCTGCTCGTATTCCTCGTCGGTTCGATAGAACGTGTTGGTGAGCGTGGCGAAGAGATAGGACGGCGCGATCGCCGGCATGAAGACTTCTTCGTGGCGCAGGCCCTTCAGCGCGGTCTTGATGTTCTCGATGTCCCGCTGAACGGCCGTGTGGCCTTTGTAGCTGACCGGTCCCGTGCACACGTCGATGCCGTACCGGCGATCGCCGCCACGGCCGCCCGCCCACTCGGCGATGCGCTCGGACCACGCGTAGTAGTCGGGGAACGCCCGGTACTCGCGGCCGGCGCCCCGGGGATTGCCTTCCTGACCCGCCGGCGCCGGTGTGCGCGCGAAGCCGTTGAAGCGCTCGACGATGTAGCCGAAGAAGCTCGCCTTGCCCTGCTCCCCGTCGGTCACGATATCGACGCCCGCCTCGGTCTGCCTGCGGACGACGTCCGCCACCGCGTCCCGGACCAGCTTGGCGAAGGTCTCCTGGTCGTACGGCTGCCCGCGCTCCTTCGATCGAAGCAGGGGGATGAGGGACTCGGGGCGGGCGAGGCTACCGACATGCGTCGTGAGGATTCGTTCGGTGCTTCGTTTCATCACTCTCCTCCAATCGGCACCCACCATACTCCCAATTCGGCCGCTATCGCGGCTCCAGCCGCACCGACCTGGCGATCAGCCGCTTGCCTTTCCACGCGTTGAACTGGTCGTCGCTCACCGCGTATAACGTCGGCTCGGCCGCGGGCACGACCGTGATGAAGTCCTCGATCTGGCCGCCGGCGACGTCGCGCCGCCGCTCGTAGATCGTGAATCCAGGGCCGGCGCGCAGCTCGGGCGGGTGGCCTTTCGCCACGGTGACGGCCTGCTCAGGGCCGTCTTCGGTGACGACCACGAGCGGCCCGCGGTCCGCCCCCTGAGAAGACATCATGGGAGCCCCCGCCTCACGCCGGTGCGCCGGCTCATTGCCTCACTTTTCGGAGCTCGCACTGCGTTCGGCGCACTCGCACGTATATCCGATATAGGCGACCGTCGCGTCGAGATCCGGCGCCGCATCGGTGGACGGCGCCAGCGCAACTCGAACGAGAGAGACCCATCGTTGGTCCAGCGTCTCCTCTGCCCACGTGGCCGCGATCGGTTTTGTCGTGATCGCACCATGGCGCATCGTGTAGAGCATGCGGGACATCGTCAGAACCGCATAGCGGCGATACCCGCCGTGCCGTAGCAGGGGCCCATCGACCAGCATCGGTCTCCACCATTCGCGCAGGATGCCGAGAACGGCCGCGCGCAAATCATCGGGCTCGACCGGATCGATCAGCGTTCGTGGCGGCGGGCCAGCCAGCGCGATGCCGTGCTCGCGGAGGATATGGCGGTGGATGATCCAATAGCCGGTCTCCGGCCGCACCATGACGAGCGAGCTGTAGCGTTCGAGATTGGGGTGAGCGGCCGGCTGCCGGTCGTGACGGAGCGCGCGCCGAGAAATGTACGAGCCTTCCAGCTCTCTGGCCCACTTCGAGGCCCCGTTGGCAATACGTTCATGCATGGTCTTGAGCTCGTTGAACGTCTCGACGGAGCACTCGCCGTCAGTGACCATCACGAAATCGATATCGCTCCGGTCGGGCGCGAAGCCGCCGAGGGCCAGCGAGCCCTCCAGATAGAAGCCGACGAGCTGGCGGCCGAGAATCGCTCGCGCTCCTGCGTGCAACTCGTGGAGCACGGCGTTGATCTCCGGGTAGGGCGTTGCTTCAAATGTCATCTCGCAATACGAGGACGCCGACGAAGGCTTTCACGATTTGTCCCAGGATCACGCTGATCGCGACGAAGGCTAGCAGAAACTGCCACGTCCAGATCCGCTCGAAGCCGCCGATCATCCCGCCGAGCGTCACCGTCCCAAAGAGCACGACGCCGCCGATGGCGCCAACCTTCCGGACCGTATCGCGTGAGAACGTCAACGTTGCGCCACACGAGAAGCAGTCGAACGCACCTCGGCTGACGACGACGCGCCATCGTGGGTAGGCCACGCGGCATCGAGGGCAGGTGAGCTTCTTCATGTCCTCCGCTCTTAGCCGTCCGGTCTCCCGTACACGCCTAGCCGGCCCCCGCGAACGGATGACAGCGAATAGTCTCACGGTAGAGACTCCATCTACTTCAGGAGTCTATAGGCGGCCGCCTCAGTCGCGCAGGAACTTGAAATAGATCGTGGTGGCGCAGGGCACGCCGTCGGGCAACAGCGCGTATTTCGGGACTTGGCCGCATCGCTGCCACCCCGCTCGCGCGTACAAGCGTTCGGCATCGGCCGAGGCCGTGTCGAGGACCAGCAGCGTCTTGCCCGCGCTGAGGGCGCGGCGCTCGGCGGCCACGAGCAGCGCTTCGCCGACGCCCCGCCGCCGGGCGCGGCGATGCACGAGCATCTTCGCGAGGTCCCCGCGATGCGGCTGATTCTCGGGCTGATGCAGGACGATCTGCGCGGTACCGACGATGGCCCCCGCCGCGTCCTCGGCGGCGAGCACGACGCGCTCGCCGCGCGCCACGCTCGTGGCGATGCTGCGCCAGAACGCGTCTGCC
Organism: Candidatus Rokuibacteriota bacterium; assembly: GCA_003221515.1. Classification (GTDB taxonomy): domain Bacteria; phylum Methylomirabilota; class Methylomirabilia; order Rokubacteriales; family CSP1-6; genus AR31. The sequence goes on from QHSI01000008.1 coordinate 39,476, forward strand.
TTGGCGCGGGTCATTGGCAGCATGAAGCTCACGGAGGCGCCCCCCTCCACGCAGTCGATCAGCACATCACCTAACCCTTCGATCTCGCGCTCACCGATGGTGTGCAGGCAGCGAATCTTGATGTCGTCGGTCACTTTCGCCTCCTCGACGCACCCGATCGCTCGGTGGCGATGGTCACGAGATAGCGTGCGGGCTTGCGCGTGCGGTTGCGGAACGCCGTGGGCGCGTTGAGTTGCATGGCGCATAGGTTGTCGTGTCCAGCTTAGGCCGGGCGGGGGAGTCGGCGCAAAGAATCTGAGCGAGAGGCGGCGCTACGCCCCCAGGTACGCGCGCCGCACGTGGTCGTCGGCCAGCAGGTCGCGGGCGGCGCCCGCCAGCACGATGCGGCCCGTCTCCATCACGTAGGCGCGGTCGGCCATGCGGAGCGCGGCGTAGGCGTTCTGCTCGA
>QHSI01000009.1 GCA_003221515.1 Candidatus Rokuibacteriota bacterium
GTTGCTCCCTTCAGGGTCGTGGGCACTGACGGAGAACACGCAGTCCCGATGATAGCGGTACGACGATACTCGGGCCGAGGTTTACCTAGGGTGCTCCCACCGGTAAGACGAACGCCCTGGCCAGGACTGCACGGGGGCATCGTCTAACGCCAACGGGCCGGAGGCGCGCTACGCGATGGCTCGCGCTCTCCGCGCCTGCCTGGGACGTGCTACCCTCCGGGCCGGGACGTGGCCCTTGAACTCGACCGTGAAGACCCCGGTCAACATGGGGGTCACTACGGGGCCCTTCGAGGCCCCCAATCAAAAACGTACGGCGAGGCCGCCGAGGACGGTGCGGGGGGTGCCGGGGGTGTAGTGGATGTCGGGGACGCCTTGGGCCGGCTCACCCGCGAGGCGTGAGGTGAAGAAGAGTTGGGCTTCGCGCCAGTCGACGTCGGCGAGGTTCTCGATGCTGACGAAGGCCTCCATCGACTTGTAGCGATAGCGCGCGGTCCAGTCGAAGAGCATGTAGCCGCGCGCCGTCTGCTGGCGCGCTTCGTCGGCCCAGCGGTCGGCGAGATAGCGCATCTCGACGCTCGTCGAGAGTCCCCATGGCAGGCGTGCCGTCAGCTCGGCCCGCGCCGTCACCTTCGGCGCCAGGGCCACGGCCTTGCCCGTGTCGAACGCCGCGTTGCTGAAGGTCGTGTCGCCCGAGAACTCCAGCCAGTCGAGCAGCTTCGCGCGCAACGCCAGCTCCCAGCCGTCGCGGCGGCTCGGCCCGCGCGCCTCGGTGGTGCCGTCGTCGCCGACGAACACCAGCTCGCTGGCGAGGTCGAGGACCCAATACGTCGCCGAGAACTCGACGCGCGGGATCGCCCGCGTCTTGACGCCGAACTCGTAGCCGCGCGCGGTCGGCAGCGCCGTCTGCCGCGGATCGCTGATCACCGCGCGCGCGTCGTTGCTGTGATAGCCCGTGCCGAAGTTCGCGAAGAATTCGGTCCGGTACCAGGGGCCCAGGACGAGGTTGGCCTTCACGTTCGCGCGGGCCTGCGTGGCCTCGCCGTCCAGGCGCTGGCCGGTGGCGTTGACGCGCGAGCGCACGTCGTAGCTGAAGATGTCGCCGCGCGCGCCGGTGACCAGACGCAGCCAGTCGAGCGGGACGAGGTCGAGCTTGACGTAGGGCGCATACGACTGCTCGACGACGTCGACGTCCTGGACCCGCTCGAGCTGGTGGCGCTGTATCGAGCGAGCGAGGACGACCCGCGGCGCGTCGATGCGGTACTGGAAGCCGGCGGTGCTGGTGAGGGTCGCCCCGAACGGCTGGCTCTGATGCTCGTACCGGGCGTCGAGGCCGGCCAGGATGCGACGGTCGCGCTGGTTGATCTCGTCGCCGTTCTGCGCGTCGTTTAAAAAGAACGTGAAGTTGTTGAACAGGTCGAGCGCGTAGTAGCTGCCGTACGCGCGCACCGCCACGAGCTGCTGCTCGTCGAGGCGCCAGCTCCAGTCGACGTTGAGGTTGCTGCGCTGCGTGTACCCACCCTCGTTGGGGTCGATCGAGCCGAAGCGTGCGATGAGCCCGGCGCGGACGGCGCGCGTGGGGATCTCGCCCGAGCCATGCCACTCGGCCTGGTAGTGGGAGAACCACGCCGCGAGGTTCATCCCCTCGCTCACGGTGGCGCGCGCCTTGGCCAGGAGGTTGAAGCGCTGGTAGCCGTTCGGATGCTCGAACGCGCCGTCGTTGCGGTAGTACTCGAGCGCGACGAGGGTCTTGAGGGCGTCGCGCGTCGGCGAGAAGAGTGTGAGGTACCGCTGGGTGTTGAACATCCCACCGGCCGCCTCGGCGACGTTCTCGTCGACCACGTCGCGGAGCACGAAGTTCATCGCGCCCGCGGTGGCGAAGTCTCCGTACTCCACGAAGTAGGGTCCCTTGAACCCCTCGAGCCGCTGGACCGTCTCGGGGATCAGGAAGTGAAGGTCGGCGTATCCCTGGCCGTGCGCGTGGCTCCGGAGGTTGACGGGGAGCCCATCGACGAAGAGCGCGACGTCGGTGCCGTGATCGGCGTCGAAGCCGCGCAGGAAGTATTGCTCGGCCTTGCCGCCGCCCTGATGCTGGCTGATCACGAATCCGGGAATGAGACGCACGACGTCGGCCGGGCGGCCCTGGGGACGCAGCTCGAAGTCGCGGCCGGGCACCAGCGTCTCGGACGATGCGGAAACGGGCGCCGGCGCGGTCACCGTGACCGGCGGCAGCGTCTGCTCGTCGGTGCGAGGCGGCGGCGCCGGAGTCGGCGGTGCCTGCGCGACGGCGCTGGAAGCCACCAGCAGGGCGCCGATCAGTATCGAGCCGGCGGCGATTCCACACCGACGCGGGGGCCGGGCGCCTCGCGCGACTACTTCATCGTGTTGGGGAGCCACAGGACGATGCCCGGAAAGACCATGATCAGGATCGTCGTGAGGACGAGCGCGATCATGAGGATGCTGGTGCCGGTGTACACCTTGACCAGGCTCACGTTGGCGCTCGAGCTGACCACGAAGGCGATCATGCCCACCGGCGGGAACACGAGCCCCATCGACACCATCAGCATCGACATCACGCCGAACCAGATCGGGTCGAAGCCGAGCGAGGTGATCAGCGGGAAGGTGAGCTGGAGCGTCAGGAGCAGCAGCGGCAGCTCGTCCATGAACATCGACACGACGAAGTAGGCGACGACGATGCCGCTCATGACGACCCAGCGGTTGAGGTCCATCTCGGTCACGACGCTCACGACCTGCTGCGGGACCTTGCTCATCGCCATGTAGTAGCCGAAGACGGTGGCGCCGATGAGGATCGTGAAGATCAGGGCCGAGGTCTTGACGGTCTGTCGGATCGCTTCGAGCGCGCCCGCCCGGGTCAGGCGGCCGAACGCGACGCCGATGCCCGCGGCCAGGAAGGCGCCGATCGCGCCGACCTCGGTCGGCGTGGCCGCGCCCGTGTAGAGCAGCGCCACCACCAGAGCGATCAGCAGCAGACTCGACCAGATGCGCCGCAGGCTCGCCCAGCGCTCGCCGGCCGAGGCGGCGTAGACCTCCGGGGCGTGGTCGGGCTTGACTCGCACCCAGACGAGGATGGCGAGCACGAGGAAGATCGCCACGATGATCCCGGGGATCACGCCCGCGATGAGCAGCTTGCCGATCGAGGTCTGCGTGCTGATGCCGTAGATCACCATGCCCACGCTCGGCGGGATCAAGATGTCGAGGGTTGCGCCGATCCCGATCGCGCCCGCCGCCAGCTCGTCCGAGTAGCCGTGCCGCCGCATCTCGGGCATGGCGATGCTCGACATGACGGCCGCCGCGGCGAGGCTCGCGCCCGACATCGCGCCGAAGATCCCGCACGCGAAGACGGTGGCGATGGCCAGGCCACCCTTCACGCGCGAGAGCCAGTGGGCGCCGGCGATGTAGAGGTCACGCGCCAGGCCGCCCGACGCGGAGAAGTACGCCATGAGGATGAACATCGGGATCGTGGTCAGCACGTACTCCGCCGAGACCCCGAACGGCGTCGTCCCGAGAATGCGGAAGACCACGTTCCAGTCGCCGCCGAGCAGGTAGATCCCGACGATGCCGGAGACCGCGAGCGAGAAGGCGATCGGCAGCCCGAGAAGCAGCGTGCCTACCATGATCACGAACGGAACGTAGACCATCGGCTAGCCGCCGCCCCCGCCCTCCAGGAAGAGGCTCGACCGTCCCTTCCGCACCTGGCGGAGGTCGAGCAGCATCATGAGCGTCGTGAGGAACAGGCCGATCGAGACAAGCAGGTACGCCGGCCACAGCGCGATCTCGATCGTGACGAAGGTCGTGTTCGTGGACCTCATGTGGCGAGCTTGCTGGAACGTGGCGACGACGAGCACGGCGCAGTAGAGGATCGAGACGATCTGAACGACGTGGTCGATGACGAGCCGCGTCGGGCGACCGAGCCGCTCGACCAGGAAGGTCACGCGGATGTTCGCCCCCTGGCGGTAGGCGTACGGCATCGCCAGAAAAATCGCGGCGATCATCAGGTAATTGGTCGTGAGCTCGTACGCGACGAGGATCGGTCGGTTGAGGAGATACCGCCCGGCCGCGTCCGCCGTCGTGAGGAGCATCATGCACAAGGTGGCGATGGCGGCCACGAGCGTCAGCGCCCACTCGCAGCCGTCCAGCCACCGTTGCAAGTGCATCGCGCCGGTCGGGCCGGGGGCCTAGGGATCGTACTTCTTGATGGCTTCGCGAAGGTCGTTGAGGAGCTGGCGGCCGGGGAGCCCCTTGGCCTCCATGCTCTTCACCCACTCTTCCTCGATCGGCTTCAGCTTGGCCGCCCAGCGCTGGCGCTCCTCGGCGGGTAACGTATAGATGGTCGCGCCCGCCTTCTTGATCGCGTCGATCCCGACGAACTCGTTCTGGTCCCAGACCTTGCCGTTGAACTCGGCGCCCCACGGGCCGGACAGCTCGTCGATGATCTTTCGCAGATCGGCCGGGAGGCCGTCGTACTTCTTCTGGTTCATGAACGTGAACAGCGGCGAGACGTAGAGACCGGACGACACGTGGTGCTTGAGGACGTCGGCGAGCTTGAAGGACGAGATCGCTTCCCACGGGAAGATCGTGCCGTCGACGGTGCCGCGCTCGAGCGCGGTGTAGGTGTCGGGCGCGGGGATACTGACCGGGGTGGCGCCGAGCATCTTCACCATCGTGGTCAGCGTCGGCGTCGCCGCGCGGATCTTGAGCCCGGCCAGGTCTTCGAGCACCTTGACCTGCTTCTTGGCCAGGTGGAAGTGCCCCGGCGGGTGGACCCAGATCCACAGCACCTTCACGTCCTTGAATTCGTTCTTGAAGTACTTGTCGAAGATCGACATGACGGCGAGGCTGCCGCCCCGGGACGACTTGAAGAGCCCGAGTGGCAGCTCGGCGGCCGTGATGAGCGGGAACCGGCCCGGAGTGTAGCCGGGCGAGGTGAACGCCATGTCGGCGATGCCGTCCTTGACCATGTCGTAGTGGTCGGCGGGCTTGCCGAGCGTGCTCCCGGGATAGACGGTGATCTTGAGGCGCCCGCCGCTCTTCTCTTCGATCATCTTGACCCACGGAACGATCACGCCGGTGTGATGGCCGTGAACGGCGCTCACCCAGCTCGCGAACCGCAGCTCGATCGGCTTGTCCTGAGCGCCGACCGAGTTGAACGACAGGCACAGCAGCGCCAGCGTCAGCGCGACGACCATCCCGCGGTTCCTCATCTCGATCCCCTCCGGGGTTGAATGCGGCGCCTGAGAGTACCAGAAGTCCGGACGATCGGTGGGCGACTTATGGACGGCTGTCGCGATCCAGGAAGTAATTGATCCACGAGCTCGTGTCTCGCAGCTGGCGGTGCGGCGGCGGGAGGTACGTCTTGAGGCCCTCGAGCGAGCCCGAGGCCTTCGCGCGATCGTGGACCGCGACCCAGATGCAGGGCTTGTTCGGAACGACCTCGCAGCGACCGTTGTCGGTGCCGCCGCAGGGGCCGTTGCGCATCTGCTTGGGACACGTCTGCGGGCACACGTACTCGAGGTGGCCGAGCACGCAGTTGCCGCAGGCCTGGCATCCGAACATCGGCTTCTTGATCGCGAGCTCGATGCGCTCGAGCAGCGCCGCCGCCGGAGGCCGGCGGTCGATCCAGGCGAGCAGGCGCGTGAGCGCGCGCCGGAGCGGTGTGTCTCGCGTGACCGGCAGCAGGCGCCCGAGCCGGTCCAGCGCGCGCGGCAACGCATCTCGTCGGCCGCGCCGGGCGCGCGGCCGCGCCGCCGCCAGATAGAAGCCGCCGGGGGCGCCGTAGCGGAGCTCGGCGGCAAGCGGTTCCCAGCTCGACGCCAGCTCGCCCGCTCGCCGGATGATCCAGGCGATCTGCGCCGGGTCGTGGGTGCCGCCGATGTACGCCCCGGCGTAGCCCAGGCCGCGCAGCACCGCCACCGTCCGGGCCGCCCGCTCGAGCCGGGCCAGGCGCCCACCGTCCTTCGCCTCACTCTCGGCCCGCACCGCCGCGAGCAGCTCGGGCGAGACCCAGCATCCGGCCGGGCGGCCCGTCGCCATCCGCTCGGCGGTTTTCGGGCCGAGCACGTAGACGTTGCCGAGCAGCGGAGTGCGGAGCCCACGCTCGTCGAGGTAGCGCTTGAGCTCCTCGAACTTCCGCGCGTCCCAGCCCACCTGGGTGACGGCGGCGTCGGCGCCGGCCGCGATCTTCTTCTCGAGCTTGACGTACTGGTACACGCAGTCCGCTTCGGTGTACTTGAACGGGGAGACCGCCACCATCGTGTGGAACACCATCCCGCCCCGGCGCAGCTCGTCGATGAGATGCACCAGCTGCACCGAGTCCAGATCGAACACGGGCGGCTGGTCGCCGGCGCTCGGGTAGTCGCCGGTGAGCGCGAAGACGTTCTCGAGCGAAAGCGCGTGCATGTCCGCGAGGGTCTTGCCCAGATCGTTACGGTCCTGGCTCACGCACGTCAGGTGGATGTTGGGGGTCAACCCGCGAGCGCGCGCCGCGGCGGCGACCCGCAGCGGATCGTGACCCATCGCGCCGCCCGCGTAGCTCGTGACGCTGCCGGCGACCACTTGCGGCAACCGCGCCAGCCCCGACGCCGTCTCCAGCAGCCGCGCCTCGCGCGTGAGCGCGGAGGCGACCAGCTCGACGACGTAGCAGAAGCGCCCCGCCCCCAGCGCTGCGCGGAGCGGGTTCGTCATCCAGACATCTCGCGACGCACGAGCTGCGTGCCCTCCACCATCGCGCAGAGCTTGCCGAAGGCGATCTCGCGCGGCAAGTGCAGCAGGCCGCAGTCCGGGTTGACGGAGAGGCGCTCGGCCGGGAGGATCGCGAGGGCCTCCCGGATGCGCTCAGCCACGACGGCGGGCGTCTCGACGCCGTGGGTTTTCACGTCGACGACGCCGAGGCCCAGCGTGAACGGCGCGTCGAACTCCTTGAAGAGCCGGAGGTCCTCGCTCCCGCGCCGCGCGAACTCGAGCGTGACCTGGTCGATGCGCGCCTGGAGGATCGAGGGGAAGAGGTAGCGATAGCTGCCCTCCCACGAGGGCTTGCCGTAGCGGTTGCCGTAGCAGACGTGCAGGCTCAGCCGCGCGTCGACACCGTCGACGAGCGCGTTGATCGCGCGCACGCCCCACGCCAGGTCCTCGGGGAACCCGGAATAGTAGGGCTCGTCGATCTGGATCTGCTCGGCGCCGGCGCGCACCAGCTCGCGCAGCTCGAGGTTCATGATGCGCGCGATCTCCATCGCGAAGGCTTCCTCGCTCGGGTAGTGCTCGTTGCGGATGCGCTTGACCAGCGAGTGGGGGCCGGTGACCGAGACCTTCGTGCGGCGATCCGTGAAGCGGCGCAGGAACCGGTAGTGCTCGACGAGGCCGAGCGGCGCCATCGGCATGCGCGCCCGCACGACGGATTCGTAGAAGTCGTAGTACGACGTCTTGGACGCGCGGTCGATCTCGACGCCGGGCAGCCGCATGGCGAAATAGTCGATCATGTTGTCGCGGCGGAGCTCGCCGTCCGAGACGGTGTCGAGGCCGGCGACCTCCTGGTCCTTGATGGCGGCCTTCACGGCGGCATCGTGCATCTCGTCGAGATCGTGCGCGGTGATGCGCCGGCGCAGGTAGTCGTTCTTGGCGCGCTCGAGCCAGCCCGGCATCGAGTAGCTGCCGACGACGGCGGTGGACAGGTGCTGACCGGCCATGATCTTCCTCACTCCCGGAGCGTCGTGTAGAGGATGGTCGTGCGCGAGCCCGGGCGATACCGGAACGGCGCGAAGTGCACGTCGTAGCCGGCCCGCGCGCCGACCACGCGCAGGAGCGCGCCGTTGACCCAGTTTACGACCGAGCCGTCGAGCTTGCCCGGTCCCCGGAATCCCTGGCGATACTCGTCCATCGTGGCGACGAAGATGTCCTGCACCTGGAGGTAGCCGCGCGGGTGCAGCAGCGGGACGGTGTTGACGAAGCTCTCCACCGCGCCCCCCGACAGGTGAAAGCGGACATCGGCCGGCGCGGTCCCGAGTAGCTCCTCCAAGTCGTTTGCGTCGAGCCCCGGCGGCAGCGGCACGTCGGCGATACCCTCGAGGCGGCGGAGGCGCTCCTCCAGGCACACAGCGGCCCACACCGCGCGCCAGAAGCCCACGCCTCGCTCCCGGTCGCCGAAGAGGTCGGGGCCCGTGTCGAGCAGGCGAGCGACTGCGGCGCGCTGTTCGGACGGGACAACGCCGGAGGTGCTCGCGATCGCGGTCGCGGCGGGCTCGGGCAAGTACGCGCGGGTCTCGACCAGGTACAGCTGCCCGTCGCGGCGGACGAGCTCGTCCACCGGCAGGTTGTCGTAGACGTTGGTGAGGTGGACGTAGAGGATCTTGTAGCGGAGGAACGAGAGCGCGCGCATCGGGTTGAGCGCGTCGGTGGCGATCGTGCTGACGACGTCCCGGTGCGCCTCGACGGCACGGTGGGCACGGTCGAGCGTCGGCATCGAGTAATCCGCCAGCAGGAAGCGCAGGCGAGGGTAGTAGCCCGTCGCGCGCGCTTCGTCGAGGGCCTTGAATCGATCGAGCCAGAGCCCGGCCCGCGTGCCCGAGCCCACGCCGATCTCGAGCGCGAAGATCTCTGGCGGCAGCTGGCCGCGCTTGTCGAGCTCGACCAGTAGCGTCCAGAAGTCGGCGACCGCGTCGGCCACCGCCGCCGGATGGTTCGCATCCGATCGGCCGCTCGGCAGCGCTGCCTCGAACCCGCGGCCCGACTGATGCTCCCAGTCGCCCAGACGCTGCCAGAAGAGTCGGTTGAACCGCCAGATCGCGCTCCGGCTCAGCGGCGCCCAATCTTCTAGAACGGCGCGGCCCGCGACCTCGCGAGTCGCGGCGCCGACCGACGCGATCGCGCGCGCGAGCTCGTCGGCCAGCCGCTCGGGCCGCGCGCGGCGCACGTCGATCGCGAGCTCCGCGAGCGCGGTCGGCTCGCCACGGGCGCCGCTGGCGTGACGCACGGTAATCGGCTCGCGGAAGTTCGCCTTGTACTGGAGCCAGTCCAGATGCAGACGCAGCCGTGAGAGCACGTCGCCGTCGAGCCGACCCTGGTCCAGCAGACCGGCCAGCGACGCGATCACCTCGCTGGCTCCGGTGTCCCCGGGCTTCGGCAGGAAGTTGACGTGGATGATCATCCGGCTCCCCTTAACATGCCCATCCTGTATTGTCATCGAAAATACGCCCGCGCGCTGTCGAGGCGGAGCATGCCAGGCTCGCGCAGGCGGCGCTCGATCGCGACGCGGACGCCGCGGTGCGGGCGCTCAGCGAGCATCTGGCAGTCACCGCCGAGATCATCGTCGAGAGCCGCTGGGGGTTCGACGAGTGACCACGACGATCGTGGTGACGCGGCTCGCGTTCACGTGACGTGTTCCGCCGGGGTGTAAGGTGGAAATGAACCCCGTGAGTGCTCGTCACGTCCGCGTCATATGGAGGTCATCATGAGCAAAGTGAAGCCGGTTCCCCAGGGATATCGCACTGCCACGCCATACCTGATCATCGACGGCGCGGCCAAGGCCCTCGATTTCTACCGGAGGATCTTCGGCGCCGTCGAGAAGATGCGTATGCCGTCGCCCGGCGGCAAGGTAGGCCACGCCGAGATCACCATCGGCGACTCGATGATCATGCTCGCCGACGAGCACCTGGAGATCGGGGCGCGGAGCCCGCGGGCCTTCGGCGGCTCCGGCGTCGGCATCATGCTCTACGTCGACGACGTCGACGCGACGGTGAAGAACGCCGTGGCCGAGGGCGCCAAGCTCGTCCATCCGGTCGAGGACAAGTTCTACGGCGATCGGACGGGGACGCTCGAGGATCCGTTCGGCCATATCTGGCACGTCGGCACCCACAAGGAGGACGTCTCGGAAGACGAGATGAGGCGTCGCATGGCCAGCATGGCCAAGGCGGGTTGATCGCCCGCCGACGGCCGCTCAGTCGTAGACGATCACGCTGCGCTTGACTTCACCGCGCACCATGAGATCGAAGGCATGGTTCAGCTCGGTGAGGGGCAAGCGCCGGCTGATGAGCTCGTCGAGCTTGTACTTCCCGCTCATGTAGAGGTCGATGAGCATCGGCACGTCGGTCCGCTGGTGGCCCGCCCCGAACGAGCTCCCGGTGAGCACGCGCTGCTGCAGGAGCATTCCCGGATCGACGGACACGCGCGTGCCGGCCGGTGACACGCCGACGACCACGCAGGTGCCGCCGCGATGGGTGGCGTTGAGCGCCTGCTCGATCGTCTTCTGTGTCCCGACGACCTCGAAAGCGAAGTCGACGCCGCCGCGGCCGCTGAGCGCCTGAACGCGGGCCACCGGATCCTCGGCCGACGCGTCGACGACGTGGGTCGCGCCGAACTCTTCGGCCCAGGCGAGCTTCTGCTTCACGGTGTCGACGGCGATGATCTTCGCCGCGCCCACCAGGCGCGCGGCCTGGATCGTGTTCAGGCCGACGCCGCCGCAGCCCCACACCGCGACGCTCGCCCCGAGCGGCACCTTGGCGCGGTTGAAGACCGGTCCGGCGCCGGCGAGGACGCCGCAGCTCACCAGGCACACGACCTCGAGCGGCGCGTCCTTGCGGATCGGGATCACGCTCTCTTCGGGCAGTACCGAGTGCGTCGCGTAGCCCGAGACCTGCAGGAAGTGGTGCAGACCGCGACCGTCCTTGCGAAAGCGCGGGGTGCCGTCGAGCATGAACCAGCGCGGCTTGTCCCGGAGCGCGCACATGGTGGGCTGACCGCCGATGCAGTACCAGCACTTCCCGCACGACGGGATGTAGCTCGAGCAGACGTGGTCGCCCGGCGTCACCGTCACGACGCCCGGGCCGACCTTCTCGATCACCCCCGCTGCTTCGTGGCCGAGCACGACCGGCAGGGGATGGGGATAGTCACCCGTGATCACGTGCAGGTCGCTGTGGCAGACGCCGTTGGCCTTCCACCGCACCAGCACTTCGCCGGGGCCGGGCTCGAGCAGCTCGACATCCTCCACCACCACCGGCTTCTTCGTGTCGTACAGCACCGCCGCGGTCACTCGCATGGCCAGCCTCCTGGTGACGTCGCCCGTAGTCTGCTGGAGGGTCGATCGGTGTGCAACCGCGTACCACGGCCGGCCCGCCGCCGTCTGGATTTGCCAGGATTTTGCCGCTCGCTTATTGTCTGTCGAGCGCGCGTACCGCAGGCCGTCGCGGGGCTGGGGCCCCGCCGGCCGAGGCGCGGCTATAGAAAGAGGTACGTGACACAGATGAGCGACAAGACTGACCGGACGGCGGCGACCGCGCCGCATCCGGTACTCAAGAAATACTACGAGAGCGAGAGCGGGCGGCGACCCTTCGTCAGCGCGCTCTTCGACAACGCGGCCCAGCACTACGACTGGGTCTGCGCGATGGGCTCGCTGGGGTCGGGACGGTTCTATCGGAGCTGGGTGCTGACCCAGTCCGGGCTCCGCGGCGGCATGAAGTTCCTCGACATCGCAACCGGCACCGGTCAGGTGGCCCGCGCGGCGACGCGATTGCTGCGGGAGCCGCGGGCGGTGGTCGGGCTCGATCCGAGCGCCGGCATGCTCAGGGAGGCGCGCAAGACGCTGGCGATCCCGCTGGTGCAGGGGATCGTGGAGGATCTCCCGTTCACGACCGACCGTTTCGATTTCCTGTGTATGGGCTACGCGTTGCGCCACGTCACCGATCTCGGCGTGGCCTTCCGCGAGTGCCGGCGGGTGCTGAAGCCTGGTGGGCGGCTCCTAGTCCTCGAGATCTCGCTGCCGAGCTCGGCCGCCGGCCAGCGCGTCTTCCGGCTCTACTTCGAACGCGTGTTGCCGCTGCTCACCCGGATCAGCACCGGGAGCGCCCAGGCCGAGCTGCTCATGAAGTACTACTGGGACACGATCGCCCAGTGCGTGCCGTCGGAGCAGATCATTGACGTGCTGGGGGCGAGCGGCTTCACCGGCGTCGCGCGGCGCGTACGCGGCGGCATGCTCAACGAGTACGTCGCGCTGAAGCCCGCGGGCTGACGCGCCGGGGCCATGTCGGGGCCCGCACCGCCACGCTGGGAGGCAGAGGAGCGTCACGGCTACGCCGGGACGCTGCGAACGTGCGGGGGGCATGGGGGGCCCTTTCGAGGCCCCATCGCCACCCTGGGAGGCAGAGGAGCGTCACGGCTACGCCGGGACGCTGCGAACGTGCGGGGGGCATGGGGGGCCCTTTCGAGGCCCCCCATCTAATCAATGAATCGCCATCTCCGCGGACGTGACGCCGCGCATGCCGTAGCGCGCGAGGATCCGGAGCAGAGCGCGGCTGTAGCGAGACGTGGTGCCGACGCCGGAGGCCTGCAGGGCGATGTGGCGCTCGATGTGGTTCTGCGCGGCGCTCTTGAAGGCGCTCGGGCCTTCGTCGATCCAGTTGCGCCCCGACCGCATGAGCGCCAGCATGCGCCCGTCGTAGAAGTGGGCGACGAGGTCCAGCCACGCGGCCAGCATGCGCTGTTGCATCGCCGCGTACGGGCGCAGCGCCGCGTAGAGCTCGTCGGGTGAGGGCGTCGCCCGACGGCGCAAGAACGGGGCAACCGCGTCGGCCACGACCTCCGCCGAGCGGAGCGCCAGGAACACGCCGGGCGACAGCATTGGATCCACGAAGCCGAACGCGTCGCCGATTGCCACCCAGCCCGGGCCGGCACCGCGCTCGGAGATCAGCTGGTAGTTCGAGTAGGTCGCCACCGACGTCACGCGCTTGGCGGCGCCGACCATCGAGGTGAGCCAGGGGTCGATTGCGATCGCCCGCTCGAGGCGCTCCAGCGGTGTCGCGCCGAGTCCAGCCGCGTCGTCGCGGCCCAGCACGATGCCCACCGAGAGCCGCTCCTTGAGCGGAATGCCCCAGCTCCAACCTGCCTTGAGACGTGAGATGAGCACCTGGCCCGGGACGTCGTCCCACTTGAAGTCTTCGAAGTGAGCGAAGTGCGCCACGTCGTTGCGCGGTCCGACCCGCGCGGGAATCCTCAGCGCGCCGGCCGCGAGCCGGCCGCGTCCGGTCGCGTCGACGATGAAATCGGGCTGACGGTCTCCGAGCGTCGGCGCGGCGGCGAGCGTCTCGGCGTCGAGCGCCAGCTCGGCCGATCCGGTGCCCGCTGGCCCGAGGCGCGCCCGTGCGATCACGTGTTGGACGCCGGCGGCCACCGCTCGCGCCCGCACCGCCTCATCGAACTGCGGGCGCGCGATGTTGTAGGCATAGGGGGGCACGGCCGGAGCGAACCGCGCGAACGTGAAGCTGAAGCGCTCGGACTCCGACCACACGAACGAGACGCCGGGCTTCAGCCTTCCGCAGGTCGCCATCGTGTCCTCGATGCCGAGGCGCTTGAAGATCGGGATGACGGCGGGGATCAGCGACTCGCCGACCAGCAGCTCCGGACGCCGCCCGTCGTCGAAGAGCGTCACCTGCGCGCCCTCGCGGACGAGCAGGATGGCTAGCGCCGATCCCGCCGGGCCCGCCCCGATGATCGCGACCCTCATGGCTCTGTCATCCTCGCTCGACCGAGACCGGAGCGGCGTCGTCGTCCCGGGCCGGCCGCCGGGAGATTTTTCCGCCCGGCGTCCGCGGCACGGCGTCGACGATCTTGAACTCGAGCGGCACCTTGTAGGAGGACAGGACGCGGGCGCAGTGCGTCTTCAGCCCGTCGAGGTCGCACCCGGCCGGATCCACGACGACCTCGGCGCAAGGCACCTCGCCGATGCGAGCGTGCGGCCGACCGTACACGCGCGACTCCTTGATGCCCGGGAACTGGTTGATGCAGTCTTCGACTTCTTCGGGGAAGAACTTCAGGCCCGCGACGAAGATCACCGCCTTCTTCCGGCCCTTAAGGTGCAGCGCGCCGGCCGCATCGAGCCGACCGAGGTCGCCCGTCAGGAACCAGCCGTCGCGGGCGACCTGCTCGCGCAGCTGCCACGGCGCGTAGTACGCCGAGAAGAGCCCGCGGCCCCGCACCGCGATCTCGCCGATCGCGTCGGTGGCGAGCGGCGCCCCCTCGTCGGAGAGGACGGCGATCTCGTAGCCAGGCACGGGTCGGCCCACGGCGGTGGCCGGGACACCGTCGGTTCGTAGGTTGATGCACGGCAGCCCACACTCGATGATCCCGTAAGCCTGACCGACCGGCACGCCGTAGACGGATTCGAAGCGGTCCATCACCGCCTGCGTGATCGGCGCGCTGGTCGAGAGCACGAGACGAAGGCTTGCCAGCCGCTCGCTCGGCCCGAGGTGGCCCATGCGCTCGAAGTGGAGCGGCGAGGCGTACAGCACGCTCGGGCGCCGCCGTCGGGTCGCGTCGACCAGCGCGCGGGGCAGCGTGTCGGGGGACAACAGGATGTGCGAGCCGGCGCGCACGTACGCGACGATCGTCACCGCGAAGTGATAGGCGAGTGGGAGCATCCAGAGGATGCGGTCTTCTTCCGTGAAAGCGAGCACCCGGTCGGCGGCCTCGACGCGCGCGGCCGTCGCCTCGTGCGAGAGCACGACGCCCTTGCTGCGGGCGGTCGTCCCCGACGTGAATCTGATGAACGCGGCGTTCAGGCGATAGAACTCCGCCGGAGCTCGGGCGGCGCGATCGATCCAGCCGAACGTGAACCCGTCGCATTCGCCGCCCTGCAGACGCGCGGCGCCGTCGGGCACGGCGGTCGCGTCGGCCCCCGACCAGGCGAGGCAGCCGTTGAGCTGAACGTCCCGGACGATCTCGGCGATCTCGGCTTGCGCCAGGTTGCTGGCCAGCGGCACCAGGCACGCGCCCGCCTCGAGGAGGCCGAACGCCGCCGGCAGGTACGCGACGCCGTTCGGCGCGAGGAGCCCGACGCGCTGGCCGGGCTCCACGCCGCGCGCTTTCAAGAACGCGGCCACCGAGCGCGACTCGCGCGCGAGCTGTCCGTAGCTCATCGAGCGGGCCGAGCGCACGTCGGTGGCGACGGGTCGCTCGGGCCATCGATCGGCCGATGCGTGGAGCAGATTCGCGAGATTCATCGTCAGTGGGCCTCGATCCAGTCCATCTCGGCGCGTATGACCTCCACGATGCGCGTGACTTCGTCCTCGGAGACCGCCCCGTCGATCCACGATACGACGAGGTTGTTCTCCTTCCCACACCGGTTGAAGAATACCCCGATCCCGGGCCGCGGCAGCACGGACGGCGCGTGGTACGCGTCGATGACGCGCGCGCCGAAGAGCTGCTCGAGGGACCCCGGGAAATCTCCGAGGTCGGCGCAGTTGAACGAGAAGGTCTCGCGGGCGGCGGTGCCCGGTAGGTCGTTCAACATGAGCGAGAGCGGCCGGTAGGTCAGAAACTCCATCGCGACCGCGTTCGCGTCGATCTGGCCGTCGCGGAGCGCCTCCACCATCTGCCGGCGCAGCGTGAGCGTGAGCCCGGCGAGGTCCGCCGTCTCGGAGGGACGGAACCGGGCGAAGTGGAACGCCAGCATGTTGCCGAAGGTCGGTCCCGGATCGCCCTTGGGCCGCAGGTCGACCGAGATCGGCAGCAGGAACGGCTCGTCGGGAAACCCGCGACGGCTCCAGAGCTCGGCCATGGCCTTGCCGACCAGCGCCAGCCGCCAGCAGATCTCGCGCTTGGCGCGTCCACCGGCCGGATCGCGGTAGACGAAGCTCGCCTGAAGAAATCGAGCTCGTCCCGGCGTGGTCACGCCGGACCCGGGTGACACCGGCGGCGTCGGCGCGAGCGCACGCATGTACGCACGGCTTCGCCGACCCATCCGCCCGCGCACGCTGAGCGGCCGGGGATCGGGCTCCGGCACGAACGCCGGCGGCGCCCCGTCCCACGGCGCGCGGCCGTCGGCCTGATCGATGTGGGCCAGATGCGCCAGGAGATTCTGCGCGCCGCGCGGGTCCATCAACGGGTGGAACCACGTGAACACGAGAAAGGTCCGCACGGCGTCGCGGCCGCCGGGCGAGTAGAGAATCGACACCCGGAGCGGCGGCTCCCGGCGCGGATCGATCGCCGCGTTCAGCTCGGCCTCGAGCATCGTGTGCAGCAGCTTCGGTGAATCGACGCGCTGGTGGAGCAGCGGAAGCGAGCCGGGCACGGCGCGGCGGCCGGCGGCCCAGTGCAGCTTGCCCCACGGGAACGGACGCCTGAGACGCGCGACCGGCCAGGGGCAGATTTCCAGGAAGCCATCGAGCGCGCGGCGGATCCGCGCGGGGTCGAGCGGGCCGTCGCACTCGACGACCATGAGCGTGTTGTTGCTGATCTTCTCGCGGCGCCAGAGCGCCTGCATCGCGACCAGAACGAGATCGGCGCCGCGCAAAGGCAGCCGGCGAGCGTGTGCGCTCACGACGCTACGACTCGCTCCGCCGCCGGGAGATGTAGGTCGCCAGGGCGCGCACCGTCCGGATGTTCTCCTCGACGAGGTCCTCGTCGGGCATCCAGAAGCCGTACTCAGCCTCGATGAAGAGCAGGATCTTCAAGAGCGCCATCGAGTCGAGGCCGGCGAGCTCGAGATCGTCGTCGGGCTGCACCGGATGGCTGCGGGCCATGATGGTGGCGTCGATGAACGTGGTGAGGACTTTGATGATCGCGTCGGGTGCAAGCCTGATGACGGTTAGGCTCTCGCCGGCATTTCGCCTAGACACTACCGTCGCCACCGCGGGAGGTCAAGGAGTGGCCGGGACGAAATGGCGCGGGGGGTGTGCTCGTCTAATCGGCAGGAGATGAAAGGAGGTTCGAGACCATGTCACGATCGAAAACGCTGCGCCGTCTCGGCGCTATGTTGCTGCTTGTGTGCTTCGTGTCGCTCGGAACCTCGGCCTGCATTCTCGTGCCCGTGCCCGTTCCGGTGCGCGGTGGCCACCATCACCGCTGGTAGCAGAGCTGGATAGCGCGCGGCTTGACTCGGCTCGCTTCTCGGCGCTAAGCAATAAGTGCCGTGAAGCGAGCCCGCGCGCGCGCCGCGAAGCCCCAGGCCGGTCCATTCGACGGCTACCATCGACGGCACGTCCCCGCGCCGGATCCTGAGCTGACGCAGGTCGGCCCGGGGACGCCCTGCGGCGAGTATCTCCGCCGTTTCTGGCAACCCGTAGCGTTCGCGCGTGATCTCACCGCCACGCCCCGCCGCGTGCGCATCCTGGGCGAGGACCTGGTGGTGTTCCGTGATCGCGGCGGGCAAATCGGCGTGCTGCACCTGCACTGCGCGCACCGGGGGACGTCGCTCGAATTCGGGATCCCAGTCGAGCGCGGGATCCGCTGCTGCTATCACGGCTGGGTGTATGACGTCGACGGGCGGTGTCTCGAGACGCCCGGCGAGCCTCACGGTAGCCGGCTCCGGGAGCGCGTTCGCCAGGGCGCCTATCCGACTCACGAGTTCGCGGGGCTGGTGTTCGCCTACCTCGGGCCGCCGGACTGTCGGCCCGCGTTCCCGCGCTACGACAGCTACGAGCTCCCGGGCTATCAGCTGAAGCCCGCCGCGCAGTTCGTGCTCCCGTGCAACTGGCTCCAGGTGAAAGACAACAGCATGGACCCGGTCCACACCGCGTTCCTGCACGCGCTGAGCAGCGGCTATCAGTTCACCGAGGCGTTCGGCGTCGTCCCCGAGCTCGACTGGCTGACGACCGAGGCGGGCATGGTGTACGTGGCGACGCGCCGCGTCGGCGATCTGGTGTGGGTCCGCGTGTGCGATTTCATGCCGCCGAACATCCATCAGTTCACGCGCGAGATCGAGGAGGCGAGCGAGCCCAAGCCGGCGAGCCGGCCCGTCGTCATCCGCTGGGCCGTGCCCAACGACGACACGTGCACGACCAACTTCGAGCTCGCGCAGGTCGATCCGGCGTGGGGACTCACCGACGAGCAGATGGCCCGGCCCGGCTTCGGGCAGGCCGACGAGCGGTCGTACACCGATCGGCAGCGCCAGCCGGCGGACTTCGACGCGCAATCGAGCCAGCGCACCATCGCGGTCCACGCGCTCGAGCACCTGGCCTCGACCGACCGCGGCGTGATCATGCTCCGTCGCACCGTCCGCGCCGGCATCCACGCGGTCGCGCGCGGCGGCGATCCCCACGGGACGCGCTGGCCTGCGGGCAAGATCATCCGCACGTTCGCGCAAGACCTCGTGCTGCGCGTGCCGCCGGCGGCGAGCCCGGAAGCCGACCGGCGCCTCCTGCGGGCCACCGGCCGGAGCGTGATCACGAACGGCAGAGACTAGGCGTCGGGCCCAGCCTCACGAAACACCACGAGCGCCGAGGGTGGCTCGACGCTCGTGGGGGGTGATCAGTCCAACGCCTTACTGGTCGTCGTTGTCCTCACCCTGGTCGTCGTCGTCGTCGTCCTGCGCGTAAGCGGTGGCTAGTCCGAGCCCAGGCAGGACGCTCCCGAAGATCGGCGTGACGAATGCGCCCAGGAGCAGGATCAATAGCAGCTTCTTCATGGTTGTCACCTCCCTTCTTTCTCGCCCGCCCCCCTGACGGCCGAACCCCTCGGGCCAGACGCTGCCCAGAGGTAGAGTGACGGACTCTTCGGCATGTCACGGCGGGACGGGTCTCATCAGGTATAACGAGTGCCGGAAGCCGCGTCAATGACCACTTTTGGATAAGCGATGATCCGCCACGCGATCGTCGCGGCCGAGATCGGCGAGTTCGGCGCCCGCGTGTTGTGCGTTTGCGGCGCCGCGATCACGCGGGCTGGGATCGGCGGGACCGACCGCCGTGCGATGCCCTGGGGCGGCGCCCCGTGCTACCTTGCCCGGCGTGGAGCTACCGGCGGCGCCGGCTCACCTGCCCGCGAGAACGAGATCCAGCGCGGATCGGCCGCTGTTTCCACCGTGCGGCCCATCTCGAGGCCCCCCATGTAATCAAAGCCGAGCTTCGTCGATCTTGAGACCGAGCCAGTACCGGCCGATCAGCTCGTAGTGGGCGAGACGCCCCTGCAGGTGCTGCGTGATCACGTGGATGTCCTGGAAGTGGCGCTGGAGCAGATGATCCTCGTAGGCGGCGGTGGCGCCCGAGGCGTTGTAGATGCTGTCGATGATCTGCGCCGCGAGCCGGATCCCATGCGTCGCGGCCAGCCGAAGATTCGCGCGCTGCTCGAGGGCGAGCGTGCCGCTCGTGCTGGCCGCCCAGATCTCGCGCACCGCTTCGAGGAGAAACGCCCTCCCCGAGCGTAGCGCGGCTTCCGCCTGGCCGACGGTCATCTGGACCATCGCCTGGTCGCGGAGCAGCCCTTGCATGGCCCGCGGGGTCTTGGCGCCGGCGAGCTCGCCGAACGTCTCCAGGCACGTCCGCGCCATCCCGAACGCGACGGCGGCGTCGCCCGAGGCGAACAGCAGCGTGCGCGGAATTCTAAATAACGGCGCGTTCTCGAGCAGCGGCGCGGTCTGCGAGAGCACGGTGCGCTCGGTCGGCACGAAGACGTCGTTCACCGCGAAGTGGTGGGTGCCGGTGCCGCGCATGCCCCGCGTGTGCCAGGTGTCGAGCAGCTCCGCCTCGGCGACCGGCACGAAGAAATAGCGCGCCTCCGGCTGCTCGCCCTCGAGCCGCACCTGGCCGTTCTCGATGATCTGCGCGTGGGCCGCGACCCACGACGCGTGGCGGCAGCCGGTGCTGAAGCCCTGGCGGCCGGTGACGCGGTAGCCGCCCGGAACCACGATGGCCTTGGCGCTGGGAGCAGGTGTATTCGCGACGACCGCGCGCGGCACGTCGATCCAGATCTTCCGCGCGACCGCGCGCGGCATCCGCGCGGCGTAGGTTCCGAAGATCGCGCCCTGGTTGAGGCACCAGCCCGTGCTCGCATCGGCCTTGCCGATCTCCTCGATCACCTGGACGTACGTCGGCAGGTCGATCTCGCCGCCGCCGATCGCGCGTGGGATCGCCATGTGGAACAGGCCAGCGTCCGCCATCGCCTCGAACAGCGGCCGCGGCAGCTCCCGCTGCTTCTCGATCTCGTCGGCGGCGGAGCGAATCTGCGGGACGAGCTTCCGTGCGGCGTCCAGCAGCGCGCGGCCGTTGGTGTCCAGGGCGGGAGCTCGGGGCTAGGAGCCGCTCGCGACGAGCGCGGGCTGCTCGATGTCGAGGTGCAGGCAGCCGTCGAGTCGCTGAGCGAACGCGAGCTGCTCGGCGTCGTTGAACGGCTGATCGCGGAAGACGAGCACGGCGTACTCGTCCATGCCGGCGGCGAGTCAAGGCCGTTGCCCTGTCGTCAGTTCGCCGCTACCTTGCGACCTTCCCTCGGTTCACCGCCCAGCATTCCGGAGTGAACGGTTCGGATTTCCGCGTCCGCGCCTTCGGCGAGGGCGAGCATCCGCAGCGCGAGGGGCGCGAGCTCGGCTACCGGTGTCGCGCTGTCGCGATGGTGCCGACGGTCGTGCCGTGAACGAGCCGCCGCACGTCGCGGCCCGCGATGCCGCGCGCCTGCAGCCCCGCCAGGACGGCGGCGGCCTCGTTGCGTGGCTGCGACGGGACCTTGGTGACGACGACGCGGCCCGTCGCCTCGTCTACCGCGGTGAGGTCGGTGAACGTGCCGCCGACATCGATCCCGACGATGAACATGCGCGGATGATAGCATCGGGGCGACAGGGGAGGCGTACCCATGACCACCAGCGGCGAGGCCATCCGGCACCTCTGGACCCACAAGACCCAGGATCATCCGTGGCTCCCGGACGAGGAGCTCGTGATCGATCGGGCCGAGGGAGTGTGGGTGTGGACCGAGCGCGGCAAGAAGCTGCTCGACGGCTTCGCCGGCCTCGCGGTGGTGAACGTCGGCCACGGGCGGCGAGAGATCGCCGAGGCCATCGCCGAGCAGACCGTGCGCCTCGCCTACTATCCGACGACGCGGCAATTCTCGAACCGGCCGGCCGCCGAGCTGGCGGCCAAGCTCGCGGCGCTGGCACCCGGCGACCTCGACTACTCGATGTTCGCGGTCAGCGGCGCCGAGGCCAACGAGCGCGCCATGCAGATCGCTCGCCACTACTGGCTCGCCTCGGGCAAGCCCGGCAAGCACAAGGTGCTCTCACTCCAGGGCGGCTACCACGGCGGGACGACGGGCACCTTCGCGGTCTGCGGGCTGCCCCACATGGTGGAGCCGTACACCGCGCTGCACGTTCCGGGCTTCACCAAGATCACGCCGCCGTACCCGTACCGCGACCGCGGCACCGGCACCGACGAGGAGCTGGTCCGGCGCCGGGCGGGCGACTTGCGGGCGGCCATCGGCGCCGAGGGACCGGACACGGTCTCGGCGGTGATCATGGAGCCGGTGATCTCGTCGGGCGGCTTCATCATGCCGCCGATCGGCTGGCTGCGCGCGGTCCGCGCGATCTGCGACGAGCTCGACGTGCTGATGATTGCCGACGAGGTCATCACCGGCTTCGGCCGGACCGGCCGCTGGTTCGCCGTCGAGCACGACGGCGTCGTCCCCGACCTCATGACGGTCGCCAAGGGCATCACGTCCGGCTACGTGCCGCTCTCGGCCGCCATCGCGCGAGGCCGGCTCGCCGACGCGTTCGCCGACGATGCCACGCAGGAGAACGTGCATCCCGGCACCTACGCGGCGCACCCGGTCGCGTGCGCGGCCGCGCTCGCCAACATCAAGATCATCGAGCAGGACAACCTCGTCGCGAACGCCGCCACGATGGGCGCCCGGCTCCTCGATGGCCTGCAGCACGCGGTGGGCAAGAGGCGGATCGTGGGCGAGGTGCGCGGCCGCGGGCTCATGGTGTGCGTCGAGCTCGTCGAGCCCGACGGCTCCGGCCGCCCACTCGACAAAGAGCGCGTGGCCCGGCTCGACCGCAAGGCGTGGGACCGCGGCGCGATCGTCTACGCGCGCGGCCAGGTCGTGCGGCTGGCGCCGCCGCTCTGCATCACCCGCGAGGAGGTCGATACGCTCGTGGACGTCGTCGCGGCGTCCATCGAGGAGCTGGATGCCGAGCTGAGCTGAGCGACGCGCTGCCTACGTCTTGGCTTTCGCGAGCTCCTCGGCGCACGCGTTCGCCAGGCCTGAATTGGGCGACTTGCCTCCGCGTGGCGTGGCCCAGCCGCCCTCTTCGACGAGCTGGCGTTGCTTCCACGATTCGATCTTCCGGAACTCGGTGAGCTTCGCGGTCACGTTGGGTTGCTGCATGTAGGCCGCGACGCAGGCCGGGGTGAGCGCGACGACGACGGCCGAGTCGACACGCTCCGCCGCGATCCGCTCGGCCGTGCTGCCGAGGACCCAGCCCATCCACGAAAAGCCGACGATCACAGTGGCGACGGCGCCGCCGATCGCTCCCCAGACCGCCGGTTTGATCCAAGAGACTTGCACTGCCATGAAGCACCTCCTGATCCTGCTCGAGAAAGGGTTCCCACCGAGGTCGAGGCTACCAGCGGCCGCCGCCGCGTGAGGATCCGCCAAAGCCCCGCGAGTATCCGCCGCCGGCGCCACCACTACGCGTGCCGCCGCCAGCCGAGGCCTTCTCCACCCGGACCTGACGCCCGTCGACGTCCTTGCCGTTGAACTGGAGGATCGCCTTGTCGGCTTCCTCCGTGGTGGCCATCTCCACGAAGCCGAAGCCCCGAGAGCGACCGGTTTCGCGATCGGTCACGACGGCGGCCGATTCGACCTGGCCGGCTGCCGTGAACACCTCTCGAAGCCGTTCGGTCGAGGTCGTGAATGCGAGACCGCCGATGAAAAGTTTCTGCGCCATGGGGCGCCTCCTTCAGCTGCCTTCAGCTGCTTCCACGCTGTGAGTTCATACGCGCTCCAGAGAACGCGGACCGCCGCTGGAGTCGTGGCCTGATGCCGGAGGAGCTCCCGTGAGCCACACCGGACCAGGAGTGGGTTATAACACGTATTATATATGAGATAAATGGTATATATTTACCCGAGGCCTCGACAGGACGTGATCTCCAGATCGCAGACGCCGCGGACGCTGAGCGGCATTCAGGGCTTGTCCGTCACCGAGCGAGAGGCCGTCGCCGAGCGTCTCAAGAACGGCCGCGCCTGCGCGGCGGCCGCCCGAGACGAATCGGCGCCGACCTCGGCCGTGCCCGTGGACCGCGCCTTCACCTGGCCCGAGTTCGATCGCTGGCAGCGTTTCTTCGACGCGTGCGGTAGGTTTCCCGCCCGTTGGGACGGGCTGGAAGCGGCGCCGGCAGCCCGGGCGCTGCCGGCCGAGGCGGCGATCTACCGGACGCGCAAACTGGATCTCCTCTTCGAGTGGCTCGATACGCTCGTGCACGGCGCCGTGTCGTTCGGCCACTACCGGAGGCAGGGAGTGCGAGCGCGGATCGTCCTGCAAGGCGACGGAGGGCGGTGCCCGGCGTGCGAGTCCTTCAACGGACACGAGGTGAGACTGGGAGGCGCTCCCATGCCGCCGATTCATCCCGGCTGCCGCTGTGTTCTGGTGGCGATGACGGAGGTGCCGGACCAGGAGCGCCCCGGGACCCGGCATCGCTCGCCGCGGGTCCCCGACCGGAAGAGACGGACGCCCTAGAAGCCCTTTCGTCGCATGCAGCTGCGATAGGCGGCTTGATAGGTGGCGTCCTTCGCACCCTCTCCGTTCATCCCGTGAATTTGCGGATCGGACGACTCGACGAGGGGAAGCTTGAAGTCCCCGGCGCCCGTCGCCGGCGAGCCGTCGCGCGCGCCCTTGGCCCGCGCGTGGTCGTTCGTGGTTGGTGAGGCGGCTCCGATCTTGACCACCGCGGGTGCTTCGTCGTTGCAAGCGGCGACGTCCGTGGCGGTGGGGACCTGGCCATACGCGGTCCGCACCGCTGCGATCGAGACGAGAAACATCACGCCGAGGGCCCTCACGAGCGAGCTCCGCGGGCCACCGGTCATCCAGGGATCTTCAATTCCGCGATTCGAGTGCGGCCCTGGAGCTCGGCGGCCTCCGCCGAGCGAAACTGCGTCCGCGACTCCTCGAGGAGAACGCCCGCGCTGTCGCGAATCATCCACGTCCACCACATCGCGCGCCCACGGATCTCGACGATATGCAATGTCATGCTCGCCTCCGTCCCCCCGGGTTTCCCGGAGCCTACGCCCATGTCGCCGGCGCCTCGCGATCACAGCGGATTGCGTACGCCCGCGCCACATTGTTCGCGTCCTCATATTCGACGACGACTTCGAGGTACGAGCCCCGCTCGGGCTCGGCGCGCCGGATCTGGAAGTGGGCGCCATGGGGCTCGGGACCGATCACGTCCCGCAGGAGCGCGACGTAGCGCCGGCACTCCGAGAGAGCGCGTTGCCCGTCTCCGGCGTCGCCGTCCGGTGTAAAGCTCTCGCGTGCCGGAACGGCTCCGAGCGAGATGACGTCCCGTGCCATCGTTCGCGTACTCCCCCCCGCCTCGTATTTCTCCGAATCGGCGGCTCCGGCAACAGTGACTCCGAGCGTTCGACCCACGTCCAGACTTGACATGTTAGCAGAATATAACTTATATAACAATAGGAGGGAGGTGTCGATGAACGAAGATCGCACCAGGGTGCTTCTCATTCTGTCCCGCGAGATCTTGGACAAGGCCCGGGTCATCGCGGGAAAGGCGACGATCGCTCTCAAGCTCCCGGTGAGCCTTCAGATCGTGCTTCGGGCTCTCCTCGAGGAAGGACTGAAGCGCGACGGTCAGCCGGTCTTCCTGGCCAGGGTCGAGAGCCAGGCCAGGGCGGTTCGAGACAGGCGCGTCATGGCGCGTCGGGCGGTCGCGGGCGCGCGTACGAATTCACGGCCAGGAAACTCGGGGAGGCGATGAGAATGAGGACGAGCGCGACAACGGCGGAGAGCATCGGTGACTGACCTCTGGCTGGTCCCCTTGATCGCCATCGCACTGACGCAAGCAGCGGTGGTCGCGACGTCGGTGTACCTGCACCGCGCGTTGGCTCATCGAGCGCTGGTCGTGCACCCGGTTGCGGACGTATTGTTCCGGGCGGCCCTCTGGCTCACGACCGGGATGCGCCGTCAGGCCTGGGTCGCCGTCCATCGCAAGCATCACGCCTTCACCGATCGTGAAGGCGATCCCCATAGCCCTCGCCTGCTCGGTCTGTGGTGTGTCCAGCTTCTGAACGCCTACTACTATCAGCGAGAGGCGCGGAACCCCCACACGATCCGGACGTTCGCCCCGGACCTCCCCGAGGACCGGCTGGATCGGTTGATCTTTTCAAGAGGGGTGGTCGGGCTCGCTCTCGGCACCGCCCTGCTCTGTGTCCCGCTCGGCGTGGTCCCGGGGCTCATCGCGGCGCTGACTCATGCCGTCCTCTACGTCGGCGTGCTGGCGCCACTGATCAACGGCGTCGGGCACTGGCGAGGCGCCCAAAACTTCGAGAACACGGCGTACAACTCGACGGTGCTGGCGTGGCTGACCGGCGGCGAGAGCCTGCACAACAACCACCATGCCGCCCCGCGCGCCCCGAAGTTCAGCGTGCGACCAGCGGAATTCGATCCGTCGTGGCTGGTGATTCGCGCGCTGGCGGCGCTCAGGCTCGTGGTGGTCGTCGGCCCGCCTCTTAGCCTGTCCGCTGGCGGTCGAGCCGCCCGCTGAACGGCGAAGAGCGGAGGACGATCATGGTCAAGTGTCCCACCTGCAAGCGAGAGCTCAAGGATGAAACGCAGAAATTCTGCAATGAGTGCAACCGTGGCTACGGTAAGCCGGGGCAGGGTACGCGGCGATCGCCGGGAAGAACCGCCGCACGAAGGCGCCGCCGGCGCGGCCACTGACGTCTGAAGGGTTCCCGGGCGCTCGACCCTCAGCTCACCGCACCAGCTTCGGCAGTCGGCCCTTCAGCACCGCCCCGGCCTCCGCCACGATGCGCTCGACCAGCTCGCCGGCCGGCGGAATGTCGCGGATCAACCCGGCGTCCTGGCCGATGAGCAGCGAGGCATTCTTGGCGTCGCCGCTCTCCTGGGCCTTCTGAAGCGCGGCGGCGGCCTCGGGTTGCCGGGCGCGCAGCTCCCACTCGCGGCCGGCCCAGCGTTCGATGAACTCGTTGCGCAGGGCGCGCGCCATCGCGCCGGGCCACACGTTGTCGCGCGCGACGTCGGGGATCTCCGTCAACACCGTGTCGTGCCCGTCGCTGTCGAGCACCGCCTGCTTGAAGTTGGGGTGCAGCGGCGATTCCTTCGTGGCCAGGAAGCGCGTGCCGAGCAGGGCCCCCTGGGCGCCGAGCGCCAGCGCCGCCGCGAGCCCACGTCCGTCGGCGATACCGCCGGCGGCCACCACCGGCGTCGAGCCGACCGCGTCGACGATCATCGGGAGCAAGGTCATGCTCGCCATCCAGCCGACGTGCCCGCCGCCCTCCGTCCCCTGGGCCACGATCACGTCCGCGCCCGCCGCCTTCGCGCGCAGCGCCTCCGGCACGGTGCCGACCATGTACATCACCTTGCTGCCCGCGTCGTGCGCACGGCCGAAGAGCGACGTCAGATCCTGATCGGCGCGCGCCCACGCCGCCGAGAACACGGGCGGGCGCGTCTTGAGGGCCGCGTCGAGAGCGGGCTCGCGCGCCAGAAACAGCAGGAAGTTGACGCCGAAGGGATGCTTGGTCCCCTCGCGGATCGCGCCGATTTGTGGCTGGATCTGCTCGGCCGGTGTCCGTGCGATGCCGAGCGTGCCGAGCCCGCCGGCGTTGCTGACCGCCGCCACCAGGGGGACCGAGGTGCTGCCCGCCATACCGCCCAGCATGATGGGGTGCCGGATCTGGAACAGGTCACAAACCGGTGTGTGGATCATGGCTAGCTCGAGCTCCAGGCGAACGGCGCGAAGTGGCCGTTGTTGCGGCCCGACGTGTCGTCCCAGTCGATGCCGAACGCGTGCATGTGACCGCGCGCGGCCTTGGCCAGCGCGAGTCGCGACGCGGCCGGATGGCCGACGTTGTCGAAGTAGATCGGCTCGCCCTTCTTGGCGCCGGAGACGCCCTCGATGGCGATGTCGAGTACGCGCGGGATCGAGACCGAGCGGCGCAGTCCGCTCTTCTCGATCTTGATCGGCTTCGCCTCGGCGCCGCCGAAGCGGCCCACCAGGGGACCGAGCGCGGCCATCGGCCCACCGCCCTGGCCGCTCGCGATCGCGGTCAGCGCCTCGCGCTGGGTCGTGGTGGCGCGCTCGTCCAGGATCACACCGACCGTCCAGTTGCCCTGGGCCATGGGACCGGGCGTGTGGAGCAGGACCGCGAAGCTCAGGCCGTCGAGCCTGGTGCCCGCGTACTCGCCGCGCTCGACGGTGAAGACGAGCCCGGCGTCGCAGTAGCCCTTGGTGGGCGGCGCCGTCATCGCCGACGTCGGGCAGGGGCACACGAAGTCGCAGCTGCACGCTTCGAAGTACTCGCCGTTGATCTTCCACTGAGCGTTCGCCATGTGGTCCTCCGTCGATCGTGACGCACGCTACATCGAGGAGCCGCCGCCACGCAGTGCGACCGCGAGATCCGGCCTGACGGCCACCGCCGCGCCGAGAAGCACGAGCGCGACACCGATCGCCCGCGCGATCCACTCGCCGCGGGGCAAGAGCTTCTCCGCGGCCACCGCCAACCCGATCAGTAGGACCCACGGCAGGCCCATCGCGCCGGCCACGACCAGGACGGCCATGAGCGCCCAGCAGCAGCCCAGGCAGTGCGCCGCGTGGGCCCAGCCCATCGCGAGGCCGCCGCGCCAGCCCGAGCGCCAGCGACCGAGAAGGAATCCGACGGGGCTCCGGCAGCCCCGCAGGCACATGCGCTTGAGCGGCGAGAGCTGGAAGAGCCCGGCCGCCACCAACAGGCCGGCGACGATGTACGCGAGCGCCTGCGCGGTAATGGCGCCCAGCACGACGCTCGCAAGATAGGTCGGCACACCCGTCACCGCCCAGAGCGAGAGATAGGTGAGCGCAAACAGGGCGACCCGCCCGAGCCGTCCGACCGCGCTCCCGGCGGTCCGCTGGGTCGCGGCGTAGAGCGCGATCATCGGCGCGGCGCTCGGCAGCATCATGGCCGCCATCATGACGGTCCACCCCGCCACGTACAGAGCGCCCTCGGCGATGGTCGGGGCTAACGGCATGCTCATACCCGCCATGTCGTCGGCCTGCATGTCCGACCATAGGATGTGGATCCACGCCGCCGCGGTGATCAGCAACAGGGCGACGTAGGTCACGAGGCTCACGCGGTCGCGGCCCGTGACGGTGGCCGGAGTCGGAGGCGCGTCAGGTGGGTTACCGGCGAGCATCGCAGGCACTCTATCCCGCGTCCTGGAACGTGTCCAGCGCTCGGCCGATGCGATACAGTGGAGACGTAGCCCACCGGAGGAGGATCGCATGCACATGGCCGCCTGGCTCGAGCGCTGACATGAGCGATAGCGAAGATTTCGCCACGCTGTTCGCGCGCGAATCGGCGCGGCGCGCGCTGGAAGTCGGCCAGGTCGTGAAGGGCCGCGTCATCCACATCGACGCCGAGAACGTCTTCGTCGACGTCGGGGGCAAGGGCGAAGCGTGGATCGAGCGCGCCGAGCTGACCGACCCGGAGGGCAAGCTGCGCGTCGCCGTCGGCGACGAGGTCGAGGCGACCGTCGTGGCGACCGGCGACGAGATACGCCTCTCGCACAAGCTGCGGCAGGGGGCGCAGGCGCGGCAGGCGCTCGCGGTCGCGGCGCAGACCGGCATCCCGGTCGAAGGCAAAGTGGCGGCCGTGATCAAGGGCGGCTACGAGGTGACGGTCGCTGGTCTGCGCGCCTTCTGCCCGCTGTCGCAGATGGACATTCGTCGCGTGGACGCCGCGGCCGCCGAAGAGTACGTGGGCCGCGTCCTCGAGTTCCGGATCACGACGTTCAGCGACAACGGGCGCAACCTCGTGCTCTCCCGCCGCCGCCTGCTCGAGGAGCGCGCCGCCGAGGCCGCCGAGGAGACGCGCAAGAAAATCATTCCCGGCGCCGTGCTGAGCGGGACGGTC
Source organism: Candidatus Rokuibacteriota bacterium (assembly GCA_003221515.1). Lineage (GTDB taxonomy): Bacteria > Methylomirabilota > Methylomirabilia > Rokubacteriales > CSP1-6 > AR31. The sequence continues at coordinate 28,840 of QHSI01000009.1, forward strand.
GCGTCGCTCGCCGACTTCGGCGCGTTCGTCGACCTCGGGGGCATCCAGGGGCTGGTGCCCGCCTCCGAGATCTCGCACTCGCGCGTCGGTCGCCCGGCCGATCGGCTGAGCGTGGGCGAGGCGGTGACGGTCAAGGTGCTGAGGATCGATACCGAGAAGGGCCGGATCTCGCTCAGCCTCAAGGCGCTCGAGGGCGACCCGTGGGCCGCGGTGCCGGGTCGCCTCCGTGAGCGCCAGGTGATCCGCGGGCGAGCGGCCCGCGCCACCGAGTTCGGGATCTTCGTGGAGCTCCTGCCGGGCGTCGACGGCCTGCTGCATATCACGGAGATCCCCCGCAACCGTCAGGGCGCGTTGCGTGAGGCCGCCGCGAGCGGCGCCGAGATCATCGTGCTGATCGTGAGCGTCGATACCGACAAGCGCCGTGTCGCGCTCGCCCTGGCGCCCGAGGGCGCGGCGCCTGGCCAGCAGATGGAGTCGAGCGTCGAGGTCGGCGCGCTGCTGACCGGCACCGTCGAGCGGCTCGAGAACTTCGGCGTCTTCGTCCGACTCGGACCGGGGCAGACTGGGCTCGTGCCGGTATCCGAGCTGGCCACGGCGCGCGGCACCGATCTGCGCCGCGCGTTTCCGGTGGGGAGCGAGCTCAAGGTGGTGGTGGTCGCCATCGAGGAGGGTGGACGGCGCGTTCGGCTTTCGCACTCTCAGGCGCTCGCTCAGGAGGAGCGCGCGGAGACTCAGGCGTATCTCGGACAGGGGGGAAAGCGCGGTGACGGCTTTGGGCTCACGCTCGGTGAGCGGATCAAGCAGAACCCGAAGAGACTGTGACTCTGACGCGCGACGAAGCGCGACGCGCCCAAAACGAGGAGATCCCATATCGTGAGTGAGTGCAAGCACGGCATGAAGAGCGGGTGCGTCTACTGCCATGGCCACGTGAAGCCGACGCCGGAGGCAGGGCGGGCGCCGAAGAAGCGCGGCAAGCCGCCGCGGCTCTCGGAGCAGATGAACGATCGCATGACCGACCTGAAGCGGCGACTGAAGAAGCTCCGCGATCAGCCGTCCGACGCGTAGGGAGAATATCGAACTGGTCCGTCCGCGCGACCCTACGCGCCGGGAAACTCACTCGATTAGGAGAGAGCTCATGGCCAAGCTGCCCGATCCGCTCAAGACGCTGACGCCCGAAGCCAAGGCCGTCTATGACAAGATCACCGCCAAGCGCGGCCAGATGCGCGGCGGCCCGTTCGCCTCGCTCATGCACCACCCGCCGCTCGCGGAGAAGGTCGGCGACCTCGGCGAATATCTCCGCTTCGGCGGCACGCTGCCGGGCGACATTCGCGAGCTCGCGATCTTGATCACGGCACGGTCGGTCAACCAGGCGTACGAGTGGGTGGCCCACGCACGCATCGCGAGGACCGAGAAGCTTCCCGACGACGTCGTCGAGCGCGTGCGGACCAAGGGCGATCTCGCATCGCTGCCGGCGCGCTACGCCGGGCCGGCCAAGGTCGTCCAGCACGTGCTCGCGTACCAGTCGATCCCGCAAGCGCTCCAAGATAAGGTGCAGGCCGAGCTCGGCGTCACCGGGCTCATGGAGCTGGTGACGCTGGCCGGGCAGTACCGGACGATCGCCGGCGTGCTCTTCGCGTTCGACACGCCGCTGGCGGAGGGTACGTCCGCTCCCTTCTGAGAGGGGAGCCAAGCTGACTCGCCTGGTTTTCGTCTGGGTTGACTAATCCGGCGGTCGGGGCGTTCAATTACCCGCGGAGAAGACCCGTTCGGGGGTGATCGGGCAGCGGTCGAGCGTGAGCTAAAGGATCAATGGCAGACATCCATCCTTTCATCAGCGGGAGGGACGCCATGTACAAGAGCATCCTGTTGGCCGCCGCTCTTCAACAGTGGGAACGCTACAGTGTCCACGCGCTCGCCGCCCGAGAGGTGGCGGCGGCTCTCGCCCCTCACGCCAAGCAACTGCACGTCCTCAGTGTCTACGAGAATGACTCTGCGCGACTGCCTAGCTCGGGTCTTCCTGCCGAAATGGCGGCGAAGCTGCGGGAGCAATTGATCCAGGAGACCGATCGGTTGATGACCGAGAAGCTGAGCGAGTATGTCGCGCCCCTCGTGAGTCAGGGAGTGCCCGTCTCGAAGATCCTTCGTCTCGGCAGCCCCCGACACGTCATCGTCGAGGTCGCATCCGAACTCGAGGCCGATCTGCTGGTCATCGGAAGCCACAGCAAGCGCGGGCTGTTCGACATCGCGCTGGGCGATACGGCGCGACACGTGAGCGCGCACGCCCCCTGCATGGTGTTGATGGTTGCGCCGAAGAAGTAGCCTCGGCTAGTCGGCTCGACGAAGGTGTACATGAACCCTCAGAGCCCGAGGTACGCCTTTTTCACTCCGTCGTCCTGCAAGAGCTCCTGCGCGTCGCCCTGCAACACCAGGGCGCCCGTCTGCAGCACGTAGCCGTAACGGGCCAGCGTGAGCGCCAGCATGGCGTTCTGCTCCACCAGGATGATGGAAACGTCGAGCGCGTTGATCTGCCTGATGATCTTGCCGATCTCGGCCGTCATGATCGGCGACAGGCCCATCGACGGCTCGTCGAGCAGGAGCAGCTTCGGGCGGCTCATGAGGGCTCGCGCGATCGCGAGCATCTGCTGCTCGCCTCCGCTCAGCGAGCCGGCCAGCTGGCGTCCGCGCTCCTCGAGGATCGGGAAGTGCTCGTAGATCATCGCCAGGGTGGACGCCATCTGCGCCTTGCTGGTTCGAAGATAGGCGCCCATCTTGAGGTTTTCGAAGACGGTCATCTTGGGGAACAGCCGGCGGCCCTCGGGCACGTGCGCAATGCCGAGCCGCACGATTTCGTGCGGGGCGAGGCCGACCAGGGATGTGTTCTCGAAGCGCACCTCACCGCCGCTCGGTTGGACCAGGCCCGTCAGCGCCCGCAGGCTCGTGGTCTTGCCCGCCCCGTTGGCCCCGATGAGGCTCACGATCGACCGCTCGGAGACCCGGAAAGACAGGCCCTTGAGCGCCTCGACGGCGCCATAGCGGACTTTCAGATCCCGGACCTCAAGCATGCTGGAGCCCGGCCCCCAGATAGGCTTCGATCACCGCGGCGCTCGTGCTCACCTCCGCCGGCGTGCCCTCCGCGAGCTTCAGCCCGAAGTTCAGCACCACGACGCGCTCGCAGGTGCCCATCACCGCCTTCATATTGTGTTCGACGAGCAGGATGGTCGTGCCTCGGTCCCGAATGGTCTTGACCAGAGCCATGACGTGGCCGCTTTCCTCCAGGTTCATCCCGGTGACCGGCTCGTCCAGCAGCAGGAGCCGTGGCCGAGCGGCCAGGGCCATCGCGATGCTCAGGATACGCTGGTGGCCGTGCGGCAGATTCTTCGCCAGCTGATCGGCCTGCGGCGCCAATCCGGTGAATTCGAGCACCTCGTCGCTGCCCGTGACCTCGTCCGGCGGAAAGATCTGGCGACCGAACAGGAGCCGGCGCAGGCCCTGGCGACTGTGCAGGTGCATGCCGAGCAGGACGTTCTCACGCACCGTCATGTCCTGGAAGAGCGTGGTGAGCTGGAACGTGCGCACGAGCCCGCGTCCCGCGACCTGGTGCGGTCTGAAGCCAGTGATGTCCTCGCCCCCGAAGACGATCGTGCCGCCCGTCGGCCGCAGGAATCCGGACAGGAGATTGAAGCAGGTCGTCTTGCCGGCGCCGTTCGGGCCGATGAGCCCGACGATCTCTCCCTCCTCGACGGAGAGGTCGACCGCGCTGACGGCGGCGAGGCCGCCGAAATGCCTGGTGAGGCTACGCGCTTGCAGGAGGGGCATACGTCCCTGAGGTGGGCCGCCACCGCCTGAGTCCCGCCAGCTTCCCGGGCAACGTGATGAGCCCCCCGGGGAGAAACAGGATGGTCAGGAGCATCACGATCGAGAAGAAGATCGTCTCGTACGGGCTGCCCCGGAACGGCTCGGAGAGCAACGACAAGAAGACGGCTCCGACGACCGGGCCCGCAAAATGCCCGCGCCCGCCGACGAAGTTGTACACGAGGATGTTCGTCGCCAGCAGGAAGCCGAACTCCGGGGGGAAGAGGAAGCGAATGAAGTGCGCGTAGAACGCCCCGGCCACGCCGGCGAAGAAGCAGCCGAGCGTGAATGCCAGCAGCTTGTGATTGGCGATGTCGACGCCGAGCGACTGCGCGAGGTTCTCGGCCATGCCGATGCTCTTCCACACGAGCCCGAGACGACTTCTCTCGAGCTTGTAGAGGATGACGAGAACGATCAGCATCAGGACGAGTGCCAGGTAGTACTGGCTCGTCCGCGTCGCCAGCGACATCCCCAGGAGGCTGGGCTTGGGGACGCTCAGACCGGCATTGCCACGGGTCAGCGGCACCCAGATCGAGGCGATGAGGCGGATCGCTTCGACGAAGGCCACCGTGACCATTGCGAAGTAGACGCCCCGGAGCCTCAGCGAGGGATAGCCGATCGCCAGCCCGACGACGGCGGCCAGGAGCGCCCCACACAGAAGCGAGACCTCGAACGGGACGCCGAGGTTCTTCGCCAGGAGCGCCGAAGTGTACGCGCCGATGCACATGAACGCCGAGTGTCCGATGTTGAGCTGACCGCAGGTGAGCGATGGACGCAGGCTGGCCGCGAGGATGACGTTGATGAACACCAGGGCGAACAGATAGATGTAATAGTCCCCGCCGACGAACGGTAGCGCGATCAGGAGCGCCACGACGGCGACGAAGACGGTCGCGGCGCGCGCGTTAGAGGGCATGGCCGAAGAGTCCGGTCGGTCGCCAGAGCAGTAAGAGGATGATGAAGACGAAGCTCAGGAGAAACGCCGGCTCGGCGCCGAGCGCCGTGGCGACGATGGAATCGATGAGGCCCAGGATGAGCCCGCCCAGGATGGCTCCCGGGATGCTCCCAAGGCCGCCCAGGATGATGATGATGAACGCCTTGAGCAGCGGTTGTTCCCCCATCATCGGGTCGAGCTTGAAGATCGGCGCCATCAGCGCGCCGGCCGCCGCCGCGAGCGCGAAGCCGACGGCGAAGGCGAGGCCGTTGATCACGTTGACGTTGACGCCTTGCAGAGCGGCGGCCTCCTTGTCCTGTTCGATCGCGCGCATGGCGGCGCCCATCCGGGTCTTGTTGATGAACAGGTAGAGGCCCACGACGAGGGCGCCGGCGATCGGAATGATCATGAGGCGCTCGACGGAGATCATCACGCCCAGCACGTTGCGCGTGCCCGAGAAGACCGGCGGCACGTGCTTGTCGAGGGTGCCGAAGACCGGATAGCCGGCAGCCTGCAGCAGCGTCGTGAGCGCCAGCAGCGCCACGAGCGTGGGCTCGACCCCTCCCTTGATGGGCCGATAGATCGAGCGCTCGACCAGATACCCGAACGCTCCCAGGAGCAGCATGGCGAGCACGAAGGCCGCGAAGTACGGTGCCCCCCACTGGAAGTAGACATAGTAGATGGCGAAGGCGCCCAGCATGTAGACCGCCCCGTGGGCGAAATTGATGATGTGCATCATGCCGAACATGAGCGTGAGCCCGAGCGCCATCAGGATGTAGATGGAGCCGATGCTGAGACCGATCACGGCGCTCTGGACCAGAAGGGCCGCGGTCATGGGCCGGAAGGCGCTCGGAGCATGGAGGGAAGCCGGGGGGCCGAGTCGCGCGGCCCCCCGGTGGGCTCAGTTCCTAATTGTGGGGTGGCGAGAGCTGCGCCACGAGGTGGGCGACCCCGTCCTTCACCTCGGAGAACGGCATGGGATAGATGATCTGATTGCCGATACCGTAGTAGTCCTTGCCGCCGAAGTGCGCCTTGCCCCAGAGATTCTCGAACTCGACCGTGCTGAGCGCCTCGGCGATCCTCTTTGGGTCCAGGCTCTGGGCCTTTTTCACCGCGGCCACGAAGGCGAAGGCCGGATTGGCGAAGTCGATGCTCGTCGCGTTCCACTCGCCGTGCTTCTTGGTGTAGCGCGCCTGCCAGTTCTTGACCTTCTCCGGGAGCGGGGTCTGCACGTAGCCGTGGACCCACGTGCCCTCGACGTTCTCCTTCCCGGCGATGCCCGCTACCACCGAGGTATCCATCTGGCCGATGTGGATGAACCGGCCCTTGTAGCCGAGCACGCGGGCCTGCTTGATGATCAGGCCGACGCTGCCGGCCGGTGCCGCGAGGACGCTGATGATGTCCGGTTTCTGCGCCAGGACACGCAGCAGCAGCGGGTTGAAATCCGTCACGACGCGCTCGAAGAACTCCCGCGCTACCACCTCATAGCCCAGCGTCGCGACGTACTTCGTCTCCACCTTGAGCGACCACCATCCGGTGTCGTCGTTCGGCGTGATGGAGGCCACGCGCTTGATGTTCGGATGGTGCTGCTTGATCCAGTTCCAGAAGGTCACGGTCTCCGGCGGGGACGGGAAGCTGTGGAACGTGTACGGATTTCGCGGGCTCACCAGCCCATCGGCATATGCGAGCGGCAAGTTCAGAACGCGCGACTCGTTGACCGTTTCCTCTACGGCCTTGACCACGGTTCCGCCCAGGATGGAGATGAACTTGACGCTGTCCTTGGCGATGAGCCGATTGACCGTGGCCGCGCCCTCGGCGATCACGTACTTGTGGTCGTAGGCGACGACCTCAAGCTTGTACTTCTTGCCACCCACCTCGAGCCCCCCCTGGCTGTTGATCTCGTCGAAGATCAACTCGGTCGCGCCCTTGTGGGGAATGCCCCAGGGCGCCGCCGGGCCCGAGAGAGGCGTCGAGACGCCGAACTTGATGACGTCCGCGGCCTCCGCGCCCGGACTCGATCCCAGCAACACCGCGGCGAGAAGCCCGACCAGCGTGAACGGAGTCGACTGTTTCATCGTCGTCCCCTCCTGCGCCCCCGCGACGACAAGTGGCGCGACTATAGGTGACGCCGAACGGCCTTGTCAATCGCACGGCCCCGTCTAGATGAAGAACGTAAGGTTCTTCGCGAGCAGGACGTTCTGGTCGAGGACGATCATGCGCCGGGCGATCTTCCAGCTCCCGTTCACCCGCCGCAGCACGTCCTCACGCTTGCCGACGAGCACGTCGGTTTCCGTCTCGACGCGATTGCGGTAGACGAGGAACCGGCACCGGACGGCGACCTCGGACGGCGCCGGTCCCGGCGGCGAGGCGCGGAGGACCTGGACGTTCGAGACCACGTGACAGATGCGCGAGGGCGGCTCCTCCGCCCAGTGGATGCCGGTGCGGATCTGGGCGACACGGCGCGCGAGCGTGTCCTTGCCCTCGTCGAACCAGTTCACGTCCGCGCCCTCGCGCGTGTTCTCCCGCTCGAGCTCGCCGTGGGGGACGTTGCGGCGCATCGGCATCCAGTAGCGCGCGTCGTCGGCGAGGAGGTCGAGCCACTCCTCGTAGCGTCGCGTGTCCAGCAGCTCGGCCTCGCCGTACAGGAACTCCTCGACCTCCTGCTTGAGCAGGAGTCGGGCCAGCGCGGCGCGCTCGTCGCTCACGGCGCGTTCAGCTCCGCCCAGCTCTCGGCGCCCATGAACTGGCGCCAGCGCCCGTAGAAGCCGCGCTGATTGCTCTCGCTCGCGTTGGCCTCCGTCACGTCGCAGATCGTGCCCGGGAGCGTGAGCCCGTGGTCCTCGAACGAGCGCGTGGCGCGCCCGAGCCCCATCTCGTAGTTGTAGGGATACTGCCGGGCGATGGTCCCGCGGCTCGCCTTGTGGGCGTAGTTCCAGTTCTCCATGTCGTCCTGCTCGGTGAGCCCGGCCGGACCGGAATAGCGGATGTAGTAGTGGCGCAGGACGTCCTTCACCTCGACGGGCGCGTCGGCGTCGACCAGGTACCAGCGCCAGACCTCGGTCTGGTGCGGCCCGCGCGGGTGCCACACCGCGAGCGTGCGCGGCTGGCGCGCGAGCGGCGAGGCGTTGGGGAACATCGTGCCGGGGCCACCGAAGAGCCGCCAGTACTCGCCGCGACGGCGCTTGCGCTCCTCCTCGCAGTGGCGGAAGTACTCCGCGACGATCGGCGTGTCCTGGTAGGCGGGAGCCAGCGGCGAGTCGTGCTTGCGGAGAAACGCGATCATCGAGTGGCCGAGCTCGGGGAACGAGACGTCGAGCCAGCGCGCCTCGTTCCGCTCCTGCATGTCGCGCCGCCCCTTACCGCTCGGGCCGATGCCGACCATGTCCACCGAGCGGTGGCTCACGCCGTGATAGCGATCGCCCGAGAAATTCTCGGCGGGGAACTTCCAGTTACAGGGGATGAGCCACTTGTGGTTGCCGCCGATGACCTCGGTGCCGCCCTCGCGCCCGTCCCACGAGTCGAGGAGCAGGTCGAGGTAGAGCTTGTAGCCCCCGATGTATTCGAGGAACGTCGGCGCCGAGCGGTCCCAGGTGGCCCAGATCGTCCCCTTGTAGTTCTCCATCCGCGCGACCTCGATGAGCCCCCACTGGCTCCGGTCGAGCTGCGCGCCGTAGGCATCCTTGCCGAACGGCACGCCGACCAACGCGCCGTCGGTCCCGTAGGTCCAGCCGTGGTACGGGCACATGAACTCGACGGTGTTGCCCTCGTCGTACCGGCACACCTTCATGCCGCGGTGCCGGCACGAATTCAGGAAGACGCGCACGCGCCCGGCGCGGTCGCGGCACAGGATGACCGACTCCTCGCCCATGCTGGATGTGACGAAGTCGCCCGGGCGCGGGATCTGGCTCGCATGGCCGATGAAGAGCCAGGCGCGCGCGAAGATCCGCTCGAGCTCCTGCCGGTAGATCTCCTCGTTGACGAAGATCTCGCGGCTGACGATCCCGCGCTCGACATCGACCAGCGCCTTGAGCCCCCCGGGTTCCGTGATGGCCATGCTCGTCCTCCTTCGATCGCCGCGCCTCGGCCGGCGGGCCCCAGGCCCGCGACGGCCGGCAGCGCGCATCTCGCCCGGCCATGGTAGGGCAAGATACGCCGATTCGCGAGCATCGCGCGTGACACGGAGCGTCCGCCCCGCACGATGATAGACTCCTGCTCCATGACCGAGCCCCGCCTGCCCCTCCAGGGAATCCGGGTCCTCGAGCTCGCCCAGGTGGTCGCCGGCCCGTTCTGCGGCACACTCATGGCCGAGTTCGGCGCCGAGGTGATCAAGACCGAGATGCCCGGGCGGGGCGACGACCTCCGGCGTCTCGGGCCCTCCGAGGACGGCTGCTCGTACTGGTTCGCCGTCGACAACCGCAACAAGAAGCTCATGACGCTCGATCTCCACGTCGCGAAGGGCCAGGACATCGTCCGGAGGCTCGTCGCGAAGTGCGACGTCGTCCTCGAGAATTTCCGGCCGGGCGTGCTCGAGCGCTGGGGGCTCGGCTGGGAGGCGCTTCACGCGATCAACCCGCGGCTGGTGATGGCGCGCATCACCGCCTTCGGCCAGACCGGACCGCTCAATCAGGGACCCGGCTACGCCGCGATCGGCTCCGCGTTCGGCGGCACCTGGTACGTCAACGGCTCGGCCGATCGGCCGCCGGCCCGCCCGACGCCGGTGTATCCCGACTACATGACCGGGCTCTTCACCGCGTTCGGCGTGATGGCCGCGCTCCGCCACCGCGACCTCACCGGCGAAGGACAGTGGATCGACGCCGCGCTCTACGAATCGGCCTTCCGCGTGATGGAGTTCACGACCACGATGTACGGCCGGCAGGGGATCGTCCGCGAGCGCGGCGGCCTGCAGCACGCCGGCTGGCCGGGCGGCGCCTTCGAGACGCAGGACGGCAAGTGGATCGTCTTCACCGCGCCGGCGCAGCATCTCTTCGAGCGGCTCTGCGCGATGATCGGGCAGCCCGATCTCCCGCGCGATCCGCGATTCGCCGGCGCCGCCGAGCGGCCGAAGAACATCGACGCGATCCTGGAGCTCATGACGCAATGGTTCTCCGCGCGGCGCTTCGACAAGGCGGTGGCGGAGCTGAAGGCGTCCGACATCCCGCACTCGCCGATCATGAGCATGGCCGACATCTTCGTGGATCCGCACTACCGCGCGCGCCAGATGCTCATCGACGTCCCGGCTGAAGGTCTGGGCAGCTTGCCTCAGCCCGGCGTCGTACCCAAGCTCTCGCTGACTCCCGGCCGCGTCACCCATGCCGGCGCAGCACTCGGCCGCCACACCGACGAAATCCTCTCCGGCGTCCTCGGCCTCACCGCTGACGAAATCGTGTCGCTCCGCGCCGAGCGCGTCGTCTAGCCGCGGTCGGTCACGACCATCGCGCCTCGTCACGAAGACTTCGACCCCTCGTTCCTGACCCAGGACGAAGAATCTTCCGGGATCATCGACGCCGCCCACGTCCTCGAAGTAGCCAGCTCCTCGCCATGTTCGTCGATCCGAGCGTCGGCGCACCGCCGGACGCCGACGATGACGAGGACGACGAGGACGAGGACTGAAACTCGGCCGGCGGTGAGCCAGCGCTCGCCGCGGCCGCCGTCTGGGGCCTAGCTCTCCCGGGCTGAGAGCGCGGCGAGGGCCGGCCAGCGCAGCAAGCTGATCGCGAGCGGCGTGAGCACGAGCAGGGCGCCGAGCGTGTTGAGGATGGCGAATCCCCACACGCCGAGGATCATGCCGCCGGTGGCGGAGCCGAGCGCGCCCATCATGCCCATGAAGAGGTCGGCGAGCCCTTGCGTCGACGCGCGCTCGGCCGGCGACAGCGCGTCCGTCAGCAGAGCGCTGGCCGCCACGAAGGCGAGATTCCAGCCGATGCCGTTGAGGAACAGACCGCCGATCACCAGGACGCCGTTGTTGCCGGACGCGAAGCCCGCCAGCATCACGGCGCCGATGAGCACCACCGCGCCGGCGGCTATGCTCGGCACGCGCCCGAAGCGATCGCTGAGCCAGCCCGAGAGCGGCGAGGTCACGTACATGCCGCCGAGGTGAAGCGAGACGGCCAGCCCGATCGCCCCGACGGAGTACCCGTGATCGTGCAAATAGACGGGCGACGTCGACGTCGTGCTGATCATCACGAACTGGCTGATCGTCAGCGTCGCCAGCGCGACCTGCACGCGCAGATCTCCAAGGATCACCCCGAGCGACCGCGCACGACCGATGGCACCGCCGCCCTCCGCGCTCTCCTGGAGTCGACGCGCGATCGCGAGCGGATCCGGTCGCAGGAAGATCTCGATGAGGATTGCCGCCAGCCCGTAGCCGACGAGGCTGATGAGAAACGCGCTCGCCGCCCGCGAGACACCGATCTGCGCGCCGGCGCGGACCGCCGGCGCCATCAGATTGGGCCCGATCAGCGAGCCGAGCGCCGAGCCCCATACGATCAATCCCATGGCGCGCCCACGCTGGCTCCCCGGGCTCACGTCGGCCGCGGCGTAACGGCTGAGCAGGTTGGAGGTCTGCGCGATCCCGAAGAGCGCCATCCCGACGAGCAGCAGCGGGAAGCTCTGGACCAGGACACCGACCATGCCGAACACGGCGCCGCCGAGCGAGAGCGCGTAGCCGAGGACCAGTCCGGGCCGACGTCCGGAGCGGTCCATCAGGCGCGCCAGCGGCCAGCTCGCGAGCGCGGTGCCGAGCGCGCCGATGGCCACCGGCAGACCAGACCACGTGTTCGTGCCGGTGATGCCGGCCGCCATGATGCTGCCGACCGCCATGCCGATCGAATGGCCGGTGCTCCCGCAGACCTGCGCGGTGAACAGCGCGGCCATCAGCTTGCCGCGGCTCTCCATCTGTTGCGGCGACGTTGCCGCTCGATTCATCGCGGAGTCAGTGTAGGGGGGCGAGTGCGGCTCAGTAAACGACCATTGGGGCGAGAATCAGCGATTCATTGGCCGGGCGGTCAGCCGCAGCGCGGCTATAAGCGTTTGACCCCCGGGCCGTCGCGGCTAGACTGTGCGGAATGCCCGGGGTGAAGCTCGTCAGCTTCGACATCGACGGCACGCTCGAGGTGGGCGATCCGCCCGGCGTCGTCTCCATCGCACTGGTCCGGCTGGCCAAGCGCCGGGGCTATCTGGTGGGGAGCTGCTCGGATCGGCCTGTCGCTTACCAGCAGGAGCTGTGGCGGCGGCTCGAGATCGCCGCGGACTTCACGGTGCTCAAGCACCGGCTCGCCGACGTCAAGGCGCTCTTCGCGGCGGCGGCGTACTTCCACGTCGGCGACACCGACGTCGACGCCTTCTACGCGATCGAGGCGGGCTTCAGCTTCCTCCGCGCGCGCGCGCCGCGGCTAGACGGCCTCCCGTTTTCGCTTCAGCTCGGGGATGACGTGCTTGCCGAACATCTCGATAGATGACATCACCTTCTCGTGCGGCACCGTCTCGGTCGCCATGAGGAACTGCAGCTCGTCCACGCCCGCTTCCTCGTGGATCGCGATGCCGCGCAAGCAGCTGCCTGGATCGCCGGCCACGAGCACGCCGCGGTCGACCAGCGTGTCGGCGTCGATCTGATTCCACAGCGCGGACGCGATCTGCCCCGAGCCGCCTGACAGATCGACTTCGGGCGCGCCGGTCGCGCCCTTCTCGTCCTTCACGTAGCGCGCGAAGTTCGCCTTCAGGTGCTCGGGCACGCCGCCCCAGGACGAGACGAGCTGCTCGTAGAGGTGCGTCTGGTCCTTGAGATACGGGCGGTCGGGGCCGAAGAATGTGCGGAGCGACTTCGCGGCGAGCTCTCGCGCTCCCTCGTTGTCCCAGTCGCAGACGGCCATGGTCGAGCTGAGCCACTGATCGTTGATGAACTTGCCCACCGGCTTGGCGTGCCGCACGCGCTCCTTGTACTCCTTGATGTGGGGCGCCAGGTACGACGGCGCCGCCACGCTGAGCGCCATCACGCCGATGCCCACCTCGGCCGCCAACTGATACGTCGCCGGCTGCAGCGCGGCCACCCAGATGCGCGGATGGGGTTTCTGCAGGGGCTTCGGGCGGACGTCGCGCGGCGGCACCTTCCAGAACTGGCCCTCGTGCGAGAACGGCCCGTCTTCCCAGATCCGCGGGATCATCCGGAGCGACTCTTCCCACATGGCGCGCGTGTTGCGCGGATCGATCCCCATCCCGATCTGCTCGTACGGCGCCGAGCGCCCGGTGCCGAACTCGACGCGTCCGCCCGACATGTGATCGACCATCGCGACGCGCTCGGCGACCCGCACCGGGTGGTGATAGGGCAGGATCACGACGCCGAAGCCCAGGCGGATACGCTTGGTCAGCCGGCTCAGCGCGCCGAAGATCACTTCCGGGCACGGCGACATCGAGAAGCTCGTCAGGAAGTGATGCTCCACGAACCAGATCGCATCGAAGCCCATCTGGTCGGCGAGCACGCACTGCTGGATCGTCTCCTCGATCACCGCGTGGTCGTCGACCACCGGGCGCTGCATCTCGAAGGCGAGACTCAGTCTCACGTGTTCCTCCAGTCGACTCGCGGCGCGCCGGGCACGATGGCCAGATGAATCGGATTCACGCCGGGGATCTTGCCGGCCAGCATGTGGATGGCGTCCTCGGCCTGCTCGAGCGGGAGCGAGGAGGTGTGCATCTTCTCGAACGGATAGCGGCCGGCCTCGATGAGCTCGATGGCCTGGAACGTCACGTCGACCGGCATGCTGAGCACGCCGCGGATTGTCAGCTCCTTGTAGATGACGTCGTCGACCGGCAGCTCCTTCGCGGGCTGCATGCCCTTGAGCCCGGCCACGACGATGCGGCCCTTGCGGACCGCGATGGCGATCGCGTGGTTGAGCGACTGCGGCGCGTAGGGCGTGGTGTCGACGACCACCTCGGCGCCGCCGCCGGTGGCCTCGCGGACCTGGGCCACGACGTCGCCGGCCTCGGCGTTCACGGTCGCGTCGGCGCCGAGCTCGCGCGCCAGCGCGAGCTTGGCGGCGTCGCGCCCGAGCCCGGTGATCACGACCTGGCGCGCGCCCGCCGCGCGCGCGCCGATCACCGCGCAGAGTCCGCGCTGGCCCGCGCCCAGGATGACGACGCGGTCACCGGGGCCCGTGCGTGGCACCGCGGCCGCCCACGAGAGCCCGGCGGCCAGCGGGTTGAACAGCACCGCGACGCCGGCCGGAATCTTCGGGTCCATCTTCTTGAGCACGGTGTGGGGCGAGAGGTACATCTGCTCGGCGTACCCGCCCCAGAGATAGGGCGGCTTGCCGACGTCGGTGTAGCCGTAGGTGCCCCCGCGCCTGGGACAGGCCATCGGCTCCCCGCGGGCGCAGGCCTCGCACTTCCCGCAGCCGTAGCCCGAGCGGACGGCGACCCGGTCGCCCTCCTTGACGCCCCAGCGCTGACGGGCGCGGGTCCCGAGCTCCTCGATCACGCCGAGCGGCTCGTGCCCCGGGATCACGGGGTACGGCGTGTAGTCCTGGTGCGCTGGCTGGGCGCCTTCGTACTGCTCGTAGTCGCTGCCACAGATGCCGCACGCTTCGATGCGGAGCAGTCCGTCGTCGCGCCCGATCGTCGGTCGCGCGAACTCCCGCGCCTCCAGCGTTCGCGGCTTGACGAGCACTCTCGCGCGCACGGTCGGGGCCATGGTCTGTCGTCCTCACCTGTCGTCGAGATCCAGGAGGGCGCCCTCCCGTTGGAATATCCTGGTGGCCGAGATAGTGCGCTCCCCGGCGCTGGAAGACAAGACGCCCACGGCTCAAGGCCGAGTCCGTGAGCTTCACGTGGCGGAACCTCGTCCACGGCAACGGGTCGTACGCCATCTTCAGCCGGCCGCCGAGCGCCAACGGGGCCGAGAGCGCGACCGCCTGCGTCACCGGTGAGCGCCGGTGTCGCCGCCGCCACCGTTCGCCCCAGGTTCGTCGCCGATGCGGCGACCTCGCGCTCGTGGTTCTCGACGATCGCCATCACCCACGCCTGCCGGGTCGCACGTCCATCTGCGAGAGCAGCCGACGCATGAAGCTCGAGTGTCAGGGTCAGGCCGTGCCGACGCTCAGACCGAGATCCGCCAGGTAGACGGGAAAGAGGATGCCGAGGGAGCCCATCTGACGGAATGTGGCGCCTTTTGTGGGTCTTGACACAATATCAACATCTGTATAGTATCAGGGAACGAAGGGGGAGGTATCTCCGATGAATCCGGTAGAGCGTGTGCTGCACCAGGAGTTGATAGGCCTTCTCGATCGCCTGGCGACGACCGTGCCCGACGGCGCGCTCGAGGCGATCCGCGCCACGAACCCCAACTTGAAAGCGCGCCTGGACGATACCGAGGCGAAGCTGGCGGCCCTGCGCGCGACCATGCTCGACGACTACGGCCGATGGCGCCGGGGGCTCGAGGATCTGGAGAATCTCTGGGCGCTGGGCGCCTGGCGGTCAGCCGCGGCCGAAGAGCCGGCCGAGCATTCCGCGGCGCTCGCCGCCTGAGGCGACTTGCTCGGCGGTGTACGCGGCGCGCGCCGTCTCGAAGCGCTGCCAGTAGTCTGGTAACTCTCGCGCCAGCACCACGTGCACGCCGAGCAGCCGTGCGTCCTCGTCGCCGGGCGCGGCTTCCGCCGCTGCCACTTTGGCGCGCGGCTCCGCGCCCAGGTCAGGCACCAGCTCGGCCTTCATGCGTTCCAGAAACGTGCGGACGCTCCGCAGGAACTCCTCGCGGTCACGCGGGTTGTCGGCGCTGGGTGGCGGCAAGGCGAGCGCACGGCGTCGCTGCACCAGGACATCGAGGCACACGAAGTCCACCGCTTCCTCGAGGCGCTCCCGCAGCTGGGCGTCGATGCGCGCCGCGAGACCCCCCGATTGACTCGGGTCGCGGCGCAGCGAGGTGCCGAAATGCGGATCGTGCGTCATGATCTCACTCTCGCAATGCTAAGATCGTAAGCGTGGTCGTCGCTCGTGTCTCTCTCGTCGTGCTGATCGCGTTCCTCACGCTCCCCGCCACAGTTCTCGCACCGCCACCCGTGGTTGGAACGTCCGTCGTTTCCGGAACGCACAACTTCCCCGGAATCGACGAGGGCGCCGCGGACGCCGTCGCCAGCGGGGAGATTCCCGGCGTCGTGGTTCTGGTCGGCCGCGGCGACGATATTCTGTTCCAGGGCGCGTACGGGTCGCGGCGGTTCCTCCCGAAGTCCTCGCCCATGACCGTCGACACGATCTTCGACATCGCCTCCCTCACCAAGCCGGTCGGCACGGCGATCGCGGTGATGGCGCTCGTCGAGAAGGGCACGATCAAGCTCGACGCGCCCCTCGGCCAGTACCTGAAGGAGTTTCGCGGCAAGCAGTTCGACGAGATCACGATCAGGCGGCTCATGACCCACACCGCCGGACTGATCGCGTATCCGCCGAACGGCGCCGTCACCGCGGGATTTCCGTCGGCGGTGACCGAGATCGCGAAGATTCCTCTCGAGTATCCCCCGGGCTCGGCGTTCCAGTACAGCGACACCGGCTTCATCCTCCTCGGCGAGGTCGTCCGTCGCGTCAGCGGCGCGCGTCTCGATCGGTACCTCGAGCGGATCCTCTTCCGGCCGCTCGATCTCCAGGACACGAGCTTTCATCCCAAGGCCAGCCTGATGAGCCGCGTGGCACCGACGGAGTTCGTCGGCGGCCGCGTCCTGAGCGGTGAGGTGCACGACCCTCGCGCCCGGCTGCTCGGCGGCGTCGCGGGCCACGCCGGGATGTTCTCGACCGCGGCCGACCTGGCGCGCATTTGTCGTATGTTGCTGAACGGTGGCATCCTCGGCGGACACCGCGTCCTCGACGCGGCGACCGTGCGCATGATGTGGGACGCCGCTCCCGAGGGGCGCGGCATGCGGACGCTCGGCTGGGACCTCTCCTCGCCCTACTCACGGCCGATGGCGCCGTTCTTTCCCGAGGGCTCCGTGGGCCACACCGGCTTCACCGGCACGTCGATATGGATCGACCCGCCGACCCGGAGCTACATGATCATCCTGACGAATCGGGTCCACCCCTACGGAGGCGGCGTCGCGAAGATCCGCGAGCTACGGGCGCGGCTCACCGCGGCGGTGGGCGCCCAGCTCTTCCAGCCGACGCTCGCGAGCAATGTGACGGTCGCGAGCGGACCCGCGGCCGACGCGCCCGCGCCCGAGAGCCCGCCGGAGCACCTGGTGCTGCCGTCCGAGCGCATCCTGACCGGGCTCGACCTGCTGGTCGAGCAGAAGTTCGTGATGCTCGGAGGCCACTCGGTCGGGCTCGTCACCAACCAGACGGGCATCGACTCCCGCGGCCGGCGCACGATCGACCTGATCGCCAACGCGCCGGGGGTGCGCCTGCACGCGATCTTTTCACCGGAGCACGGGCTCACCGGCGACGTTGACGCCGACGTGCCGAACAGCCGCGACGTCGTCACCGGACGCCCGATCTGGAGCCTGTACGGTCCCACCCGACGGCCGTCGTCCGCCATGCTCAAGGATGTTTCGCTCGTGGTCTTCGACATCCAGGACGTCGGCGTCCGCTACTACACGTACCTCACGACGCTCGTCTACGTGATGGAGGAGGCCGCGAAGCAGCGCATTCCGGTCCTCGTGCTGGACCGGCCCAATCCGATCAACGGCCGCGTCGTCGAGGGGCCGCTGATGGATTCCGATCTCCAGTCGTTCACGGCGCCTCATCCGATTCCCGTGCGGACCGGGCTGACGATCGGCGAATTCGCCCGGCTCGCCGCGGCCGAGCGCAAGATTCCGGTCGCGCTCACCGTGGTGCCGCTCGTCGGCTGGGACCGCGGGCGCTGGTTCGACGAGACGGGACTGCCGTGGGTGAACCCGTCGCCGAACATCCGGTCGGTGACCCAGGCGCTGCTCTATTCCGGCGTGGGGCTCCTGGAGGCCACCAATCTCTCGGTCGGACGCGGGACCGACTCACCCTTCGAAGTGGTGGGCGCGCCGTGGATCGAGCCTCAGGGGCTGGCGGCGGCGCTCAACCAGCAGGGCTTGCGCGGGGTCACCTTCCAGCCGATCTGGTTCACGCCGACGGCGGATGTGTACGCGAACGTTTTGTGCGGGGGCGTGCGCCTCATCGTCACCGATCGCGAGGCGATCCGACCTGTCACCGTCGGCCTCGCGCTGGGCCGGACGCTACGGACCCGTCACCGCGACCAGTTCAGGCCCGAGAACATCCAGAACCTCCTCGTGAACCGGTCGACCATGTGGGCCTTTCTCCGCGGCGAAGCTTTTGAGCGCGTCACCGCCTGGGCCGAGATCGATCGCAGCGCTTTCCTGAATCGCCGCGCGTCGTATCTCATCTACCGGTAGCGGAGCGCCATCTCCCGGGCGCCAGGCGGGCGGGAGAGCGCGGTGGGGGAGGGGTCCCCGGACCACGCGGCACGCGTGCGCTGCTCCGGCTCGGCTGGGCTCCATCCAGGCGCGTGACTTCCGACGACACTTTGTAGGGAACGG
>QHSI01000047.1 GCA_003221515.1 Candidatus Rokuibacteriota bacterium
AGCGGGAACGGCTTGTCGGTGATGAGCTGGATCGTGTCTGCGTCGACGATCTTGACGTCCTTGATGGCGCGGACGTTACCGTACTGCGGCGACTGCTTTTTCTCCTTGCCCGGCTCCAGCACCCGATCGAACGAGTACTTCACGTCCTCGGCGGTCATGGTCGAGCCGTCGTGGAACTTGACGCCCTGACGGAGCTTGAACTCCCACGTCGTGTCGTTGAGCGCCTTCCACGAGAGGGCCAGCGAGGGCTCGAACGCGAGCTTCGCGCTGCGGTGCAGGAGCGAGTCGAACATGTTGATGTTGACGAGGATGCCGACGCGCTCGAAGTGCATGTGCGGGTCGAGGGTCGGCGCGTGTGACGGCAGCGCCACGGTGAGCGTGTCCTTGCCCTGCGCGGCCGCGCCAAACGGCTCGGCGACGAGCGCCGCGAGAGCCAGGAGGAGAATGCGCGAGAGGCAACGCGTCATGGAGTGAACCTCCTTCGAGATTGCGGCGGGACGGCGACGGCCCGCGAGCCAGTGGGCTGACGATACACCAGGCCCGGGGGCGAGCGGAAGCCCGTGGATCGGCGGCCCCGGCGTGTCGCGGCGATGCTAGAATCCGCGCGGCGGTGGGGACGACCTCACCGGAGGGAGGCGACGTGAACATTCGACCGAATCGCATCAAGCAGAAGCTCGCTGCCGGGCAGGTCGCGACCATCGTGTCCGGCACCAACGACCCGGACCTGATCGATCAGCTCGGCACCCTCGACGTGGACGGCATCTGGCTCGAGGGTGAGCACGGCGGCGTCGACTACGCCGATCTCGGCAACCTGACGCGGGCCTGCGACCTCTGGGGCAAGACGTCGATCGTGCGCGTGATGGACAACGACTACGCCACGATCTATCGCACGCTCGACCGCGGCGCGCAGGGCATCGTGGTGCCGCACGTCAACACGCGCGCCGAGGCCGAGGCGGTGGTGGCGGCCGGCAAGTTCGCGCCGCTGGGCAAACGCGGCATGTACACCAGCCGCCAGGGGTTCGGCGTCGGCGACTATCTGAAAGTTGCCAATGACCAGAGCCTCTTGATCGTGCTGATCGAGGACATCGTCGCCATCCGCAACCTCGACGACATCCTGAAGGTCGACCACATCGACTGCTTCTTCGTGGCGCCGAACGACCTGGCGACCTCGATGGGCCAGATCGGCAACATGGGGCACCCGGACGTCCAGAAGACCGTCGACGGCGCGCTGATCAAGATCGTGCGGTCCGGGCGCACCGCCGGGATGCTGGTGAGCGTGGACAACGTCGAGCGCTACACCCAGCTGGGCGTGCGCGTGGTGATGACGAGCTTCTTCCCGTGGGTCCAGGCCGGCGCCAAGGCGCTGGTCGAGCGTGGGGCCGCGGGAGCCCGCGGGTGAGGCTGGCCGACGCGCTCGGCGTGACGCGCGACGACGTCGTCGCGTTCGTCGGCGGGGGCGGCAAGACCACCGCGATGTTTCGCCTGGCGGGCGAGGTGGTCGAGACCGGCGAGCGCGTGATCACGACCACCACCACCCACATCTTCGCCGCGCAGATCGCGCTGGCGCCCGCGCACGTCGCCGCGGCCGAGGCCACGTCGGCGAGCGTTGCGGCCGCGCTGTCCACACACCGCCACGTGCTCGTCATCGGAGCGACCGACGCCGGGTCCGGCCGAGCCGGCGGTGTGTCGCTGGAGCTCTTCCGGAGCCTGCGTGGCTGGTTCCCGGGCGTGTGCATGGCGAACGAGGCCGACGGCTCTCGCATGCGCGCGTTCAAGGCCCCGGCCGCTCACGAGCCGGTGATTCCCGCTGAGACGACGCTGGTCGTTCCGGTGGTCGGCGCGGACGTGCTGGGCAAGCCGCTGGACGACGCGAACGTCCACCGTGCAGAGCTCGTCAGCGCGCTCACCGGGGCCACGCTGTGGGCGCCGATCACCCCCGAGATCGTGGCGCGCGTGCTGGCCCATCCCGACGGCGGACGGAAGAGCGTGCCGGCCGGCGCGCGGGTCGTCGTCCTGATCAACAAGGTGGAGAGCCTTCCCGACCGCGCGCCGGCGCGCGAGACGGCGGAGCGTCTGCTGCGAGAGCCGGCGATCCACGCGGTCGTGCTGGCCGCGGTGCGCAACGAGAAGCCGGTGCTCGAGGTGTGGACGCGATAGTGCTCAGTCCACGCGCCTATGAAAAGAGGACGGTATGACAACGGTCGAGACGGCGCTCGGCCCGGTCTCCACGACCGAGCTCGGGCCAACGCTGATGCACGAGCACGTCGTGACGCGCTCCCCCGGAGTTCAGGAGAACTGGCCTCATCTGTGGGATCGCGACGCGATCCTGGCGCTCGCCGAGCAGAAGATGGCCGATCTCTACCGCCGCGGCATCCGGGCCCTCGTGGATCTGACCACCGTCGACCTCGGGCGCGACATCGACCTCATCGTCGGCGTGGCGCGGCGCTCGCGCGTCCACGTGATCGTGGCCACCGGCGTCTGGTGGATGCCCCAGCGCTACTTCAGCGCCCACGGCGTCGACGCGGTGGCGGAGCTCTTCATCCGCGACATCACCCAGGGCATCGGCACGAGCGGTGTGAAGGCCGCCATCATCAAGTGCGCCACCGACACCGCCGGCGTCACCCCGGTGATCGACAACGTGCTGCGCGCGTCGGCGCGCGCCCAGAAAGCGACGGGCGTGCCGATCTCGACGCACACGTGGGCCGCGGGTCGAACCGGCGAGATGCAGCAGGCGATCTTCGCTCAGGAGGGCGTCGATCTGAGCCGCGTCATCATCGGCCACAGCGGTGACAGCGAAGACCTCGGCTACCTGCGCGGGCTGATGGAGCGCGGCAGCACGATCGGGATGGACCGCTTCGGCCTGGAGAACTTCCTGTCCACGGGGAAACGGGTCGAGGTGGTGGCCCGGCTCTGCGCCGAGGGCTACGCCGGCCAGATGGTGCTCTCGCACGACGCCAACTGCTGGACCGACATGCTCTCCGAGGACGCGAAGCGCCGCACCCGGCCGCAGTGGAACTACAACCACATCCCCGACGACATCTTGCCGGCGCTACGCAAGGCGGGCGTCAAGGACGATCAGATCGACCAGATGCTCGTGCGCAACCCGCGAGCGATCTTCGAGGCGACTCCCGCCCGGCGCAAGTGACCACGGGAGTGCTATCTTGATCGTCACCCGGAGAATGCAAGATGGCTGAGCTACCGATCTCGCTGACCTGCGCCGACTACGCTCGCGTCATGCCCCTCGCGACCGGCGAGGTGAAGCCCCAGGGGATCGCACTCACGATGATCCTCAGCAGTCGCGGCTCGTGGCCGGGCCGCGCCGAGATGCTCCGCCGCGCCGTGCAGGACCCGGCGGTGCAGGGCGGCGAGTGGTCGATGGCGCAGTACCTCTATCGCATCGACAAGGGCGACCGGCGCTACGTCGGCCTTCCCGTGTTCCCGCTGCGCAACTTCACCGCGCGCGACCTCTACGTCCGCCGCGGCGGCCCGATTCGGAAGGCCGCGGACCTGGCCGGCAAGCGGATCGGCATATACAGCTACACCGCGAGCGGCTCGATCTGGTACCGTCACTTCCTGCGCTTTGTGGGCCTGGACCCGGCCGCCATCCAGTGGTGGATCGGGGACATCGACACGCCCTGGTCGGCGCAGTCAGTAACGGACCAGAAGCTACCTGCCGGCGTGAACGCGGCCCCGCCGGGTCGGTCGCTGTCGGAGATGCTGATCGCCGGGGAGCTGGAGGCCATCTACAGTCCGCCGCGCCCGCAGGCCTACCATCCCAAGGCCGGCCCGATCGTGCGCGTGTTCCCCGAGTTTCGCTACATCGAGCAAGAGTACTTTCTCAAGACCGGCGCGTTTCCGCCGCAGCACCTGATCGTCCTGCGGCGCGAGGTCTGGGAAGCGAACCGCTGGATCGCCCGCAGCCTGACCGAGGCGTTCGTCGCCGCCAACGATTGCTTCAGCGCGGCGCAGAAGGGCTTCCCGTACGCCACGCCGTGGCTCGAGGCCGAGCTCGAGGACACGGTGGGCGTGATGGGCGAGGACTTCCATCCCTTCGGTCTCGAGCGGAACCGGGCGCAGATCGACGCGTTCGCCGACGAAGCCTACCGGCTGGGCCTGACGAGCCGCCGGGTCACGGTCGACGAGTACTTCGCCGACTACCTCCAAGGAGGTTGAACGGATCATGCCGACCATCCTGGGCACGGGCGCGCATCGCTACGAGTTCGTCGACAACTGGGCGAAGCTGCCGCCGGGGCGTGAGTTCAACGCCGACGTCGCCGCGGTCGGCGTCGACAAGCAGGACCGCGTGTACGCGTTCAATCGCGGCAAGCACCCGATGGTGGTGCTCGATCGCGCCGGCAACTTCCTGCGGTCGTGGGGCGAGGGCCTCTTTCCGCGCGCTCACGGTGTCTACATGGCGCCGGACGACACCATCTGGCTGACCGACGACGGCGACCACACCGTGCGCCACTGCACGCTCGAGGGCAAGGTGCTGCTGACGCTCGGGATCCCCGGCACGCCACGGCCGTACATGAGCGGCGAGCCGTTCCATCGCTGCACGCACACGGCGCTCTCGCCGCAGGGCGATCTCTACGTCTCCGACGGCTACGGCAACTCGCGCGTCCACAAGTTCGCGCCGAACGGCACGCTGCTCCGCTCGTGGGGCGAGCCCGGCACCGACCCGGGCCAGTTCAACATCCCGCACAACATCTGCTGCGACGCCGACGGCTGGGTGTACGTCGCCGACCGCGAGAACCACCGCGTGCAGGTCTTCGACGGTAACGGCAAGTTCGAGACGCAGTGGATCAACATGCATCGCCCCTCGGGCCTCTTCATGGAGCGCGGAGGGCAGGGGCGCTTCTTCGTGGGCGAGATCGGCGGCGGCATGGGCGTGAACTACGACATGCCCAACATCGGTCCGCGCGTCAGCATCTACAGCCACAAGGGCGAGCTGCTGGCGCGGCTCGGCCAGCGTCCGGCCGGGCTCGAGCCGGGCCAGTTCATCTCGCCGCACGGCCTCGCCGTCGACTCGCACGGCGACATCTACGTGGGCGAAGTCTCGTACACGAACTGGCGCAATCGCTACAAGGAACAGCCGCACCCGCCCGGGCTGCGCAGTCTACAGAAGCTCGTGAAGGTGGGCTGACGCCGATGAAGGTCGGCGCCATCTTTCCCCAGACGGAGTGCGGGACCGACGTCAAGGCCATCGGCGAGTTCGTCCAGGCCGTCGAGGCGATGGGCTTCGACCATCTCTTCGTGGCCGACCACGTGCTGGGTGCCGATCCGAAGTTTCACTCGCACCCGTCGCTGGCCGCTTACTCGCACGAGGCGGTCGTGCACGAGGCGCTGACGCTGATGGCCTACCTGGCCGGCATCACGAACCGGATCACGCTGGCGACGGGCATCCTGATCCTGCCGCAGCGGCAGACGGCGCTGGTGGCCAAGCAGGCGGCGCAAATCGATGTCCTGAGCGGCGGCCGGCTGCGCCTCGGCATCGGCGTGGGCTGGAACGCCGTCGAGTACGAGGCGCTGAACGAGACGTTCGAGAACCGCGGCCGGCGCAGCGCCGAGCAGGTCGCGGTCCTGCGTGCCTTGTGGACCCAGCCGGTCGTGGACTTCCGCGGCGAGTTCCATCGGATCAGCCACGCCGGGCTCAATCCCATGCCCATCCAGCGACCCATCCCGATCTGGTTCGGCGTGGGCAGCCGCGATCACGCGGTGCCGCCGGACGCGGCGCTGCGGCGGATCGCGCGGCTCGCCGACGGCTGGAGCCCGAACCTCACACCTGAAGCCCACGGCCAGGCCATCGTCGCGCGCGTGCACCAGTACGCGCGTGAAGCGGGGCGCGATCCCGCCCGTCTGCCGCTGGAGGGCCGGATCCGCGTCGGCGGCCAGAGCCCCGATGGATGGACGAAGCAGGTGAACGCGTGGAAAGCGCTCGGCGCGACGTCCGTCATCGGCGAGGCGCGGGGTGCTGGCCTGAGCTTCCCCGACGGACATCTCGACGTGCTGCGCAGATTCCGGGAGACGGTGAGCTGAGGCAACGCCGACAACGACGGGAGGCATCATGGCTGAGCAAGTGACGCTGCAGATCTTCTCCGACTACGTCTGACCCTGGTGCTATCTCAGTACCGTGCGTATTGAGAAACTCAAGGCCGAGCACAACGTGAAGGTCGAGTGGGTGCACTTCCCGCTGCACCCGGAGACGCCGGCGGAAGGCCGCTCGCTCGCCGAGCTGTTCGCCGGGCGCAGCAACGTGGACCGGAAGGCCATGCACGCGCAGATGAAGGCGCGCATGGACGCCGAGGGCCTGCCCTACGGCGAGCGCACGATGACCTATAACAGCCGCCTGGCCCAGGAGCTCGGCAAGTGGGCCGACACGCAGCCCGGCGGCGAGGCGTACCACGACGCGATGTTCCGCGCCTACTTCGTGGAGGCGCGCGACATCTCCAAACCCGAGATCCTGCTCGAGATCGCCGGGCGCGTGGGCCTGTCGGTCGCCGGCGCGCACGCGGTGCTGGAGAAGCGCACGTTCAAGACGGCCGTCGACCGCGACTGGGAGCTCTCGCGCCGCTACGGCGTCACCGGCGTGCCGACGTTCGTCGCGGGCCGCCAGGGCGTCGTGGGCGCTCAGCCCTACGAGATCTTGGAGAAGCTCGTGCACGAGGCTGCGAAGCAGAGCGAGAAGGGATAGGAGGGGACGACCATGCCGACGTTCACGCGCCCGGATGCCGAGATCTATTACGAAACCCACGGATCGGGGTTCCCGCTGCTGCTCTTCGCGGCCGGGGGCCTGAAGTCGCAGCTCGACTACTGGCGCCAGAGCCCGAGCAATCCGTCGGCGCCGCCGCCGTGGATGAACCCGATGGCCGATCTGAGCAGCAAGTTCACCGTGATCGGCATGGATCAGCGCAACGCCGGCAAGTCCCACGGCCTGGTGACCGAGACCCATGGCTGGCACACCTTCGCGAGCGACCATCTGGCGCTGATGGACCATCTCGGCTTCCGCCGCTTCCACGTGATGGGCGGGTGCATCGGCAGCTCGTACTGCCTGTCGCTCTGCGAGCTGGCGCCCGAGCGGGTTGCCGCCGCAGTCTTGCAGAACCCGATCGGCTTCCACGAGAACCGGGACACCTGGGACGACATCGTCAGCGGCTTCGCCAAGAAG
>QHSI01000010.1 GCA_003221515.1 Candidatus Rokuibacteriota bacterium
TCCGCGATGTCGACCTCGTAGAGGTAGCGCATCCGCCCGGACTTCTCGAGGTCGTCGCGGCGGACGAGCTCCGCGGCGGCGCGCTGGTGCGGCGTCTCACCCGTCATCTCGGCGGTGCGCTTGATCCACTGCTTCACCCGGTGCTCGAACGGCGCGATGATGCGGACGCGAACGGCGTGGGGAACACCGCGGAGGAGCCACTGGCCCCCGCCGCGCATGAGCACGGCGTTGTCGAGCTCGGCGAACTCGAGGAGCGTCGTCTGCAGCACCGTGATGTGGTGCCGCGTCTCCGTGTCGAAGCGCTCGAACAGGGTCGGCTTGGACTCGTCCAGGTGTGAGAGCTTTTCCTCGGCGAGGCCGTAGCGGCGCGCGGCGTCGAGCAGGAGCTCCTGGTTCACGTAGCGGTAGCCCAGCCGCTGCGCCAGCGCCATTCCGATCTCCGGGCCACCCGCTCCCATCTGATGCGAGATGACGATGATCGCCATGGCTCACCCCCGCCGGTACCGTTCTTTGAGTGCGGTCGGGGCAATCGCGATGCGCTTGCCGCCGACGTCTTCCAGGATATAGACCTCATCCGTGAGGGACCCGCTCGCGAAGACCTCGAAGACCTCCAGCGCCGCCTCCAGGGTGGCGTCGGGACGCCCGTCCATCAACCGCTCGACGGCGGTGCGATGAAGTCGCTGCATGGGACCTCCTCGAGTGGCGCAAAGCCTATCCCACAACAGCGCGCCGGGGCAAGGCATCCCCCGGGCCCCGCGTCTCTCTTAGCCGTGCCGCGCCTCGGCCGCCTGGCCCAGCCGCGCGGACGGGAAGCGATCGAAGCTCGGCACGAAGGAGTACGTGGGCCAGGGACCGGTCGGGACCACCGCGATGCCCGTCGCCCGTGACGCGACCGGGGCGATACGCGCCAGAAAGCCGTCGACCTCGGACCGCGGGACGAGAAACGCGATGGAACCGGCTACGTTCGATCCGCTGGACGGCGAACGGTACCGCCAGCGCTCGATGCCGGATTGGGTCACGAGACGCTCGGCCAGCTCACGGAGCTGGACGATGCCCGGTGCGCCGTCGGCGCACTCGCGGCAGGTGCGCTCGATCGAGTGCCCGCAGTGCAGACGCAAAAGCTTCACGCTCATCTCGACGCAGCCCCGCAGCTGGGCGAGCGTGGTCCGAACGAGGGGCGCGTGCACGGCGAGCCAGGCGTCGAGGTCCGACGCGGTCACGACGGTGCCGAACCTGAACGGCACGATGGCGTCAGCCTCGAGCGTCGAGGCCACGACATCGTGATGCAGGGCGAGCGCTCGCGCGTTGGCGTCGGGTCGGCGCTCGACGGGACTCACGACGGCCACGAGATCGTCCAGGCGCTGAAGCGTGACGGGGCCACCGAGGCTCGCGCTTGGCGAGCGCCACGTTGCCGGGAGCCGGTCGGCGATCGCGTAGAGGTACTGGTACATACAGCCCTCGCGCCCGGATGGGGCTTCGCACGTTCGGCGGGAAGCCTGTTTTAATTCCGGAAGGTTATAATGGCGCGGTCTTGTTGTCCAGGCATCGCCTCGGATCCGCGCCAATCGTGGTCCTCGTCGCTGTCGTGTTGCTCGCCTCGAACGCTCCGGCGGCCCGGCCGGCGCCCACGCTGCCCGCGCAGATTCCCGCCGCCGAGCGCACCAGGCTCCAGGAAGTGGCCGACGCCGCCTCGGTGAGCGCGCGCGCGGCCGGCGAGCCGTTCGTCGCGCGGCCTGAGGTCTTCGAGTTCCTGCTCGACCATCCCGAGTTCGCCACCCACGTGACCCGGGCGCTTCGGCTGGCCCGCTATCGCATCTGGCGGGGCCCGGAGGGGCTCTGGCTCGACGACGGCTGGGGCGCGATCGGCCAGTTCTCGGTCGTGTACGCGGCGGGCGGCACACGGGTGATGTACGCGCGCGGCTACTATCAACCCGGCTTTCTGCCGAGCATTCAGGGGCAGGCGGTCGTCGTCATCGAATACGGCACCCAGCCCGCGGCTGACCAGAAGAGCCTGATCTCGACCGCCGTCACCGGCTTCGTGAAGCTCGACAGCCGCTTCCTCGCGGTCGCGGGAAAGCTGGCGGGCGCCGTCGCGACCGCCAAGGCGGAGAAGGAAGCCCAGCGACTCGTCAAGGTGTTCGCCCGGGCCAGTCGCGCGATCGACGACAACCCGGCGCACGTCCACGAGCGGGTGCGGCAGCACACGGACGTCCCGGCGGGGGATCTCGAGGAGTTCCGGCGCCTGCTACATCTTCCCTAGCGCCGCCGCGAGCTCGTTGCGGAACCGGGCGATCTCCGGGTTCAGCGCGACCGCCGTCCGGTAAGCATCGGCCGCCTCGGCGTAGCGGCCCTGGCCGAACAGCGCGCGCCCGAGCCGGGAGTGGGCGTCGGCGTGGTGGGGCTTCCGGTCGAGGACGATCCGCGCCGCCGCCTCGAGCTCGTCGAAACTCGCCAGCGCCTCGAGGGCATCCCACAAGGTCAGGTGCGCGCGCGCCTCGTCGAGGTTGAGGCGGATCGCCTCGCGGCAGGCGGCCGCCGCGTCGGCGTACCGGCGCTGCGCCAGCAGCACTCCGCCGAGCGCCGTATGGGCGCCGGGCGCGTCCGGCGTGGACCGGATGACCGCGCGGCACGCGGTCTCCGCCTCGGCGTAGCGGCCCTGCTCGGCGAGCATCTCGCCGAGGTCGCTCAGCGCGCGCGCGTAGTCTGGCCTGAGCCGGACGGCCTCGCGGAACTCGGCCTCCGCGTCCGCGTAGCGTCTCTGCCAGTAGAGCGCGACGCCGAGCCCGCGATGGAGCGCCGGGTGGACCGGCCGCAGCGCGAGCGCCTCGCGATAGGTCGACTCGGCCTCGGCATGCTTGCCCTGGCGTCCCAGACCGAGCGCCAGGTTCGCGCGGGCCTTGAGACCGTCGGGCCTCAGCCGAATCGCCGCGCGCAGCGCGACTTCCGCCTCCGCGTGTCGGCCCTGACGGCCGAGCGCGACGCCGAGCTCGTAGTGCAGGTCGTAGTCGTGCGGGCGCAGGACGATCGCGCGGCGGAACTCCGCGGCTGCCTCGACGTAGTCGCCGAGGGCGCCCAGCGCCAGTCCACGCCCGGAGTGCAGGTCCGCGTCGTCGGGGCACGCCTCCAGGGCCGCCGCGTAGGCCGCCGCCTCCTGCGCCCACTTCCCCTGGCGACGGAGCGTCGCGGCCAGGCCCTGGTGAGAACGCAGATACGTGGGCCGAAGGCGGATCGCTTCGCGAAACGACGCGGCCGCATCGTCGTAGCGGCCCAGCCGCTCGAGCACGACCGCGAGGTGATGGTGTCCGCGCGCGTCGGCGGGGCGCAGCCGGATGGCGTCGCGGAACACCGATGCCGCCTCCGCGTCACGGTGTCGTCGCCGAAGCACGACGCCGAGGCGCTCGAGCAGGCCCGCGTCGTCCGGCCGCAGCCGCACCGCCTCGCGATACGCGCCGGCCGCTTCGGCCAGCTGGCCCGCGCGCTCAAGAGCCAGGCCGAGTCCGCGTCGGGCCTTCGCGTCGTCCGGTGCCCGCGCCAGCGCCTCGCGATACGCCGCGGCGGCTTCGAGATATCGCGCCTGCTCGTAGAGCGTGTCGGCGAGATCCCGCGCCACGGCCGGTGCCCGGTCGTGGGCGAGCGCGTCGCGGTGCACCGCCTCGGCGGCGCCGACCTTGCGCTGGCGCCGCAGGACCGTCGCGAGATTCGCGCGCGCGGTCGCGTCGTCTGGCTTCAACGCCAGCGCTCCGCGGAACGCAGACTCGGCGGCGGCGAAGTCGCCGTGGCGGGCCAGCGCCAGCCCCAGGCTCACGTGCGCTTGTGCCGAATCGGGGCGGAGCCGGATCGCGTCGCGGAACGCCGCGGTGGCTTCCGGATACCGCGCTTGCTCGAAGAGCGCGCCGCCGAGCTCGAGGTACCCCGACACGCCGTGGGGGCTGAGGAGGATCGCCTGCCTGAAGATCGCTTCGGCTTCCGCCGATCGCCGCTGGCGACGCAGAACCACCCCGAGACCGAGGTACGCTTTCAAGCGGCCGGGATCGAGCCGCGCCGCCTCGCGATACGCGTTCTCGGCCTCCCGGTATCGTCCTTGTCGGGCGCACCCGTGGGCGAGCGCGCACAGCGCTTCGGCGTCGGCCACGATCACTCCGGCAAGACGGCGATCGCCTCGATCTCGACGAGGAAGTCGTCCCGAACGAGACGCGAGATCTCGACCAGCGTGCTGGCCGGCCGGTGCCGGCCGAAGTACTCCTTGCGCGCGACGTTGACCTTCTCGCGGTCGGCGATGTTCTTGAGGAACACCGTCACCTTGCACACGTCGGCGAACGTGGCGCCGGCGGCCGCGAGGCACGTCTTGAGATTCTCGTGGACCTGGCGAGCCTGGGCGGTCGCGTCGTCGCCGCCCACCACGCGTCCGTCCTTGTCCGACGCCACGCATCCGGAAACGAACACGAGCCGGCCCGCGCGGACGACGTCGGTGTAGTGACTGACCGGCTCCGGCAATCCGGGGATGCGGATCTCCTCAGGCCGACCGATTCCGTGCATGCGCCACCTCTCGCGGCGATTGGAAGCGGGTCGATGATACGCCCGCGAGTGCCTGAACGATGCACGAACGTCGCGGAGGCTCGGGGCGGGACGCGATGTCGAATCCATAATGACGTAGTGAATGGCGGCTCCACGGCGAGGTCCCAGTGGAGACGGACGTTTGCGTGAGCCCCTACGGTCGGGGGTTCGGCGCGTCCCCGAGGTAAGCGGCCTGGACCCCGTCACTCTTGAGCAACGCCTCCCCCGACCCGGTCAACACAATGGTACCGGTCTCGATCACGTACCCACGGTCGGCGCACTGCAGCGCCTTGCGGGCATTCTGCTCCACGAGCAAGATCGTGCGCTTCTCACGCTTGAACTCCATGATGATCCGAAAGATCTCGCGCACGAGCAGGGGCGCCAGACCGAGCGACGGCTCATCGAGCATCAGGAGCTTCGGGCGGGCCATCAGGGCCCGGCCGATGGCCAGCATTTGCTGCTCGCCACCGCTGAGCGTCGCCCCGAATTGCTTGCGGCGTTCGCGCAGGACGGGAAACTTGTCGAAGACCATCTCCATGTCGTGTCGAATGTCGGCCTTGTCGGAGCGCCCGTACGCGCCCATTTCGAGGTTCTCCTGCACCGTCATGCGGGTCAGGATTCCCCGGCCCTCCTGCACCTGCAAGATCCCGAGCCGCACGATCTTGTCCTCGGCCATGCCGCGCAGGCTTCGCCCCTCGAACATCACGTCGCCGCGGCTCGGCGTCAGGATGCCGGAGATGGTCCGCAACAGGGTCGATTTGCCCGCGCCATTGCCGCCGATGAGCGCAACCACCTCGCCCTCCTTGACCTCCAGGCTGGCGCCACGCAAGGCCGCGATGGCCCCGTAGCCGACGTGTAGATCGCTCACGTGCAGCATCGGCACTAGTCCTCCGCGCCGAGATAGGCTTCAATGACGCGCGGGTCTTTCTGCACGATCTTCGGCGGCCCCTCGGCGATCTTCACTCCGAAGTTCAGAACCGTGACGAGGTCCGAGATCTTCATCACCACGGACATGTCGTGCTCGATCAAGAGAATTGTCTTGCCCAGGGCTCGGATCTTCTTGATGACCTCGTCGATCTCCTCGGTCTCGCGCGGATTCATCCCCGACGTCGGCTCATCGAGAAGCAACAGATCGGGGTCCGTGGACAAGGCCCGCGCGATCTCCAGGCGGCGTTGCTCGCCGAAGGGAATCGTCGTGGCGATGGCATCACGCCGGTGGCTCAGGCCGATGAACTCGAGGATCTCGTCGGCGCGCGCGCGGATCGCACGCTCCTCCGGCAAGGGCCGGAGCCGAAAGAACATCCGCAGCAAGCCGGCGTGCGTGCGGCAATGGCGGCCGATCATGACGTTCTCGAGGACGGTCATCTGGGAGAACAGCCGGATGTTCTGGAAGGTGCGGCTCATCCCGAGCCGCACCCGCTCGTGGGATTTCAGGTGCTCGAGCGGCCGCCCCTTGAACAGGATCGAGCCTTCATCGTGGGTGTGAAGCCCCGTCACGCAGTTGAACAGCGTGGTCTTCCCGGCGCCGTTGGGCCCGATGATCGCGTGAATGGTTCCGGGCTCGATGTGAACGTCTACCTGGCTCACCGCCACCAGGCTGCCGAATCGCTTGGTCACCCCTGTCGCCGCCAGGATCGTCATGTCGAAACCTCGGGAGCCGGGGCGCACCGTGGTGCGCCCCGGTCATCGGGTTCGGACGCCGCACTTACCGCACCTTCAAGGCCGTCGCCTTCCCCTCGCCGACGGGGACGAACCTGCCGTTCTGGACCTGGATCAGCGTCCCCTTCTTGATCGCGTCGCCGGCGTGCTTGCCGTCAACGGTGTCGACGATCGTGATCTTGCCATCCGCGCTGGTGAGAGCAGGGAAATCCTTGATGGTGGCCAGCGCCTCGCGCACCCGCTTGCGATCCACCTCGAGCGTCTTCGGCGTGTTGGTGACGTTGGCCTGCTTGATGGCTTGCGCCAACATCTTCATGGCGTCGTAACAGTTCGCCGCCGGCCAGTGGGGCGTCTCATTGGGAACCTTTGCCAGCAAGCGCCTCACGTAGCTCTGGTTCATCTCGGTCGTGGCGTCTTTGTCATACGTCGCGTTGTGGACGGCCCCTTCCGACGCGAGGCCGGCGTTCTCGACGATGCGCGCATTCCCCATCCCGACGCCGCCGACCCACAACACCCGGAGGTCTTGCTTCTGCGCTTCCTTCATCATGTTGGCCGTTTCGACCCAGGTGCCACCGACGGCGATGAGGTCGGGGTTCTTGGCCTTGATCTTGGTGATATGGGCGCTGAAGTCGGTGTCCCCCGTGAGGTAGTCCACCTCCTCCACCACCTCGATCCCGAACTGCTTGAGTCGCGGACGGAACGTGTCATGCCCCAGGCTCTTCGAGTAGGCGTCCTTGACGTCGGTGAGGATGGCCGCCTTCTTCACCCAAGGGTAGTTCTCCTTGACCCACTTGAGGGTCTGGGGGACCAGGACGTTCTCGTCGACCGTGTTGCGAAAAGCCCATGAGTACGGCGCGGACACACCAGGCTTGGTCGACGTCGGTGAGAAACAGAGGATCTTGGAGCGCTCACAGATCGGAAACACGGCTTCGGCTTCCGCGCTCCACTGTGGCCCATGTGCGGCGAGGACCCGGTCCTTGTCGATCAAGCCGCGTGCCAGCTGAATGGCCAGGGCGTTGTCGCCCTCGGTGTCCTTCGTGATCATCCTGAGCTTCCGGCCACCGATCCCGCCCGCGGTATTGATCTCTTCCACCGCGACTTCGGTGGCGGCCCGGCTCTGGACGCCGTAGCTGGCCCCCTTCTTCGTCAACGGCACCATGAACCCAACGACGATTTCGTCGCCGAACGCATGCGCCAGCGCCGGCAACGCCAGCGGGCCGAGAACACAACTGAGGAGGACGAGCGATCTCTTCATCGAGTCTCCTCTCTCCGCGTAAGAGCACCTTTTAGGGAACGGCGCGCCGCGACGTCGTGTCCTCGTCACCACCTCCTTCCGGGGCGCAGGGTGTCGGCCGTCGCTCAGCCCGGGGTGACCGGGCTCGCGCGACGCCACCGGCGGATGCTGAGCGTGTCTCGCCCGAGAATCCCCTGCGGTCGGAAGATCATCACCAGGATGACGATGCTGCCCCAGACCTCCCAGCGCCAGTCCGCCAGGAACTGGAGCGCGGTGGAGAGATACGTGATGATGAAGGCGCCGAGCAGCGGGCCGGACAACACGTCCATGCCCCCGAGCACCATGTACATCGCGATGTCGACGCTGCGCTTGAAGTCGAAGTTGTCGTACTGGATGAACACGGCATGGTGGGCGTACAGGCCGCCGCCGACCCCCGCGACGAACGCGCCCGCGGCAAAGGCGGTGAGCTTGGCGCGCGTGACGTCGATGCCCATGGCTTCGGCCGCCGTCTCGTCCAGCTTGACCGCGTCGAAGGCTCGGCCCATCCGTGACCGGCGCAGCCGCGCCAGGAACAGCACCAGCAGGACGAGGAAGCCGAACACGTACCACACATTGGTGTAGGGAAAGATGCCGCGGATCCCTTCGGCGGCGCCGGTGGGCTTGAAGTTGAGGAAGAAGACCTCGACCACCTGGGCAAAGGCAAAGGTCACGAGCGCGAGGAGCAGGCCGCGCAAGCGCAACACCGGGACACCGACCAGGAAGCCCGCGAGGCTGCTCCCTAGCCCGGCCACGAGAAGGGCGATCGGGAACGAGACGCCGGCGTAGAGCGTCAGCACCACGGCGATGTGCGCGCCGATGGACATGAAGCCGGCCTGGCCGAAGGACAGCTGCCCGACCGTCATGGGCAGGAACATGCTGAGCCCCATGATCATGTTGATCCCGATCGTGATCAGATCCGCCTCACCGAGCGCGAACACGCCGGTGACGACGCTGACGAGCGAATCAAGCACGGCTTGCACGACGCACCTCCCTACCGGCCCGCCTCGATCTGCAGGCGACTGCCGAACAGCCCCGTCGGTTTGTAGAGGAGGATCAGGATGAGAATGCCGAAGGCGAACCCGTCCTTCCACGCGGGGACGAGGTACGCGACGCTCATCGTCTCGATCATGCCGAGGATGAGCGCGGCGACCATGGCGCCGACGATGTTCCCGGACCCGCCGAAGAGCATGATCGTCAGGCCCTTGAGCCCCAGGATCCCGCCCATCAGCGGCGTGATGTTGTAGGCGAGGCCGATCAACACGCCGGCCGCGCCCGCCAGGGCCGAGGCGATGCCGAAAGTCCAGATCGTGATCCAGTGAACGTTCACGCCGAGCAGTCGGGCGGTCTGCGTGTTCTCCGCGCAGGCGCGCATCGCCCGGCCCATGGTGGTCTTCTCGACGAAGAAGTAGAGCCCCACCATCAGCGCGAGCGACGAGGCGATGATGAACATCTGCACGTACGTGATGCGGAAGCCGCCGAGATGCAGATCGGACTTCTTGAGCTCGTCGAACATCGCGATCGGAAAGCTGCGCTGCTCGGAGCCGAAGAGCTTCACCGCCGCCTCCTGCAGCACGAACGCCACGGCGATCGTAGTGATCAGCGGCGTGATGTGGAGCTGCCGGCGCCCGAGCGGGCGAAAGGCGACGAGCTCGACGACGATGCCGACGAGTCCGGCGCCGATCATCGCTCCGATGAGGACCAGCCACAGCGGCAGCACTCCCACCTGTGACATGGCGATGAGCACGAGGGTGAGCCCGACGTACGAGCCGATCATCGCGACTTCCCCGTGCGCGAGGTGCAGGAGATTGAGCACGCCGAAGATCAGCGTGTAGCCAATGGCGACGAGGGCATAGCCGCCCCCCAGCATCAGCCCGTTGATGACCTGCTGGATGAACGTCGCGAGGGCGGCCATCGATTACCTCCCCAGTCGCTGGCCCAGTCGGTCGATCTTCTCCTGCACCGCCGTCAGATTTGCGTCGCGCTGGAGCGCCTGCCGATAGGCCTCGAGAGCCGCGTCGCTCTGCCCCAGCGCTTCGTGGCTGGCTGCGAGATTGACGTAGGCGACGGCGTATCCGGGCGCCTGCGCGATCGCCTGGCGGTAGGCGCTGAGGGCCTGACGGTAGCGCTGTTGCTGGTAGTACACAAGGCCGAGATAGTTGTAGGCCTCCGGATTGATGGGGCGGAGCGCGATGGCGCGACGGTACTCGACTTCGGCGTCGGCATAGGTGCCCAGGGAGGTGTAGGCGAGACCCAGAAAGAGATGCGCGGCGTCATGGCCCGGTTGCATCGTGACGGCCCGTCGCAAGGCCGTCACCGCCGCGTCGGCTTCGTCGTTGCGCAGGTACCGCAGGCCGAGCTGGTAGTAGCTCGTCGCGCTGTCGGGATCGATCGTCAGGGGGCCATCCGGGCCCAGAGCCAGCGCGACGGGCTTGCCCAGCTCGAGCGCGCGCTTGATCGAAAGCTTCTCGCGGTTGTTGCGCGCCTGCGCGTTGGTCGGGTCGAGCGCGAGGCCTCGATCGTACGCGCGCAGGGCTTCAAGGTCGCGTTCCTCCGCCTCGTAGTAGCGAGCCAGCGTGAACAACCCCTCCGGCGAATCCGGAGCGAGCGCCGTCGCCTTCTCGAAGCACTCGATCGCGCGATCGAAGCGCCTGTCGCTGGCGTAGAGTTCCCCTAGTCGGGCGTGTACCGCGGGGTCGTTGGGATGCTCTCTGGCGCGCCGCAGGCGCTCGACTAGATCGATGCTCTGTCCGACGACGCCGGCCAGGTCGGCCCGCAGATCCTGCGCCTTCCGATAGGCGGCGATCGACGCCGCGAAATTCTCCTGCGCGGCATAGCTGACGCCCAGGTGCACGTAGGCGGACGCCTGCTGCGCATCGAGCGCGAGCACCTGCCGAAAGCGTCGGATCGCCTCGTCGTAGTCCCCCTCGTTCCAGGCGATGTAGCCGAGCTTGCTCAGGCTCTTGATGTCGTCCGGACGGCGTTCCAGCGCCGCCAGCGCATCGCGTTTGTGAACCGCGGCAACGCCGAGCGCGAACTTGATCCCGTCGTCGTGCGGGTCCAGCTTCAGGGCCTTGCGATACTCGCGCGTCCCGTCCTGCAGCTGGCGGCGCCAGTTGGCCAGGTAACCGCGAGTGATGTAGCGAGCGATGCGCCGCTGCACGGCCACGCGCCCTGGGATGCTCTGCTGCTCCGCGGGAGAGGCGTCCGCAAACGCCAGCAGCGGCGTGACGTCATCCGCAAAGTGCGCGAGCTCGGCGAGGTTCTCGTCGACAGGATCGCGCCACGAGAGACCGTAGAACTCCACGTACGGATGGTCGTAGGTGTTGAGGCGCGCACTCCCGACCGCGTACCGGCGCACGGTGTCCGACCGCATGGCGAAGCTTTCCAGGAACTGCCACGGCGTGCCCACGTGGACTTCGGCAAGGTCACGTTGAACGGCCGGGGTGCGAAAGTGAGCATCGAGCCGCGCGACGTCGATCTGCAGAGGCTCGAGCGTGCCGAGGAGCAACGTGTAGCCCTTGAAACGGTTCAGCCACATGGTGGCGTGTGGGTAGACGTCCTGAAATGTGCGCGCGATCATCTTCAGGCTTGCGTTGTCGACCTGGTGGTAGGGCAGCCACTGGACGAAGACCCCCCCCGGCTTCAGGACGCGTCGGCTCAGCTCGTAGAACTCCCGCGTGTACAGGTTGCCGTTGCCCGCGTGCTTGGGATCGAGGGTATCGACCGACAGCACGTCGTAGGTCTCGGGTGTGACCAGGAGGTAGTTCCGCCCATCGTCGATGATGACCCGCACGCGTGGGTCGGTGAGGACGTCGTGATTCACCTCGGGAAAGAAGCGCGCCGCGCGGATCACGCCCGGAACGAACTCCACGATGTCGAGACGCCGCAGTGCCGCGTAGCGACTCAGCGACCAAGCCGTCCCGCCCGCGCCGAAGCCGATCACCAAAACCCGCCGCGGTGCCGGGTGCAGCAGCATCGGCAGATGCGCGAGCATTTTCTGGATTTCGGGATAGTCGTTCACCAGCGCCACGTCCGGATTCGGGCTGCCGGTCCCCGCAACCGACCAACCGTTGATGCTCAGCAGCTTGCGGTCGTAGATGTCGGTGGCGACCTTCACCACGCCGGCGACGTCCTCGTCGTAGTGAAGAACCGTCTTCTCCGGCTCGCCCGCGATATCGGCGAAGCGGAACGTCCGCGTCGTGACCATCACCGCGATGAAGCAGCTCAGCGCACCCGCATAGAGCACCCCCTGGCGACGCCGCGATGTGGAGCTGGACGCCAACAGGACGCCCCCGGTTCCCAGGCTGAGCAGAGCCGTGAGCGCCAGGCTGTGATGGATTCCCAGGAGTGGAATGGCCACGAAACCGCTGACCCAGGCGCCCACGATTGCGCCGAGCGTATTGCAGGCATAGGCGCTGCCGACGCCTCGGCCGACCACGTCGGGGCCTTGCGCCACGATCTTGCTGACCAACGGAAAGGCCGCGCCCATGCAGAGGGTCGGGGGCAGGATCACGACGAACGTCTTGAGAAAGGTGAGTCCGAGCGGAGCGCCCCAGTAGGCGTTACTGAATCCCTCCCACCACCCGTCCAGTCCATAGAACAGCCGCCCGAGGATCGCGATGGTCAGGATCCCATAGACGCCGATCCCCACCTGGAGTGCGCCGAGCAGCGCCAGCACGTTCGCGGAGCGGTCGCTGATGCGTGCCACCAACGCGCTCCCGAGGGCGAGCCCGCACAGGAAGGTCGTCAGCATCGCGCTGAACGCATACGTCGAGTTTCCGACGAAAAAGGTCAGTGCGCGGGTCCAGATCACTTCATAGGACAGCGCAGCACACCCGGCCAGGGCGAACGACCACAGGACGCGGCGCACGGTCCTGTCGTCGTAGAGAGCGACAGCGGGCGCCGTGTCTCTTGGCGAGCTCGACGGCACCTCACGAGCGCCTGGCGCCTCGATCCACCGCTGGCCGACCCACACCACGAGGGCAATCGCGAAATTCAACGCGGCTCCGATCCACACGGTCCGAGACAACCCGGCGGAACCAATCAGCACGTAGCCGGCCATGAAACAGCCGAGCACCGCGCCGCCGGTGTTGAGCGCGTAGAGGGCGCCGACATTCCATCCCAGCGTGGCGGAGCTCTGCACCAGATAACGGCTCAGCACCGGCAAGGTCGCGCCCATCAGGGCCGTGGGCACGCAGAGAAGACCGAAGGCGAGGAGAAAGCGCACGAGGCTGAAGAGCCAGAACGAGGCAGACAGCGATTGATGCAACCAGACGTAGAGAGGCGTCAGGGCCTGGAGGACCACCGGGAAGAGGAGGGCGCTCAGACCAATCCCAGCCTCGAGACCCGCGTAGACCGCGAGAACACGCCGCCGGCGATCGATATATCGCCCGATCCAGAAACTGCCCATCGCGAGTCCGGCCATGAACGAGGCGAGAACCGTGCTCACCGCAAGGACCGTATCGCCGAACAACAGATGGAGCATGCGCGCCCACACCACTTCGTAGAGCAACCCGCTGACGCCGGACAGGAAACAGACGGCCAGGACGACGCGACGCCAGATCCGGACGAGGAGAGCAGACGCGAAAATCGCCATGGCTCCACCAAGGTCCTGCTTCACCAGGACACGTCACCGTGCGTGAGCACCCAGCGCACGCGCGCGCCCTGAGCCGGATCGGGCAACTATAGCCGAAGTCGCGGCGGGACGATTAACCCGGTAACCTCCCCACGAGTGCAGAACACCGTGGACGATCAGGTGCCGGCCAACATCTAGAACCAAAGAGTGGAACCAGAAGGGTCAGTGTCGGCTAAGTACTGGCTGAGATCACCGCGGCCCGGATCGGCGAGTACCGGTCGAAGGTCTGGCCGCGGTCCGGAAGATCGGGACCGGCGACACCACGACCGAGCGCCGGCTCACCGCGGCCGCCATCAATCGCCCTCTCGCGCTCCTGCGGCATCTACTCGGGCTGGCGTGCGAGGAGTGGGGAGCGCCCGCCACGGCGCCCCGGATCCCGCTTGAGCGCGCCACAGGGCCCGGATCCAGTGGCTGGAGCCAGATGAGGAGGTCCGGCTACTCGACGTGCGCTCCATTCCGGCAACTAAATTCTGGGATTATTGGTGACGCGTGATTCCAGAAATTGCCGAAACGCTCCTCGAATACCGCGGATTTCCAGGTGTGAAAAGCCTTTCTTATTGACAGCCCCTTCGCAATGAGCCATAGCCTCGACCAGCCAATACGCGAAGGCGGGACCCGAATGATCAAGCGCTACTACACGATCGTCGAGGCTGCAGCCCTCTTGCAGATCCATCCCGAGTACGTCCGCTCGCTTCTGGCCCGTTTACCACACGTCTCGCTCCCCGCCTATCGGCGATTGGGCAGTCACCCGCGACGAGTGCGCGTGCTCCCCGAGCAGGATGTGCGATTGCTCCAGAACGCTCTGATCCGAGTCACGGCGCGCCGCCGCCCGCAGGCCAAGGCCGGCTCGAAAATGCGAAAGCAGGGCAAGCGTCGCCGCGCCTCTTGAGCGCGGCCGGGGTGTAGCTGCTGAAAGCTGTCAAGTCCCAACGTCACACCCGCTCCTCACCCCCAAGCCTCACTCTAAATCGCTGCTAGGCCATCTGGCCTAGGATCCACGCGGTTACCGAGCGCTACCGAGCAGGCCGATCGTGGAGCACGGCGACGGAGGGCCGTGATCTGCGTGGTTACGCTCGAGACCCTTCGCGGCAGACGTGTCTGAAACGCATCAGGCGTCCTCGGTCGCACGACGGCCAGTACTGAACCCTTAGTGAACGAGGGCACGATCATGACCAGGATGACCGGGCGACTAATGCTCGTCGCGGCAGTTTCCTCGCTGATCATGGCTGGTACGGCTATGCCGACCAACAGACCATCGCCGCAGCTCGGCGAACCTCTGTCGGATTTGACGCCGAGTGAACTCGTGCGGTTCGCGCAGGGCAAGGCAGTGTTCAGTCGGGAGTTCACCGCGGAGACTGGCCTCGGGCCATTCTTCAACAACGCCTCGTGTGCGCTGTGCCACGAGGACCCTGTCGTCGGTGGGGCCGGGGCATTCGGCGAGGACGATGTAGACACCGAGCGCCATGCGACGGCCGGGGAACAGCCTACCTGTGATGAGCTGGAGGCGACTGGCGGGCCCGTGTTCCGGCAGCAGACCACTGGTCCTGCTCTCCCTGCGATCCCAGCTCTTGCCGAGGTCAGAGTCGGGATTCGCTCGACCCCGGGCCTCTTCGGGTTCGGGCTCATCGAGGCGATTCCCGATTCGGACATCCTCGCGAACCAGGGCCGGGCCGGCGGACGGGCAGCCAAGCTCCCCAACGGGACGCTCGGTCGGTTCGGCCGGAAGGCCACGGATTCGGACCTGCTCACCTTCATCAGGGGCGCCTTTGACAAGGAACAGGGGGTCGTGGTCCCCAGTGAGCTGAGCCCGGCCGACCTCGCGCGGACCGTGGACTTTGTTCGGTTCCTCGCCCCGCCACCGGTCCTGGGTGTTGATCGTTACGGCGAAGAGATGTTCCAGGCTGCAGGCTGCGCAACCTGCCATGTCCCGACCTTCAAGACCCGGAGCTCGATCGAGGCTCTGGATCGGAAGATCGTCTACATCTACTCCGATCTGCTGCTCCATGACATGGGCGCAGCGCTTGCCGATCTCTGTAAAGGCGTCGCCACGCGAGCGGAATTCAGAACCGAGCCCCTCATCGGGCTTCGGAATCGGACGCGCTTTCTTCACGATGGGCGGGCGCTCTCGATCGAGAGTGCGATCGTCCAGCATGGCGGGCAAGGGGCCGCCGCGGCCACGGCGTTCTTGAATCTCTCGCAAACCGATCGGCTCGCTCTCCTTCAGTACCTGAGGCGCTTGTAGGTTCGGGCCAACGAGATCAGAGGAGGCCCGGATGAAGTGTCCGCGTTGCCGGCACGAGAATCACTCCACAGCAAAGTTCTGTGGAGAGTGCGGGGGTCCCCTCCTCCCGCTGTTGCTGTCCCGGCGGGCGGTCCTCCAGACCCAAAGGGCAGATCACAGACGGGCCCGGCACACGCGACGCCCGTCAGGCCCACGCGAGATCGTCGTCACACTCGTCGTCGTTCTCTTGGGCGCCGCGATCATCATCGGTATCGTCGCCGGTAACCCGCGCTGGCACACTATCCTCGCCTCCTGGCGAGAAGGCTTTCCGGCGTCGTTCGCAAAGGTATCGCAGTACGTTGCTACAATCGGCCAATCAGCGGGAGATCCGCCAGTCCGGACGACCTTGGCGCACGTTCCGCCCACGCGCTCCGATGCGATGGCAGCGCAAAAAAGCTCTTCCGTCACTCCGGGGACGAGCGCACGCCTCAGTGGCGCTCACCTGGATCGGTCAGGCGCGACTGCGATGAATTCGGCACACCCGCAAGACCCGACTCGTCTCGCAGTCAGGCCGCTGCCCGGTCTCCCGCCCGACAACGTGCCGATCATGGCGAACCTTCTTGTCGCAGAGCTGGGCCCCCGCCAGGCGTGGCGCACAGCACTGTCCAATGCGGATGCGCATGCGCCGGACAGCCCGGAATTCGACTACTGGCATCGAGTGGCGGCTGCCGTCCGGGACGCCACTCGGCGACGATGACTTCTCCTCTGGCAGGCCATCGACGCGCCACGCAACCCCACTCCTACCCTCTCAGGCGCTCTATCCTCCATTCAGGCCGGTCTTAGCACGCAAGGCCGAGGACTCTGACGAGCCCTACCTCCTACGAGTCTTGGCGTCTCGGCCTGTCAGAAAACAGGGACGCACGTTTTGGCGCACGACAGCCCAGGCTGCCGGCCAAGGAGGCCACGCCTACGTGGAGACCATGCTCGAGTACGGCAGTGGGCGGCCAAAGACTCAAGTCGAGGCCAGCACCGAGCAGAAGAAGCAGATACCCCGGATGATCTTCCTGCACGAGCCCCACGATCCCCTCGCCAAACCCGATGACCCGGCGAAACCCTCCAGGATCCTCGGCCAGATCGCTGGTCCGAACGGCGAGATCAACGATGCCAAGACCAAGAAGGTGGTAGTGCCGGCCCCAAGAACGTCTGCGCCTGGGGACCGCGGGCTCGGCGATGGGGAAGATCGACTAGAACTCGCCGAGGACCCGCCCTCGGTTTGCTGGCACTGGAACGACACAGTAAAGAAGCCTACCGCGCCTCGAGCTTCATGAGCCACCACGTGGGCGACGATGCGTGCTGCTCTAACCTTCGTCGGTGAAGTTCAGCCCGGCGTGGACAGCACACCGCACTACGCTTTGCCCTCGAAGAGCGCGCTGCCCGCGGAGCCGCGTCGCCAGGGCTCAGGGCCCCGAGTTCAACCACATATCGGAGAAGCTCGACCCATCACTCGAGAGGCTCGAGGGCTCCGCTTTCGTCACGCTGGAGTCGCTGACGCTGACCATCCTGATCTGGTAAACATTGCTGCCGAACGATCCGATGGGGGCAGTGGTTCCGCTCACCGTCGCGTCGGACGTATTGGCAACTTCCGTATTACGCACGCCATAGAAGGACGTACCGAAGGCGGCGAGGGGCAGGATGCCGCCCGCGCTCGACGGCGCCTCGGCAATCCATTCGGCGGAGGATCGCCGCGCCCTGTTCACTCTGGCACTTGTGCTGAACGACTGCCCTGTCGTCACATTCTTGATCGACGCGGTGAACAGGCGCGTCTGGGGAGCATACTGCACCTCCGCCGATATCACATCCCCCGGCTGGATCGTCATGGTGTTGATGGAGAACAGCGGGTGCGGGTAGAACTCGAACCAGGCGTAATATGTCGGCACGCCGTTCCGGCAGTCGGAGTCCGTGCCGGTCTGCTCGACCGTCGAAGAGTTGAAGCCATCGATTCCGGTCCAGAAGGACGAGTACGAAGTTTCCCCAGGCGCACAAGTCACGGCCGGGACCGTCCAGGAGCCCTTAACATCCGTTACTGACCCTACCGCTCCGTTGACAGCGTACCCGCTCCAGTTGGAGCTGCCTACCGTAGTGTCGCGCACATGGTGAATGATGATTGGCCGCAGCTGATGTGAGGCGATGGTGAGACCGTGGACCGTCTGCGCCGCGTCCGCGCTCAGAGCAACGGCCGCCAGGACCAACGTCGCGAGCAGTCCACTGCGGAGCTTGGGATGTGGGGCCATATGTCACCTCTAATTCAGATCACTTAAATTCAGATCGCTGTCGCGACGCTCGGTCCCCGACCCCGACACGTCGAGTAATGGGTAACGTAGCAGAACGAGCGGGTCACGTTCAATCTGTTCTGTGAGATTTTGTGAGATTAGTCGTCCACTGAGTGGGATGAGGTTTTGACGAAGGACACCCGATCACCTTCGGTCCGAGATGGCGCGGACGGAGCGCAACGCTCAGTCCGCCGCAGTTTCAACGCAAGAGCCGGTCGCCGAACTGGAGTCGCTTCAGAAGTAGTTGAAGTAACTGGAGCCGGCGGCGGGACTTGAACCCGCGACCTGCTGATTACGAATCAGCTGCTCTGCCACTGAGCTACACCGGCGCCAGAGGGTCACGCTAGCACAACTGGCGCGACGGAGCGAGTCTCGGCCGGATCTGGTGATAGAATGCCGGGCCATGAAGTTTCTGTGTCTCGACTGCGACGCGCCGATGAAGCTCCACTCGACCGAAGGGCCCGACGAGGGCTCGCTGGCCGTCACCTTCCGATGCCCGGAGTGCGGATTCCGAGTCGCGATGCTGACCAACCCGTTCGAGACGCAGATGGTACGCAGCCTCGGCGTCAAGGTCGGCGGTCGCGCGCAGGAGCCGGCCCCCTTCGAGCACTTGCGATCGATGATGGCCAACCCGCGCGCCGACGCCTTCGAGGGCGAGGCCGGCGGCGAGACCGCCGCGGGTCCAGGATGTCCCTTCGCCGCCGTGGTGAACGACGGCGCGGCCGCGCCGCCGGAAACCGTCCCATGGACCTCGGAGGCCGAGGCGCGCATCGAGCGGATCCCGTCGTTCATCCGACCGATGGCCCGGCGCGCGATCGAGCGGTTCGCCGCCGATCACGGGTACGCGACCATCGACGAGACCGTGATGAACGAGGCGCGGGGCGCGTTTGGCATGTAGCGGTCGATGACGAAAGCGGACATCGTCGCGCGGATGGCGGCGGCGGCCGGCTGGCCCAAGGCCGGCACCGAGCGCGCCCTCCGCGCCGCGCTCGCCGGGATGTGCGCCTCGCTCAAGCGGGGCGATCCGGTGACGCTCGTCGGCTTCGGCACGTTCTCCGTCGCTCGGCGCAAGCCCCGCACGCTGAAGAATCCGCGCACCGGCAAGGCGGTGACGGTGGCCGGGCGGATCCCGCGCTTCAAACCCTCGAAGGAATTGAGACAAGCCGTTCGCTGACCGGCTTTTTCCTTGCCGGTCGCTCCGCGCGCTCGCTAGAATCGTCACAGTGCATCCGCCCCGCATCCTCGCGTCGCTGGCGGTGCTCACCGCTGTGCTGATGCCGTTCACCGTGACCGCCCAGAGCGGACGGCCCGCTGCCGAAAGCCGCCCGCCGTCGTTTTCTGCCGAGTCCGTGCTGCTGCTCGATCCCGAGGGACGGACGCTCTTTGCCAAGAACGCCGATGAGGAGCGCGCGCCGGCGAGCCTCGTCAAGCTGATGACGCTCTACCTCGCGTTCGAGGACATC
This sequence comes from Candidatus Rokuibacteriota bacterium, assembly GCA_003221515.1. GTDB lineage: Bacteria > Methylomirabilota > Methylomirabilia > Rokubacteriales > CSP1-6 > AR31. Next base: position 19,136 of record QHSI01000010.1, read on the forward strand.
GAGGCCGGGAAGGCCGACTTCGAGGAACTGGTCACGGTCAGCCACTACGCGGCGCTGACGCCGAAGTACCGGATGGGCCTGCGCACCGGCGAGCACGTGCCCCTCCGCATCCTTCTGGAAGGCGTGGCGATCGCCTCGGCCAACGACGCCGCGACCGCGCTGGCCGAGCGGCTCGCCGGCGACGAGTGGAGCTTCGTGGCGCGGATGAACGCCAAGGCGCAGGAGCTCGACCTGCACGGGACGCGGTTCGCGAACCCGCACGGGCTCCCCGATCCGGCCCAGCGCAGCAACGCCCGCGATCTCGCCCAGCTCATCGCGCGGCTGCTCCGGGACTACCCGGCCTCGCGGCCGATGCTGGGGGGACAGACGTTCGTCTATCGCGGCCGCGTCTACGCGCGGCACATTCCGCTGTTCACCGACCCGCTGGGCGTGCAGGCACTCAAGACCGGCTTCACACAGGAGGCGGGGTACAACCTCGCGGTGTCGGCGTGGCGCAACGGCGTGCAGTTCGTCATGATCGTGCTCGGCTCGCGCACCCGCGCGCAATCGTTCCTCGACGCCAAGAAGCTCCTGCAGTTCGGCTTCGTGGAAGCCGGCATCGATCCCGCGCCCGAGCCGAGGCAACGCATGCCGAGGAAGCCCGTCCGCGCGCGCCGCACGACGCTCGTGCAGTGAGCCCTACAAGCCCTCCCGCTCGTGTACACACTGGGACCGACGACGCTGGCGCTCCCGGCCGGCGAGCTCTTGTTCGTGCGTCGAACGCGTGGGACGTCGCCGGCGCGAAGGCGTTCGGCTACCGAGTCGCCTGGTGCAATCGGACGAGCGCGCCGGAGGAGGAGCTCGACCAGCTCCCGCGCTGAGGTGGCCACCGGGAGGTAAAAGCAGAGGCGGCCCGCCAGGTGCGAGCCGCCTCTAGACGTCAGGTGCGGATGAGGCGCGGGCTCAGCGCTTGCCGGCGAGCTTCTTCCGCTTCACGTAGGCCCAGATCTTCTTCGTCATCTCGGACGGCCCGATCGGCGAGCCTCCGAAGACGGCCTCGACGGAGTCTTTACACCCCTTGAAGTTGATCGAGTATCCCCCGAACGCCTTCTTTCCCTTCGCCATGATCTCCCCTCCTTCTTACTTGGTCGGGCCCGTCACCCGGGATTCCCCCGGGGGTATTACTACCACAGGTACGAGGGGAGAGAAATAAAAAACACCATCGGTTGGGTCCTTTTGCCCGAGGGAAATATACCCACTAGGGGTATCAGCCCCGGCCGCCGAACGCCGGCATCACGTCGCGGGCGAACCAGCGCAGCTGCTCCTTGAATTCCTTCGGCGGGAGCCCCTCGGCCCAGTGGACCATGAAGTCCTCGAGCCCCGGGTACTTCGCCTCGATCGACTTGATGCCGTCGATGACGTGCGCGGGCGGGCCACAGAACCACGCCTTCTGCTGGATGCCGTCGGCGAGCGAGGGCACCCGCGCGGGCGCGCCGGGCGTGCCCCACGTGCGGCCCTGCTCGTCGGCGTAGCGCACGAAGCCGAACGGCGCGAACCACTTGTAGCGCTCGTCGTGCGAGGGCTCGACGCGGCGCTTGGCCTCTGCGGGCGTGTCGGCCAGGTAGAGCCCGGCCCCCCAGATCATGTCCTCGCCGAGCTGCTTGCGCCGGCCGTACTTCGCGCACGCGTCGCGGTACGCCTTCACGACGTCGTCGAGGATCTTCTCGCCGTTGAGCGTCACCATCGCCTTGAAGTTCTTGCTGGCCATGTAGTCGATGGACTTGCTGCTGGCGATCGGCATCCAGATCTCGACCGGCAGGTGCTTCGGCCGCGGCACGCACGTGAGCTCGCGCATCTGGTACCCGCGATACTCCACCGGCGGCGGGCACTCGTACTGCTTGCCGTGGTGGCTGAAGCTCTCCTGGTCGAAGCACTTGAGCATGAGGTCGATCTGCTCCTCGAACAGCTCGCGATTCGCCGCCTGGTCGATCACCGGCGCGCCGAAGGTCTCGACCTCGCGCGAGTGGTAGCCGCGCCCCACGCCCATGATCACGCGTCCGTCGGTGACGATGTCCGCCATCGCGTAGTCCTCGGCGAGACGGATCGGATGCCACATCGGGACCACGTTGAAGGCGCAGCCGAGCTTGAGGCGCCGGGTCTGGGTGGCGAGCCAGAGCGAGAGCTGGATGAGGTTCGGGAAGCACTCGTAGCCTTCGTGCTGGAAGTGGTGCTCCGCCGTCCACAGCGCGTGATAGCCGAGCTCGTCCATCAGCTGGGCGACGTCGCGCGCGACGAAGAACGGCTCGCTGAGCCGCTCGTTGCTGTAGCGCCGGGCGTCGGCGGGCGTGCCCTGCAACCCGATGTTCTCGAGCTCGATCTGGCCGACGTAGAGCACGTGGAATCGCTTGATCATCGCGCCGTCCATCCTCCGTCGATCACGAGCGTGTGGCCCGTGACGTAGTCCGCTTCCTCGCTCGCCAGATAGCGCGCCGCCGCGGCGATCTCCTCCACCGTACCGCGCCGGCCGGCCGGCGTCACCCTGCGGATCGCCGCCTCGTCGCCGCCGATCCCGCGCATCTCGGGCGCGGTCGGTCCGAGGATCCGCCGCGAGTTGTCGCGCAGGCCGGTCTGGATCGGGCCGGGGCAGATCGCGTTCACCGTGACGCCGCGCGCGGCGTAGCTGACCGCGAGCTGCTTGGTGAGCCCGACCACGCCGTGCTTGGAGGCGACGTAGGCCGGCCCGCCGCCGTCGCCGACGAGCCCGGCCACCGAGGCGATGTTGACGATGCGGCCGCGGCCGCGCGCCAGCATCTCGACGAGCGCGCGCTTGGCGCCGATGAACGTGCCGGTGAGGTTGATCGCGACGACCCGCTCGAAGACCTGGGGCGTCAGCTCGTCGGCCGGGGCGTAGCCGTCGAGGATGCCCGCGGCGTTCACCATGATCGCCAGCGGGCCGAGCCGGCCCACCGCCGCGGCGACCGCGCCGTCGACGTCGGCCCAGCGGCTCGCGTCGCCGGTGATCGCGAACGCCCGGCCGCCTCCCTGCTCGATCGCCTGGACCGTCTCCTTCGCGCCCTCCGTCTGCACGTCGAAGACGGCGACGGGCGCGCCGCCGGCGGCGAGGGAGACGGCGATCGCGCGGCCGATCCCCGAGCCGCCACCGGTGACGAAGGCGCTGCCGGGGACGAGGCTCATCGGTCGACGAATTCCACGACCGCGGCCGCGGCCGCTTCCGGCGCCTCGTGCAGGAGCATGTGGCCGCCCGCCAAGAGCCGCACCGCGGCGCCCTTGATGCGTCGCTGCCACTCCTCCGCGTAGACGATCGGGTTGGCGCGGTCCGCGTCGCCCCAGAGCAGGAGCGTCGGCGCCGTGATCCGATGCAACCGCTTCTTGATGCCCTTGTCCGGCAGCGGCCAGACGAACTTCGCCATCGCGGCTCGGCGCTGGATCGACTCGATGTAGGCCTGCAGCTCCTCGTGCTCGCCCGCGGGCTTCGCGGCCCACCGGCGCGCGGCCTCGGAGCCGGGATCGCGGAACAGCACCGCCGGCAGGTCGTCCTGGGGCAGGATCAGCAGATCCGCCGACGGCGCGTCGTCGCGCCAGAGTCCGAGGGGCGACACGAGCACGAGCCGCCCGGCCCGCTCGGGGAAGACCGCCGCCAGCTCGGCCGCGATCATCCCACCGAAGAAGTGCCCGACGAGCGTCGCGCTGCCGACGTCAAGCGTATCGAGCAGCTCCTCGTAGGCGAGCGTGAGGTCGAGGACGTTCTCCAGCGTCTCGATGCCCGCGGAGCCCTCGACGCCGGGATGGAGTGGTGCCAGCACCGTGTGGCGCGCAGCCAGCCGATCGAGGAAGGGCGACCAGCCACCGCCCTCGTGGAACGAGTGGAAGTAGACGACATGGGGCCCGCGGCCCGCCGACAGCACGCGGAAGCTGACCGCGCCGTCACGTATCGCGATCGTCCGGCTCTCGGGCGTCACTGGCCGTGCCCGGCCGGAGCCCCCGTCGGCCACCAGCGGTCCTTGTAGCCCGGCCACATGTCGCGGACGTGCGGTAGCACCTCGCGCGCGAACAGGTCGGTGTTGTGGAGCGTGAGGTCCTTCGGCATCGAGCCGATCTGGAGCAGCACCATGAGATGGCCGACACGCAGCGAGCGGATGCACTCCGTGAGCTGCTGCCGCACGGTGGCCGGGCTGCCGGCGATGACGTAGCCCTGGTCGAGGTACTGCTTCCAGTCGAGGGACTGCCGGATCTTCCGCGCCTGGGCGCCCACCTGCGGCTTGGTCCCGGTCTGCAGCGTCTTGATCGTGCGGTAGCCCGGCGCCTCGTCGCGGACGTGCGGTAGCACCTCGCGCGCGAACAGGTCGGTGTTGTGGAGCGTGAGGTCCTTCGGCATCGAGCCGATCTGGAGCAGCACCATGAGATGGCCGACACGCAGCGAGCGGATGCACTCCGTGAGCTGCTGCCGCACGGTGGCCGGGCTGCCGGCGATGACGTAGCCCTGGTCGAGGTACTGCTTCCAGTCGAGGGACTGCCGGATCTTCCGCGCCTGGGCGCCCACCTGCGGCTTGGTCCCGGTCTGCAGCGTCTTGATCGTGCGGTAGCCCGGCGCCTCGGCGAAGCCCTCCCAGACGTTCAGGCACTTTTGATAGAAGTAGTGCACGTGCTCGAAGTAGAGCCGCTCGGCCTCGGCGTCGGTGTCGCCCACGCAGACGAGCTGCAGGAAGCCGGCGCGATAGGGGTTGTCGTCGGCGCCGACGCGCCCGATCGCCTCCCAGAAGCCGTCCATGGTCGCCTTGCCGCGCTTGTAGCCGTAGTAGGAGAGGTAGCAGTAGACGTAGTCGAGGTGGGCGGTCCACTCCCAGGTCTCGACGCTTCCGCCCCCCGGGATCCACACCGGCGGGTGCGGCTTCTGGAGCGGCTGCGGCCAGATGTTCACGTAGCGGACCTGCGTGTACTTGCCGTTGAACGCGAACATCTCCGGACGCGTCCACGCCTGGATGACGAGGTCGTGCGCCTCGTAGTACCGCTCGCGCAGCGTCGCCGGGTCGATGCCGTACGCGAAGTTCATGTCCATCGACGTGCCGACCGGAAACCCCGCCACCAGGCGGCCGCGACTCATGAGGTCGAGCATGGCGAACTCTTCCGCGACGCGGAGCGGCGGGTTGTAGGCGGCCAGGCTGTTGCCGAGCACGATCAGGGCGGCCCGCGACGTCCGCCGCGTGAGCGTGGCGGCCATGAGGTTCGGCGAGGGCATGAGGCCGTAGGCGTTGTTATGGTGCTCGTTGACGCAGAGGCCGTCGAAGCCGGACTTCTCGGCGAACTCCAGCTCGTCGAGGAACTCCTGATAGAGCCCGGCGCACTTCTCGGGATCGAACAGCGAATGCGGCGGATCGACCCAGACCGAACGGTACTTGTGCTCGAAGTCCTCGGGCAGGAACCGGTACGGCATCAGGTGAAAGAAGCCGATCTTCATGGGGCCTCCGGATGGCGCAAATCATAGCACGCCGGCGATGGCAAGCCGGGGCGCCTCCGGACGGCTCCTTGATCGCCTGGAGAATCCGGCGTAGCCTAGGGCCCGGTTCGATTGCCCGTCACCGCGGGAGCTCGGGGAACCGGGCTGAGAGGGCGGCTCACCGTCGCCGACCGCATGAACCTGACCTGGTTAATGCCAGCGAAGGGAGGCCGAATATGTCCCGTAAGGTCTACGTCACTGGGTCTCGTCCCGACATCCGCGTCCCGATGCGCGAGATCGCGCTCTCGGGCGGCAACGCGCCCGTTCGCCTCTACGACACGAGCGGACCGTACACCGACCCCGACGCCCATCTCGATCTGAAGCGGGGCCTGCCGCCCCTGCGGCTCGCCTGGGTCCGCGGCCGCGGCGACGTGCAGGAGCTGCCGGGCTCGTCGTCGGTGTACCGTCGGAGCCGCGAAGAGGATCCGGCGCTCGGCGGGGTCAGGTTCGCCAGCGTGCGGCGGCCGCTGCGCGCGAGCCCGGGTCGGCGCGTCACCCAGATGCACTACGCGCGGCGCGGCGAGATCACTCCCGAGATGGAGTTCATCGCGCTGCGCGAGAGCCTCCCACGCGAGCTCGTGCGCGACGAGGTCGCGCGCGGCCGCGCGATCATCCCGTCGAACGTGAATCACCCGGAGACCGAGCCGATGATCATCGGCCGCCAGTTCCTGGTGAAGATCAACGCCAACATCGGCAACTCGGCGGTTGCCTCCTCGATCGAAGAGGAGGTCGAGAAGATGACGTGGGCGACACGCTGGGGCGCCGACACGGTCATGGACCTCTCGACCGGCAAGAACATCCACGAGACTCGTGAATGGATTCTCCGAAACTCGCCGGTGCCGATCGGCACGGTGCCGATCTATCAGGCGCTCGAGAAGGTCGGCGGCAAGGCCGAGGAGCTGACCTGGGAGATCTACCGCGACACCCTGATCGAGCAGGCCGAGCAGGGCGTGGACTACTTCACGATCCACGCCGGCGTGCGTCTCCCCTACATCCCGCTCACCGCCAAGCGCGTGACCGGGATCGTCTCGCGCGGCGGATCGATCATGGCCAAGTGGTGCTTGGCCCACCATCAGGAGAGCTTCCTTTATACGCGGTTCCGCGAGATCTGCGAGATCATGATGGCCTACGACGTCGCCTTCTCGCTCGGCGACGGCCTCCGTCCCGGTTCGAACGCCGACGCCAACGACGAAGCCCAGTTCGCCGAGCTCGACACGCTCGGCGAGCTCACGAAGATCGCCTGGGAGCACGACGTCCAGGTGATGATCGAGGGCCCCGGCCACGTGCCGATGCATCTCATCAAAGAAAACA
>QHSI01000052.1 GCA_003221515.1 Candidatus Rokuibacteriota bacterium
CCCCTGGATTCCTTGATAGCCTGTCTCCTCGCGCAGCCAGTGCTGGAGCTGCTTGATGTACGCGCGCTCCTCCTCGTTCGGCGCGTCGGGCAGCGCGGGGTCGCGGCGGACCGCCAGCAGATTCACGTGAATGCCGGCCAGCCGATCGGGATACCGGAGTCCCAGCACCGAGGTGATGAATGCGCCCCAGTCCCCGCCCTGGGCGGCGTAGCGGCGAAAGCCGAGCACATCGCCCATGAGCCGCGCGAAGACGTCGGCGATCTCCTCGACGCCGAAGCGCGGCTGGTTCGGGCGGAACGAGAACCCGTAGCCCGGCAGCGAGGGCGCCACGACCGTGAACGCGTCGGCCGGATCGCCGCCGAAGCGCGCCGGATCGGTGAGCATCGGGATGAGGCGCTCGAACTCCACGATCGACCCGGGCCAGCCGTGCGAGAGCAGCAGCGGCATCGGCGCCGACCCCACGCCGGACTCGTGGACGAAGTGGAGATCGATCCCGCCCAGGTCCACGGTGAACTGGCGCAGCCGGTTCAGGCCCGCCTCGTGCAGACGCCAGTCGTACTTCAGGCGCCAGTAGTCGACCAGCTCCTTCATGTAGGCGAGGCTCGTGCCGAACTTCCAGCCCGCCTCCGGGGGCTCGTCGGGCCAGCGCACGCGGTCGAGCCTGGCGCGCAGATCGGCGAGCACCGCGTCGTCCACGTGGATGCTGAACGGGTGCGGGGTCACGACGGCTTCCCACCGCTTCTTGGCGCAGCTGCTTGCTTCCCCGTGTCGATCCATGTCTGCCAGGCGTCCGGCGCGTGGCCGATCGCGACGCGGCCGCCACAGCGGACGAGCGGCGTTCGGAGCAGGCGCGGCTCGGTCAGGGCCTTCTCCAGCAGACGCTGGGGCGAGTCGCCCGCCACGCGCAGGCCCAGCGCCTTGAAGCGCGGCCCCTTGCGGTCGATCAGCGCCGCGGCGCCGAGCTTCTCCTCGAAGCGCCGCAGCTCGCCGCGCGCCGCCGGACGCTCCTTCATGTCGACGAAGTGCACCGTGACGCCGCGCTCCTTGAAGAAGCGCTGCGCCTTGCGCGTCTCCTGGCAGTCGGTGAAGCCGAAGATCTGGGCGTGAACGGTCATGAGCTCGAGAGAGATTCGAGACGGCTCCGCAATTCCTGCCAGGCGCTTTCCGGGACGACCTGAAAGCCGGGATGGTGGGCACGGCTGATCTGGGGGCCGTGGAAGTCGGAGCCGCCGGTGGCGACCAGGCCCAGGCGCCGGCACATCTCGCGATACGCGATCGTCTGAGCCGACGAGTGCTCGGGATAGTAGGTCTCGATCCCGAGCAGGCCGGCCTCGACCAGCTCGGGGATCATCTCGTCGCGGTTCGCGAGCCCTGGATGCGCGAGCACCGGCACGCCACGCGCGCGCCGGATGACCCGCACGGCCTCCACGGGTGTCAGCCGCTTGCGCGGAACGTTGGCCGGGCCCTTCGCGGACAGATAGCGGTCGAACGCCTCGCGGACGGTCTTCACATAGCCGCGGTTCACCATCGCCTGGGCCACGTGGGGGCGGCCGGCCGAGCCTTCCTGCACGAGCGAGAAGATCTCGGCGGGATCGATCGGCATCCCGAGCTCGGCGAGACGCTCGCACATTCTGTGGACCCGGCGCCGGCGCTCTTCACGCTGCTCGCCGAGGAACGCCTGGAACCACTCCGCGTCCCAGTCGAGGCAATAGCCGAGGACGTGGATCTCGGCGCCCGGCACGTCGCAGTTGATCTCGAGACCCGGAACGATCTCGAGCGGCGGGAGCGTGCGCGCCTCGTCCATCGCGTCCGCAAGCCCGCTCGTCGAGTCGTGGTCGGTGACGGCGAGGACGCCGACGCCGTGCTTCGCCGCCAGCCGCACGAGCTGACGAGGCGGCAGCGCGCCGTCGGACGCGGTCGTGTGCGAGTGGAGGTCGACCGCGCCGGCCACGTTACTCCGCGAGGTACGTCAGGAGCGTCCGGACGGCGTAGCCCGTCGCGCCCTTCGGCGCCAGCGGCAGGTCCTTCTCGGTGAAGGCCGGCCCGGCGATGTCCAGGTGCGCCCACGGCGTCTTGCCCGCGAACTCCTTCAAGAAGAGCCCCGCGGTGATCGCGCCGCCGCCGCGCGGCCCGACGTTGTTGAGGTCGGCCACCTCGCTCTTGAGGTTCTCGCGGTACTCGTCGATCAGCGGGAGCTGCCAGAGCCGCTCACCGGCGGCGTCGGCGGCCTTCATGATCCGGTTCGCCAGCGGCTGGTTGTTCGCCAGCAGGCCCGAGCAGAGCTGACCGAGGGCGATGACGCAGGCGCCGGTCAGCGTCGCCATGTCGATGATCTCGTCGGGCTGCACGTGGGTGTTCGCGTAGCAGAGCCCGTCGGCGAGCGTCAGCCGTCCCTCGGCGTCGGTGTTTCCGATCTCGATCGTGGTGCCGTTCATCGCGCGCAGCACGTCGCCCGGACGGATGGCCGAGCCCGAGGGCATGTTCTCGGTCGCGGCGATCAAGCCGTGCACCTCGATGGCCGGCTTCAGCGTCGGCAGCGCGCGCATGATGCCCAGCACCGCCGCGGCGCCGGCCATGTCGTACTTCATCCGCAGCATGCCGTCCGGGGGCTTGAGGTCGAGGCCGCCGGAGTCGAACGTGATGCCCTTGCCGATGAGCACGACTTTCTTCCGCTTGCGACCGGCGGCGGCCCGGCCGGCCGGGCTGTAGGTCACGTGGATGAACTTCGGCGGCTGCTCGCTGCCCGCCGCGACGCCGAGGAACGCGCCCATGCCCATCTCCTGGCATTCGGCGCGCTCGTACACCTTGACGCTCAGTCGCGAGCCGTTGGCGAGCTCGGTGGCCGCGCGGGCGAGATCGGTCGGATGCAGATCGTTGGCCGGCGCGTTGATGAGGTCGCGCGCGAACGACGTGGCCAGCGCGAAGGCTTCGCCACGGCGCGCGCCATCGGCCGCCTCGCGCGCGCGTCGCGCGTCGGGCTCGACGATGCGGAGCTCGGTGACGGTCTTGTCCACCTTCTCGCGCTTGTAGCGGTCGAAGTAGTACGTGCCGAGGATCGCGCCTTCCACCACCGCCTGGGCGCGCAGCCGCGCCGTCAGCCGGTCGCCGAGCACCTCGACGGCCACGGTGCGGGCGCCGAGGTCGCGCGCCCGCCGCACGGCCGCCGCGGCCGCTCGGCGCAGCGTCTCCGCGGTGGTCTCGGCGCGCGGGCCGAGCCCGGCGACGACGATGCGGCGCCCGTCGGCGTGGGCGTGGGTGACCTGCCCCGCCTTGCCCCCGAACTTCTCGGCGTCGAGCACGCGCTTGAGCTGACCCTGCGCCGCGCGATCGAGACGCGCCAGGCGCTCCGGCAGCCGCGTCTCTCCGGTGTACAGACCGACGACGAGCGCGTCGGCGGCGACGTCCTCCAGCCGCTTGGTGCTGATGTCGACCTTCACTCGCTGTCTCCTCCTCGCAACACTTCGGTCCGCCTCAACGCCTCGCCCCGCCGGATCATGTCCAGCAGGCCTTGGGTCGTATCGAGCACGGCCACGCGTTCGATGTCGAACCACTGCGCGTCGCCGGCGTCGCTGCCCGCGACGACGTCCAGGGACTCCGGATACGCCAGGTAGTCCACCAGCACGTAATGATAGCGGACGCGCCCGGCATCGTCGTGCACGACGCGGTCGAGGACGCCGGCCACGTCGACGACGCGGATGCCGATTCCGCACTCTTCCATGATCTCGCGCGCGATGGCCTCGCGCGTGCTCTCGCCGAGCTCGACCAGGCCGCCGGGCAGGCTCCATTTTCCGAACGAGGGCGACTGGCCACGCCGGACGAGCAGGACCTTGTCCTCGTGCAGGATGACGGCGCCGACGCCGACCCTGGGGTAGTCGGGATACTCGCGGGTCACGTGGGGCCGACGAGCCAGGTGTCGGTGGCGTACTTCTCACGGACGAGCCGCTCGGCGAGCGCCGTCTCGTCGGCGGTGAGGCCGTCGGGCCTCAGCGTGATTCCGTGCTCCGTCTCGAACGCGGCGGCGAGCGCCGTCGCCACGTCGTCGAACTTCGGGCGGTGACCGAGCGCAGCCTCGAGCGTCGTCATCGTCGCGAGCGGGTCGGCGGTCGTGGGGAAGAGCGCGCGCAGTCGAAGCTCGTCGACGCCGAGCATCACCGAGCCATGCTGGAGGAACGTGGTGCCCCGCCGGCGCTGTGCGCTGCCGACGAGCTTGCGCCCAGCGACCTCGATCTCGTAGCTCCCGGTGCGGGCGAAGCAGAAGGCGGGCGTCGGATCTTCACCGCCGGCGATGGCGATCATCTCCGCCGGCGCGCCCATGGATCGCAAGCCGGCCAGCAGCGCCCGGCCGATCCAGCGGTAGGTCTCGAGCAGTCCCGCAATGCCACCGAGGTCGTCGGCCGAGGCCACGACGCTGTAGGTCAGCTCGCGCTCCGGGCCATCGTGATAGATGGCGCTCCCGCCGGTGGGCCGTCTGACGATCCCGACGCCGAGTCGACGGCAGGCGTTCAGGTCGACGTGATCACCGAGCGGCTGGCCGAAGCCGAGCGACACCGTCGGCGGATCCCACGCGAAGAACCTGAGCGTCGGCGGCGAGGTGTCGGTCCGGCGCCCGAGCGAGAGCGCCTCGTCGATCGCCATGTTCGTGGCGCCGTCGGTGGGCTCGGTCACGAGCAAGCGCCAGGGCCGGGCGCGCGGGCTGTCCATCACGGCCATAGCATCGCACGGGACCGCGGCGCCCGCCCTTTCCTCTCGACGGCGGGGGCTAGCCGTCGGCGCGCCAGACCATTGCGAAGCTGATCGGCACCCCGCGGTACGCTTCCCACCTGGGCTTCTTCCGCAGCCAGGCTTCGTCGACCAGACCTTCCTCCATCTCGCGCAGCGACCAGCCGGCGGCGTGCGCGGCCTTCACGTGGTCGCTGAAGAGATGGACGTAGCTGCGAATCGTGACCGGCTCGCCCGGCGCCCGGTCGAAGTGTGTCGGGACGCCGGCCATCAGGAATTGCGGATGAAAGCCCACGATGACGAAGAGGCCGCCGCGTCGAGTGACCCGCGCCGCTTCGAGGTACAGGGGCCGCAGATCGGCGAGATGCTCGTCGGCCAGCGACTGGACGCAGAGATCGTACGTCTCGGCCGGTAGCCCGGTGCGCGCGACGTCGGCGACGTGCAGCGCGCGATAGACGTCCTTGCCCCGCCCGACCTCGAGCATCTCCGGAGTGATGTCGACGCCGTCGATGGCAGCCGAGCCGCGGCGCTTCAGCCAGGCGCCGATCCGTCCGGTGCCGCACGCCAGGTCGAGCACGAGGCGCGGCGCCGCCCAGTCGACCGTGCGCAACGCCGCGAGCAGGCGCACGTCCATCTCGTCCAGCACCGTCTGCTCGTACGTCCGGACCCATTCGCCGTAGCCTTCTCGGACATCGACGACCGGGTAGCCGCGCTTGTCATAGATGGAGTGGTCCACGGCTCAGTCTCCTCCCCGTGTCCACCCGAAT
>QHSI01000011.1:0-2703 GCA_003221515.1 Candidatus Rokuibacteriota bacterium
CCCATAGGCGACCGCCGTGGAGCTCGACGAACTTTCTGGCCAGCGCGAGGCCGAGACCGGTACCCTCGCGCTTGCGCGTGGCGTGGCCCACCTGGCGGAACTCCTCGAAGATCGCCTCCTGGTCCTCTGGCGCGATGCCGACCCCGGTGTCGGTGACGGACACCTCGACGGTCCCGTTCGCGTGCAGCGCGCGCACGTCGATCCGGCCGCCCTCGGGCGTGAACTTCACGGCGTTGGACAGCAGATTCAGGAGCACCTGCTTGAGCTTGCGCTCGTCGGCGACGACGTCCTCGAGCGTCTCGTCGACCGTCAGGTCGAGCGCGAGCCCGTGGCGCATGGCTCGTTCGCGCATCAGCGTGAGCGCGTTCTCGAGAGCCATGCGGAGATTGAACGTCCCGAGCTCCAGCTCCATCCGTCCCGCCTCGACCTTGGAGAGGTCCAGGATATCGTTGATCAGCGAGAGCAGGTGGCGCCCGGAGTTCAAGATGACCCGCACGTACTCTCCCTGTTTCTCGTTCAATTCGCCGAACATGCGGTCGTCCAGCACCTCCGAGAAACCGATGATCCCGTTGAGGGGCGTGCGGAGCTCGTGGGACATGTTGGCGAGGAACTCGGACTTGTGGCGGCTGGCCGCCTCCAACTCGCGGTACAGGCGCCCGAGCTCGTCGTTCATGCGGTTCAGGTTGGCGGCCAGCGCCCCCAGTTCGTCGCGGTTCGGGATGTCGACGCGCTGGGAGAAGTCCCCTGACGCGATCTGCGCGAGGCCCGCGTCCATCGCGGTGACGGCGCCGACGAGCGACCACGAGATGGCGAACCCCAGCACCAAGGCCAGGCCGGTGGCTCCGACCGCGAATCCGATGACCGCCCACCGCGCCCGCACGAACGCGTCGTGGCTCGTGTCCACGCTCGCCACCATGTCGGCTTCCGCCTGGTTGACGAGCTGGTTCGTGAGCCGCTCCAGCCGGTCGGCCAGTGGGGTCGCCTGCGCGATCTGCAGCTCCCGCCCTTCCGCGACCCGGCCGCTCCGGATCAGCTCCACGACACGCGTGACGACCCGGATGAACTCGTCGTAGTCGTTCCGCACACGGTCGAGCAGCTCGACCTCGTCTCGCGCCACGAACTGCAGGCGATCCAGGTCGTAGCCGAACTGGTTGAGCTGGCGGAGGATGGCGTCGAGACTCCGGTCCTCGGGGACGAGCAGCGCGGCGGCCACACTGTAGAGCTGGCCTGTCGTGTCGTGTTGCAACTGGCGGTAGGCGGCGATCTTGCGCTGCAGCTTCACGAGGTCCTCCGACCGGCGATTCACCTCGCCGAGGACCTCGAGACCGACCGCGCCGAGCGCGATCAGCAGGCCGACGATGATCAGGAAGGCGACCAGGAGCTTGGTGTGGACGGCGGCAGGGATCCTCGCCACGAGGCGCGGGAGCGCGCGCATCACCGGCCGCCTTCCCGGAGGAGCGAGCGGAGGTCGCGCAGCATCTCGTCCGGATCGAACCGCACTCCCATGTACTGGACGCGCAGCGCGCCGTCACGGTCCACGAGCGACGTGAGAAACGTGTGGTCGACGTCGCCGCGGTCCGTCTTCCGCGCAAACACGCCGTAGCGCTGGGCTACGCCCTTGATCTCCGCCGGCGTGCCGGTGAGGAACGCCCAGCCCGCCCCGCTCGCGCCGTGCGCCTGCGCGTAGCTCCGCAAGACGTCCGGGGTGTCGCGCTCGGGATCGATGGTGATGGCGATGAACGCCACCTGCGTGCCGAAATCCTTCCCCATCCGAGTACCGAGCGCGGCGAGCTTCGCCGTGAGCAGCGGACACGTGTCGGTGCACGTCGCATAGATGAAGGTGACGGCGACGACCTTGCCGCGCATGTCGGCCAGGGCGAGGCGTGTGCCGTCGGCGGTCGTCAGTGCGAACGGGGGGGCCGCCCCGATCGTGGGCAGCCGCGCGTCGCGGCCCGGTTGGTGCGCGAGCGCCGGCATCGCCACCGAGAGGATGAACGCGACGGCGAGCCCCGCGACCGCCCGTGACGCGAAGCGTCTCAGCCCTTCAGCTCCCTCTTCAACTCGTTGACGAACCGCCAGTCCATTCCGTCGGCGATGACCTTCTGCGGGCTCGACTTGATCACCCCCGCCTCGTGCATGCGCAGGGCGAAGAAGCGGATTGTATCCGCCGAGTCGTACTCACGCCACCGCCGGTACGGGATCTCACGCAGCGCCTGCAGCGAGTAGTCGTGGTCCTTCAGGAAGCCCCGGTCGACCAGCCCACGCACGACCTTGTCGGGCTCGGCCGCGCAGATGTCCACCGCCTTCACGAGCGCACGGAGGACGCGCTTTGTGGCCACCGGGTACTTGCGGACAAAGTCGCGATTTCCCGTGGCGAAGCAGCAGAAGTACTGCGACCACGGGCGATCGGCGGTCGTGTTGACGATGAGGCGCCCGGTCTTCCGGGCTCGAAACTCCTGCGGCTCGGGCGGGAACCCGAGGACGGCGTCGACCTTGCCCTCGACGAACTGCTGCTTCGCGTCCGGCGTGAGCACGATCTTCAGGTCCTTTCGCGGGTCGAGGCCCACGTAGCTCGCCATGGCGGCGACGAAGGCGTGACGGCCCGGGGTCGACACCGCGACCGTTCGACCTCGGAGCTCCGCGACCGAACGCACGCTAGTGCTGCCGAACAGCTCGTAACAACCGCCGTGCATACCCCCTAGG
>QHSI01000011.1:2758-31631 GCA_003221515.1 Candidatus Rokuibacteriota bacterium
ACCGTCGTGAACCCCTCGGCCCGCAATAGCTCCTCGCCCACCCACATCGGCGCCACGCAAGCGACGTCGAAGGGATAGCGGCTCAGCCGGATGCGGGTCGTCTCGGGCGGCGGCTCCGCCGCGAAGCCCGGACGTGCGCCGATGCCACTTCCGATGACGCCTGCGGCCAGAGCCCTCAGGATCGCGCGTCGGTCCATCAGCCCTTCAGCTCCTTCTTCAGCTCATTGAGAAACCGCCAGTCGGTGCCCTCGGCGATGAGCCGCTGCGGCGTCGATTTGATCATCCCGGCCTCGCGGAGGCGGAGAGCATAGAAGCGGACGGAGTCCTCCGGATCGTAGACGCGCCACCTGTTGTACGGAACATCCTTCATGGTCTGGAGCGCATAGTCGTAACGCGGGGTGAAGCCGCCGTCGACGAGCGCTCGAGCGGCCCGCTCGGGCTCGAGGGCGCAAATGTCGGCCCCTTTCAGGATCGCCCGCAGCGCCCGCTTGGTTGCGATCGGATGCTTGCGGACGAACTCCCGGTGACCCGTGGCCATGCAGCAGAAATACTGTGACCACGGCCGGTCGACCGCACTGTTGACGACGACGTGTCCGACCTTTCGGGCGCGTAGCTCCTGAGGGTCCGGCGGGAAGCCGAGGTAGGCGTCGACCTTCCCCTCCGCGAGCAGGCGCTTGCCCTCGGCGGCGGGATGCTCGACGAAGTTGACGTCCTTGCGCGGATCGAGCCCCACGTGGGCCACCATGCTGGACAGATACACGTGCTGGGTCAGCCCCAATTCAGTGACCGCGACCGTCTTGCCCTTCAGATCCCGGATCGTGCGAATCCTGTCCGTCCCGAACAGCTCGTAACATCCCACGTGCACGCCGCCCAAGACCGTGATGGGGTCGCCGGCGTCCAGCTGGATGACCAGCGGTCCGACGAAGTGCATGGAGACATCGACCTCCCCGGATGCCAGAGCTTTCGTGATACCCGCGATGGTCACCTTCACGTACGTGATGTCGGTGAATCCCTCGGCCTTCAGGAGCTCCGTGACGATCCACTGAGGGGCCACGCAGATGCTGGGCTGCTGGGCGATCCTCAGTCTCGTCGTCTCCGGCGGCGGCTCCCCAGCGGCGAGTCCGGGCGGCCATCCGAGCAGCCCCACGGTCCCGGCGACACTGCGGAGGAGGTCGCGCCTGGTGATCATGCGGTGAGCTCCTTGCGTGCTACGAGGTCTTGGCGAGCTCCATCAGCCGGCCGAGCGTGGCCAGCCGGGCGTCGAGTGTCGCGCCGGCCGGCTCCACGCGCAGTGTGGTGAGGCCGCTGGCGCGGTAGACGCGCAGCCGCTCGCGCACCATGGCCTCGGTGCCGAGCAGGTTCGCCTTCACGGCCATCTCATCGGGCACGCGGGCGGCGGCCTCGTCGCGCTTGCCGTCCAGCCAGAGGCGCTGCACCTCGGTGGCGGCGTCGGCGTAGCCGGCGCGCTTGAAGGCGTCGTTGTAGAAGTTGTGCTGACGCGAGCCCATGGCGCCGAGGGTGAAGGCCAGACCGGGCTTGCGCGCGGCCACCAGCCGCTCAACGTCGTCACCGAACGCGACGGCGCCGCCGGCCTGCAGATCGAGGTGGCCGAGCGTGCGTCCCGCGCGCGTCGCGCCGGCCTCGAGATGGTCGAAGAAGATGCGCGCGTGGTCGGGCATGAACGAGGTGCCGAGCCAACCGTCGGCGATCTCGCCGGTCAGCTCGAGGCCGCGCGGCGAGAGCGTGGCGAGGTAGACCGGGATGTCCGGACGGGGCTGGGCCGAAGACCGTAGCGCCTTGCCCTCGCCGCCGGGCAGCGGCAGCTCGTAGACCTGCCCCTTGAACGCCACGCGCTCACCGCGCGTGGCCCGGCGCACGACCTCGACGATCTCGCGCATGCGCGTGAGCGGCCGATCGAAGCGCAGGCCGTGCCAGCCCTCGATCACCTGCGGCCCGCTGACACCCATGCCGAGCACGAAGCGACCGGAGGACATCGAGGCCAGGCTCAGCGCCGTCATCGCGACGAGCGCCGGCGTGCGCGTGCCGGCCTGCATGATCCCGGAGCCGAGCCGGATGCGGGAGGTGCGCGCCGCCATGAACGCCAGCGGCGTCGCCGCGTCCAGGCCCCACGACTCGTGCGACCAGACGAAGTCGACGCCGAGGCGCTCGGCCTCGGTCACGTACGTCGCGGCCTGCTCCCAGTGCTCGTTGGCCTCGAGGCGCAGGCCGATGGCAATGCGCATCAGAAGGCGCCCGCCACCTTGGCGAGCTGTCCGGCGTGATCAAGGTCGTGCAGCCGGATGAACAGCAGCGTCTCGCGCCAGTTCAACGCGCCGAAGAACGGATGCGGGATCGTGGCCTCGAGCCGCGCCATCGGGGGCGCGCTCCGCACGCGCTGAAACAGCTCGGCGCGGTCGCGCTCGAGCCGCGCCCACCATTCGGTCATCGGACGCGGCCTGGTGTCGCGGGCGGCGACGTCGCGCGGCTCGCCGGGCGGCTGGCCGTCGAGAATGCGCACGATGGCGGCGCTGAAGTGTCCGCCGGCCTCGACGACGTGCGCCATCACTTCGTTGGCGCTCCACTCACCGGGCGCCGGCGGCTCGGCGAAGCGTGCCGGGGGCACGGCGGCCGCCGCCTCTCTCAGCTTGGCCATCGCCTCCTGCACCTTGCCGATGAGCTGGTCCGGCGAGAGCTTGGCGCCCTGGGCCGTGAGGTAGCTGCGGATGCGCAGCGTCTCTTCGCTGGTCATGGCCGCGACTCTAGCACGAACGTCTGGGCGCGCTGGCCACCGCGCCGGCCGTCTGTCGAAACTCGGCGTGGAGCGCGTCGATGGAGTCGCGATCGCAGTGGAGGACGTGCTCGACCGTTTCGCGGATGGTCCAGCCGCCGTCTTTGGGCTTGGTGTCGAGCTGGTCGCCGGCCAGACCGAACAGCGCGGCGATGAGCTGGGCGCGCGACGTGTAGTAGTCGGCGAGCAGGGCCGGCAGGTCCTGGTTGCCCCAGCCCGGCAGGAGCTGGAGCTGGTCGCGGACGCTCCAGACCTGCCCGGTGTGTTGCTTCTCGTGGATGATGTTGTGTATCAGCAGATCGCGCGCGGTCCCGCCCCGGGCGCAGCCGTGGCCGCAGGGTTGCTGGAGATAGTCCTGAGGCAGGTCGTAGAGAACCTCGAGCGTCTCGTTGAACGAATCTTGAAGACGTCGAATGATCGCCTTCACGTCGCCGGTCTTCGTCGTGAGGTCAGGCATGCGAGTCCTCCCTGAGCTCGACGTGATACTGCGACAGCAGAACGCCACGCTGACGGGCAGACGATACCCGAAGGCGTGAAGGCTCGCAAACGGCGAGACGGGCGGACTATTCTTTGTTGCCGGCCACGGCCAGCACCGATCGAGGCCTTGACGCCTCCGGTCGCACGGTGGTCGACGGCGACGCCGGAGTCCTCACTCTCGCGTTGGCCCTGACTTCGTGCTCGAGGAACCGCGCGAACTTCGCCGACCGGGCTCGCCGGCTCCCGCATTGGTGGAAATAGTCGGCGACGCCGCCGCGGGCCCGGTGGAAGACGTCGAATTCTTCCTGCGTCATGATCGACCGCGCCCGATGCGACTGGAGATTGGAGGGCTCGGCGGGCGGATAGATCGCCTCGCAAAAGCGTAGGAGCAACTCGTCGTCGGGGCCGAGGGCAACGCCATGGCGGGATCGCCATTCACGTAGAGGCTCGCCGGGCGGCAGGGGCGTTTGGCGCGGCCATCGAGCCTGATGTGTCGCCTGCTCCCACGTGAGCGGAACGCCTGATCGTCCATCGATGAAGCGTTGATACGCGACTCGGATCGTCTCGGCGAACGGCAAGAAGTGAGCGCGCTGGTAGGTGACGAAGGCGTCGTGCCAGTTGGCCCGGTTTTCTGCGCGAAGACGCGTGAGCTCTCTCCGTTGAATGGCTACCGCAATCCAGCCGATCAGGCCGGCGAGCCAGCCGGTGATGGTCGCGACCCAAGCGGGATCGAGGGAGGCGATCAGCGGCGAGCCCCACTTCGTTCGGGAATTCCTGACGCGACCTTCCGCTCGCCGTCCCGGGGTTGCGTGGTGCCGACGAACCGGACGGGTTCTTTGCCGGCGACGGCGCTCGGGGTGATGACCCAGGTCCCGCCGCACGAGCCCTGCGCGACCTTTCCGGCGGTCTTCGAGTCGACCATATATGTGAAGCCGCTGCCGATGGCGCCCAGGATGCAGAAACTGGCCTTCACCGGGGCGTACACCAGCGTGCCCAACGCGCTGCCCGCCCCGTACGCCACCTGCTGACCGTCGTCGGCCCAGCCGCCCAGCGGCAGCCCGAGCGTCAGGGCAACGAGCCCGATCGCAACCGTGCGTTTCATAGCCTCATCCTCCGTGGCTCAGCCGAGCTGCTCGTAGACACCTGGTGCTCAGCTCGAGCACTCCGTGTAACATCTGCGTCTCGAGGAGGATGACGTCGTGACCGCAGAGCCCAACGCGCAGGACAAGCCGTTTCGACTCGACGAGGCAACGATCGAGGAGCTGCACGAGGCCATCCAGTCGGGGCGAACGACGTGCGTCGCGGTCGTTCAGCACTACATCGACCGCGTGCGCGCCTACAACGGCGTGGCCAGCGTGCTCGTGACGCAAGACGGCGCCCCCGTGGCAGAAGCGAAGGGCGCGGTGCGGGCGATGGCGTCGCTGCGCTTTCCCACGGAAACCGTCAAGGCCTCCAGCGTCCTCCCGGATCTCCACAAGTACAACGGCCCGCCGCTCGAATACGGCCGCATGGAAGCGACGGCGTCCGATCCCGACGTGATGCAGCAGTACGGGATGATCGTCGGCACGCCCGATGCCAGGAAGGTGAATGCGCTCGCCACCCTCAATATTCGGGGAGAACGATCGGTGACCTGCCGAGGAGATTTCGACCGGCACCCGTCGGCGGGGCCGCTGCCGCCCGGCGCGCCTCCCGTGTGCGAGATGTTCCGCAGGCTGCCGGATGCCCTCGAGCGGGCGGCCGAGCTCGACGCGACGTATGGACGCAATCCCGACCTCGAGAAGATGCCGATGTACGGCGTCGTGTTCTCGTTCAAGGATCCGTTCGACACGAAGGACATGCGCACCACCGCCGGCGGCGACGCGCGCTACGACATCGACTTCCCGGCGCGCGATCACGTGCTGGTCGCGCAGCTCCGCGACAAGGGCGCGATCATCTTCGCCAAGGCCGTCAACACCGAATACAACGGGCGGGCTGGAAATCCCGGCGGCCGCAACGCGCCCGGTAAGGTATTGCCGTCGACCCTCGGCTACCAGCGCAGCACCTGGGGCGGCAATCCCGCGAACCCCTACGACACGACCCGCGCGGCCTCGCTCGGCTCGAGCTCAGGGTCCGGCGTGTCGGTCAGCGCCAATCTCGTGATGGCGAGCCTCGGCGAGGAGACGCGCGCGTCCTGTCGCGGCCCGGCCAATCACAACGCCGTGGCGCTCATCCTGCCGCACAAATCCATGCTGGGGTTCAACGGCGGCGCGATCGGCGCCGACATCTACTGCGACCGCAGCGGCATCCTCTGTCGCACGATCGCCGATTGCGCCAGGGTGCTCGATGCCTTGAAGGATCCCGTCGAAGGCTACTACGACCCGCGCGATCCCTACACGACCGTGCCGCGCTCGTCGGTGTCGAGCACCCCGTACGCGAGCCACGCGAAGATGTCCGGCGCGCCGGGGGCGCTCAAGGGCGTCCGCCTCGGCATCGTCCGCGAATCCATGGTGTACGCGGCCGGGTCGAAAGCCGAGGAGCCGATCGTTACCGCCGCCGCCCGCGAGATCAAGTCGATGCTCGGCGATCGCCTGAGCGCGACGCTCGTGGAGTCGTCCGATCCCCTGTGGAAGCGTGACCCCGACGTCGAGGCGATGACGACAGATTTCAGACGCGCGCTCACGCGGCTGGTGCCCATCGTCATGCCCGACCTGTTATTCAGGCTCGGACGGGACGGTCGGCCGCTGTTCAAGGAACTCGCCGCGGCGATCGTGCCCACCGAGTTTGCGCCCGGGAAGATCTTCGGCACCGGCACGATGCAGCCGATCGACTATTGCGTCGCGCTGGCGGAAGGCCGGATCGCGCCGCCGGTGAACTTCGACATCGCGACCATCCAGGAGCAGGAGCTCGCGATGGCCTTCAGGTTCCACGTCCCGCAATACCTGAGCCGCCGGGCCGCGGACTGGGCGGCGCGGGGATTCACTGAAACGCTCGTCGACTTTGCGACGCTCAACGCGCGATCCAAGTTCTGGGGCGATGATGGTCGCGCGGCGTTCAAGAACTGGGAAGAGGTGACCGACCCGCGCAATCCTCTGGGCCAGCGTCAGGGCGTCAACGAACGCATCATGCTGCGCGAGCTCCTGCGGCGGGTGGACGTGATGGTCCTGCTCGAGAACCATCTGGACGCGCTGGTCCGTCTGCACACGCCGTTTCCGCCAGGGAAGATCGGCGGCGCCTACCAGCCGGGGCTGCCCGGCAATCTGCGGCTCGAGACGTTCTACGGGCCGAACGCGGGATTGACCGAGATCCTGATCCCGGCGGGCTACGTGACGACCGTTTACGATCCGGTCTTCACGCTCAGTCCTGACGGCACGCGCTACGTGCCGGTCCCCTCGGACACGCCGACCACTATTCCGGCGCCCGGGTTGCCATTCTCACTGGTGTTCCGCGCCGAGCCGGGTAGGGAGGATGTCCTTCTCAAGATCGCCTCGGCCTACGAGGCGGCTTCGACGCGCCGCGTTCCTCCGCCTGCGTTCGGCCCGCTCTAGGCCCGCAGCGCGTCGACCAGATCTCCCAGCCGAGGCAGCTCGTCGAGGCGATCGACGAGTCCCTCGACCCGCGCGACCCCGGCGGCGTCGAGCACCACGCCCGCCAGCTCGCGAAACTTCGCCCGGATCTCGCCTTCGCCATAGGGATCCTGGTAGTCGCCGCGAGCGCTCTCGCGCAGCCGTGTCACCTGGCGGCCATCGGTGAAGGTGACGGTCACCCGCGCCGGCTTGAGCCGGGGCACCTGGGCGCTGAGCTCGGGATCCTCGCGAACCGTGACGCGCCGGCGGAAGGCGCCGATCGCGGGATCGCGCACGACGTCGTCGGTGAACGCGTGATAGCCCGCGTTGCCGCGCAGCACCAGGGCCGCGGCCGCATGCGGCAGCGAGTACTTCGCCGCGAAATAGTTGATGGGGTTCGGCTCGCGCATGTTCGCGGCGAAGCGGTACGTCGCGACCTCGATGCGCTCGATGCTCGCGGGATCGGGTCGCCCCTCCGCGAGGATCTCTTCCAGCGCGTCCAGTGCCGCGTAGATCGGATTGCAGCACGCGCGCAAGCGGAAATAGTTGCGAGCGATCTCCCAGCGGTGCCCCAGTTCTTCGGTGACGGCCTCCGCCCGGAAGCCGTCGCCGACCAGCTGCCCGAAGGCCTCTTCGATGGCGTTCGGCTGGGCGGCGACGCCGGCGAGCGCCAGCTCGGGCGCGAGCGCTCCGGCGAAGCCGCTCATCCCACCGGCGACGTTGAGCGCGGTCGCGCCCGCCACGGCGTTCGTGTAGCCGGGGGTGAGCACGAGTGTCGCGCCGATCCTGAGCGCCAGGCTCATCTGCGCGCCGGTCATCGAGCGCAACCGCGCCCCGGCCGCCACGGCCCCCAGCAGAGGCGCCTGGCCGTTCTGATGGGCTATCGGCCGCGCCGTCAGCCCCGCGCCGAGTCGAGCGGCCACTTCGTAGCCGAAGATCAGCGCGGCCAGGGTTTCCCGACCCGAGCGTTCCAGCCATTCGGCGCTCGCCAGCGCCGTCGGCAACACCTGCACGGCGCCCTGGCAGGAGACGTATCGATGGCCCTCGCACAGCTCGATCGAGCGCCCGGCCAGTCCGTTGAGGAGCGCCGCCGTGCGCGGATCCGTCGCCGGCCAGCCCGGCGCATAGACCGTCGCGCCCCGACCCCCGGTGGCCGTCAGTCGCGCTCGCACCCCGGCGACTTCGGCCTGCACCGAACCGGCCAGAATCACGCCCAGCGTGTCCAGCAGCACGAGCTTGGCGTGCGCGCGCACACCGCTCGGGATCGTCTCCCACGGCGTCGCGGCGGCGAAGTGCGCCAGCTCCTCGATGGCTTTGCCCATGAGGATTCTCCGTTGGTCGAAGCGAGAATGACTGGTGGCAGGATGATACCGGTTTCGAGGGGGACGCTCGCGAGCGGGATGAGAGACCCGCGTCAGCGGGCTACGAACGAAGACTCGGGCAGGCAGCGGCTCTTGCGGGCCGCGGACAATCCCTCGAGTAGTCTCCAGTCCTCGACGGAGAGCTCCTCTCCGTCGGGAGATGCGGCGCGCACGCTCGAGGCTTCGAGCTCGAAGCTCTGAAGCGCGAGCTCGCGCTGGCGCTCGCACGACGCGGCGGACTCGAAGGCGCGGATCCGCCGCCAGTTGCGCACGGGAGCGGCGGTGTCCTGTAACGCATCGAGCACGGCTTCCGTGCGCGCGGCGGCCGTGGGGATGGCGAGAATCTTGTAGACCTTGGTGACCACGAGATCTTGTTCGTCGTGTGGCAGGCTGTCGACCGCCGCCCCTACCTCGGCTGCGGAGTTCGCGGCATAGACCTTCATCAACGCGCGCTTCTGAGGAATGTGGGGCGGAACCACGAGCAACCAGCCGCCGCCGGCTTGTGCGACGGCCTCGGCGACGAGGGCGATCAGAATCGCGAGCGTCGCGAGGATGCTGGGACCGGAGCGCCGAGCAAGAGGCTTGATGGACGGGTCTCTCCTGGGCGGCTGGACGAGCAAAAACCCGGCCAGCGTGTCGCCCAGGACAATCAATAGGTTCGGAATCGCTGGAGGGCGCCGCTGCTGACAGAAATGGTCCCCGGGTGCCCGTCTGGCGCTTCGCCGGCTCCTGCCGTATGTTCTGACCCCATGAAGGTGGGAAGTTTCGCGGGTAGGAGGTCACCATGCCACGCATGACGGGCAATCGCTATTTCGCTGAAGCGGTGCACGCCTACGGCGTCACCCACGTCTTCTTCGTCCCGACGATCATGCTGCCGGCGATGGCCGAGATGGAGGACATGGGGATTCGCCGCGTGGTGACGCACGGTGAGAAGGCCGCGGCGTACATGGCCGACGCCTACGCGCGCGCGTCTCGGCGCCCGGGCATCTGCCTGTCTCAGACCATTGGCTCCGCCAACCTGGCGGCCGGGCTGCGCGACGCCTACCTGGCGTGCTCGCCCGTGCTCGCGTTGACCGGCGGCGTCGACGCCGCCTCGCGCTACAAGCATGTCTACCAGGAGATCGAAGACTTCCCCATGTGGGAGCAGGTCACCAAGGCGAACTTCCACGTGGATGCGCTCGAGCGGCTCCCGGACCTCTTGAGACAGGCCTTCCGCGCCGCGACCAGCGGAGCGCCGGGCCCGGTGCACCTCGAGATGTCGGGCACGCACGCCCAGGTGCTCGAGCGCGAGGGCGAGTTGACGCCGCTCTGGGAGGAGCGGTTCATGCGTGTCCCGGCGTTCCGTCCCGAGCCCGAGCCCGACGCGGTGCGAGCCGCGGTGAACCTGCTGGGCCAGGCCGCGCGGCCCGTCATCCTCGCCGGTGGCGGCGTGATCTGGTCGGGCGCCGAGGCCGAGCTGGTGAAGCTGGCCGAGCTGCTGCAGATCCCCCTGGCGACGTCGCTGAATGCCAAGGCCGCGCTGTCCGACGATCATCCATTGAACGTGGGAGTGCCCGGGACCTACTCGCGCTGGTGCGCCAACCGGGTTCTCTCCGAGGCGGACCTGGTCTTCTTCGTCGGCAGCCACGCCGGCGGACAGGTCACCACCAACTGGCAGGTCCCCAGGCCCGGCGTCGCCGCGATCCAGCTCGACATCGATCCCGAGGAGCTCGGCCGCAACTACCCGCTGCAGGCGGCGCTGCTCGGCGACGCGAAGGTGACGCTGCAGAAGCTCATCGCCGCGGTGGGCTCGCCGCGCTCACGCGGTGAGTGGTTGGGCCGCGCGCAGAGCCTGGTGCGCGAGTATCGCGAGGAGTCCGATCGCGCGCGCCGCTCGGACGCGGTGCCCATCCGCCCCGAGCGGATCTGCAAGGAAATCTCCGACTGGCTGCCCGAAGGCGGCGTCGTGTTGTCGGACACCGGCCACTCCGGTATGTGGACCGGCCAGATGATCCGGCTGACGAGGCCGGGCCAGCGGTTCCTGCGCTGCGCGGGCTCGCTGGGCTGGGGCTTCCCGGCGACGCTCGGCGCCAAGTGCGCGCTGCCCGATCGGCCGGTGATCGGCTTCTGCGGCGACGGCGGCTTCTACTACCACCTGGCCGAGCTCGAGACCGCCGCGCGGTTCGACATCAACGCGATCATGCTGGTCAACAACAACTACGCGCTGAACCAGGAGAAGCACCTCTTCGACGACGCGTACAAGGGTCAGCAGCGGGGCCGCGCGAAGGAGATGTGGCACTTCAGCCACGAGGTGAACTTCGCGAAGGTGGCCGAGGCCATGGGCTGCGTGGGCATTCGGGTGGAGCGCCCGGAGGACATCAGGCCCGCGCTGGACAAGGCGCTCGCCTCCAACAGCCCGGCCGTCGTGGAGGTCATCAGCGACGTCGACGCCATGTCCAAGCGCGCGTGGCGCCCGGCGTAGCGGGGGAAGAGCCGTGGGCGAATTCGACGGAAAGATCGTGCTGGTCACCGGCTGCGGGCGCGTGCGCGGGATGGGCCGTGCCATCGCGCTCGCGTTCGCCCGGGCGGGCGCCGACGTCGTCGCGACCGACATCGCGGCGGGCGGGACGCGGAACGAGAACGAGGAAGGGCTGGAGGAGATCCGTCTCGGCTGGAAGGGCCTCGACAGCCTGGCCGGCGAGATTCAAGGCTTCGGGCGTAGCGTCCTCACGCTGGTGGGCGACGTGAGCCGCGCCGCCGACGCCGAACAGTTCGTCGCGGAGGCCCTCGCGCGGTTCGGCCGCGTGGACGTGCTCGTCAACAACGCGGCCGCGCCTCACGGCGCCGATCGCCGTCTGCTGTGGGAAGTGCCGGAAGAGGCGTGGGACCTCGTGCTCGACGTCAACCTCAAGGGCACGTTCTTGATGAGCCGCGCCGTGATCCCGCACATGCTCTCCCGCCGCGCCGGCCGGATCATCAACATGGCGTCGGTCTCGGGCAAGCGCGGCACGGCGCGGCGCGGGGCCTACACCGCGTCGAAGTTCGGCGTGATCGGGCTCACGCAGGCGATGGCGCAAGAGCTGGCGGCGCTCGGGATCACCGTGAACGCGATCTGTCCCGGCAGCGTCGACACGAGCCGGCGCGAGTCGACCTCACGGCGCGAGCGCGCGCTGGCCGAGCGCGATCCCTCCGCCCCGGTGCTCGGCCTGCCGCCGACCGGGCGCATCGCGCGTCCCGACGACATCGCGCGCCTGGCGCTGTTCTTCGCGTCCGAGCAGTGCGATCACATCACCGGCCAGGCGTGGAACGTGGACGGCGGAACCGTGATGCACTGAGATCCCAAGGCTGTTTCAGAGGAGACCCTATGTCCATGATCGCCGGGCATGAATTGCACCACCGCAACAGTATTCGGGAGAATTATCGGTAGTGAGAGCTGGCGTGAACCGGCGCGTCTCGGCGACATGAAGCCGTTCCGCTTTGGGATCAATGTGCGGGACGCCTCGGCGCGCGCCGAGTGGCAAGACAAGGCGCGCAAGGTCGAGGGGCTCGGCTATTCCGTGCTCCTGGTGCCCGATCACCTGGCCGCCATGCTGGCGACCATACCCGCGGTGATGAGCGCCGCGGACGTGACGAAGAGCCTCAGGGTCGGCACGAACGTGCTCAACAACGATCTGCGCCATCCCGTGGTGCTCGCGCGCGAGGCGGCGACGGTGGACGTGTTGACGGATGGACGGCTCGAGCTGGGGCTGGGCGCGGGCTACATGCGGATCGAATACGATCAGGCCGGGCTCCGCTTCGATCGAGGAGGCATCAGGGTCGAGCGGCTCGCCGAGTCGGTGACGATCATCAAGGGCTTGCTCGGCGGGGCCGACGTCAGCTTTGCCGGCCAGCACTATCGAGTCACGGGCCACCGGATCCATCCACGCCCCATCCAGCGGCCCCATCCGCCCATCATCATCGGCGGCAACGGCCCGCGTCTCCTCACCCTGGCGGCGAGTGAGGCCGATATCGTGAATTTCACCGGCATCACCTTCACGAGTGGCGGTACCGTGCCCGACATGAATGGATGGAAGGTGACGGGCGTCGATGAGCGCATCCGGCTGGTGCGGGGAGCGGCCCGTCAGCGGTTCGATCGTCTCGAGCTGAGCGCTCAAATCCAGCGCGTGATCGTGACGGATCACCGGCGTGAAGCGGCCGAGGAGCTCCAGAAGAGGTGGACGGGCCTCAGCGTGGAGGAGATCCTCGAGGCTCCCTACGTGTTGATCGGCACCGTGGACGAGATGGTGGAAGCCCTTTACGCGCGCCGGGAGCGCTGGGGGCTCTCCTACTTCGTCACGTTCGAGCCTTACCTGGACGTCTTCGCCCCCATCGTCGCAAAGCTCACCGGCAAATGAGACCGGGCTTCGGTGATCACTTCGCCGCGGGCCGCCATCCGATGCGCTCGTCGGCGTCGACCGTCACGCCGAGAAAGACGATCGCCATCTCATCGGTGGTGCCCTCGCCCCAGCCGACCGGCCGCGGCGGACGGCTGGGCTGGCGGAGATTCGCGGCGGAGTTGTCGAACACCGCGACCATGTCGATCCGCGTGCCACTCGGCAGCGGCACGGGCTGAGCTCGGGGGCTCGAACATATCACGCCGTTGACTCCGCCGAGAATCTCTTCCACCATCCGGCGTGAGGGGCGCGACCGCGTGGATTCCGCCAGTGCACTGCGCCAGCTGAACGCGTCGTGGCCGCAGACGATCGCCACGATGCACGGGTCTGGCCGCAAGGCCGTGCTCGCGATCACCGGCGGCGGCAGCGGCGCGATCGCCGAGCTGCTCCGCGTGCCCGGCGGCTCGCGGCTGCTGCTCGAGGCGCTGGTGCCGTACGACGCGCGGGCGCTGACGGAGTTCCTGGGCTTCGAGCCGCCGCAAGCCTGCAGCGTCGAGACTGCCGTGGCCATGGCGCAGCGCTCGCGCGAGCGTGCGGCGAAATTCGCGCCGACGGGCGCGCTGCTGCTCGGGCTCGGCGCCACCGCGGGCCTCGTCACCGATCGGCCTCGGCAGGGCGAGCATCGTTGCCACATCGCCGTCGCCTCCACCACCGGCACCGAGGTCTCCTCGATCGTGCTGGCGAAAGGGCGGCGTGACCGGGCGGCCGAGGAGGATCTCGTGGCCCGCGCGGTCGTGCTGTGTCTCGCGAGGGGCTGTGGGGTCGACGTGCCCTCGCCCGAAATCCTGCTCGACGACGACGAGCGCTACACGACGGGGCCCGCCGCCGGGACGAGTGATCCGATCGACCGGCTGATCGCCGGAAGCCTCGACCGGGTGACGGCGTGGCCCGACGGACGGCTGGCGTCCTCGGCGCCGGTGCCGGGCGTCGTGCTGGCCGGCTCGTTCAACCCGCTGCACGAAGGACATCTGCTCCTGGCGCGAGTGGCCGAGGGCATACGGCAGCAGCCGGTCGCCTTCGAGATCTCGGTGACCAACGTCGACAAGCCGCCGCTCGACTCCAGTGAGGTGCGCAGCCGGCTCGCGCAGTTCGCGGGACGGGCGCGCGTCGAGCTGACGCGGGCGCCGACGTTCCTCGAGAAGTCGCGCCTGCTCCCCGGCGTCACGTTCGTGGTGGGCGCGGACACCGCCGAGCGGCTGGTGGCCCCGCGCTACTACGGCGGAGACGACGCGCGAATGACCGAGGCGCTCCAGGAGATGGCGGATCGAGGTAGCTCGTTCCTGGTGGCGGTACGGGCCGACAGCGCCGGCCGCGTGCGCTCGCTCGCTGACGTCGCCGTCCCGCCGCGCTTCGCGCAGCTGTTCACGTCGATTCCCGAGACCCGCTTCCGCCTCGATTCTTCGTCGTCCGACATCCGCGCGCGCCGGCGCGGTTAGGAGTGCTCGGGGGTATTGGGGGCCATATCGGGGTCCCCATGTTCAATCAATCCCGCCAGTGCGCCGGAAGGATGCTCTGCACGTCCGTGATGCCGCACTGCTCGGCCATCCACCGCTCGCTGTACAGACCGTCCTTGTAGAGCGATTGCTGGGACTCGTACACGGTCACCGGGCCGCGTAGTGCTGTGGCCAGGGGCCCCAGGGCCGGGCCGTCGAGCAGGGTGCCCGGCGCGCCGGCCATCAGGAGCGTCGCGGCGGTCACCCCGGGTGCGAAGCCGAGAAGGTCGTAGTGGGCCAGCGTGCGGCGGACCGCCTCGGCGCGCGCCGGGTGCAGGTGAAGGTAGTCGTTGATCTCTTCGAGGGGATACCCGTGGGTCTTGGGCGCCAGCTCGGCCGTCCGGTAGAACAGAGCCGGCGTGGTCACCACGGATGTCGCGCCCGATCCCAACGCGGCCGTGATGAGCGCGATGTCGTTGCCCGCGACGACGACTCGGGTGGCGTCGACTTCACGCCGCGTGAGCAGGAACTCCAATCCCCTGACGCTGTCCGCCACGATGCCGCGAAACATGTACGACGCGGCGTCGTCGACGCCCTCGGTGAGTAGACCGGGAAACATCGCGGCGTAGGGCGTGTCGGCGTTGCGTTGACCCCGGCCGGCGAGCGAGAACGTGACGTACCGGCTGCGCTGCAGATTCGCGGTCCCCTGCGGGATGATCTCCAGGACGCTCTGGTACTTCGGCGGATAGTAGATCGCGGGAAACGGGCCGGCGCCGGTCGGGATGCTCAGATAGCCGAACAGGCGATAGGGGCCGAGGCTGGTGAGCCGTACGCCGTAGAGCGTGGCGAACGTGGTGCTCCTGAGCGGGAGGGGCTCGATCTCGGGCCGCGCGGGATAGCGCGCCAGCGCCGCGAGGACGTCGTCCCAGTACTGGGTCATGGGCTCACCTCGCGGCCCGGCAGGTGGCGGGCGAAGAAGGCGTCGGTGACGGCGCCGTGGCGCGCGCGGCCGGCGTCGTGCCCGTGCCCGTCGTAGGGATACAAGCGCTTGTCCGCGGCGCCGATGCGGTCGAACAGCACGTACCCGGTTTCCGGGGGGCACACATTGTCCTGCAACCCGATGTTCATGATGATCGGGCAGGAGATCCGGTCGGCGAAATTGATCCCGTCGAAGTAGGCGATCGTCTGTTCCACGTCGGCCCGGCGCTCGGGATGGCGGCGCACGTAGTCGTTGATCTCTTCGTAGGGATAGGTGTGCGTGAGCTCGATCGCATCGGCGAAGCCACAGAGGTACGGCGCCCCGGCCGAGGCCGCGCGAACCTCCGGCCGCATCGCGGCGGTCGTGATGGTCAGGCCCCCGCCCTGGCTGCTGCCCGTCACGCCGAGGAGTGTCGGCTCGACCTCTGGACGCGCCAGCAGGAAGTCGATGCCGCGCCATGTGTCCACGTAGAACCCGCGATAGGCGTACGTGTGCCGGTCCACGATGTTGTGGGTCAGGAGATTCGGATAGCCCGGATTGAACTGGCGGTTGCTGCGGAGCTTGCCCCGCGGCGCGACGGACAGGGCCACGTAGCCCTTCCGCGCCCACTCCTTCGGAATCGGCGGATCCATCTGGTAGCCCGGCAGGACCATGACGGCCGGCGTCCGCGCCGCTCTGCGGACGGGACGACAATACCAGGCCGCGATGCGCACGTGGTCGATGCTGGTGTAGAAGACCTGAAAGACCTCGACGTCGTCGGACGTCCTCAGGGGGTCGGGGACGACCTCGGGCTCCAGCGGAACCGTGGACGCCTGGCGCAGGACGTCGCTCCAGAATGCGTCGAAGTCGTCCGGCTTGCGGATCTTCGATCGGTAGTCGGCCGGTCGCGCTTTCGGCACGGGATCTCCTCGCGTCAGCGGTCGGGCGCCGGAAGGCCGAGCACGAGGTCGGCCGCCTTCTCCGCGATCATGAGCACGCAGGCGTTGATGTTGCCCGAGACCAGGTCGGGCATGGCCGAGGCATCGACGACGCGAAGGCCCTCGACACCGCGCACGCGGAGCGTGGGATCGAGCGCCGCGTCCTCGCCGGTGCCCATCGCGCACGTCGCGCACGGGTGATGCGCGGTGATCGCGGTGCGGCGCACGAACGCGTCGATCTCGGCGTCGGTGCGGCAGTCGGGCCCCGGCGCCGTCTCACGCCCGCGAAACGGATCGAGCCCCTTGCGACCCGCGATGTCGCGTCCGAGCTTCACGCCCTCGCGGATCGTGCGCACGTCGTGCTCGGTCGCCAGGAAGTTCTGCACGATGCGGACCGGGGCGCTCGGGTCCGCGGAGCGCAGCCGCACGACGCCGCGGCTCTCGGGATGCAGCATGACCGGACGAAGCCCGAAGCTGTCCTCGTACGCCGGCGTGATGCCGGGGAACCACAGGTGCGCCCCCGCCGGCGCGCCGCGGAACAGGAACTGGATATCGGGCACCGCGAGCTCGCGCCGGGTCTTGAGGAAGGCGTGCAGGCGACTCGGCAGCACGGTCCCCGGCCCGGTGCCGAACACGTAGGCCCGGGCCATGCTGACGGCCGCGCGATCGAGACGCATCGTCGCGTGGAAGGGACCGCGGCCGCGCCGGGCGTGGTGCACGTCGACGGAGAGATGATCTTGGAGGTTCCGGCCCACACCGGGGAGATTCACCTTCGGCTCGACGCCGACCTGGCGGAGATGGTCGGCCTCGCCGATGCCCGACAGCATGAGGAGCTGCGGCGTGTTGAACACGCCGCCGGCCAGCAGCACCTCGCGCGTGGCCAGGGCGCGATGCAGGGCGCCGTCGCGCGAGTACTCGACGCCCGTCGCGCGCGCGCCGTCGAGGATGACCCGCGTCGCGAGCGCGCTCGTCACGACCGTGAGGTTCGGCCGGCGCATGGCCGGCCGCAGGAAGGCCACCGCGGCGCTGCAGCGCCGGCCCTTGCGGATCGTCCACTGACTGCGGCCGAACCCCTCCTGGTCCTTGCCGTTGTAGTCCTCGGTGTAGGGCCAGTCGGCCTCGCGAGCGGCGTCGAGCCAGGCGTCGAACAGGGGGTCGTCGTTGCGCGTGTCGATGACGGAGAGCGGCCCGCGGCCGCCACGCCAGGCGTTCTCGCCCTTCTCCCAACTCTCGCATCGCTTGAAGTAGGGGAGGACTTCGGCGTATGACCAGCCAGGGCAGCCGTTCCGGGCCCATCGGTCGTAGTCGCCGCGGTGGCCGCGCACGTAGGCCATCACGTTGATCGAGGAGCTCCCGCCGAGCACCTTGCCGCGCATCGCCTCGATCCGGCGATTGTCGAGCCGAGGCTCGGGCTCGGTGTCGTAGCCCCAGTCGAACATCCGGTGCTCCCAGATCTTGCCGAGCCCGATCGGGACGTGAATCAACGGATGCGTGTCCCGTCCGCCGGCCTCGAGCAGCAGCACGCGAAGGGACGGATCGGCGGTGAGCCGGTACGCGAGCACGCAGCCGGCGGACCCGGCGCCCACGACGACGTAGTCGTAGCTCCGCTCGGCCATCGCTAACTCACCGCGTGAGCCCCGGGCGCGCGCCACGCAGCCTGGGCTCCAGCACGTCTCGCAGGGCATCGCCCAGCAGGTTGAAGCCCAGCACGACGATGAAGATGGCGAGACCGGGAAAGATGCCCGCCCACGGCGCTTTCGTGATGTGACCCTGGGCCGCCGCCGTGAGCATGCCCCCCCAGCTCGGGACATCCGGCGGCACGCCCACCCCGAGGAAGCTCAGCGACGCCTCGAGGATGATCGCGAAGCCCAGATAGTAGGTGGCCAGGATCAGATAGATCGCCAGACAGTTGGGCATGATGTGCCGCACGATGATGCGCGCCGAGCGAGCGCCGATAGCCCTGGCCGCCACGACGTATTCCTGTTCCTTCACCGACAACACCTGCGAACGGACCGTGCGGACGACCGGGGCCAGCATCCCGATGACGATCGCGATGATGACGTTGTTCAGGGACGAGCCCAGTACGGCCATGATGGCCAGCACGATGATCAGGCCCGGCACGGCCATCATCGCGTCCACGACTCGCTGCACGACGAGATCCACCGCGCGTCCGGCGTACGCGGCGACGACGCCGACGACGAACCACGCGGTCACTCCGATCACGACCGCGCCCAGCCCGACGTACAGCGAGATCCGGGCGCCGTGGATGACCCGGCTCACGATGTCTCGCCCCACGTGGTCGGTCCCCATCGGATAGGCCGAGCCCGGCGCCACATAGACCGGGACGCGATCGTGGTCCTCTCTGATGATCTGCCGCGGATCGTACGGGGAGATCACCGGGGCCAGAAGCGCCGTCACGACCAGCGCCAGGACGATCAGGCCGCCCACCGCTCCGAGCGGTTTTCGTCTCGCGAACCGGGCCACCGCCCTCCAGGGGGCGGCGAGCGCGGGCGACGCGAGGCGCATCTCGAGGATCGCGTTCTCGGCCGCCGCCTCCCTCGCCGCGGTGAGCTCGTCTTGGCGCCGCATCCCTACTGGTACCGCACCCTCGGATCGAGCACACCGTACGTCAGGTCGATCATCAAGTTCAAGATCAGGACGACGGCGGCGATCAGGAGGACGATCGCCTGCAACACGATGAAATCCCGATGGATGATGCTGTCGATCAACAGGGTCCCCATGCCGGGAACCACGAAGATCGACTCGACGATGATGACGCCGCCCAGAAGCCGCGCGAACTGATACCCCGACACGGTCAGGACGGGCAGGAGCGCGTTTTTCAGCGCATGTCGTCCGACGACTCGAAGCTCTTTGAGTCCTTTGGCGCGAGCCGTCCTCAAGTAGTCTTCCCGCATCACCTCCAGCATCGACGAGCGCGTCACTCGGGCCGTGAAGGCGAGATCGTTGAACGCCAGCGTCAGAGCCGGGAGGATCAGCTGCTGCAGATTGAGGAGTGGATCATCCCACACCGTGGCGTAGCCCAGGGGAGGCAGCCACTCGAAGAAGTACGCGAGAAAGTACACGATGAGGATGCCGAGCCAGAACGTCGGCAGCGCGATGCCGATGCTCGAGAAAATTCGGCTGAGGTAATCCAGCCCGGTGTCCTGTTTCACGGCGGAGGTGACGCCCAGCGGAACGGCCGCACACACGGCCAGCACGATCGCCATGACCGCCAGTTCCATCGTGACGAGAAACCGGTCCTTCAACTGATGCCAGACCGGCGTCTTGTACCACAACGACGTGCCGAGATCGCCGTGGAGCACGTTCGCGAGCCAGCTCGCGTACTGAACGTAGATCGGTCGGTCGAGGCCGAGGGACTGCCGCAGCTGCCGGAGCTGCTCCGGCGATACCGACCCGGTGTCGCCCTCCCCGCCGGCCAGGATCGCCAGCGCCGGGTCGCCGGGGACGATCCAGAAGAGGGTGAACACGAGGATCGTCGCCACCAGCAGCGTCGGGATGAAGAGCAGCGTCCTCCGGATCGCGTACTTGCCCATGCGTTCTTCCGGTCGATCAGTTCCGCGGCAGCGGGGCCTCGGGGTCCCACCAGATATGTTCGAAGTGCTTCACGATCTGCTCTGACCCCGGGACGTGGAAGTTCTGAAGCCGGTAGTCCATCATGCCTCCCGACGATCCCCAGCTGAGCGGCACGACGTGGCTCTCTCCCCCACGCAGGATCTCCACCGCCTCCTTGAACAAGCGGAGCCGCTTCAGCGGCTCGAGCTCCTTGGCCTGGGCCTGCGCGATGTCGGCCAGCCGGGGATGGCGCCAGCTATCGGGATTCTTCTGGCCGCCGATGACGAGGAAGTGCTGATTCAGGTAGTCGGCCGGATCGAGAATGATGACGCCGGACGAATCGAGCGAGGCGTGATGCGTGCCACGGATGATGCGGTCGACCGTCGTCGCCCGATCCACGGGCTCGAGCGTGAGATCGATACCGAGATTCTTCCTCAGCTGTTCGGCGAGCACCTCACCCGAGCGGACGACCAGCGGGACGTTGTTCAGATTCAGCATGGCCTTGAAGCCGTTGGCGTAGCCGGCCGTTGCCATCAGGGTCTTCGCCTCCGCGAGATCGGCGTCCTTCGGTTGGCGCCATCCCTTCGCCTGCGCGAGATCCTCCGGGGACTCGACGGACTTGCCTCCCTTGTTGGGCAGGCACGTCCCGACCGAGCCGTAGCAGCCGAAGGTGTCGACGCACCGTACGATCTTCACCAGCTCATGCCGGTCGACGGCCAGGAACACCGCCCGACGCACGCGCGGATCTTGAAAGGGCGGCTTGTTCATGTGGAAGACCAGGTAGGTCTGCACGGCTTCGGGAATGTAGATGGCCCTCACGCGGCCCTTGGTCTCCCGCTGCATCCGCAGCGGGTCTTCGTTTCCGTACGATCCGATGGTCGGGCCCTCGGTGGTGTGAGCCTGGCCCACCTGCATCGCCGCCAGGCGACGGTTGTAGTCGCGAACGATCGTGAAGGTCATGCCCTCGAAGTACGGCAGGCCCTTCTTGAAGTAGTTGGTGTTGCGTACGTACTCGATCGAGATGTTGGGCTTGAACTCCTTGAGCTTCCAGGGGCCGGAGCCGATCAGCTTGCCCGGCTTCTGCGCGTCCTCCGGCGAGAGCTTTTGCGCGACGTGCCTCGGGTACATCTTCATGTACTCCGAGGCGAGGTTCTCGAGGAACAGCGGGCTCGCGAACTTGATCGGCACCTTGATGGTCTTGTCATCGACGACCTGGGCGCTCTGGTGCTCGTAGAACGAGCGCAAGACTCCCGTCCGGACCCGGATGGCGCCGGGCTCGACGATCCGGTCTAGCGAGAACTTGATGTCTTCCGCGGTCACGGGCTGTCCGTCGTGCCACTGCGCTGGCCGCAGCCGGAAGGTATAGGTCTTCCCGTCCCGGCTCACCGTCCAGCTCTCGCAGAGGTCGCAGACGATCTCGTCGGGGTTCACCGGATTGTGGTAGACGAGCCCGTTGAACTGCGGGGAAGCGGGCATGAGGCAGTCCGGCAGCGTGCCGCACGCGTGAACGTCCCACTGGCCCGGGTTGTAGCCGGTGATGCCGCGAAGGATCATCTTCTGGTACTTTCCTCGGGCGACCCAGTCCGGCGGCCAGGGAAAGGTGAAGGTCTGGCCGTCCGGCGACGGCGTCTGGGCGGCCGATGGCGCGGCGATCATGGAGATCATCGTCAGGAGCAACAAGGTCGTGAAGAACCTGAACCCAGTCATGATCGTGCCTCCTGGAGGATCCTGATGCCGACGTTCGACGCGTCTCCGAATCTGGAATTGCACTATCTAGTCGACGACTTCACCGATCCCTGGAGCCAAGGGGAGACGATGCTCCTCCTGCACGGCAACGCCGAGAGCAGCCTGGCCTGGTACGCGTGGGTGCCCCTCCTGGCCCGCCGGTTCCGAGTCGTACGGCCGGACATGCGCGGCTATGGCGCGTCGACGCCGATGCCGCGCGACTTCACGTGGACGCTCGACGTCATCATCGACGACTACGCCCGTCTCATGGACTCGCTCGGGGCTGGACGGTTCCATCTCGTCGCCGCCAAGATCGGCGGGGTGATCGCGCGGGCCTTCGCGGCGCGGCGCCCCGAACGCGTGGCGACGCTCACCGTGATCGGCTCGCCGCCGCCGCTGCGCAAGGGCGCCGAGCGCATCCCCGCGCTGACCGAGGAGTTCGAGACGAAGGGGGTCGAGCACTGGGCGCGGCGCACGATGGCGGGCCGACTCGGCGACCAGTTCCCCCGCGAGGGCGTCGAGTGGTGGATCCGATTCATGGGCCGCACGCCCCTGTCCACGCTGGTCGGTTTCAACGCCAGCATCAACTATTCCGACATCCGGGCCGACGTGCCCAAGATCGCGTGCCCCACGCTCGTGATCACCACCGACGAAAGCGGTCTGGCGTCGGTCGAGGAGACCCGCGCGTGGCAGCAGACGATCCGGGATTCCGAGCTGCTGGTGCTGCCGGGCAACTCCTACCACGTCGCGGCGACGCACGCCGAGCGGTGCGCGCAGGCGACCCTCGAATTCATCGCCCGGCGCGGCCGCCCCTAGCCGAGACGTAAATCGATCCATGTGTTTGCGGGGCAGAGTATCATCCCCTGACAAGGCTTCGCCCCGGAGGATTCCATGTCGAGCCACGGCCTGAACGAGGCGCGGACGATCCACGATCGCTTGAAACACCCGATCATCGACGCGGACGGACACTGGGCCGAGTTCGCGCCGCACATGCGCGAGGAGTTCCGCAAGATAGGCGGGGACACCGCCGTGGAGGCGCTGGCCATGGCCAGCGCCCGCATCCCCGCCTCGCTGTCGATGTCCGTGGCCGAGCGGCGCCGGCGCCGGATCGGTCAGGAAGCGTTCTGGTTCCTGCCGACCAAGAACACGCTCGACCGGGCGACCGCCATGATGCCGCGCCTGCTGTACGAGCGTCTGGACGACCTCGGCCTGGACTTCTGCGTGATCTATCCGACGGCCGGGCTCGGCTACTATCGCCTGCCGCCGGACAAGCTGCGCCGGGCGCTCTGCCGCGCGTACAACGTGTTCACGATGGACCAGTTCCGCCCGTACGGCGACCGCATCATCCCCGCGGCCATCATCCCCATGTACACGCCCGAGGAGGCGCTCGAGGAGCTCGAGTTCGCGTCGCGGCGGCTGGGCTTCAAGGTCGTCATGATGGGGAGCCTCATTCGCCGCCCGATCCCGGCGCTGGTCGAGGAGCACCCGGAGGCCGCGAAGTTCGTCGAATGGTACGACCCCGTCGCCATCGACAGCGAGCACGACTACGATCCGGTGTGGGCGAAGCTGCGCGAGCTGCGCATCGCGCCGAGCTTCCACAACGGGGCGCGCTCGATCCTCCTCCGCAACTCGCCGTCGAACTTCTGCTACAACCACATCGGCCACTTCGCCTCCGCCAGCGAGGCCATGGCCAAGGCGATCTTTTTCGGCGGCGTCACCCGGCGCTTCCCGGAGCTGAATTTCGCGTTCCTGGAGGGCGGCGTGGGCTGGGCGTGCACGCTGTACGCCGATCTCATCGGGCATTGGGAGAAGCGGAGGCTGGATGCCCTCGAGAACACGAACCCGTCGCGGCTCGACCGCGCGGCCCTGCTCGCGTACGCCGAGAAATACGCGAAGCCCAGCGTGCTGGAGGCGGTGCGCCGCGGCGAAGGCCTGGACGACAACGGCGACGGCACCGGCGGCGTGGAGAATCTCGACGACTACTCGCGCTGCC
Source organism: Candidatus Rokuibacteriota bacterium (assembly GCA_003221515.1). Classification (GTDB taxonomy): domain Bacteria; phylum Methylomirabilota; class Methylomirabilia; order Rokubacteriales; family CSP1-6; genus AR31. The sequence goes on from QHSI01000011.1 coordinate 25,959, forward strand.
AGATCACGCGCAAGCAAGATTTCCACGACCTCTACGTCAAGCGCTTCTACTTCGGCTGCGAGGCCGACGACCCGATCAACGCGTGGGCCTTCAGCCGCAAGGCGAATCCGGGAGGCGCGCGGCTCAACGCGTTCTTCAGCTCGGACATCGGCCACTTTGACGTGCCCGACATGACCGAGGTCGTTCCCGAGGCCTACGAGCTGGTCGAGCACGGCCTGCTCGACGACGACGACTTCCGCGACTTCGTGTTCGCCAACGCCGTGCGCTTCTGGGGTGAGGTGAACCCGGACTTCTTCAAGGGGACGCTGGTCGAGAAGCAGGCGGCGGAGGTGCTGGCCCAGCCCCGCTGACGAGCGCGGGGTGCCGGGCGTGAGCGACGCCGACGAGGAGGAGACGCCCGGCCTCCTCCTCGTCGGGAAAGAGCTCGGTTACTGCGCCTTCACCAGGAAGTGCGCGCGGCGGTTTTGGCCCCAACAATCTTCGGATGTCTCGGCGCACATCGGACGCTCCTTGCCGTAGCTGATGACCGAGATCCGCGTCGAGCGAACACCCAGCGAGACCAGATAGTGCATCGACGCGCGGGCCCGCCGATCGGCGAGCGCCATGTTGTATTCGACCGTGCCGCGCTGATCCGTGTGCCCCTCGATCAGCAGCGCCCAGCTCGGATTGGCCTTGAGCGTCTCCGCGTTCGCCTCCAGGACCTGAGCGTCTTCCGGCCGGATCTCGTACCGATCGAAGGCGAATCGTTCCGTCGGCTTTCCGAGCCGAGCCGTCCGACGTCGACATCGCGGCGCAACCGGCCAGCAGCGGCGCCGCCGTCAAGAGCGAGACGAGAGCGATCGTCGAGAAATGGTTCCGCATGGCTCCTCCCCTGTGAGCGGGCGTAAGCCACGACTCGTTCGTGCAGCACGCCCACGGGCGGTCTGGTGCACATCTGATGCCCGTGGGAGCAGGGCCAGATGTGGGGCAATCGCCGCGGAATACCCATAGGGGTGGTACGTTCTCAGGGGACGCCGTGCCGATGCCGCCGGCCTCGGACTGCCAGAACGTCAGCGGACCCCGGCCACCGCGGCACGAAGGACGACCGGAGAGAAGGGACGATGGCGACGGTTCGCCGGCTGATCGTGGTGGTCCTCTTGGGCTGGACAGGCTCGGTCGCGCAGCCCGACGAGTCGGTGTGGGACGCGCTGCGCGAGCCCGGCAGCATCGTGGTGCTGCGTCACAGCTATGCGCCCGGCACCTTCGATCCGCCCACCGCCAGGCTCGACGACTGCTCGACCCAGCGCAATCTCGACGAGGCCGGCCGGGCGCAGGCCACGCGGGTGGGCGAGGCGTTCCGCCGAAACCGCATCGCCGTCGGCGACGTCCTGTCCAGCCCGCGGTGCCGGTGCCTGGACACGGCCCGTCTGGCCTTCGGCAAGGCGCAGGCGTGGGGTGTCCTCCAGGGTGCGCTCAACGACACGGAGCTCCGCCGTCGCCAGGTGGCCGAGATGCGCAGCGCGATGGCCGCCCACCGCGGCGGGCCGCCGCTGGTGCTGGTCACCCACGGCAGCGTCGTGACCGATCTGACCGGGCTCGCGATCCGCATGGGCGAGTTCGTCGTCCTGCGGCGGGCGGCCGATGGCACGCACGGCGTCGCCGGCCGCCTGTACATCGAGTGAGCTGATCTACTCCGGCCCGCTGGCGAACCAGAGCCGCGGGTCGGCGGCGCGCACGCGCGCCTGCGGTAGCCCGAGCTCGTGCCGGACGATGTTCGTGCCCTCGACGAGCGCGACGCACTTGTAGTACGCGATCCGGCGGCTCAACCCTTCGCGGCCGAAGCCGCAGTCGGTCGTGATCACGAGCCGCTCGGGCGGGATGTACTCGAGCGCCTTCCGGATGAGCCGCGCGACGTATTCGGGCGGCTCGACGACCGTGTTGCAGTGACTCACCACGCCGATCGCGATCTTCTTGTCGGTGCGGTACTTGCCGAAGAGCGGCAGATCCTTTCCGTCCGTGCTGGCGCACTCGAACGTGATCACGTCGCCGTCGAGCTGCAACAGATACGGGAGCGCCCGCTCGTAGCTCGGCGGGTCCCAGTAGACGCGCTGCTGGTTCGGATTCCCCCAGCAGGTGTGCACCCAGATCTCGGCGTCGACGCCGACGAGCTGGCGATTGAACGCTTCGGTCAGGAACTCGAGGTCGGCGTCGGTGCAGTCCGGGCGCGTCGTGCGGCCGTGGTGTGGCGGCTCCTCGACCTGGATCAGCGGACAGCCGGCGGCGGCCAGCTCACGGAACTCGGCGTTCATGATGTCGCACAGCTCGTAGATGAGCGTCTTGTCGTCGCGGTAGTGCTCGTCCCAGAGCATGCTGGCGAGGGCCGGCGCGCAGATCGCGCCGAACTTCACCGGCCGGTCGCTCAGCCGCTGGGCCACCTTCCAGAGGGCTGTGTATTCGAGCGGGCCGCGCGTGAGCTTGTCCCTGACGACGCCGGGCTGATAGGCCTCCTGGACCTCCCAGAGGATGCGGCCCGGCCGCAGACCGTGGCGCTGCATCCAGCCGCGCGAAGTGTCCCGATGGCCTTCGATGCCGCCGAGGCGTTCGATCGGGTAGAAGAACCACGACTTGCCGCCGACGGCCAGATCGAACCGGCTGTCGCCGTCGGTGACGATGTCGAGCCCCGCGGCCTCCTGGGCGTTGATCACGCAGGCGACCGCGTCGAGGTACTGCTCGCGGAAGATCGACTCGCCCATGGCCGACTTGAACGACCGGCCGTGCAGGCTCTCCGTGAACCAGAGCGGCCGCGGATACGAGCCGGTGATGGCGGTCGGCAGCATCAGATCGCGAGTGACTCTCAGCATGGGACCTCTCTACTGTCGCGAAAGGATCGGCGCCTTGATCCCGAGGAAGCGGAAGCAGTTGTTCCAGGTGATGTCCTCGTGGACGTCCGGCGGGAGGCCGAGCGTCCGCAGCGTCTTGTCCACTGGCTGCTCGGGCGCCATGTACGGATAGTCCGTGCCAACGAGGATCTGCCGGGCCCCGATCATGTCGATCAGATAGCGAAGGGCGCGCCGGTCGAAGAGCAGCGTGTCGTAGTAGAAGCGACGCGCGTACTCGGCCGGCGAGCGCGGCAGCGCGCCCGGCGCCGCGGCGCCGCGACCCTGGCCGGGCGCCTCCTCGTTCCAGGTTCCGCTCCAGTGATGGTTGTAGCGCGGGAGAAGGAAGGGAAACGTGCCGCCGCCGTGGCTGAACGCGATCCGAAGGCGCGGGCACTTCTCCGCGGTTCCGCCGTCGATCATCGACGCGATCGTCAGGCACGTGTCGGTCGGGTAGCCGATCGGGTTGAACGGCGCCTTCGTGGGGAAGCGCTCCATCATCGTGGGACGAAGGGCGTGCACGAAGACCGCCATGCCGACGCGCTCCGCCTCCTGGAAGAAGGGCTGGAACTCGGCCATGCCGAGCGACTTGCCGTCCACGTTCGACCCGAGCTCGACGCCGGGAAAGCCGAGCGGCTTGATGCGCGACAGCTCCCTGGCCGCGAGGTCCGGATCCTGGAGCGGCACGATCCCGAGGCCGACGAACCGGCCGGGCGCGGCCTCGCACATGCGGGCGACGACGTCGTTGGTATACCGGCAGAAGTCGAGCGCGTCGCCGGGCGTGAACCAGTAGGCGCACAGCTCCGGCATCGGCGAGATCACCTGGACGTCAGCGCCGTGGGCCCGCATGTCTCGCAGCCGGCGGTCGACGTTCCAGTTGCCGTCGTGGACGGTGCGGTAGTTCTCGCCGCCGATCATGACGCGCGCGCGGCCGGGCTCGAAGTGGTCCATGGACGGCCACGTCCACGCGCTCGCGCGCGTCCCGGCGGGGGGAAACTGCTCCGGAATGATGTGCGCGTGCATGTCGATGATCATCGGATGCTCCTATCGGCGGGAGCGACCGCCGCTCCCCACGTGACCGTCTCGGCTGACTCTCCCCTGGCCGGTGCGTATGCTCCGGGCCATCCATGGATAACGCGAGCAGAACGATCAGCGCGGATTCCGTGGTCACGCTCGAGAGTGTAGCTCGCCGACCGCCCCTTCGTCCTCGACGAGCAGAACACTCACAGAGAGCGTAGCCAGCACCTGAACTGTCCTCGATGCGATCACCGGACTGAACGTCAGGTCAACCGAGACTCTACGGCAAGCCGGGAAGTACCCTTCCTTCGATGTGACGTTGCGGCTGCACGAGGGCGGTTGGGCAGCCCTGATCGTCGCTCTGGTCTACGCCAGGGCGCTGACGGCGCTACGCAGCTCCTGGAGGTGGGCTGCCTTGGACACGGTCCGGCCCGCCACGATAGTCGGGTCCGTGTACGTCGGCAGCGGTCTTATCAGCTTTTGATAGACCGCGGCCAGCGCGGCTCTCAACTCGAGGATGTGAACGGCTTTGAGCGGAGTCGCCCCGTTCGTGAGCGTCGAGTCGGTCCAAACGAACACTGAGAGCCCGTTCAGCGCACGAAGCGACGCGATCGCGGACCGCAGCTCCACGATGTGCACAGTCTTCTCGACAGTGCTCTGCGCGCCCAGGGGATCGTCCGTGAAGAGGGCAGCAAGGCTGGTAAAGATCGCCGTGACGGCCTGCGCCGCGCTCATCGTGACGGTGCAGGTACCAGTGCCAGTGCAACCGCCCCCACTCCAGCCGGCGAAAGTGGAGCCGGCAGCTGGCGCGGCAGTCAAGGTGATGGCAGTCCCGCTCGCATACGCGGCGGCGCAGGTCGTGCCGCAGGCGATGCCGGCCGGCGCACTGGTGATGGTGCCGCTGCCGGCGCCGGTGTTACTCACGGTGAGCGTGAAGGTCTGAAGGGCAAACGTGGCGGTCACCGTAGTGGCCGCACTCATCGTGACGGTGCAGGTGGCGGTGCCGGAGCAACCGCCGCCGCTCCAGCCGGAGAAGGTCGAGCCCGCGGCGGACGTGGCGGTCAAGGTGACGGAGGTGCCGCTGGCGAATTTGGTGGAGCAACCGATGCCGCCGCAGACGATGCCGGCGGGCGCACTGGTGACGGTGCCGTTACCAGCGCCGGCTTTGCTCACGGTGAGCGTGAAGGACTGGAGGGCGAAGGTGGCGGTCACCGTAGTGGCCGCACTCATCGTGACGGTACAGGTGCCGGTGCCGGAGCAAGCGCCACCACTCCAGCCGGTGAAGGTGGAGCCGGCGACGGGCGCGGCGGTCAAGGTGACGGAGCTACCGCTCGCATACGCGGCGGCGCAGGTCGTGCCGCACGCGAGGCCGGCGGGCGCACTGGTGACGGTGCCGCTACCGACGCCGGCTTTACTCACGGTGAGGGTGAAGGACTGCAGCGCGAAGGTCGCCGTGACCGTCTGCGCCGCACTCATCGTGACGGTGCAGGTGCCGGTGCCGGAGCAACCGCCGCCGCTCCAGCCGGAGAAGGTGGAGCCTGCGGCGGGCACAGCGGTCAAGGTGACGGAGCTACCGCTCGCATACGTGGCGGCGCAGGTCGCGCCGCAGGCGATGCCGGCCGGCGCGCTGGTGACCGTGCCGCTGCCGGCGCCGGTGTTACTCACGGTGAGCGTGAAGTTCTGAAGGGCAAACGTGGCGGTCACCGTAGTGGCCGCACTCATCGTGACGGTGCAGGTGCCGGTGCCGGAGCAACCGCCGCCGCTCCAGCCGGAGAAGGTGGAGCCGGCGGCGGGCGCGGCG
>QHSI01000012.1:0-24307 GCA_003221515.1 Candidatus Rokuibacteriota bacterium
CGGGTGCGCGCCAAGCCGGCGACATCGCCCAGCCGATTCTGAAGGTCACCGACCCTCGCGTTCCCTCACGACCCAGCTCCAGTCGAACGTCCAGTACCGCAGCCCAAGGCGGACCGCAGGTGCCGAACCCGGGGTAGCCTAGGCTGGTCAGGTCCCTCGGGAGTGTTACGGCGCGCGCGGGACGACCGCCGCGACTTGCGATAACCTGGAGCGAACGTCTCCAGGCCGAGGGAACAGTAGATGACGGAACCGGTGCGAGGCCCCGATCTCTCGGGGCTCAAGATCGACGCGCGCGCGCGCCGCATTCCTGCGAACCGCCGCTGGGTGGTGCTCAGCGCGGGGCTCGTGGCGCTGCTGCTGGTCGCCGGAGGGCTCTACGCGTTTCTGCGCGAGGCCGTCGCCGAGGTTGAAGTCGCGACCGTGCGGGCGGACAAGGGTGGCCGGCCGACCCTGCTGAACGCCAGCGGCTACGTCACGCCGCGTCAGCGGGCCACCATCGCCGCCAAGATCACCGCGCGGGTGAACGAGATCTTCGTGGACGAGGGCATGAGCGTCGAGCCCGGCCAGGTCCTCGCCAAGCTCGACGACTCCGATGCGCGGGCGCGCCTGGCCTCGGCGCACGCGGACCAGAACGCCACCGCGGCGACCGTGGGCGACCTGCGCGTCAACCTCGAGAACGCCGAGCGCGAGGCCCGACGCATCGAGGAATTGTGGGAGCGGCGGCTGGTCGCCGAGCAGGCCCGCGATCAGGCGCGCATGGCGGTCGACAGTCTGAGGGCGCGCATCGTGCTCGCCCGGGAGCAGGTCGCCGCCGCCGCGGCCCGCGTGAAGATCGCGCAGCAAGATCTCGACAACTGCACGGTGCGGGCGCCCTTCGGCGGCATCGTCGTCTCGAAGGATGCGCAGCGCGGCGAGATGGTCTCGCCGGTCTCGGCCGGCGGTGGCTTCACGCGCACGGGCATCGCGACCATCGTCGACATGGCGTCGCTCGAGATCGAGGTCGACGTGAACGAGTCGTATATTGCACGCGTCAAGGCAGGGCAGCCGGTCACCGCGGTGCTCGACGCGTACCCGGACTGGCAGATTTCCGGCAAGGTACGTACCGTGATCCCGACCGCCGACCGCCAGAAGGCCACCGTCAAGGTGCGGGCGGCGTTCGACAAGCTGGATCCCCGCATCCTTCCCGACATGGGCGTGAAGCTCACGTTCCTGGGGGACGAGCGCGCTGCACCGACCGCCGCCGGCCGCGTGCTGGTGCCACGCACGGCGGTGCGCGAGGAAGGCGGCGGCGCGGCGGTCTTCGTGCACCGTGAGGGGCGTCTCGAGCGGCGCGCGGTGAAGCTGGGCCAGGCGCGGGGCAACGAGCATGAGGTGCTCGCGGGCCTGTCCGACGGCGACCAGGTCGTCACCGCCGGAATCAACGAGCTGCGTGACGGCCAGAACGTGCGAGTGAAGCGGTGAGGCGCGGCGATGAACTTGAGGAGCGACGATGGTACAGATTGATGGCCGCGCGGCCGGCGAGAGCCTGGTCCGCGCGCGAGGGCTCGGCAAGACGTATCAGCGCGGCGGCGAGGAGATCCACGTCCTCCAGGGGCTCAACCTCGACGTCGACGCCGGTGAGTTCATCGCGTTCATGGGCCCCAGCGGCTCGGGCAAGACGACGCTGCTGAATTTGCTCGGCGGGCTCGACGTGCCCTCCGAGGGTAGCGTCACGGTGGCGGGCGACGAGATCACGCGGATGTCGGCGCGCAAGCTGACGACGTGGCGGGCGCGCCACGTGGGGTTCGTCTTCCAGATGTACAACCTGATCCCCGTGCTCACCGCGTTCCAGAACGTGGAGCTGCCGCTGCTGCTGACCGGCCTGTCGAAGGCCGAGCGCCGCCGGCACGTGGAGACCGCGCTCACCGTCGTAGGTCTGGCCGACCGCATGCGCCACTATCCACGGCAGCTCTCCGGCGGGCAGGAGCAGCGCGTGGGCATCGCGCGCGCCATCGTGGCCGATCCGACGTTCCTGCTCTGCGACGAGCCGACCGGAGACCTCGACCGGAAGAGCGCCGACGAAGTCCTCGATCTGCTCGGCCGGCTGGCCGGCGAGCACGGCAAGACCATCCTCATGGTCACGCACGACCCGCTGGCCGCCGAGCGCGCGCACGTCGTGCTGCACCTGGAGAAGGGCGTGCTCGTCGACACGGTGACGGCCGGCCGCGCGCGATGAAGTACGGCCACCTGATCCTGACGAACCTCTTCAGGAAGAAGACCCGCACGGCGCTGACGGCGGGCTCGTTCGCGGTGGCCCTGTTCCTCTTCGGCATCCTGGCGGTGGTCCGCGGCGCCTTCCAGCAGGGCGTAGAGGTGGCCGGCGCCGACCGGCTGGTGGTGGTGAACCGGGTCTCGATCATCCAACCGCTCCCGCTCGCCTACCGCGACCGGCTCGCGCGCATTCCCGGCGTGACCCAGGTGACGTTCGCCAACTGGTTCGGCGGCGTCTATCAGGACGAGCGCAATTTCTTCCCGCAGTTCGCCATCGATCGCGAAACGTACCGGCAGATGTACCCGGAGTTCGTGATCCCGGACGACCAGTGGCAGGCGTTCCTGGGCGACAAGGAGGGCGCGGTCGTCGGCGAGGCGCTGGCCGAGCGGTTCAAGTGGAAGCTCGGGGATCGCCTCCCGATCAAGGGCACGATCTTCGCGGGCTCGTGGGAGTTCAACGTCCGCGCGATCTACAAGGGCCGCCGGGTGCAGGACGACGAGACCCAGTTCTGGTTTCGCTGGGACTATCTCGACGAGCGCAAGCAGTTCCGCAAGGGGAACGTGGGCTGGTACACGGTCCGCATCGACAGTCCGGACTCCGCGGTGCGCGTGGTCAAGGCGATCGACGAGCTGTTCGCGAACTCTCCGGCCGAGACGAAGACCGACACCGAGAAGGCGTTCGCCGCGTCGTGGGTCAAGCAGATGGGCAACATCGAGCTCCTGATCACGACCATCGGCAGCGTGGTGTTCTTCACGCTCCTGCTCGTCACCGGCAACACGATGGCCATCGCCGTGCGCGAGCGCACGCGCGAGCTGGCGGTGCTGAAGGCGGTCGGCTTCTCCGACCCCTTCGTGCTGGTGCTGGTGATCGTCGAGACGATCGTCGTGGCCGCGGTGGGCGGCGGCGTCGGGCTCGGGCTGGCCAAGCTCTTCACGCTGCGTGGCGATCCCACCGGCGGCCTGCTGCCGTTCTTCTACCTGCCCGCGAGCGCGATCGTGAGTGGTCTGGCGCTCGCGCTGGTGGTCGGGCTGTTGGCGGGGATTCTGCCAGCGTTCTCGGCCAGTCGTCTTCGCATCGTCGACGCGCTCAGACGGATCTGACGTGGCGGTGCCGCTGATCTACAATGTGCGCAGCCTGCGAGCCCGGTGGGCCTCGACGGTGGTGGCGGTGCTCGGCATCGCCGGCACCGTCGGCGTGTTCGTGGCCATGCTGTCGCTGGCCCGCGGCTTCGAGGCGACGCTGATCGCGTCCGGCTCGCCGCGCAACGCGATCGTCCGGCGGGCCGGCGCGACCTCCGAGATGGACAGCAGCGTCGTCCTGGACCAGATCCGCGTCATCGAGGACGCGCCGGGGATCGAGCGCGGCGCCGGCGGCGCGCTGGTGAGCCCCGAGGTCGTGGTGGTGGCCGCCTTCCCGCTGAAGGGCCGGGGTACCGAGGGCAACGCTCAGGTGCGCGGCGTGTCCCCGAAAGCCCTCGCGGTGCGGCCGACCGTGAAGATCGTCGCGGGCCGATTTTTCCAGCCGGGGCTCACGGAGCTCGTCGTCGGCCGCAACGTCGCCGGCGCCTACGACGGCATCGACCTCGGCAAGACACTCCGGTTCGGCGGCGCGACCTGGGTGGTCGTCGGCGTGTTCGACTCCGGCGGCACCGCGTTCGACTCCGAGATCTGGTGCGACACGACCGTGCTCAATCAGGTGTTCCAGCGCCCCCAGGCCTTGTTCCAGTCCGCGACGGCGCGCCTGTCGTCGCCCGAGGCGCTCAACGGATTCAAGGACGCGCTGACGTCCGATCCCCGTGTGACGGTCCAGGTCGATCGCGAGGTCGACTACTACGCCAAGCAGTCGCGCCAGCTGACGACACTGATCACGGTCCTCGGCACGATCATCGCCGTGGTCATGGGCATCGGCGCCGTCTTCGGCGCGCTGAACACGATGTATTCCGCGGTCGCGGAGCGATCGCGCGAGATCGCGACGCTACGGGCGCTGGGCTTCGGCAGCGGGAGCATCGTCCTGTCCTTCGTCGCGGAGTCGCTCTGCATCGCGCTCGTCGGCGGCGTGCTGGGCTGCGTCGTCGTCCTCCCGCTGAACGGGTTGACGACGGGGACCATCAACTGGCAGACCTTCTCCCACCTGGCCTTCGCGTTCCAGATCACGCCGCTCCTGCTGACGTGGGGGATCGCGTTCGCGCTGCTGATGGGGCTGGTGGGCGGGGTGCCGCCGGCCGTGCGCGCGGCGCGGGCGCGCATCGCGGCGGCGCTGCGGGAGCTTTGAGATCCGCTCAGCGATCGTCCATGTTCAGATACACCGCACCACTAGTTCGCTAGTGTCCAAGCCCCGGAATCGACAGCAGCAGGTGGAGCATGCCGCCGAGCTCGTTCAGTCGCGGCACGTCCCAGCGCATGAACGCCTGGCGCTCCTCCTCGGTGAGGTCGGTCCCGGCCAGCGCCGTCGAGGGATCGGAGCGAAAGCGGTCGCGAAACGCCGGGTCCTTCTTCAGGCGGTACAGGATCACGTTCGTGTCGTAGCGGCTCATGCCACGTCCCACTCGAGCGCGGCCAGGTCGATGCGCCCCATCTCGCCGAAGAAGCGGACGCGGGCGCGCGCCGGGCTCACGGCGCCGAGCAGCACCAGCCAGTTGAGCAGCTCGTGCGATCCGGTGTCGTGCAGCTCCTTGGCCGTCAGCGCTGCCAGTGCCGCGTGGTCGCCCGCTTCCATCAGCGTGACGGCGCGGCGGTCGAAGACTGGATCCGACTGACCCACACGCGCCAGCGAGAGCTCCGGGAAGTGGCTGAGCCCGCCGGTGGCGATGACGGCCACCTTCCACGGGCCGTCGGCGACGACGCGCGCGATGTGCCGGCCGGCCGCGAAGCAGCGCTGCGCGGTCGGCTGGGGCGCCACGAAGCAGTTGACCCAGAACGGGACGAGCGGCGGCACCGGGCGATCGCCGTAGAGCGTGGAGACCGGGCTCAGGAACGCGTGGTCGAGCGGCGCCGACCACGACGCGGCGAAGTCGAAGCCGGCCTGCAGCCCCTGTTCCAGGATCGCGTTGGCCAGCCCCTCGTGGACGGGGTAGCGCTCGGGCAACCCGTCGAGCGCCCGGTCGAACTCGATCGCGTCGTCCTGGACCATGCGGCTCACGGAGCGCCCGACGCGCACGCAGAGCGCGGGCACCGCGTCGAACGAGAACACGTTGAGGTGATCGTCGGCGACGACGACCAGCGCGTCTGGCGCGGCCGCGGCCAGCGTGCGCCCCATGTCGCGCACCACCTCGATCAGCTCCTCCACCATCTTCCGGCCGTGCGGGCCCACGTTCTCGCCGTAGTAGTCGGGGTAGAGCACGTGCGACATCGCCGCCGCGTACACGATCCGGCCCATGAGGCCTCCCATGATAGGCTGTCGGCGACGTATACCACGCGATCAGGAGACTGACCATGGACAAGAAGGTTGCGATCGTGACGGGCGCCGGCAGCGGCGTCGGCAAGGCGGTGGCGCTCGCGCTGTTGAAGGACGGGTACCACGTGTCGCTCGCCGGGCGGCGCAAGGACGCGCTCGAGCAGGTGGCGGCCGCTGGCGCGTCGAGCGGTCGGACGCTCGTCGTCCCCACCGACGTGTGCGAACCGGAGGCGATCCGCGCCCTGTTCGCGCGCACCAAGGAGACGTTCGGCCGCCTCGACCTCCTGTTCAACAACGCCGGCATCGGCGCCGCCGGGCTCCTCGAGGATCTCACCGTCGCACAATGGAAAGCCGTCGTGGACACCAACCTCACCGGCTCGTTCCTTTGCACCCAGGAAGCGTTCAAGATCATGAAGAGCCAGGACCCGCGCGGCGGGCGGATCATCAACAACGGCTCGATCTCGGCCCACACGCCGCGGCCCAACTCGGCGCCCTACACCTCGACCAAGCACGCCATCACCGGACTCACCAAGGCCACGTCGCTGGACGGGCGCAAGTACGACATCGCGTGCGGCCAGATCGACATCGGCAACGCCGCGACCCCCATGACCGAGCGGATGGCCAAGGGCGTCCCGCAGCCGAACGGCACCACCATGATCGAGCCGACGATGGACGTCGAGAACGTCGCGAACGCCGTGCTGTGCATGGCCCACATGCCGCTCGACGCGAACGTGCTGTTCATGACGGTCATGGCCAACAAGATGCCGTTCGTCGGCCGCGGCTGACGATCCGCAGCGCCTCGGAGGCTCCGCCATGCGAGTGCCCGCGCCACAGATTCGCCGTCAGCTCGTGTCCGTGTTCTCGGCCTGGGGCATGTCCCCGGCGCAGGCCGCGACGACCGTCGATCTGATGGTCGAGACCGACCTGCGCGGCGTCGACTCGCACGGCATCTCGATGCTGCCGACCTGCGATCAGGAGTTCCGCGCTGGCCGGCTCAACATGCGCCCCCTGTTCGAGACCGTGCGCGAGACCGCGGCGACCGCGCTGATCGACGCCGACCGGTCGCTCGGCCATCCGGCGGCGTCGTACGGGATGAACCTCGTGGTCGCGAAGAACGCGGGTGTCCCGTTCGAGCTGGAATCGAGCGCTCGGGCTTGAGCGAAGGTCGCTGGATCGGCAAGCCGGTCAAGCGTGTCGAGGACGCGCGGCTCCTCACCGGTCGCGGCACGTACATCGACGATCATCCCCCGGTGGCCAATGTCTGCCACGCGGCCATCGTGCGCTCGCCCCACGCTCACGCGAAGATCCTGGGCTACGACACGGCGGCGGCGAGTGCGATGGACGGCGTCGCCGGCGTGATCACCGGCGCCGACGTCGCCCGGCACACCAAGCCGTTCTCGGTCGGCGTCACCGCGCCGGTCCACTACTACTGCGCCGCGACGGACCGGGTGCGCTTCGTGGGCGAGCCGGTGGCGGTCGTGGTCGCGCGCAATCGGTACCTGGCCGAGGATGCCGCCGAGCACGTGCAGGTAGGCTACGAGCCGCTCGCCGTCGTGCTCGACCCCGAGCGCGCGCTCGAGAGCGACGCGCCGGTGCTCCACGAGGCCGTCGGCTCGAACCTGGCCGGCCACCGGCGGCTCGTCTACGGCGACCCCGACCGCGCGTTCCGCGAGGCCGACGTGGTCCTGGACGAGCGGTTCAGCTTCCCGAAGTACGGCTCGACGCCGATCGAGACCTACGGGGTCATCGCGAAGTGGGACCCGCTCGACGGCGTGTGCACGGTGTGGTCGAACTTCATGGGGCCGTTCATCATGCACCCGCTCACGGCCCGCGTGCTGGGACTGCCCGAGAACAAGCTGCGCTTCATCGTCCCGCCGGACATCGGGGGCTCGTTCGGCATCAAGTCGTCGATCTATCCGTACATCGCGCTGATCGCTCTCGCGGCGATGCGGCTCGGCGTGCCGGTCAAGTGGATCGAGGACCGGCGCGAGCACCTGCTGGCGTCGTCGAGCGGGACGGATCGGGTCGCGTACCGCGAGGTCGCCGCCACGAAGGACGGGACGATCCTCGGCATGCGGTTTCGGTGGCTTGATAACGTCGGCGGCTACATCCGTAGCCCCGAGCCCGGCTGCAGCTTTCGTCCCACCGGCAATTTTGTCGGCCCCTATCGCTTCCAGAACCTCGAGGTCGACGCCTCGGTCGTCATGACCAACAAGAGCCTCACCGGACCGAACCGGGGCTACGCGTGCGGGCATCTCTACTTCGAGACCGAGGGGATGATGGATCGCCTCGCGGACAAGCTCGGCCTCGATCCGGTCGACGTCCGGCGGCGCAACCTCGTCCAGCCCGACCAGTTCCCGTATCGGACCCCGACCGGCGGGCTCTACGACAGCGGCGATTATCCAGCGGCTCTCGACCGCGCCCTCGAGCTCGCGCGCTACGACGAGCTGCGACGCGAGCAGGCGAAGGCGCGTGCGGCCGGGCGCTACTTCGGCATCGGGCTGGCCCTGGCGGTGGATCCATCGGTGTCGAACATGGGCTACGTGGCCACGGCGCTCGATCCGCAGTTTCGCGCCAAGCCCGAGTACCTGCCGAAGTCGGGGGCGGTGGACGCGGCGACGATCAAGATCGACCCGCTCGGGCGCGTGATCGCGATCCTCGGCACCACGCCGCAGGGCCAGGGCCATCAGACGGTCGTCTCGCAGATCGTGGCCGACGAGCTCGGGCTCGTGCCGCAGGACGTCACGGTCGTCGACGAGATGGACACGTTCACTCGAGTCTGGTCGATCTCGTCGGGCACGTACTCGAGCCGCTTCGGCTCCGTCGGGACGAGCGCGGTCGCCCTCGCGGCCCGAAAGCTCAAGGCCAAGCTCGTGGCGTACGCGGCGCACCTGACGGACGTGCCGGCGGAATCGCTGGAGTTCCGCGACGGCGCCGTGCGGCCCCGGAGCGGTAAGGGGCCCGCGTACTCGGTCAAGGACCTGGCCGGGCGCGCCCACTGGAACACCGAGTCGCTGCCGGAGGGCATGGAGCCCGCGCTCCAGGCCACCGCGGTGTTCGGCTTCACGGTGGCCAAGGCCGTCGACGCGCAGGACCGCGTGAACTCTTCCAACACGTACGGCTTCATCGCCGAGGTGATGGCGGTGGAGGTCGACCGGGACACCGCGGCAATCAAGATCCTGCGCTACGTCACCGTGCACGACGCGGGGACGATCATCAACCCGATGATCGCCGAGGGCCAGATCTACGGCGGCGCGCTCCACGGGCTGGGCGGCGCGCTCTACGAGGAGCTGCAGTACGACGACAACGGACAGCTGCTCACGGGAACGTTCATGGACTACCTCGTCCCGACCGCGAGCGAGGCGCCGACCATCGACATCGCGCACATCGTCTCGCCGTCGCCGCTGACGCCGCTCGGCTCCAAGGGCCTGGGCGAGTCGTCATCGATGACGGTCCCCGCGGTGATCGCGAACGCGGTCAGCGACGCCCTCGCGCCGCTGGGCATCAGGATCAACGACCTGCCAATGACACCGACCAAGTTATGGACAATCATGGAACGGGCCCGAGCCAATGACGCGAGCCGGGTCGTTTCTGGCGCAGAGCCAAAATCGGGCGACCGGAGCCGGGTCGCACCTGGCGCCGCGCAAGAATCGGGCGATCGGAGCCGGGTCGCTTCTGGCGCAGAGCCAAAATCGGGCGACCGGAGCCGGGTCGCGCCTATCTCAGGTCACCCTCGGTCCAAGCCGGCCTCGAGGACCCCGCTACAATGAAACCTCCGAAGTTCGAGTACCACGCGCCGCGGACCGTCGACGAGGCGCTGGCGCTGCTGGGCCGCTACGGCGGCGACGCCAAGGTGCTGGCCGGCGGCCAGAGCCTCATGCCGCTGCTGAATTTCCGTCTCGCGCGCCCGGCCGCGCTGGTGGATCTCAACCGGATCCCGAGCCTCGCCTTCATCGAAGAGAGCGGGGGCCGCGTGCGACTCGGTGCGATGACGCGTCAGCGGACGATCGAGTTCTCGCCCGTGGTCGCGCAGCGGTTGCCGCTGCTCAAGGAAGCGACGCGGTGGGTGGGGCACCTGCCGATCCGCACGCGCGGCACCATCGGCGGCTCGATCGCCCACGCCGATCCGTCCGCGGAGTATCCGGCGGTCCTCACCGCGCTCGAGGGCGAGGTGGTGGCGCGCGGCGCCAAGGGCGAGCGAGTCATCAAGGCCGCGGACCTGTTCCAGACGTATCTCACCACCACCCTGACGCCCGACGAGATTTTGACCGAGGTGCGACTGCCCGCGATGGCGGCGGGCGCCGGCTACGCCCTCGAGGAGTTCTCGCGACGGCACGGCGATTTCGCGATCATCGGCATCGCCGCGGTCGTCGTGCGCGACGGGCAGCGCTGCAAGACGGCGCGCCTGGCCACCGCCGGCGCGGGGCCCGTGCCGGTGCGGCTGCGCGCCGCCGAGGAGATCCTCGAGCGCGACGGGCTGGGCGAGGCCGCCATCGAGGCCGCGGCCCGGAAAGCCACCGAGCTGGTCGATCCGGATTCGGACATCCACGCATCGGCGGACTACCGTCGCCACCTCACCGGAGTCCTCACGAAGCGCGCGCTCGTGCGAGCGATAGGAGTGGCGCGTGGCTGACATGATGACCGTTCGCTTGAAGGTCAACGGCGTCGCCCACGAGGGACGCTGCGAGCCCCGCAAGCTGCTCGTCGACTTCATCCGCGAAGACCTGGGCCTCACCGGCACCCACGTTGGCTGCGAGCACGGGATCTGCGGCGCCTGCACGATCATCGTGAACGGCGAGTCGGCGCGCTCCTGCATCATGCTGGCGGTCCAGGCCGACGGCGCCGAGCTCATGACGGTCGAAGGCCTGATGCAGGACGGCAAGCTCCATCCTCTGCAGGAGGCGTTTCGCGAGCACCACGGCCTGCAGTGCGGCTTCTGCACGCCCGGCATGCTGATGACCGCCCTCGACTTCCTGCGCACGAACCCGTCGCCCAGCGACCGCGAGATCCGCGAGGGAATCTCCGCGGTGCTCTGTCGCTGCACCGGCTACCAGGGGATCGTCAACGCGGTGCGGGCCGCCGCCGCGACGCTCCGCGGCGGGCGCTAGGGCGCGGTGACCGACCCGCGATCCGTCGGGCCCGCGGCGCTGCCGCGCCTCGTCGGCGCGCGGGTGGCGCGGCGCGAAGACCCGCGCTTCCTGACCGGCCAGGGCAGCTACGTCGACGACCACCGGCCGGCACGGCTGCTCTACGCCGCGTTCCTCCGCTCGCCCCAGGCGCATGCTCGGATCGTGGCCATCGACGCCTCGGCCGCGCTGGCGCTGCCCGGTGTGACCGCGGTGCTGACGGGCGAAGAGATCGCGCGGGCGTCGAAGCCGGTGCGCGCGGCGTCCAAGACGCCGGCCGTCAAGGTCACGAGCTTTCCGCCGCTGGCGCTCGGCAAGGTTCGCCACGTGGGCGAGGCGGTGGCGATGATCGCCGCGGAGAATCGGTACGTCGCCGAGGACGCGGTCGAGCGCATCGTCGTCGAGTACGAGCCGCTGCCGCTGATCACCGACATGGAGCGGGCGCTCGAGGCGGCGAGCCCGCTGGTCCACGAGGAGGCCGGGACCAACCTGCTGGTCGCCCGCGAGTTCGCCCGCGGCGACGTCGACGCGGCGCTGGCGTCGGCGGCGGTCGTCGTGCGCGAGCGGTTCCGCTTCCACCGGCACACCGCGATCTGCATGGAGAACCGCGGGTGCCTGGCCGAGTACGCGACGGGCAGCGGCACCTTGACGCTGCGCTCGTCGGCGCAATGTCCCGGAATCGTGCGCGACGTCCTGACCGATCTGCTCGACATGCCCGAGCACCAGATCCGCGTGATCGCCGAGGACGTGGGCGGCGGCTTCGGCGCCAAGGCGTCGCTCTATCCCGAGGAGATCGCCACCTGCGTGATGGCCCGGCGCCTGGGCCGCCCGGTGAAGTGGATCGGGGACCGTCGCGAGGATCTGCTGGCCACCACGCACGCGTGGGACGAGATCATCGACGCCGAGCTCGGCCTGGACCGCGACGGCGCCATCGTCGGCCTGCGCGCGCAGGTCACCGCCGACATCGGCGCCTATTCGATCTATCCGTGGACCGCCGCCATCGAGCCCGTGCAGACCATCAGCTTCCTGCCCGGACCGTACCGCGTGCCCACCTATCGAGGACGCACGCGAGGCGTCGCCACCTGCAAGACGCCGCTCGGCCCCTATCGCGGCGTCGGCCGTCCGCCGGCGGTGTTCGTGATCGAGGGACTGATGGATCGGGCGGCGCGGCGACTCGGCCTCGACCCGACGGAGATCCGGCTGCGCAATTTCATCCGCGACGAGGATTTTCCGTACAAGTCGCCGTCGGGGATCGTCTGGGACCGCGCGAGCTTCACGGCCTCGCTGCTGCGGGCGCGCGAGGCGATGGACTACGATGCCGTGCGCGCGGAGCAGGCGCGGGCGCGCGCCGCCGGCCGCTGGCTCGGCATCGGCGTCGCCTCCTACGTGGAGCTGACGGGAATCGGCTCGGCGATCCCCGTCGCGCCGGGGGTGCCGATCGCCACCGGCACCGAGGCGGCGACCATCCGCGTCGATCCCGCTGGCAAGGTGACGGCCGTGTTCGGCGTCGCCTCGCACGGCCAGGGTCTCGAGACCACGCTCGCGCAGATCGTCGCCGACGAGGTCGGCGTGCCGATCGAGGACGTCCGCGTTCTCCACGGCGACACCGCGCTCTCGCCCTACGGCACCGGGACGTACGCGAGCCGGAGCCTCGTGCTGGCGGGCGGCGCCGCGATCATGGCCGGGCGCGCCGTCCGCGAGAAGATGCTCACGATCGCCGGCCATCTGCTCGAGGCCGATCCGGCCGATCTGGTCCCCGCGGCCGGCCGGCTGGCGGTGCGTGGCATGCCCGATCGAAGCGTGACCGTTCGCGAGATCGCGCGCGCCGCTTATACCGGCGTCAAGCAGCTGCCGAAGGGCCTCGAGCCCGGGCTCGAGGCCACGCGCTTCTACGATCCGTATTACGGCACCGCGTCGAACGCGACCCACCTGGCCGTGGTCGAGGTGGATCGCGCGACCTGTCACGTCAGCGTCCTGCGCTATCTCGTCGTGGAAGACTGCGGGCGCATGGTCAATCCCCTCATCGTCGACGGTCAGGTCCACGGGGGCGTCGCCCAGGGACTGGGCGCGGCCCTGCTCGAGGAGATCGTCTACGACGAGCACGGCCAGCTGCTCAGCGGCACGCTCATGGACTACGTGGTGCCGTCGGCCTGCGAGGTGCCGTGGATGGAGGTGCACCACCTGGAGACGCCGTCGCCCGTCACGCTCGGCGGATTCCGCGGCATGGGCGAGGGCGGGACGATCGGCGCGCCCGCGGCCATCGCCAACGCCGTCGCCGACGCGCTGGCGCCGCTGGGGGTCGAGGTCGCCGAGCTGCCGGTGACGCCCGAGCGTATCTTCCGGCTGGTGAGCCGCGGGCCATGAATCTCGGCCTCGCCGGCAAAGTCGCGCTGGTCACCGGCGGCGCGCGCGACGTCGGGCGCGAGATCTCGCTCACGCTGGCCGCGGAGGGCGCGGCGGTCGCCATCAACTATCTGCACTCGCGCGGCGAGGCCGACGCGCTCGTCGCCGAGATCACCCGGCGCGGTGGTCGGGCGGCGGCCTACGGGGCGGACGTCGCGGACTACACCGCGATGAACGGCATGGTCGACCGCATCGTCACCGACCTCGGACGGCTCGACGTCGTCGTCAACAACGCCGGGCTCGTCGAGCCGAAGCTCTTCCTGGAAACGACGCCCGAGGAGTGGCGGCGCCAGGTCGACGTGTGCCTCTACGGCGTCTTCAACGCCTGCCACGCGGCGGCGCCGAAGCTCGCGGCGCAGGGCGCCGGGCGCATCATCAGCATCGTCGGCGACTCGGCCAGAGTCGGCCAGCCGCGCCTCGGCGTGTCGGCCGGCGCGCGCGGCGCCGTGCTCTCGCTCACCAAGACGCTCGCCAAGGAGCTCGGCCGCAGCAACATCACCGTGAACGTGCTCGCCCTCGGATGGATCGAGACGTCGCACTCCGACCAGGCGTGGCTCGCCAAGAACCGCGAGCGCATCGTCGCCGGATATCCGATCCGTCGCCTCGGCAAGCCCGAGGACATCGCGCCGCTCGTCGCGTTCCTGGCCTCCGATCTCGCCGGCTGGATCACCGGCCAGACGATCAGCGTGAGCGGCGGCTACTCGACCATCTGAGCGCCCGCGCCCTCGTGGGCGCCACCTCGCGTCGCTCCCAAGCCGGGCTACGCGGGCCCGAAGCCGATGGAAGGCTGCTGATCCGGCGCGACGAAGGGACGGAAGCGGACCGGCATGCCGACGGCGAGCGACTCGAGCGGAATGTCGACGATCCGGCCGAGGAGCGACACGCCTTCTTTCAGCGCCACGACGGCCACCGCGTAGGGCACGCCGGCCGCGTGGGCCCGCGGCGCCACCCGAATCACCGTGTAGCTGGCGATCGTGCCGTTGCCGGCCAGCGGCTCTTCCCGCCATGCGCGCGCGTGGCACTTGGGACACAGCTCCTTGGGGGGAATCGCGAGCTCGCCGCACGACCCGCAGCGGATGGCCACCAGCTGTCCCGCGCGCGCTCGCTCGAAGAAGGCGCGGACGGTGATCGCGGGCTCAGTCACGACCGAACAGGCTCACCAGCACCGTCGCGGCGCTACCGCCGAGGGTGTGGGTGAGGCCACGGCGAGCGCCGTCGACCTGGCGAGGGCCGGCCTCGCCGCGGAGCTGCGTGACGATCTCCGCGATCTGCGCGGCGCCCGTCGCGCCGATCGGATGGCCCTTGGCCTTCAGGCCGCCCGACGGGTTGACGGGGATCTCACCGCCGAGGCTCGTGCGACCCTCTTCGGCGGCGCGGCCACCGGCGCCCGGCTCGAAGAGGCCGAGCCCCTCGGTGGCGACGATCTCGGCGATCGTGAAGCAGTCGTGCAGCTCGACGACGTCCACGTCGTCGGGGCCGAGGCCGGCCTGACGATACGCCGCGGCGGCGGCGCGCTCCGTGGCCGGCACTCGCGACAGGTCGCGCTTGTCGCCGAGCAGCATCCAGTCCGACGCGGCCGCGGATCCGAGCACCCAGACGGGCTTGCGGTGGCGCCGCGCGACCTCTTCGGAGGCCAGCACGAGCGCCGCGCCGCCGTCGCTGAACGGGCAGCAGTCGAGGAGCTTGAGCGGGTCGGCGACGTAGGCCGACTTGAGGACCTGCTCGATGGTGATCTGTTTCTGGAACTGCGCCTTGGGGTTCAGCGCCCCGTGCCGGTGGTTCTTCACCGCCACCGCCGCCATCTGCGCCTCGGTGGTGCCGTGCTTCTGCATGTGGGCGCGCGCGATCATCGCGAAGACGCCAGGGAAGGTGAGCCCGAGCGGCTGCTCCCACACCGCGTCGGAGGTGTAGGCGAAGTATTCGGTCGACTCGGCCGTGGAGACGTTGAGGACGCGCTCGGCGCCGCCGACCATCACCACGTCGGACACCCCCGCCGCGATCTCCATCACGGCGTGACGGAACGCCGCGTGCGAGCTCGCGCACGCGGTCTCGAATCGCGTGGTGGGCACCGACGGGATGCCGAGGACGGACGCGGCCTGCGGCCCGGTGTGCAGCTGGTGTTCGGTCTCGCCACCCACGACGTTGCCGTAGTAGAGAGCCTGAACGGCGCCTGCCGGAATTCCCGCGTCGGTCAGCGCGTCGGCCGCGGCCTCGGCGAAGAGCTCGGCGGAGGTGCGGTCGTGCAGTCCGAACTTGGTTACTCCGACCCCGATCACGGCGACCCGACGCATAAAAGTCCTCCCGAGCGCATGCTAGCATGGTCGTCGGTGAGGCGTCCCGTGGCGGTCCTCGCATGCTGAGCGAAGAGGGCTTCATCCTCGTCGCGGTCGGCAGCGCCTGTGTGCTGCTGGTCCTCGGCATCCTCGAGCTCCTCTGGCCAACGAAGCCGCGGTACCCCGCGCGCCAAGGGGCTCAAGGGGCGCCGCCGCGTCCCGTCACGCCCCTGCGGGGCTTCGAACGGACAGCGGCGCCGCGAGCACCGATAGTGTTCGCGCCGCCTCCCCCGGTTTCGCCGCCTGCCCCGGTCGTGCCGCCTCCTCCGGTTACGCATCTGCCGGAAGCCGAGCCGCTCGAGGCCGAGCGGACGACGGTGGAGCCGCCGGAGGTCGAGCCGCTGGAGACGCTGCCGGAGCCCGAGCCGCTCGAGGAAGCGCCTCGTGCCGTGATCGCGATGCTGATCGAGCCGCCGGAAGTCGAGCCCCCGCAAGCTGAGTTCCCGGAAGTCGAACCGCTGGGGGAGCTGCCGGAGCCCGAGCCGCGCGAGGAAGCGCCTCGCGCTCTGATCGCGTTGCCGATCGAGTTGCCGCCGGTGGTCGAAGACGCCCCGCCGCCTCCCGAGATCGTGACCGCGGTGGAGGAGCTCCCGCCGACCGCCGAGGCCGCGCCTCCCGAGCCTGCGCCTCCCGAAGAAGTCGCGCCTCCTCGAGTCGTGCCCCAGGAAATCGGTCCGCCGTCGGAGACTCCGCCGCCGCGGCGGATGCGCCGCAGCAAGGTCTCGCCCCACGCGCGGCCGCACCGGGTCCTGCGCGGCGCCCGGACGACCCACGTGAACGAGGCGCCGGCTCCGGTCGCGCCCGATGGGACGGCGTCCCCGAAGACGGTGGAGCCCGCCGCGCGGGAATCGTTCTGGGCGACCGCCGGCGTCCCGGCGCCCGTGCCCGAAGCGAGGACCGGGCGCGATTCACCGCTCGTGGAGGCGTGTTTCGCGATGTACCAGGAAAAGCGGTACGGCGAGGTCGTGATGCGCGCCGAAGACGCGCTCACGAAGGTCCCTCACGAGCTGCC
Organism: Candidatus Rokuibacteriota bacterium; assembly: GCA_003221515.1. Taxonomy (GTDB): domain Bacteria; phylum Methylomirabilota; class Methylomirabilia; order Rokubacteriales; family CSP1-6; genus AR31. The sequence continues at coordinate 16,519 of QHSI01000012.1, forward strand.
GTCGTCGCTGGCGCACGAGACCGCGGCGCTCTGGGCCGTCCTGGCGCTGGCGAAGCAGGCGCTGGGCGAGGACGAGGGTGCCGCGAAGGCGCTCGCGTCGGCGATGGAGACCGCACCCGAGACCGAACGATCGACCTATCGCCGTCGCTTCGCCACGCTGACGCTCGACGCCGCGCGGGTGAGGCTCGCGCGCGCGCGGAGTCACGAAGTCGGCGACCGCGTCGAAACCATCCGGGCCGCGATCAACTGGATCGATCGCGGGCTCGCCGTGGTCGCCGAGGATACGGGGTTGGCCGACCTGCACGAAACGGCTCACGAGGCACTCTGGTCCGCGTACGAGCGCGCCGTCGTCAGGCTGCTCCAGCTTCAGGACTTCAACGGGGCGCGCCTCCTCCTGCGCGAGCCGCTGGACGATCCCGCGCTTCCGCCCGCGCGCGCCGAGGGATTCCACACGATGTTCGCCGGCACGTTCGGCGGCGAGGTGGGCCAGCTCACCGCGAAGGCGATCCGCAGCCTGCAGGAAGCGCGTGAGGACGACGCGCTCGAATCGCTGCAGCGAGCGGAGGATCTGCTCGCCACGATCCCGGCCGAGGCGCTGCCGGCCAAACGCCGCGAAGAGGTCGATCAGCGGCTCTGGTGGGCGTACACGGAGCTCGGGAAGCGGCGGCTGACGGCCGGCGATGCCGAGAAGGCGCTCGCTCCGCTGCGGCACGCGCTGGGATTCGAGGCGATCGGTCCGGACCGCCAGACCGAGACGCGCTCGACGCTGGTGCAGGCGCTCGAAGGCGTGACCACCGCGCGCATGCGGTCGATCCGGCGCCTGGCCGAGGCGGGACATCGCCCCGTTGCGGTGGCGCGCGTCGAAGATCTCCGCGCGCTCCTTCAGAGCTACGGGGAGCTGGGGCTCACCGAGGACGAGCTCGCCACGCCGATGGCGCAGGTCCGCCGTCTCTGCGCCGAGCTCGGCTTCGCCGACCCCGCCTGACCGGGCTCACTACGACTCCAGGCTCTTCCGGCGAATCTCCGCGAGCAGCGCCTCGGGCACCTTGAAGAACGCCTCGACGACGCTGGGATCGAAGTGGGTGCTGGCGCACCGCTTGATCTCGGCCTTGGCGACGTCGAACGGCTGGGCCTTCGAGTAGGGACGGTCGAACGTGATCGCGTCGAACGCGTCCACCACCATGAAGATGCGCGCGCCGAGCGGGATCTCCTCGGCGCGGAGACCGAGCGGGTAGCCGGTGCCGTCCCACTTCTCGTGGTGGGAGTAGACGATCGGCACAGCGCCGCGGAGAAACGGGATCTTCTCGATCAGGAGCTTGCCGATCTCCGGGTGGCGCCGCATGATCTGCCATTCGTCCGGCGTGAGCGGGCCGGGTTTCAGCAAGATCGCGTCGGGGATGCCGATCTTGCCGATGTCATGCAGCAACACGCCGTGGGCCAGATCGGTCAGGTCGGCGTCGGGAACGCCGTACTCGCGCGCCGTCGCCAGCGCGTAGCCGTGGACGCGTCGCGAGTGCGACTCGGTCCCGACGTCGCGGGTGTCGAGGGCCGACCCGAGCGCCTCGAGGGTCGTCTCGTAGGTGTCCTGGAGCTCGCGATAGAGCTTGCCCAGCCCCCGCGTCGCCTCGACCACGCGCACCTCGAGCAGCTCCTGGTACTGGCGACGCTCGATCAGGAGGTTGCGTCGCTCGAGCGCCCGCTCGGCGGCGATGAGCAGCTCGTCCACGTTCACCGGCTTCATGATGAAGTCGTAGGCGCCGAGCTTGAGGCTGGCGATGGCCGTCTTGACGTCGGCCGCGCCGGTGAGCACGATGACCGCGGCGTCCGGCTCCTCCTCCCGAACTTGCTGGAGCAGCTCGTAGCCACCCATGATCGGCATCTTGAGGTCGGTGACGGTGAGCGGCGGCTTCATCTCCCGGAACACCTCGACGCCCTCGCGCCCGTCGCCGGCCAGCCGGCACTTGTAGCCGGCGCCCAGGAAAATCTGGTGGAGGACCTCGCGGACCTGGCGATCGTCGTCGACGATCAGGATGTGCTCGCTGTGCGTCATGAGATTTTGCCTTCGCGTCCGGCCCCCACGACCTGGTTCTTGCCGGCCCGCTTCGCGGCGTAGAGCGCTTCGTCGGCGGCCCGGAACAGCTCCTCCGACGTCGTGGCCTCGTCATCCGGTAGGCTCGCCACGCCGAAGCTCGCGGTGACCTGCTTGCCGTGCGAGAACGGGAAGGTCGCGACGACCTGGCGGATCCGGTCGGCATAGAGTCGGGCGCCCGACTTGGCGGTCTCGACCAGGAGCACGGCGAACTCGTCGCCGCCGTAGCGCGAGACGACGTTGATGCCGCGCGAGTGCTTCATGAGGATCTGTCCGATGTCGCGCAGCGTGTCGTCGCCTACCGCGTGGCCGAACTCGTCGTTGACGGTCTTGAAGCCGTCCAGGTCGAGTACCACGACCGAGACCGGATGATTGAACCGCCTGTAGCGGGAGATCTCCTCCTCGAGGCGGAGCGAGAAGAAGCGTCGATTGTAGAGCCCGGTCACCTCGTCCTTGAACGAGGTCTCCTTGAGCTTCGCGTTGGTGGCCTCGAGCTCGCGGTAGGCCGCGTCGAGCCGCAACGCGAAGGTGTTGATGTCGATCGCCTGCTGCTCGACCGTGCCCAGCATGCTGGAGAAGGACGTCATCAGGGTCCCGACCTCGTCGCTGCGCCTCCCGATCTCGGCCAGCCCCAAGTCCTTCGACATGAGCTCGGCCAGCCGAGACAGGGCCCGCCCCATGTCCCAGATGATGTAGGCGCCCACCGCCATGGCCAGCATCGTGGCCAGGATGAGGCCGTGGAGGCCGTAGAACCGGGCCACCTCCGCCCGATCGAGCCCGGGCTCGACGTAACGGAGGACCACGTAGGCCAGGACCAGGAGCGGGATCAGGGATGAAAGTGTCAGCGCCAGCAGCACTTTATGCTTGAGGAGCCGCCCAGCCAACGCCACTTCTCCGGAAGATTCGGGGGACATCGTTACCATTATTCTATTGCCGGCCTTTCTGGTCGGTGTCAGAATTTTCAAGGACATAGCCGATATGGCGGTAGTGGCCGACCGGTCGATCGATTGCCTCGGGCTATTCTGCCCGATGCCCGTCGTCAAGACGCGCGAGGCCCTCCAGCACATGGACCCCGGGCAGGTCCTCGAGATGACGTCGGACGACCCCGGGTCCGAGGCGGACATGAAGAGCTGGGCGATCCGGACCGGTCACCAGCTGCTGGGGATTGAGAAGAATGGCGCGGTTTTCCGCTTCCTCCTCAGAAAGACTCACTAGAGTCGTAGGCTCGACGCCCACGTCGCCCCGGGTCTACCTGGACTACGCGGGCTTCTCGCCCGTCGACCCCCGGGTGGTCGCCGTCATGCGGCCATTTCTGGAAGGGGGCGTCGGCAACGCGGGCGCCCAGCACTCGCTCGGGCTCGAGGCGCGCTCGTCGCTGGACGGCGCCCGGGCAAAGGTCGCCCGGCTGTTCGGGGCGGTGCCGGCCGGGGTGATCTTCACCGCCAGCGCGACCGAGGCGAACAACCTCGCGATCAAGGGGCTCGCTCAGCGCGCCGCGGGTCGCCACATCGTCACCTCCGCGATCGAGCACGTCTCGGTCATGGCCTCCTGTCGCGATCTGGAAAAGCGCGGCTGGACCGTCACATACGTCGGCGTCGACAGGGAGGGCCGCCTCGATCCGCAGGCGGTGGCGCAGGCGCTGCGCGACGACACGCTGCTCGTCTCGATCATGGCGGCCAACGGCGAGATCGGTACGCTGCAGCCCATCCGCGAGATCGGCCGCATCACGCACGCGCGCGGCGTTCCGTTCCACGTCGACGCGGTCGGGGCTGCGGGCCGCGTCCCGATCCAGATCGACGACTGCCGCATCGACCTGCTCACCCTTTCGTCGAACGACCTCTACGGGCCGCCCGGCGCCGGCGCGCTCTGGGTGCGGCCCGGCGTCAAGCTCGCGCCGCTCACGGTCGGGGGCGGGCAGGAGGGCGGGTATCGCGCGGGCTCCGAGAACCTGCCGGCGATCGCCGGCATGGGCGTGGCGGCCGATCTGGCGCGCGCGGACGTCACCGGCGAGGCGGCGAGGCTCGCCGAGCTCCGCGATCGCCTGCTGTCGGGGTTGCTGGCGCGCGTGCCGGAGGCGCGGCTCACCGGGGCGAGCGGGACGGGACGCCTGCCGCATCACGTGTCGATCGTGGTGCCCGGCGTGAAGGCCGACGGCGTCCTGCTGGAGCTCGACCTCCGCGGCGTCGCCGCGTCGTCGGGCGCCATCTGCACCGCGATGATCGGCGAGCCGTCGCACGTACTGCGCGCGATCGGCTGCGACCAGGAGACCGCCGAGGGTTCGCTCTGCTTCACGCTCGGTCGCTGGACGACCGCGGGGGAGATCGAGATCGCCCTGGACACCGTCCCCGTGGTGGTCGCGCGGCTCCGTCGCCTGGCGCCCCAGTAGAGTGCGTCTCTTCCTGTTCGACATCGACGGCACGCTGGTGAGCGTGCGCGGCGCCGGGCGCGCCGCGTTCGCGGTGGCGCTGAAGGAAACCTACGGCACCGACGGCGCGATCGACCGCTACGACTTCCGCGGCCGCACCGATCTCTCCATCGTCCACGAGCTCATGACCGCGGCCGGCCTCGACGCCGAGCGCATTCGCGCAGGGGTCGACGCGTGCTTCCGCGCCTACGTGCGCGAGCTCACGCGCCTGATCGGCGACGGTTCGACGGTCAAGCTCATGCCCGGGGTCGCGGAGATCGTCCGGCGGCTCGACGCGCGGTCGGACGCCGTGGTGGGGCTCCTCACCGGGAACATCGAGGCCGGCGCCCGGATCAAGCTCGAGCCGACCCGGCTCTGGCCGCTCTTCCGGGTCGGGGCGTACGGCGGCGACGACGCGGACCGGCGCCGGCTGCCAGCGATCGCGTGCGCGCGGGCACGTGGCCTCGGCCACGACTTCACGTTCGACCGCGTGACGATCATCGGCGACACACCCCTCGACGTGGAGTGCGCGCGGAGCTGCGGCGCGGTGGCGGTGGCGGTCGCGACCGGCCAGCATGCGGCCGACGAGCTGGCGACGTGCCGTCCCGATCTGCTGTTCGGCGATCTCTCCGACGTGGACGGCGTCGTGGCCCACCTGACCGGCGTCACGCCGTGACGGTTCCTATCGTCGTTCTGTGGCTGCACCTGCTCGGCGTGGTGGTCTGGATGGGCGGGCTCATGTACCAGGCGCACGTGCTGCTGCCGGCGGCGCGGCGCGGCGGCGCCGGTCCGTTCGCGGAGGCGGCGCGCCGCGGGCGGCCGGCGGCGTGGACGGCGATCGCGCTGGTCGCGGCGACCGGGTTCTACAACGTCACGCGGCTCGGTCCGCTCGAGCACGTGATGGAGAGCGGCGCGGCGCTGGTCCTCGCGGCCAAGTTCATGCTCGTGCTGGCCGCCATCGCAATCGCCGGCCAGCGCGACTTCGCTCAGCTGCCCCGCCTGGCACGCGCACTCGCCGTCGGCGACGATCCGAGCCCGGCGCTCTCGGCGATCGCGTGGCTCGACCGGATCGAGCTGCTGTTGGCGGTCGTGATCGTCTACCTCGGGCTGGCGATCTCGCGCGGCCTGACGCAGTAGGCGCCGCAGGCCGTCGCGGGGCTGGGGCCCCGCCGGCCGAGGCGCCGTTATGATCAGAGCCCGGTGATCTTGAACCCGGAGTTCTTGAGCTTGTAGCGCCGGTTGATCGTCGCCAGGATTGCGGTGATGCCCTCGAGCGGTCCGGCGTTGGAGAGCGCGCCCACGTCGATCGGGCGCAGGCCCATCGAGCGGCCCAGCTCGGCCACGGTCTCCTTGGCGGCGGCGTCGGCGCCGCAGAGGAGCAGATCGCACTCGATCGGGTGATCGGCCTCGGCCAGCTCGTGGGCGGCGATGTGCTGGAACGCGGCGACGACCTTCGCCTCCGGCAGCAGCGCCTGAGCTTCCTCGGCCGACGATCCAGCCGGCGGCGGTGTGTGCAGGCGTGGGCCGCCGAAGGTCAGCGGTACGACGGTCGACACGACGACCTTGTCGCGGCAGCCCTCGCGGACTTCCGGCAGCGTGGCCGCGAGCCCCTGCGCCGGCAGCGCGATGACGACGACCGCCCCGAGGCGCGCCGCCTCGGCGTTGGACTCGCCCATGATCGGCAGCTTGTGCGTCGCCTCGCGCAGCTCGGCCGCCTTGGTCTTCGCCCGCTCGGCATCGCGCGAGCCGATGATGATCGAATGGCCGACCCGGGCCCAGCGCGTCGCCAGCCCCGCGCCCTCCTTGCCCGTCCCGCCGAGAATCGCGATGTTCATACGCGCGGCCTCATCGGAACAGATCGCGCGCGGGCTCGCGCACGAGCGGCTTCGAGCCTTCCTCGGCGGCCGAGAGCGTGAGCCCCCGCACGATCGCCGCCGGGATCCGGTCGAGCTTGCCCATGACCGGCTCCGCCGCCCCGGCGAGCTCGTCGGCCAGCGCGAGAATAGTGGCCTGCAGCGGCCGGCCGGCCGGATCGCGCTCACCGAGGTAGCTGCGGAGGGGCGCGAAGCCGGCGACGCCGATCGCGATGTTCGTGAGCCCCTCGCGCCAGGGGCGCCCGAACGTGTCGGTGATGATGACGCGCACGTCGACGCCGGCCAGCACGCGCACGCGGTCGCGCACCTGGCGCGCCGAGCGGTCCGAGTCCTCGGGAAGCAGCGCCACCGTGTCGGCGTCGACGTTGGACTGGTCCACGCCGGCGTTCGCGCAGACCCAGCCGTGATGCGTCTCGGTGATGATCACGCCCTGGGCCATGCGCACGACGCGCCGCGACTCGCGCAGGATGACCTCGACGAGCGGCGGCTCCTTGCCGAGCGCTGGGGCCATCGCGATGGCGATCGGCGACGGCGTGACGTCGCCGAGCTTCACGACCCGGCCTTCGGCCTTCGACACGATCTTCTGCCCGATCACCAGCAGGTCGGCGGCGAGCACGGGCGTCGACTGACGCGCCGCCGCCTCCACGATGAGCGCGGCGATGTCGTCGCCGCGACGCACTTCGCCGATGCCCTGGATGCCGATGACCTCGTAGCGCGGCGGCGGAGTCATTGTAACGGGGTCCGTGAGGCCGGCTTGGACCGAGTGTGGCCTGAGAGCGACGCGTGCCGGCTCGGCATGGCCACTCTCACTGTAGAAAGGTGAAGCCGCTCCGCTTGCGGGTGGCCTGAGAGCGACGCGAGTTGGCTCCGCATCGCCCGGTTCACCGTAGCGGGCCGGTGGGTCGCGGGTTTGCTGCAATGGAGGCGAGCCGGCTGCGTACTTCCGTTTGGCCGCTGGTATTGAGCCACCGATGCAGGAGCTGGCCGGTCTCGGTGCTGGTGTCCTGGTCCAGGAGCGTGACGAGATCGTCCGGCGCGTCGATGTCGAGGGCGAGGCCCGGCAGGTCGAGGACGCGCGGCGTCAGGCCGAGGCGGCGCGCCGCCGCGAGGTGGTTCTTGAACGAGGGCTCGCCGAATCTCAACGTCATCGTGTCGGGAGGCGCCAGCGCGACGCCGTTGGTGCCGTGCCCCGAGCGCGACGGCACGAAGACCGGCTTGCCGGGGATCGCGGCGGCGACCAGCTGCGTGAGCTCGTCGGCGGTCACGCGGGGCACATCGCCCGGCACGGTCAGGAACACGCTCGCGCCGCGCGAGCTGGCTTCGGCCTGCGCGAAGGCGACCGCCGCGGTGTGGCCGCGGTTCTCCGCCTCGGTGAGCGGCTCGGCGCCCAGCGTGCGCGCGATCGCGGCCACCGCGGGCTCG
>QHSI01000012.1:24388-44190 GCA_003221515.1 Candidatus Rokuibacteriota bacterium
CGCCGCGCCAGCGCGATCTCGCGCTCTCGGCTCGGCATCATGATGTCGGTGACGTCCGCCTCGACGCCGCGCCGCTCGAGCTCGGTGGCGTGCGCCTCATCGCTCGGGGCGATCAGCAGCCGTCGCAGCCACGGCGCGTAGGCGGCGGCGACGCCCAGTGGCGAGACCTTGAGCCCCCGTGCGCGCATGAGCGCCGCCGCCGGCCCGCTCACCGCGGCGCCGCCCACGATCGGGCTCACGCCGACCACGGGCGCGGCGGCCGCGCACAGCGCGTCGGCGATCCCCGCGACGGACAGGATCGGGCCGACCGACGTCACCGGGTTGGACGGGCACACCACCACCAGGTCCGCGCTCCGGATCGCGTCGACGACGCCTGGCCCCGGCCGCGCAGCACGCGCGCCCTCGTAGTCCACGCCGGTCACCTCGACCAGCGATTTCTCACGCACGAAGTATTCCTGGAACGTGAGCCGCCCGCCCGGCGTCCGGATCATCGTGCGGACCGGGTCGTCGCTCATCGGCAGGATGCGCGCCGCGACCCCGAGGCTGGCGCTCAGGCGCGCCGTCACCGTCGAGAGCGGGGCGTCGCGGAGCGCGCGGGTGCGCACCAGGTGCGTCGCCAGATCGCGGTCGCCCAGGGTGAACCACGTGTCGGCGCCGTACGTCGCCATCGCGCGGAGGCACTGGAACGTCTCGTCGGCGAGCCCCCAGCCGCGCGCGACGTCGAGCCGGCCGGCGAGCGCGTAGGTCACGGTGTCGAGATCGGGCGAGACGTGGAGTCCCCAGATCTCCGAGTCGTCGCCGGTGTTGCCGATCACGGTGAGGTCGCGCGCCGGGATCAGCGTCGCGAGGCCTCTCAGGAGCTTGGCGGCGCCGGTGCCGCCGGCGAGCGCGACGACGGACATGTCAGTCGCGAGGGGCTTCGCGCAGGGTCCACAACGCGCTGCCGCCGCGCCAGGCGTAGAGGCCCCCGCCCTCGCGGCCCGCGAGGGCGGGGGGCAGCGTGCTTTCCGGCACCGGGATGAAGCCGAAGCGCACCCAGACGCGGTCGAGGCTCTGCGGGCGCGCGAAGAGGGTGACGGCGCCGGCGGCGGTGGCGTGATCGAGCGCGGCGGCGACGAGCTGCGAGGCGACCTCGATGGGATCGGTCTCGGCCACGACGACGGGCCCGTGCAGCATCATCGCCGGGCCGCTTCGCTCGGCGACCACCGCGCCCACGAGTCGCTCGGCCCCACCGGCCGCCGTGCTCGCCCCCCACGCGAGCGCGAAGTCGGCGGCGGCGGGCCAGGGCGCGGCGGCGAAGTCGAAGAGCGGCCGCGCCATCGCGGCGTCTGGCAGGGGTCGGTAGCCGATACCCTGCCAGACGCGCGGCACGGTCACGGACGCGAGCGAGGGAACGGGAACGGCGGCGGGCGGCTGGCTCCCCGCGCGACTTCCAGTCTTACTTCTTGGCACCAAGCACGGCGTCCTTCAGGCTCTTCGCGAGACGGAACTTGCAGACGCGCTTCGCTGGAATCTTGATCGGCTCGCCGGTCTGTGGATTACGTCCCATCCGCGCCTTGCGATTCGCGAGAACCAGCTTCCCGAACCCCGGCAACAGGAACACGCCGCTCTTCTTGGCTTCCTTGGACGCGAGGTTGAGCGTCTCGTCGAGGATGCCTTCGATCTGCTTCCGGGAGAGGCTAGTCTTCTCCGCAAGGTACGCGACCGTCGCGGACTTCGTCATCGTCTTCGCCACAGGTGACCTCCAGTCGATCGGGTGGTGGGTTGAACGCGAAGTGCATTATTACCACAGGCCGCTCCGCGCGGCTAGCGCGTGAAGCGGAATTCTCCCGAAGCGATCAGTCGGCGATACGAGCCGAAGCGCGCCTCCGCGTCGTCGATCTTGTCCAGGGGGGATTCCGGGTCCTCACCATCGCTATAGGTGTGGACGATCCCATACAGCGTGTCACGCTGCGCCGGGACGCGACCCGCGTCGCGGATCAGGCGATGCAGCTCGGCGGGCCCCACGAGCTGGCCGTACTGCGCGCCCGCCGACGTGGAGATCGACTCGTTGATCAGGGTGCCGCCGAGATCGTTCGCGCCGGCGGCCAGCAGCAGCTGCGCCAGCTTGGGCCCTTCCTTGACCCAGGAGGACTGGATGTTGCGGAAGCTCGGGCCGAGCACGAGGCGCGCCAGCGCGTGCATCTTCACGACCTCGCTCCCGGTCGCGCCGGGACGGACGCCGGGGACGAGCCCCTTGGACCACATCGGCGCCTCGGAGTGGATCAGCGAGAGCGGCACGAACTCCGTGAAGCCGCCGGTGTCCTTCTGGATCGAGCGGAGCAGCGCCATGTGGCGGATCCAGTGGGCCGGCGTCTCGATGTGACCGTACATGATCGTGGACGTGGTGCGGATCCCGAGCGCGTGCGCGGTCGTGATGACATCGATCCATTGAGGGACGGTGATGCGGCCGCGCGCGATGACGTCACGGATCGCCTGATCGAGGATTTCGGCCGACGTGCCCGGCAGCGTGCCGAGGCCAGCCGCTTTGAGCTCGGTCAGATATTCCTTGATCGACAGTCCCGACCGCACCGTCCCGTAGAGGACTTCCTCGGGCGAGAACGCGTGGATGTGTAGCTTGGGCAGCGCGGCGGTGATGGCCCGCGTGAGGTCGATGTAGTAGCGCCCGTCGAGCTTCGGTGGCAGGCCCGCCTGGATGCACACCTCGGTCGCGCCGAGGCTCGCCGCTTCCTCGGCGCGGCGGACGACCTCGGCGAGGGGCAGGAGATACCCTTCCTCCTCGCGATGGTCGCGGCTGAAGGCGCAGAACGTGCAGTGCTTGATGCAGACGTTCGTGAAATTGATGTTGCGGTTCACGACGTAGGTCACCACGTCGCCGGCCTGCCGCCGCCGCATCTCGTCGGCGACGAGCGTGAGGGCGTGCAGGTCGCGTCCGGCGACGCCCGTCAGCGCGATCCCGTCGTCGACCGACACCTCGTGGCCGTCGAGCGCCCGGGCGAGGATCGGACGGACGTCGCGCGAGACCCAGTCCAGCGAGGCGAGCAGGCTACCAGCGGCGCCAGTGTTCATGGGATTCCTTGACCAGTCCGCGCTCGTCGATCAGCTCGCCCACGCGCGGGCGCAGGCGCTCGTCGAGGAACTCCGGGCGCGTCGCGAACTCGGGATAGATCGCCAGACGCTCGCGGAGGACGAAGCCCTGACTCTCGGTCGCGCGCCGGAGCTCGGGGATCAGCGGCCACGGCTTCTCGGGGTTGATGTGGTCGAGCGTGAGCGGCGAGATGCCGCCCCAGTCGTTGAGCCCGGCCGCCAGCAGACGCGGGTAGACGCGCGGCGACAGGTTCGGCGGCGCCTGGATGTTCACGTCCGGGCCCAGCACGAGCCGCGCCACCGCCAGCGTGCGCAGGAGATCGTCGAGCGAGGGCTCGGGTGCGTCGCGCATCGGGATCCGCGCCTTGGCGCGGAAGTTCTGGACGATGACTTCCTGGATGTGCCCGTAGCGCTCGTGCGCGTCGCGGATCGCCACCAGCGTGTCGGCGCGCTCGCGCGGGGTCTCGCCGATGCCGATCAGCAGCCCCGTCGTGAACGGGATGCCGAGCTTGCCGGCCAGCGCGATCGTCCGCAGGCGGCGCGCCGGCACCTTGTCGGGCGCCTGGTGATGGGCGCCGCCGGCGGCCAGGAGCCGCTCGGAGACCGTCTCGAGCATCAAGCCCATGCTCACGTTGACCTCGCGCAGCGCCGCCAGGTCGCGCTCGCCCATGAGGCCGGGATTGGCGTGGGGCAGGAGCGGTGACTCCGCGAGCACGGTCGCGCACACCGCGCGCAGATACGAGAGCGTCGTGCGGTGGCCATGGCGCCGGAGGAACTCGCGATGCGTGGGGAAGATCGCTTCGGGCCGGTCCCCGAGCGAGAACAGCGCTTCCTTCGCGCCCAGGCGTCCGCCGGCCTGCGCCAGCGCCACCACCTCGTCGGGCGTCATCGTGTGGGCGCCCGGCTCCCCCGGGTCGCGGCGGAACGTGCAGTAGCCGCAGTAGTCGCGGCAGAGCGTCGTCAGCGGCACGAAGACCTTCGCCGAGAAGGTCACGGTGCGGCCGCGACCGCGATCGCGAACATCGCCGGCGCGGGCCAGCAGGTCGTCGAGGGCCTCCGGACGGCTCTCGATCAGCGCGCACGCCTCGTGATGCGAAATCGACACCGTCGTCATTTCCGTCGGGCGAGCTTGGGTCGCACGTCGCTCGCGAAGCGCTCCATGTTCTTGAGCACCGCGCGCAGCTCCGGCACGGTCGGATCGAAGACGAAGTGCGAGACGCCGAGCGCCTGGTAGCGGCGGATGTCGCCGATCACCTCGGCGGCGGTGCCCTGGAACATCGGCCGATCGCCCGCGCCGGCCTTGGCGCCCTTGGCCCGCACCTCCATCGGCGCGCGGATGGTCAGCGCGATCGACTTCGGATCGCGCCCGGCCCGCTGGGCGGCCGCGTGGATCAGCTTGACCTTGGCCGCGTACTCGTCGGGCGCCAGCATCGCCGGCGGCCGCATCGCGATCGGATGCCAGCCGTCGCCGATGGCGCCGGCGCGGCGGGCCGCCGCGTCGCTGTGCCCGCCGATCCACACGGGAATCCCGCGTCGCTGCGCCGGCTTGGGCAGGACGTGGATGTCGCGCACCGTGCAATATTTACCCTCGAACGTGACGGGGTCGGTCGTCCACACCGCGCGCATGAGCTTCACGTACTCGTCGGTCACCGCGCCGCGCTCCTCGAACGGTGGCGCGCCGAGCGCCTCGAACTCCTCGCGCAGCCAGCCGACGCCGGCGCCGAGGATCACGCGCCCACGGGAGAGGACGTCGATCGTGGCGAGCATCTTGGCGGCGACCAGCGGGTTGCGGTACGGCACCACCATGACGCTGATACCGAGCCGCGTGCGCGCCGTCGCGTGGGCCAGGTGACTCAGCATGGCCAGCGGCTCGAGATAGTCCTGGGCGAAGCCGCCGGGGAATTGCCCGCTCGTGCTGTACGGATAGACCGACTTCGCGGACGACACCGGCATCACGACGTGGTCGGTGACGAACAGCGAGCTATAGCGGAGTCCGTCCGCCTTCTCGGCGATCTTCAAGACGGTGTCGAGGCCGGCGAGCGGGCCGCGACCGGGTAGCGAGAGTCCGAACTCCACGAGTGTCCTCCGAGAAAAGGGGATCCGTCGCACGAGACGGCGCATATGGTATCACTAAGCGGAATGCAATTCTTCGACGTCGTCGTCATCGGCGCCGGTCACGCCGGGTGCGAAGCCGCGCTGGCCGCCGCGCGCATGGGCTGCCGCACGCTCCTGCTCACGATGAGCCTCGACGCGATCGGCCAGATGTCCTGCAACCCCGCGGTCGGCGGCACCGCGAAGGGACATCTGGTGCGCGAGATCGACGCGCTCGGCGGGGAGATGGGACGCAACACCGATCGCGCCGCGATCCAGTTCAAGACGCTCAACGCCTCGCGCGGGCCGGCGGTGCGGTCGTCGCGCGCGCAGTGCGATCGCGCCCGCTATCGCGGCGCGATGAAGCACACGGTGGAGACGCAGGTACGCCTGGAGACCCGGCAGGGTCAGGCGGTGCGCTTCGTCCTCGACGGCGGCCGGGTCGCCGGCGTCGTGGATCAGCTGGGCGTCGAGTACCGCGCCCGCGCCGTCGTCGTCACCGCCGGGACGTTCCTGCGCGGGCTGATCCACGTGGGCCTCGCGCGCCACAGCGCCGGGCGCGCCGGCGAGTTCGCGGCGATCGATCTCTCGGACGCGCTGCGCGCCCTCGGGCTGACGCTCGGGCGACTCAAGACCGGCACCTCGCCCCGGCTGCGGCGCTCCACGATCGAGTACGCGTCCCTCGAAGCGCAGTGGGGCGACGCCGAACCCTGGCCGTTTCACTGGGCCACCGAGCGCCCGTCGCTGCTGCCCCAGATCGCCTGCCACCTCACGTACACGACCGAGCGCACGCACGACATCGTGCGCGCGAACCTGGACCGCTCGCCCCTCTACTCCGGGATCATCGACGCCACCGGCGTCCGCTACTGCCCGTCCATCGAGGACAAGGTGAAGCGCTTCGCCGATCGCCCGCGGCACCAGGTGATCCTCGAGCCCGACGGCCTCGAGACCGAAGAGGTGTACGCGAACGGCATCTCGACGAGCCTGCCGCCGGACGCGCAGGAAGAGCTCGTCCACTCGATTCCCGGCCTCGAGCGTGCCGAGATCATGCGCCCGGGCTACGCGATCGAGTACGACTTCATCCACCCGACGCAGCTGGCGCCGACGCTGGAGTGTCGCGCCGCGCCCGGCCTCTACCTCGCCGGCCAGATCAACGGCACCACCGGCTACGAAGAAGCGGCGGCGCTCGGGCTGTGGGCCGGCGCGAACGCCGCGGCCGCCGTCCTCGGCCACGAGCCGTTCCTGCCCGATCGCTCCGAGTGCTACATGTCGGTGCTCGTGGACGACCTGGTGACCAAGGGCACGCTCGAGCCGTACCGCATGTTCACCTCGCGCGCCGAGTACCGACTGCTCTTGCGCGAGGACAACGCGGACCTTCGACTGACGGCGGCCGGGCACCGGCTGGGACTCGTTTCACGCGAGCGCCACGACGCGGTCGAGCGTCGACGCGCACAGGTCGACGCCGAGATGCGTCGGCTCGCGGGCACACGGTTGGGTGGCACGCCGCTGCTCCAGCTGCTCCGGCGACCGGAGGTGACCTACGCGGATCTGCGCCGGCTCGACGAGGATGCGCTCGCCGACCCGCTGGTGGCTCGCCAGGTGGAGGTCACCGCGAAGTACGCAGGCTACATCCGGCGGATGCTCGACGACGTGGCGCGCTTCAAGCGCCTCGAGGGGCGCGGGATCCCCGACGGCCTCGATTACGGCGTGGTCCCCGGCCTCTCGACCGAGATCCGCGAACGGCTCGTGCAGGTGCGGCCGCGCTCGCTCGGGCAAGCGTCGCGCATTCCGGGCGTCACACCGGCCGCGATCTCCATCCTCACCGTCTGGTGCCATCGCGCCTCAACGGCCGGCGGCGCCGTGGCGCTCTCCAACTAGCTGTGAATCTTACCCCAAATGCCGCTCGACGGACCTTGACAGGCGAGACCCGGATCGTCCATCGTGGACGTACCACGACCGTCGTCGAGGGAGCAGGTCCTCGACTGTCGGCGGCCGATCGCCAGACTCACGGCAACCCGGCTGGCTCCGGCGCCTCAGCCGGCACAGGCAGGCTCTCGCGAGGGGTGAGAGGCCGAGAAAAGAAATGCGGCTCGCCTCGAAGATCTTCCTGACGTCCGCAGTGGTCGTCGTCGTGCTCGCAATCGTGGGCGTCCTCAGCCTGCGCGCCGTCGGGCGCCTCGCCTCCGTCAACCGCGAGATCACCACCCGCACCGTGCCGGCGCTGCGGCTGGCCGCGTCGACGCGTGACGTGATGCCGACGATGGTCCGGCTCGAGGCCCGGTTCCTGGTACTGCAGGATCCGCGGTTCATGACGGCCTGGAACGATCGGGCCGACGGCATGCGCGCCAACCTCGATCGCCTGCGCGCCTACGCGACGAGCGGTACCGAGATGCGCCTGCTCGACGAGGCGGCGGCCGGCTTCGAGCGCTACGTGGGAACGGTCGGCCAGGTCCGGACGCTGCTGGCGCGCGGCGAGCGGACGCGCGCGACGGCCCTGTCCGAGGGCGCGGCGCGGTCGCTGGCCGATCGCGTCGAAGCGAACCTCGACGCGCTGACCGAGGCCATGCACGCCGACGTTCTGCACTCGCAGGCCGAGATCGCCCGCCTCGAGGCGCGCACCTGGTCGGGTGTGCTCTTGGCGCTGACCGCTGCGGTGAGCCTCGCGCTGCTCGGAAGCGGGCTCATCGCACATCGCCTGACGCTATCACTCGGGACGCTCTCGGCCGCCACCGCCGAGGTCGCGGCGGGCCACTTCGATCGGCCGATCACGGTGGAGAGCCGGGACGAGATCGGCGAGCTCGCGCGCTCGTTCAACGCGATGGCCCTCGAGCTCCGACGCCTCGAGGGGACGAAGGAGGAGTTCTTCGCGTCGGTCTCCCACGAGCTGCGGTCGCCGCTCACCTCCATCCGCGAGGGCGCCCACCTCCTGCGCGAGCGCGTCTCCGGTCCGCTCACCGCCAGGCAGCAGCGGCTCGTCGAGATCATCGCGGCCGGCTCGGATCGCCTGCTCGGGCTCGTGAACCAGATCCTGGAGGTCACGCGCCTGCGCGCGGGCGTCCTGCCGATCCAGCGGTCGCGGCTCGAGCTCGATACGGTCGTCGCGCGCGCCGTGGACGAGCTCCGGCCGCGGGCCGACCAGGCCGGCATCGTGCTCGAGCGCGAGCAGTCCGGCGAAGAGTTCACGTGCCTGGGCGACGAGGACCGGCTGCTCCAAGTGATCGTCAACCTGGTCGCCAACGCCATTCGCTTCACCCCACGCGGCGGGCGCGTGGTCGCCCGGGTGATCGCCACCAGCGCCGAGCTCGAGATCCAGGTCGAGGACACCGGCGTCGGGATCCCGGCGAGCGAGCTGGCCCACATCTTCGAGCCCTACCGCCAGGCGCACAGCCACCGCGGCGGGACGGGCCTCGGTCTCGCCATCGTGCGAGGCGTGGCGCAGGCGCACGGCGGCCGCGTCACCGTGGAATCGCAAGAGGGCAAGGGGAGCCGGTTCACCGTGCTCCTGCCGCGTACATGACGCGCGTCTGGCTCGTCGCACTGGCGACTCTCCTGGCCGGCTGCGTCGCCGGACCCTTCGCCGGCCCGTCGGCCACGATGCTCGCGAAGGCCGACCGGCTGGCCGCCGAGGGTGACTACCGAAGCGCGATGGCCGCCTACGACGCGTTTCTCACGCAGTACTCCGACGATTCACGGGCGCCGCGTGTCCGGATGAGCCGGGACGCGGTCTCGTCCGTCATCACGACCCGCGACGAGATCACCCGGCTTCAGCTCGAGCTCCTGCGCGTGCGCGAGGAGCTGGCCAAACGGGAAGGCGACCTGGCTCGCGTTCGCCAGGAGGCCGAGCGGCTCCGCGCCGACCTCGAACGCTTGAAGCAAATCGACCTGCAGCTGGAGAAACGCAAGTGAAGCAGAAGATCCTCGTGGTGGACGACGATGCGGCGATCCTCGAAGTGCTGGAGATGCGCCTGAGCGCCATGGGCTTCGACGTGGCGGCCACCAGCGATCCGCGCAAGGCGCTCGAGGCGGTCGAGGCGTCGCGCTTCGATCTGGCGCTGCTGGACCTCCGGATGGTGCCCACCGACGGCATGCGGCTCATGGAGGCGCTGCACCAGCGCCAGCCTCGCCTGCCGGTGGTGATCATGACGGCGCACGGCACGATCCAGACCGCGGTCGAGGCGGTCCGGCGCGGGGCATTCGACTACATCACCAAACCCTTCGTGAACGACGAGCTCCGGGCCAAGATCGCCCGGACGCTCGCGACGCGCCGGTGGGCGCGGGATCGTGAGCGCCTGCTGACGGTCGGCCAGGCGCTCGCCTCGTCCGGCGTGATGGCGCGCGTGCTCGATTCGGTCGCGCAAGCGACCGTGGAGGCCACCGACGCGGACCGCTGCGTGGTGTTCCAGCTGGAGCGCGGCGCGCTCGTACCGATGGCGAGCGCCGGATCGCCGCCGCCGTCCTGGGAGAGGCTCGAGGCCGCGGCCAGCGCGGCGATGGACAAGGGCGTGCCCCTCGCCGTCTCGGACGGGGCGGACGGCGGCACCATCGTGGCGTCGCCGCTCGTCGTTCAGCACGGGCCGGCCGGCGCGCTCGTCATCGAGACGTCGGTGCGCTTGGAGCCGGGCGACGACGACCTGGAGCTGCTGGCGCTCTTCTCGTCGCAGGCCGCTATCGCGATCCGCAACACCCACGACCTCGAGCGCCTGCGCAGCGGCGCGGTCGCGGCGCTCGGACGCATGGCGACCCAGGTCGCCCACGAGGTGAAGAATCCGCTGGCCGGCCTGCGCCTCTACGCGCACCATCTCGAGCAGCGGCTGGCCCGGGCCGGCGACGCCGAAGCGAAGGAGCTGGCCGGAAAGATCGCGGGCACGGTCGACGACCTCGCGAGCGTCGTCGCCCAGATCACCGCGTTCGGCCGCCCGCCCGAGCTCCACCGCACGGCGACCTCGCTCCACGCGGTGCTCGACGAGTGCCTGGAGCTCGGCCGCGCCCGGCGCCCCTCCGAGCGGGTCGAGATCGTCCGCGCGTACGATCAGTCCTGCCCGCAGGCGATGCTCGACGCGCGCGAGCTGAAGAAGGCGTTCTTGAACCTGGTCCTCAACGCGCTGGAGGCGCTCGACGGCGCGGGCAAGCTCACGGTCGCCACCGAATACTCGGCGGCGGCCGGAATAGTCGTGGTCACGATCGATGACACCGGGCAGGGCATGACCGAGGAGACCCTGGCGCGGGCCTTCGACCTCTTCTTCACCACCAAGGCGACCGGGACCGGCCTGGGTATGTCGATCGCGCGGTCCGTCATCAATCTGCACGCCGGCGAGCTCACGGTCTCGAGCCACGAGAACTACGGCACCAGAGTCCAAGCCCGCCTCCCCTTGGAGCCCGTGACGAAGTGAATCACGGTGTTGCGGGCCCTTCTCCCCGGGCCGACCTTGCCGACCCTGCTAGGATGAGACGGGGCTACACGGCGCCGGCAGGTGCGACGCTCGACCACCTCCGGCTTCAGGACCCCGCGACAATGAAATTGGCGACGCGTAGCCTACTGGCCCCTTCCTCAAGCTACCCCCAAGCCAACCTGGCTGGCCTCTCCGACCTGGCTGGCCGCTCCAAGCTGGCTGGCCTCTCCGACCTGGTTGGCCCCTCCGACCTGGCTGGCCCCTCCGACCTGGCTGGCCTTTCTACGTTGAGCGCGCCATGTCGAAGCCGGCTCGCACTCCACTCAGGCCACCCTCGGTGCAAGCCTGCCTCAAGGCCCCCGCTACCATGAAACGCGTTCACAGCATCCTGGTCGTCGACGACGAGAAGACGATCGCCGACGGGCTCCGGCTCACGCTCGAGAGCGAGGGCTACGGCGTACGGACGGCGGGCGGCGTCCGCGAAGCGCTGGGCACGCTCGCCCAGAGCGACCCGCACGCGGCCATCGTCGACCTCATGCTTCCCGACGGCGACGGCCTCCAGCTCACGCGCGAGCTGAAGCGCCGCGATCCGGCGATCGAGGTGATCGTCATCACCGCCTACGGCTCGGTGCGCAAGGCGATGGAGGCCACCAAGGGCGCCGGCGCCTTTCACGTCCTCGAGAAGCCGTTCGATCCCGACGAGCTCCTCGGCCTGATCGAGAACGCGCTCGAGCACCGCAAGCTCCTCAGCGAGAACGCCGACCTCAAGCGGCGGCTCGTCGAGCAGGTCACCGACACCGAGATCCTCGGCAGCGCGCCGGGGATCCAGCGCGTGCTGGAGACGATCGCGTCGGTTGCCGACGCCGACGCCAACGTGCTCATCGTGGGCGAGAGCGGCACCGGCAAGGAGCTGCTGGCCAACGCGCTGCACGACCGGAGCCGGCGCCGCAGCGGGCCGTGGATCAAGATCAACTGCGCCGCGCTGCCCAAGGATCTGATCGAGTCCGAGCTCTTCGGCCACACCAAGGGCTCCTTCACCGGCGCGACCACCGATAAGGTCGGGCTGCTCGAAGAATCCGACGGTGGATCGCTCCTGCTGGACGAGATCACCGAGATGCCGGTCGATCTCCAGGCGAAGCTCCTGCGCGTGCTCGAGGAGCGCATGGTCCGCCGGCTCGGCGCCGCCAAGGCGGTGCCCATCGACTTCCGCCTGATCAGCTCGACCAACCAGACGCCGGAGGTGGCGCTCCGCGAGGGACGACTGCGCCAGGATCTCTACTTCCGGATCAACACCGTGTCGATCGAGGTGCCGCCGCTGCGCGAGCGGCGCGAGGACATTCCGATCCTCGTGCGCGCCTTCCTCGAGCGCTATCGCACGAAGCACGCGCGGCCCATCGAAGGATTGGCGCCGGACGCCTACCGGCGCCTGCTCCAGTGGACGTGGCCGGGCAACGTGCGTGAGCTCCAGCACGCGATCGAGCGCGCCGTCCTGGTGGCCCGCGGTCCGATGCTCACGCTGGAGGACCTGCCCGAGCAGCTGCAGCACACGGCCCGCGAGGGCGGCGGCGCTCCGCCGGCGGTCGCTCCCTCACAGGTGCCGGCCGGCTCGCTCGAGGAGATCGAGCGCGCCTCGATCATCAAGGCGCTCGAGACCACGCGGTGGAACAAGCAGGCCGCCGCCGCCCTCCTGGGGCTCCGGCGCCCGACGCTCTATTCGAAGATGCGGAAGCACGACATCCCCCAGCGCCGGGCCTAGCGGCCGCACCGACAGCGCCCGAATCCCGAGCACCGCCGACCCTGCTGCCTATTCGTTAAGCAATACGCCGTCGCACCTCTCGCCTCCACCTGACCGAAGGGGCTGATTTCACGTTGCCTGGCGCGCCGCCCTCCGTGGGCACGGGGGTTGCTTTCCGGACGCGCCGGGAGGGTCCCAGATGAAAAAGATCGAGGCGATCATCAAGCCGTTCAAGCTCGACGACGTCAAGGAGTCGCTCACATCCATCGGAGTCATCGGCATGACCGTCTCCGAGGTGCGCGGGTTCGGCCGGCAGAAAGGGCACACTGAGCTCTATCGCGGCGGCGAGTACACCGTGGATTTCCTCCCCAAGATCAAGATCGAGGTCGTAGTGCCCGACCGCATCGTGGACAAGGTCGCCGAGGTGATGGCGACTGCGGCGAAGACCGGCAACATCGGCGACGGCAAGATCTTCATCCATCCGGTCGAGTCGGCTGTCCGGATCCGCACCGGCGAGCGCGACGAAAGCGCACTCTAACAGGAGGACTCACCGTGAAGCGACTCACTCTCGCGCTGGCAGTGTTGCTGGTGCTGAGTGCCACGACGTTCGTGGCGCAGGCGCAACAGCCCGCCCCCCCGGCCCCGACCGCGCCGGCTCCCGCTGCGCCCGCTCCCGCCGGGGGAACACCACCGGCCGCCGGGGCTCCGACGGCGCCCGCGCCGGCCGCGGCCCCCGCGTCGAAGATCGACAAGGGCGACACGGCGTGGATGCTGACCTCGTCGGTCCTCGTGCTCTTGATGACCGCGCCGGGTCTGGCGCTGTTCTACGGCGGCATGGTCCGCCAGAAGAACGCGCTGGGGACCCTGATGCACAGCTTCATCATCGCCGCGCTCATCTCGATCCAGTGGGTGCTCTGGGGCTACAGCCTCGCGTTCGGCCCCGACAAGGGCGGGATCATCGGCGGCCTCGAGTGGGTCGGCCTCCGGGGCGTCGGCCTCGAGCCGTTCGACGCGTACTCGAAGACGATTCCGCACCAGGTGTTCATGCTCTTCCAGATGATGTTCGCGATCATCACGCCGGCGCTGATCACCGGCACCTTCGCCGAGCGCAAGAAGTTCTCGGGCTTCCTGCTCTTCACGCTGCTGTGGGCGACGTTCGTCTACGACCCGCTGGCTCACTGGGTGTGGGGCGACGGCGGTTGGCTCAAGAAGTACGGCGCGCTCGACTTCGCGGGTGGCACGGTCGTGCACATCTCCTCGGGCGTGTCGGCGCTGGTGTGCGCGATCATGATCGGCAAGCGGCGCGGGTACGGCCACCAGCCGATGCAGCCGCACAACCTGCCGATGACGGTGATGGGCGCGTCGCTCCTGTGGGTCGGCTGGTTCGGGTTCAACGCCGGCAGCGCGCTCGAGGCCAACGGCCTGGCGGCCAGCGCGTTCACCGCGACCAACACCGGCGCGGCCGCGGCGGCGCTCGGCTGGATGTTCACGGAATGGATGAGCCGCGGCAAGCCAACGGTGCTGGGCGCGGCCTCCGGCGCCGTCGCCGGGCTCGTGGCCATCACGCCGGCCTCCGGCTACGTCACGCCGATGGCCTCGGTGATCATCGGCGCCATCGCCGGCGCGCTCTGCTACGCGGCGTGCAACCTCAAATCGAAGCTCGGCTACGACGACTCGCTCGACGTCGTCGGCGTGCACGGTGTCGGCGGTACCTGGGGCGCGCTGGCGACGGGGCTCTTCGCGACCAAGGCCGTCAACGACGGCGGCGGCGACGGGCTCTTCTACGGCAATCCCGGCCAGCTCTGGATCCAGTTCGTCGCGGTGCTGGCGACGTACGTGCTGGCGACCGTCGCCACGGTCATCATCTTGAAAGTCGTCGACGCGCTCTGTGGGCTGCGCGTGAGCGCCGAGGACGAAGTGGCCGGCCTCGACCTCTCGCAGCACTCCGAGACCGCGTACTCAGCCGGCGGCGGGTACGGCGAGTTCGCGGCGTCGGCCGGCGGACTGGGTGAGACCCCGCGCGCCGCCGAGGGTAAGCCACGTGTCGCGCACTGAGCTCGTGAACGCCCGGGCGGGCTTGATTCGCCCGGCGGATGACCGTAAGGTAGTCGGGCTGTTCCACACCACCAGGAGAAGGAGTTCCGCATGACGGCGAAGGATGTGCTCAAACTGGCCAAGGAGAAAGGCGCCAAGATCGTCGATCTCCGGTTCATCGACCTGCCCGGGCTCTGGCAGCACTTCTCGATCCCGGTGTCCGAGCTGAACGAGGACATCTTCGAGGACGGGCTCGGGTTCGACGGCTCTTCGATCCGTGGCTTCCAGACCATCGACGAGTCGGACATGCTGCTGATCCCCGATCCGTCCAGCGCCGTCATGGATCCGTTCACCGCGGTCCCGACGCTCGTGCTGATCTGCAACGTCAAGGACCCGGTCACCGGCAAGTGGTACACGCGCGATCCGCGCTACATCGCCCAGAAGGCCGAGGCCTACGTCAAGAAGACCGGGCTCGCCGACACGATCTTCATCGGACCCGAGCTCGAATTCTTCTTCTTCGACTCGATCCGCTTCGACCAGAACTACAACTCCGGCTACTACTTCATCGACTCGGAGGCCGGGGCGTGGAACACCGGTCGGGAGGGGACGGCCGAGTCGCCAAACCTCGGCTACAAGCCGCGCTACAAGCAGGGCTACTTCCCGGTCCCGCCGATGGACAAGTTCCAGGACATCAGATCGGACATGGTCCTGGCCCTGGAAAGCGTGGGAGTTCGAATCGAAGTTCACCATCACGAGGTCGCGACTGGTGGCCAGACCGAGATCGACATGCGGTACGACACGCTGACGAAGATGGCCGATAAAGTCTGCTGGTACAAGTACTGCGCGAAGAACACCGCGCGGAAGTGGGGCAAGACCGCCACGTTCATGCCCAAGCCGCTTTTCCAGGACAACGGCTCGGGCATGCACACGCACCAGTCGCTCTGGAAGAACGGCAAGAATCTCTTCTACGAGCGCGGCGGCTACGCCGACATCTCGAAGAACTGCCTCTATTACATCGGCGGCATCCTCAAGCACGCGCCGGCGTTGCTCGCGCTCATCGCGCCGTCGACCAACTCGTACAAGCGGTTGGTGCCCGGCTATGAAGCGCCGATCAACCTCGTCTACAGCCAGCGCAACCGTTCCGCGGCGATCCGAATTCCGATGTATTCCAAGTCCGAAGGGGCCAAACGGATCGAATTCAGGACTCCCGATCCCACGTGCAACCCTTACCTCTCGTTCTCGGCCTGCGTGATGGCCGGGCTCGACGGGATCGCGAACAAGATCGATCCGGGCAAGCCGGTCGACAAGGACCTCTACGAGCTGCCGCCGGCCGAGCAGAAGAAGATCAAGCAGCTCCCCGGCGACCTGTCCATCGTGCTCGACAACCTCGAGAAGTCGCACGACTGGCTGCTCAAGGGCGACGTGTTCACGCCGGACGTGATCGAGACGTGGATCGAGTACAAGCGGAAGAACGAGGTGGACGCGGTACGGCTCCGCCCGCATCCGTGGGAGTTCGCGCTGTACTTCGATATTTAGGTCAACCAGGCGTCTCGGCGGGCAGCTCGATGACGAACCGCGCACCTCCGCCCGGGCGATTCTCGACGCGGAGCGTGCCGTGTTGATGCTCGATGATGGCGTGGGACACCCAGAGGCCCAGCCCTGTACCTTCACCGGCCGGCTTCGTGGTCGAGAACGCCTCGAAGATTCGCAGGAGCAGGTTCGGAGGAATGCCGGGACCGGTATCGAGCACTTCCAGCCGGACGTGGTTCGCGGCGGCGTCCACGAGACGGAGGGTGAGCACGCGCGGGCCGGCGTGCGCCGCCATCGCCTGGTGCGCGTTCTGGACCAGATTGAGCAGCACTTGCTGGATCTGCGTTTTGTCGGCCAGGACCGCCGGAACGCGTTCCAGCTCGGTGACGACCTGGATCCCGTCCCGCTGCAGCTCGTGACCCTTCAGCTCGACCACCCACTCGACTTGCTCGCGCAGATCACATCGTTCGCCCTCGGCCGAGTGACTCCCAGCGAACCGCAGGAGGTTCTGAAGCAGCCGCGCGGCAACCGACGTCTCCTCGGCGATCGTGTGGAGGAACTGCCGGCTGGTCACGGAAACGTCCGGTCTCATCAGCGACAGCTGCGCGAGGCCGAGGATCGTCGTCAGTCGATTTCGAATCTCGTGCGCGAGCCCCGACGCCAGTTTCCCGGCCGTCGAGAGCTTGTCGCCTTCGATGAGTTGGGCCTCGGCCACCTTGAGGTCCTCGAGCTGGCGCCGGGTGTCCGAAGAGAGCTGCGCATTGGCGAGGGCGAGGCCGATCTGATTGGCGCTCGCTTCGACGAGCGCGATCTCGGACGGGGTGAATGGCTCGGATGCGCGCCGGCCGAGTGACAGAACACCGAGCGGCCGTCCGCGGTTCTTGACCGGGACGCAGACGAACGCGCGGATCCCTTCTTCATCGACCACCGCCTGCGTGGACGGCCCGAGATCGATGGACGCGCCCGCGTCCGCCAGGTCAACCGTGTGACCGCTGGCCGCAACGCGACCGAGGGCGCCCTGGCCGGCCGGCAGCATCCGAAGGAGTTCCCGCAGGCGAGGCCGCAGGCCCCGGTCGCCGCGAAGGAGCAGCGTCGCTCCGTCCGCGGAGAGCAGATGCAGGCTCGAGATCTCGTGACCGGTCACCTGGGTGAGCGCGTCGAGCGCGATGCGCAGCACCTCGTCGACGTCGAGGCTCGCGCTGATCGCCTCGCCGATGACGTGCAAGATGCGAAGGTGAGGCTCGACGTGCAGCCGCCGGACGCCTTCCGACCACCTGACGAGATCATCAAGCTGCGACCACTGCCGGTCGGAGAGGTTGAGGAAATGGAACGCGCATCCATCGAAGTCGGCTCGCACGACGACCGACGAGACATCCAGGCGCGTCTCGCCGTCGGGCAGCGTCAGCGTCAGCGTCGCCTCCTGCCCCGATCGAGTCACGCCGCCCGCGCGAATCTTGACCCCCGAGGTGCTGAGATTGACCGATGTCGACTCAAATTCGCGCCCGTTCGACTCGCGGGCTCGGACCGGCAGCGCGACGGGCGCGCGGGGGGCGCGCCGCCGCTCGATCCGCGGCGCGTCGGGACGAGCCGCGGGACGCGATTCGAGACATCCGAGCACCTCGGCCAGGCGTTGGAGGGCGACCGGCTTGCCGATGAAGTCGAACGCGCCCGCCCGTAGACAGTCCTGGGCCTGGCTCTCCGTCGCCCTGCCGGAAATCACCACGGTGGGGACGCGCAGCTCGCGAACCACCTGAAGCTTCAATAGATCGATGCCGCTCATCCCGGGCAAGCAGATGTCGAGCAGCATCGCTTCCTGGCGCTCGGCACGGAGCACGTCGAGCGCCGCTTCGGCGGTATGGACGACGACTGGCTGATGACCCACCTCGCGAAGGAACCCGGCGAAGACCTCGCACAGAACCCGATCGTCTTCGACCACCAGCACGCGCATGAAGGCAGCCTCTCTTTCCTGTTCTGCACGGGAACAGCAAGCTGTCTGACGCTGTGCTGACGGGAGTGTTGAGCAAGCGGCGTACCAGCGACAAGATGACGTCCATCCGCGTAACTGGCTGTGGAAAGGTTGATTTTGTCGCCCTATTTCCGGAATCTCTAACGATGAAGCGCGCGCCGAGCGGTAATCCTTACAGGGTGTGTGAATTTCGATAACGCGACGCGCCGAGCGAGGCGAGCCATCGCGTCGACCTCGGCCGTGCTGTTTTCATGGGCAGGACGCATCGCGCTGCCGGAGCGATGAGCAGGGCGACGTGGATACGTAATCCTAACTAACTGATTTCCTGAAGGCGGGCTCGTGGCACTCACCTTGCGGTAGGCGAGGGGTGGCGCCATGGAAACCGGCCCTCGCTGGCGCGTCGCAATTCTGGACGATCACGAGCGCTCCCGCGCCTCGTTGCGGGCCGCTATCTGGGCGGCCGGTGGCGAAGTGGTGGGCGAGGCGGTGCGCTGCGCCGACGCGCTGGCGCTCGCGCAGCGCGTGACGCCCGACGTCGTCATCGCGGCCGTGGGGCTTCCGGACGGCGACGGCGTCGAGGCGGGGCGCCAGCTCACCGAGGCCGGATGCCCGGTCGTGCTCTTCACGAGCCACACACGCCAGGAGCTGGTCGATCGCGTGCGCGCGACCGGCGTGATGGCGTTTCTGCTCAAGCCACTCCGCGCCGCCGAGCTGGCCCCGGTGCTCGACCTCGCCGTCGCGCGGTTCCGCGAGACTCGCGAGCTGCGCCGCACACTCGCGGATCGCAAGGTGATCGAGCGCGCGAAGGGACGGCTGATGGCGCGCTACCAGCTCACCGAGGACGAGGCGTTCCGCCGTCTGCGCCGGGCCGCGATGGACAGCCGGCGCCCGATGGTGGAGATCGCGCGGGCACTGCTCGTCTCGGAGTCAGTCGCTTCGGATGTGCCTACGCGTTGAGCAGAGATTCCGGACGTTCCCGCTCGTAACCCTCTAGAAATCAGCGCCGTCGGGATCGGTACGACCCTTGCTGGTCTGGCGATAGTCCACGGCCAGGGACGCCCGCGGACACGCGCCAGCGACGTCGCGATCGGAGACCTACAACCACCGGAAGGTGAAAGGAGACGGTATGGCAGAGTTCTCGCGTCGCGACTTCGTGAAAGGCTCGCTCGCGGCCGGGGCCGCGCTGAGCGCAGGGTTGGGGTTCCCCAACGTCCTGAGGGCGCAGAACACGGTCAAGATCGGCGTCCTCCACTCGCTCTCGGGCACGATGGCCATCAGCGAAGTCTCGCTGCGGGACGTTGTGCTCATGGCGGCGGAAGAGATCAACGCCAAGGGCGGCGTGATGGGCAAGAAGATCACGCCCGTCGTCGTGGATCCAGCATCGAACTGGGATCTGTTCGCGGAGAAGGCCAAGCAGCTTCTGCTCCAGGACAAGGTCGCGGTCGTCTTCGGCTGCTGGACCTCGGTCAGCCGCAAGTCGGTCCTGCCCGTGTTCGAGAACAACAACGGCCTGCTCTTCTACCCGGTGCAATATGAAGGTGAGGAGTGCTCGAAGAACGTCTTCTACACCGGCGCGACTCCCAACCAACAGTTGATACCGGGCGCTGAATATCTGATGTCCAAAGAGGGAGGCGCCTACAAGAAGTTCTATCTTCTCGGGACCGACTACGTGTTCCCGCGCACGGCCAACAAGATCCTGCGCGCGTTCTTGCTCGCCAAGGGCGTGCCGGCCGACAGCATCGCCGAGGAATACACGCCGTTCAACCATCAGGACTACCAGACGATCGTCGGCAAGATCAAACGCTTCTCGTCCGGCGGGAGCGCCTGCGTGCTGTCGACGATCAACGGCGATTCCAACGTTCCCTTCTACAAGGAGTTCGCCAACCAGGGGCTGCGCTCGGAGAACGCGCCCATCATGGCCTACAGCGTCGCCGAGGACGAGCTGCGCGGCATGGACACCTCGGCCCTC
>QHSI01000013.1 GCA_003221515.1 Candidatus Rokuibacteriota bacterium
TCGCCAGCATCGTGACTCACAGCTTCCGGAACGCCCTCGTCTATAAATATGGCTGCTCCGACGAGAGGTACCATAATCTTGGAGGGATGCACCTCTTGTTCTGGAAGGCGATCCAGGAGGGAAAGGCCGACGGGGCTCGCGAGTTCGATCTCGGACGGTCAGACGTCGACAACCTTGGCCTCAACACCTTCAAGGACCGCTGGGGTGCCGTGCGGTCTCGGCTGACCTATTGGCGACATCCTCCAAAGAGGATCTCCCTCGGTCTTGCGGACAGCCTTCTCGTTCGGGCTTGGACAGCGAAGGCGGCAAAGAGGATTCTCTCTCGTACTCCGGATCGTTTTCTGATTGCAGCAGGCAAGCTCTTCTATAAGCACCTCGGGTGAAGCACCTCGGGTGGTTTGTCTTATTCCAGCTCGTCTTGCGATTGGCAGGCAACTCTTCCAGCTAGAGCACATCGGCCAAGGAAGCCTCTCCCGGCCCCTGCGCTTTGGGGGTTAGGTCATGCGTATGGCCAGGTCCGTCAACGAGTACTTTCGCTGTCCTGAGAGCTTCATTCAGTTGGCGCAGATGGGATCGCTCTCGGCGGATTCGGGATATTTCCGATTTGGCTCCGAGACGATTTGTTATGGGACCTCGTCGTCAGGATTCAGGAGTCGACAGGTCACTGGCCCGCTGCACGATGTTCTCGCCGACGTCAGCACCGACCGGGATGGGACCGTTCGACTCGCGCTGGATCCTACCGAGATCGTCGAAAACCTCCGTCATGAGCGCTACGAGCTCAGCGGAGGGAAGGGCGTGTCTCGGCTCGCTGAAAGCGGACTGAGCCAGACCGTCTACTATTGGCTGCGCCCACTGTTGCCTGTCTCTATCCGAAAGCACCTTCAGAGAAGGCGCTTGAGCGACTGGCAGACCCTTGCGTTTCCGCGCTGGCCGGTAGACCGCACGGTGGAAGAGATCCACGAGCGGCTCTTGGCCCTATCTCTGAAGGCAAAGGGGCTTCAGCGAGTTCCCTTCGTATGGTTCTGGCCGGATGGCGCAAAGAGCTGCGCCATCATGACGCATGATGTCGAGGCTCTGGCGGGTCGAGACTTCTGTTCTCAGCTAATGGATCTGGACTCGTCTGCAGGGATCAGATCGTCCTTTCAGATCGTGCCGGAGGTCCGGTATCCGGTTCCGGGGACCTTGCTCGATGAGATCCGAGCACGCGGCTTCGAGGTCAACGTCCACGATCTGAGCCACGATGGTCGTCTTTTCTCCAACCGCGCCGAGTTTCTGCGCAGGATTCAACGCATTCACCAGTATGCGAGAGATTACGGCGCGCTAGGGTTTCGCTCGGGTGTTCTGAATCGAAACCAGGCGTGGTATGGCGATCTGGAGTTCTCCTACGATATGTCAATTCCGAACGTCGGGCATCTCGACCCGCAACGCGGCGGCTGCTGCAGCCTGATGCCCTTCTTCATCGGGAAAGTCCTGGAGCTCCCGGTCACGATGATCCAGGACTACTCGTTGTTCCATATCCTGAACGATTACTCGCTCGACTTGTGGACGCGGCAGCTGCGCGCGATCACAGAGAACCACGGGCTCGCCAGTTTCATCATTCACCCCGACTACGTTATCGAGGGGCGAGCGCGCGCGATCTACCAGGCCCTGTTGGAGCATCTCGCCACGGTACGCGAAGAACGAAAGATGTGGATCGCGCTTCCGCGGGAGGTCGATCGCTGGTGGCGGGAGCGCAGTCAGATGAAGGTGGTGACCGACGGGGGGAGATGGCGGATCCTGGGAGAGGGGCGAGAGCGTGCTCGCGTCGCGTTCGCGAGGATCGCTGGCGATCGGCTGGTTTTCACGGTCGAGGACGATAACGAGGCTACAGAATGTTCGTCTCTTGCGCCGACCGCATAGGCGAGCTTGGGAGCCGCGCGCCGATGGTGACGCGAACCGGTGGTTTCGCGGCGTTTGTCGTCTTGACGGTGGTGATCTTTTGGGCGCCGTTGAGCACCCTGATCCGGTTCTCGTTTCAGGAGGAGCACTACTCCCACATCGTCCTGGTGCCTGCCGTCAGCGGTTTTCTCCTCTTGTACGGACGGAGAAGGATTTTCGCCCAGGTCGAGACGTCGTGGAAAGCTGCGGTCGGCCTGCTCGCGGCGGGCGCTCTCTTCGGATGGTGTGGACTCGCATACGCCGGTTCGCCGAGCGAGAACGACCGGCTCTTCATCATGACATTCTCATTGGTGCTCATGTGGATCGGCGCGTTTGTGTTCTGTTACGGGCTCCGTGCTCTGCGGGCGGGCTTGTTTCCGGTGTTGTTTCTCGTCCTGATGGTCCCCTTACCCGATCTCCTGTTGAATGCCGTCATCTTCTCCCTGCAGACGGGGTCGGCGGAGGTTTCCTATGCGCTTTTCCAGCTGATCGGTGTCCCGGTGTTTCGGACGGGATTCGAGTTCGCCTTACCTGGGGTCACGATCGAAGTGGCGAAGGAATGCAGCGGGATTCGGTCGAGTCTGGCTCTGCTGTTCACCAGTCTCCTGGCCGGCCATTTACTGCTCCGGTCCGCTGTGAGGAAGACTGCCTTAGCGCTGATGACCGTGCCATTGCTCATCGTCAAGAATGGCGTT
The DNA here is from genome assembly GCA_003221515.1 of Candidatus Rokuibacteriota bacterium. Taxonomy (GTDB): domain Bacteria; phylum Methylomirabilota; class Methylomirabilia; order Rokubacteriales; family CSP1-6; genus AR31. The sequence goes on from QHSI01000013.1 coordinate 2,613, forward strand.
CGTATTGTGACGCTGTCGGCCCTCGCCATCTACGCTGATCCGAGCTTTCTTACGGGCAAGCTCCACAGAGAGGGCGGGTTCGTGTTCTTCCTTCTCGCCCTGGCGATGCTGGCGCCTGCGCTTTGGCTTTTACAAAGAGCCGAGGCGAGCCATTGAGACCAGAGAAGTCATTGTTGTGGGCGCCGGCCCGTATGGCCTGAGTACGGCCGCGTACTTGCGGCAGGCGGGAATGTGGTCGGGAAAGCGATGGCGTATTGGAGAGACCTCGGGGGATTCAGCACTGTTGGACGATCGCCGATGGGGTAAAGTGCTAGAAACGGCACCGATCAGCGAGGGCAGCGCTACCTGGTGGATTGGGCCATCCTTGGAGCTGGCTATCGAGTCGATATCTCGCGGTGTCGGATCTTGGATCAGTCATTGAGCCAACGAGTTGAGCGAACTACCGAGGGTTACCCGGTGTTGACGACAGGTCTGGAGACATCGGTGAAGGGTTTCTACGTGGTGGGTGTAGTCGCGGAGAAGACATTACGGCCAGCACTGAGATTTGTGACGGGCACGCGGAATGCCGGCCCCCGGGCCACCCGGGCGATTGTCGAAAGAGAGAGGGTTCACTTTAATGGACAATATGAATCAGCCTCGCGGCAGTTCCCAACGTGATGCGAAATCACCAGGGGCAATTGTTTTGGGTGGTAGCTTTGTCGGTCTCGGTCTTGTCAGGAGCCTTGGAGCGCGCGGTGTCGAGACCTGGGTAGTCGATACCGATCGCTCAGCGTCGATTGCAAGATTCTCGAAATATACGAAGCGCTATATCCTTGCCAAGGAAGATCCGTACCAGTGGCTTCTCCGTGAAGGCCATCAGCACCGCCTGAATGGATGGGTGGTGTTCCCGGTCACCGACTATTTCGTCGATCTTCTGGCCCACCACCACGAATCCCTGAGCTCGATCTACAAATTGACAACGCCCCCAATCGAGGTCACGCGATTCGCGCTGGACAAGCGGCTCACGTACCGTAGAGCTCAGGAGCTGGGAATTGCGACTCCGTGGACGCGGCTTGGGGACGGGCCCCCCGACGAAATTGAGAAGAGTCTCCAATACCCCGTGATTCTCAAGCCTGCGATCAACCATCACTTCTTTCCACACACGAATCTCAAAGCCTTGCCGGCGTCGAATGCCTCGGAGTTCCAGCAGCGGTATGCGCAGATGAGAAAGTACCTTCCACCGGAGGAAATCCTGATCCAGGAACGCATTCCTGGCGACGGAGAGAATCAGTTCTCCCTTTGTGCGGTATGCGAGAAGGGACGACCGTACGCGACGCTTGTTGCGCAACGCCGAAGACAGTATCCCGTCGAGTTCGGCAACGCGAGCTCGTTTGTCGAGACGACGCGGCAAGCTGTCGTCGAGCGAGAAGGTCGGCGATTCTTGGAGAGCATTGAGTTCGATGGAATGGTCGAGGTCGAATTCAAATTCGATCCAAGAGATGGCCGATACAAGATTTTGGATGTCAATGCCAGACCTTGGGGTTGGCATACCCTCACGAGAGGCGCTGGCGCGGACTTCGCGTATCTGTTGTGGCAGCAGAAAGTTGGCGGAGCCCCGCGTAGTGTCCCGATGCAACACGAGGCCGCCTGGCTACGGGAAATCACCGACTTCCTCGCCATCGCGAAGTCTCCGCGCCGGGGAGCAGAGATCAGGGCACTGTTGAAGGCAGTGCGTGAGCGCCGACTCACCCTCGCCACGTTCGATCTCTGGGATCCTATTCCTTTCTTCGCCGAGTTGGGCTTGTGGGCCTTTCAGGGGCCGGCTCGACGAAGGAAAGCGAGGGCGCCTCTCGCCGGGTACGTTGACGATCTAGCTCCTGGTCGGATCGTGAGCTGAACGCGGTCCGACCACTGACGCCCTGAGCGACTCGGTGGAGTACAAGCACTTCCCAGGGGCTGCGCTCCGGTTGCCCGAGATTGGTTTTGGCACCTGGAGGTACCGGGGCGGCGTCCTACCGCTCCGGAAGGCGATCGAGCTCGGCGCCCATCTGATCGACACCGCAGAGTCCTACGGAACAGAAGAGATCGTCGGCGAGGCAATTCGCGGTGTCCGGGACCGGGTGTTCCTCGCGACGAAGGCGCTGCCGAGGCACTTCAGGCGCGCTGACCTGTTGAAGTCCGCGGATGAGAGCCTCAAGCGCCTGGGCGTTGGCCACATCGACCTCTACCAGTTGCACTGGCCGAACTACACCGTTCCCATCGCGGAGACCATGGCGACGATGGAGGAGCTGGTGGATCGCGGCAAGATCCGATTCATCGGGGTCAGCAACTTTTCGGTGTCCGATCTCGAGAAGGCACAGGCGGCCCTCTCCAGACACAAGATCGTCTCGAACCAGGTGCGGTACAGCCTCATCGATCGAACGATCGAAGGCAGTCTGTTGCGGTACTGCGAGCAGCAGGATATCGCCCTCGTGGCCTACAGCCCCCTGGCCTCCGGGCTGGGCCATATCAAGGAACGCGATGCTCATCGGACCCTCGAGCGCGTGTCTGGCCTGACCGGGAAGAGCGAGGGCCAGGTGGCTCTGAACTGGTGCATAACGAAGAGCCAGGTGATCGCGATTCCCAAGGCGTCGTCCGTCGACCATGTTCAGGACGACTGCGGCGCCGCGGGTTGGCGGCTGTCGCCGGAGCACGTCGCCTTGCTGGATCGGGGAATCGGGTTCCGTCGACGGGGTCGGGTCGAAGCGAGGCTTCGGCGGGTGGCCCGGCACCTTCTGCAGCGACTTGGCCGTAACCAGTAGGCCCACGGCAGTGAGAATCTTGGTTCACATGTCCTGACAAAATTTTCACATATAGGGTAGCTGGGACAGAATCCAGAATCAGGTCAAGTCCCCAACTTTACGTCGTTCTAGGCCCGGCACGAGATATGCTGCCTTCTCCCGTGGGCGGGTATCCCTCCCAAGGAGCGATCATGATCCCAGAGTCTTTCGACCTTCTGACACCCAACCGATCGGATATTGCCCCGATCCAAGCGCACATCGAGGTCACGATCGACGACCTCTTGGCCTCGTTGCGCCGCCCCGAGCGGTTGTCTCCCGAGGAGCGGCGTGGGATCATCGCCCGCTACACATCGGTGCTCGAGGGCAATTTCATCTACTGGATGACGTCTGCCTATCTCTCTGCCCGGTCCACCGCGGCCCACGCGATCATCCAGGACAACCTCCTGGAGGAAGTGCGCGACAACCATCCGGGAATGCTACGGAAATTCGCCATCGCCGCCCACGCAGTGCCGACGGACGCCGACGCCCTTGCCGTCTATCGAAATCTGGAGGCCGTCCGGCAGTTCGTGTCGAGGCTCTCGAGCGTTCCGATCGTGGTCATGATGGCCTTCTTCGAAGGCTTCATCACGAAGTTCATGCCCTACCTCGCGGAGCTCGCCGGGCTGCAGGGATCGGCCGAACGGGAATACACGGACGTGCACGGCGTCTGCGACATCGTCCACACGCAGGAGCTGTTCCGGGCGCTCCAGGCCGAGATGACGCTCGCGGAGGACGCGCGACCGCCCGCGAAGAGCATGATCGAAGGGGTCGAAGTCCTTCGGACGCTGATCCAGGACGTCGTCACCACGTAAGGTCAGGTCGCGCGCGAGCTGCGAACGCCGTAGTGGGTGGTCTTGACGTTGTGCTCGACGACGCGCGCGGGGTTTCCGCTCACGAGCGATCCCGAGGGCAGGTCCCGGGCGACGACGCTCGCCGCCGCCACGATGCAGCTATCGCCTATCGTGACCCCCGGCAGGATTATGGAATGCGCACCGATGAAGCAATTGTCTCCGATACGCACGTCGGCATCGCGGTTGTTGACGTAGTCGTGCGTCAGGATTGCTACGCCGAAGGTGACGGTCGTGTACTTGCCGATGTGAATCCCCCGTGGATTCGTCTTGTCGAGCTTGGCGCTCATGGAGATGGAGGTGCCCTCCCCGATATCCATGCCCCACACTCGAATGAAGTACTGCCGACGCAGGATTATCACGACGTCCCGTAGCTTTTCCCTTATCCTGGTTACGCGCGGAGCCGTCATCGTCTGGAGAAATTGTAGCGCCACTACGCGAGGAACGAATGTCAATAAAGTCCACCGTAATTTCAGAGATCCAGCAGATCGCCGGAGAGAAAAAGAAGACTCTGCCTGCCCTGACCGATGACCTGGTCTTGCTGGAATCGGGCCTCGACTCGCTGGGGATCGCGATTCTGGTCGCGAGGCTCGAAGAGGTCTTGGGCCTGGACCCATTTACCGAGTCAGACGACATTGCCTATCCGGTGACCCTGGGCGATTTCATCACGATCTACGAGAACGCGGCGAAATCCCGTGACGTCGATTCGGGAAAGACTCGGTAGCGCTTCGGACTGTTCGACCCGCTACCTCTGGGGCGCTGCCGCCAGCGTGTGTCTGGCCGATCTGTTGCGCGGTACCTGCCTCGGGGGGCGCCGGCGGGAACTCGCGGGTCGGTCTGTGCTCGTCCTCACGGCCGATCAGCTGGCCGCGGCGGTGGCGCTTATCGAGCTGGACGGGATCGCGCGCCGGCTCATCCTCGGCACACCCGACCTCTCGGCCGAGCACGTGGGCTCGGTCGTCGCGCAAGGTGGTGTCGACGCGGTCGTCCTGGATCAGGCGCTCGCCGGTTTCGAGGACCTCGGCGCTGCCGAACGTATCCTGTGTCGTGTCGACATCGCGCCGGCTGGCGACGTGGCGCTGGATCGCTGCGATACCGAGTGGGTGCTGTTGACGTCCGGAACGACCGGGGCGCCGAAGATGATCAGCCACAGTCTGGCGAGCTTGGCGGCGCCGATCAAGCCAGGGCAGAATCAGGGCGCCGACATCGTCTGGGCGACGTTCTACGACATCCGGCGCTACGGCGGCCTCCAGATCTTTCTCCGGGCAATGCTGGGACGGGGATCGATGGTGCTCTCCAGCTCCGCCGAGCCGCCCGGCGACTATCTGGTACGGCTCGGCCAGCGCGGAGTCACCCACATCTCGGGCACACCGTCGCACTGGCGTCGCGCCGTGATGAGCCCGTCGGCTCACGCGATTTCCCCGCGCTACGTCCGGTTGTCTGGAGAGATCGCCGATCAGGCGATCTTGAACACGCTCCGGGCCTTCTATCCGAACGCCGGGGTCGGCCATGCCTTTGCCTCGACGGAAGCGGGCGTCGGATTCGAGGTCAACGACGGTCTCGAAGGCTTTCCGGCGAGCATGGTGGGGGCGCCCGGCGACGTGGAAATCAAGGTCGAGGACGGCTCGCTGCGGCTCCGTTCAGCCCGGACGGCCACGCGGTACGTCGGAGGCGAAGGCGCGGCGCTTACCGCCGCGGACGGCTTCGTCGACACCGGCGACATCGTGGAGCGCCGCGGCGATCGCTACTACTTCCTGGGGCGGCGGAGCGGCGTCATCAACATCGGCGGACTGAAGGTGTACCCCGAGGAAGTCGAGGCCGTCATCAACCGCCACCCGGCGGTGCGCATGTCGGTCGTCCGTTCCAGGCGGAGCCCCATTACCGGCGCGCTCGTCGTCGCCGACGTGGTGCTGAAAGAAGAGCGCGACGGCGACGTCAAGCGTGAGATCCTCCAGATCTGTCACGAGAACCTGGCTCCCCACAAGGTGCCCGCGACGGTCCGGTTCGTCCCGGCCCTGGACGTGGCGGCGGCGGGCAAACTGGCGCGTCGTGACGCGTAACGTTCTCGTGACAGGGGGAAGCCGCGGGCTGGGCCTGGGAATCGTCCGCCGGCTCACGGCGGATGGCTACCGGGCGTTTGCCGTCGCGCGGCAAATGAACGATCAGCTGGCATCGACGATCGAGCACGCCGAAAAAGCCCGGCCGGGGTCGTTGCACTTCATTCCGTTCGATCTCGGGGAGATCCACGATATCCCCGAGCTGGTCAGGAAGCTGCGCAAGGAGCATGGGCCGATCTACGGGCTGGTCAACAATGCCGCCCTCGGACTGGACGGCACGCTGGCGCTCATGCACAACTCGCAAATCGAGCGCCTCATTCGGGTGAACACGGTGTCGCCGATCGTTCTCACCAAATATGTGGTCCGCCACATGATGGCCGACGGGGGCGGGCGCGTCGTGAACGTCTCGTCGATCGTCGGCTTCACCGGCTACAGCGGGCTCTCGGTCTACGGCGCGACGAAGGCGTCGATGCTCGGCTTCACCCGGTCGCTGGCTCGCGAGGTCGGGCGCATGGGTGTGAACGTGAATGCGGTCGCGCCCGGCTTCATGGACACCGAAATGACCCAGGGACTCGACGGCCAGCAACGCGAGCAGATAGCGCGACGCAGCGCGCTCCAGCGCCTTCCCGAGATCGACGACGTGGTCAATGCCGTGGAGTTCCTCCTGGGCGACAAGGCGAAGAACATCACGGGCACCGTGCTCACGGTCGACGCCGGCAACACGGCGTAGACCGCCCGCGCGGTCAGAGACGGATCCGGCCTGCCTGGATGCGCTCGTAGGTTCCCTGGTCGAGCCGGACGAACGCGTGGCGCTCCGGGTCGGCGAAGTAGATGGGGTCGGTGGTGGCCGCGGGATCGTAGCCCTGGCGCACGAATTCGGTCTTCGTGTATTTGAACGTGGCGGTCACTTCGATCTCGCGCCGGATGCGCAGGAAGAGCGGGCGCGCGTAGTCGGGCAGGCGCTCGAGCAGGTGCGTCCGTAGCGCGGCGAGCTCCAGTCGCTCGTCGGCGACGAGGGCGGCCATGCCGGCCCGGCCGTCGGTGCCCGGAATCGCCACGCCGTAGACGGTGGCCTCCTTGACGCCCGGAAACGCGCAGAGCGCGATCGACACCTCGGAGGTCGCGACGTTCTCGCCCTTCCAGCGGAACGTGTCGCCGACGCGGTCGACGAAATAGAAATAGCCTCGCTCGTCCCTTCGCATCAGATCGCCGGTACGAAACCAGGCGTCGCCGGGTGTGAACACGTCCCTCAGGACCTTCTTCTCGGTGGCGTCGACGCTGGTGTAGCCCTCGAACCGGCCGGCGACGTTCGCCGGGTCGCCGACGATCTTGCCGATCGCTTCGCCGACTTCGTTCGGAGCACAGCGAACGCAAAAGCCTTGCTCGTTTCTGACGGGCTCTTCACGTCCGGCGTCGAACCGGACCAGCGTCGCCGTGAATCGATGGGCGAGAAAGGGTGGGATGCGGCCAATCGCGCCGGGTTTGCCCTCGAGATTGAAGAGCGAGACGTTGCCCTCGGTCGCGGCGTAGAACTCGAGAATCCGGGGAATGCGGAAACGGTCCTTGAAGTCGTTCCAGACGTCGGACCTCAGCCCGTTACCGCAGCACATCCTGAGCCGGTGCCTGGTCTCGTCCGGTTGCGACTCTGTGTGCAACAGATAGCGGCAAAGCTCGCCGATGTATTGGAACAGCGTGCACTCCCACCGGACGACGTCTGGCCAGAAGTGGCGGGCAGAGAACTTGTCGCGGATCACCACCGAGCCGCCCCCGACCAGGACCGCGCCGGTGGCCAGAACACCACCGACGCTGTGATAGAGCGGCAGGCAGTTGTACATCCGATCGGTCGGCCTGGTGTCCATGAGACCGGCGAACCAATGACTCCACTGCATCAGTCGAGCATGGCCGACCCTCGCGGCCTTAGGGAGCCCGGTGGTGCCCGACGTGTAAATGAGGAGCGCGGGCTCGTCGATCGTCACGGGTCGGCGCTCGGCCTGGCTCAGCGGGCCGCCTACAAATCGCTCGACGTCGCGGTCGAGGCGGGGGAATTCGCCGGGCCCGTTGCCGTGTGACCAGATCGTCGCCCGCGCAGCAAGCGCCGGCCGCGCGGTGGTGAACGCGTCGAAGAGCTCCGCCGCCACGACGATGTGCCTGGGCGCGACGACGTTGATGCAGTGAGCCAGCGCCGGACCTGATAGGTTCGTGTTCAGTAGCGCGACGACGCCGCCGACCCGGGTGATGCCGAGCCACAGCGCGACGTACTCGGGCCGATTCGGCATGAACAGACAGACGACGTCGTTCTTCGCCAGTCCCTGCGCGAGCGCCCACCGTGCGTAGACGTTCGACCGCTCGGCGAGGCCCGCATAGGTCAGGGATTCGCGGTCGGAGAGGAGCGCCGGTGCCTCGCCGAAGCGTTCGGCGAGCTCTTCGATCACGGTCGGGAAGGTGCGCTGCGGATTGTCGGCGATCGGCGCCGTCAACTCGAGGGCTCGCCGCCAAGCCTTGTTGGAAGACAGATCGCTCATCGCGGGTGTGCGGGTACAATAGCACCATCGTGAACGATCACTATGGCGTTTGACGAACTTCTGCACTCGATCGCGAAGCTCGAATCCGACATCGCGAGCGGACCGATCGTTCCGGCGGTGACGCCGCAGGAAATCCGGAGCTATCTCGCCGCGCGCTATGACTTCGCGAAGCCGCTGGCCCTGGACGACGTCGGCGCCGATGTCGAGCGAATGTTGCGCCGCTGGCAAGTTCACGTCACCCATCCGCGGTACTTCGGCCTGTTCAACCCGAGCGTGACACCCGCGTCGGTCGTCGGGGACACGCTCGCCGCAATGTACAACCCTCAGCTGGCGACCTGGCGCACTTCGCCCGCCGCGAACGAGATCGAGCGGCACAGCCTCGCGTGGCTGACGGGCAAGCTCGGCTTCCCCGCCGAATCCGCGGCGAGCTTCACCAGCGGCGGCGCGGAGGCGAATCTCTCGGCGGTTGTCGTCGCACTGACCCGCGCCTTCCCCGGCTACGGTGAGCGCGGGCTTCGAGGCCTGTCGGCGTCGCCGACGATCTACCTGACCGGCGAGGCCCATCACTCGTTTAGCAAGATCGCGCACATGACCGGGCTCGGCCGCGAGGCGATCCGCCCCGTCGCGACCGACGCGAATCTGAAGATGGATATCGCCGATCTCGCGAGGCGAGTCGTCGAGGATCGCCGGCGCGGGCTCGCGCCGTTCCTGGTCGTCGGGACGGCCGGAACGACCGGCGCCGGCGTGATCGATCCCCTGCCCGAGCTGGGGCGGTTCTGCCGGTCCGAGGCGCTGTGGTTTCACGCCGACGCGGCGTGGGGCGGCGCCGCGATCCTTTCGCCGCGCCTTCGGAGCTGCCTTGCCGGGGTCGATAGCGCGGATTCAATCACCTGTGACGCACACAAGTGGTTCTCGGTTCCGATGGCCGCCGGGATGTTCTTCTGCCGGCACCCGGACGCGGTCGGCGCGGCGTTCCGTGTGGAGACGTCCTACATGCCCGGGAAGACCGCCGGGGGCGTGCGCGACCCGTATACGACATCGGTACAGTGGTCGCGGCGCTTCATCGGGTTGAAGCTCTTCCTGGCGCTCGCGCACCACGGCGAATCCGGGTATGTCCAGATGATCGAGCATCAGGCGCGCATGGGCGATGTGCTGCGCGCGTCGCTGGGGCGCGTCGGGTGGCGTGTGGTCAACACCACGCCTCTGCCGGTGGTGTGCTTCACGCGCGACGGCCTCGACACCGGCAAGTTCCTGGCGGCCCTCTATCAGCGACAGATCGCATGGATGTCGGAAGTCCGCCTGGGCGGCGGCGCGCCGGTCGTACGGGCATGCATCACGAGTTTCCGCACGACCGAAGCGGACATCGAGTGGGTGGTGCGCGAGATGGACCGACTCATCGAGGTGACCACATGAAAAGCGAGACGATCGCCATTCACGGCGGCTACGAGGTCGACCCGACGACGAAGTCCGTGGCCGTCCCGATCTATCAGACCGTCGCGTACGCGTTCGACAGCGCCGACCACGGAGCAGCCCTGTTCAACCTCGAGGTCGAGGGATTTCGCTACAGCCGCATCAGCAACCCGACGAACGCGGTGCTGGAGCGGCGGGTCGCGGCCCTCGAGGGCGGGCTGGAGGCCTTGTGCGTGAGCTCGGGGCAGGCGGCGCTGAACTATGCGGTGCTCAACGTCACCGAACTCGGCTGCAACCTCGTCTCGGTCCCGCAGCTCTACGGGACCACCCACACCCTGTTCGCGCACCTCCTGCCGGGCCAGGGCGTCACCGTCCGGTTCGCGGAATCCGATCAGCCCGACGCCATCGAGCGGCTGATCGACGACAAGACGAAGGCGGTCTTCTGCGAAAGCGTCGGGAACCCTGCGGGGAACATCTGCGATATCGGCGCCCTCGCGTACGTCGCGCACCGGCACGGCGTTCCGCTGATCGTCGACAACACGGTGGCGTCGCCCATCCTGCTGCGGCCGATCGAGCACGGGGCGGACGTCGTGGTGCACTCGCTGACGAAGTTCATGGGCGGCCACGGCACGACCCTCGGCGGCATCATCGTCGATAGCGGCAACTTCCCGTGGCGAGAGCACGCCCAGCGGTTCCCGATGTTCAATCGGCCGGACGTGTCGTATCACGATCTGGTCTACGTCGACCATTTCGGGAAGGCCGCGTACATCGGACGGTGCCGTAGCGTCTACCAGCGCACTACCGGAGCTGTCCTGTCGCCGCTGAGCGCGTTCCTGCTGCTCCAGGGCATCGAAACGGTGGCGTTGCGGGTAGAGCGCCACGTGGAGAATGGCCGCCGGGTGGCCGAATTTCTACGCAACGATCGCAGAGTCGAGTGGGTCAACTACGCCGGATTTCCGGACAGCCCCTACTACGCGCTGGCGCAGAAGTATCTCAGCGGCCGGGCCTGTTCCCTGATGACCTTCGGGATCAGGGGAGGATTCGAGGCCGGGAAGAAGTTCTACGACGCGCTCGGTCTAATCAAGCGGCTCGTCAACATGGGCGATGCCAAGTCGCTGGCCTGTCACCCGGCCTCGACCACCCATCGGCAGATGTCGGCCGAGGAGCAGCGGAAGGCTGGGGTGAGGCCGGAGATGATCCGGCTCAGCGTGGGCATCGAGCACGTCGACGACATCATCGGCGACCTCGACCAGGCCCTCGACGCGACGGGATCGAGTCATCGATTGCAGGCCGCCGGATGAGGTCGGTGGGGTGTCCCGTCCACACCATCTGAAAAAGTTTTCACATTTCTTTAGATTCGATCGCGATGCCACCACCGCTAAGTCTGGAAGTTCACGGTATTCCGCAAATCGGCACGGGATGTGCTTAACAACCCGGGGGAACGTGTCACCTCGGGCGGCCCAACCCCCAAGGAGCGTCCTTTCATGACCCCAGCAAGTCGGCGATCGCTCGGCTCCACGACCTTGGCGGGAGCCCGGCGTCGGCCCGATCGGTCGCCCGTCGAGTTCCGGCAATCGGACCCGGATCACCTGGACATCGGCCTCGTCAACAACATGCCGGATGCGGCGTTGAAGGCGACCGAACGGCAGTTCCGTACGCTCCTGCGCACCGCGGCGGACGGCCTCGTGGTTCGGCTGACGATCTACTCGCTGCCGGAGGTTCCGCGGACGGATTTCGGTCGGCACCACGTCGACACCTTCTACTCCAGCCTCGACGATCTCTGGAGCAGTCGCCTCGACGGGCTCATTGTGACCGGGACCGAGCCTCGCGCGCCGGACCTGACGGACGAGCCGTACTGGGGGAGCCTGACGCGCGTTCTGGAGTGGGCCGAGCAGAACACGTTCTCGACTGTCTGCTCCTGCCTGGCTGCGCACGCGGCCATCCTCCACATCGACGGTATCGGCCGGCAGTCACTCGGTGACAAGCGCTTCGGCGTCTTCGAGTGCGCGCGGGTGGCGGATCATCAACTCACGGCCGGCGCTCAGCGCCTTCGGATGCCTCACTCGAGGTGGAACGAGATTCCCGAGGAAGCGCTCGAGGCGTCCGGCTATCGCGTGCTCACGCGGTCGGAGGCTGGCGTCGACACGTTCGTCAAGGAGCGACGAAGCCTGTTCGTTTTCTTTCAGGGCCACCCGGAGTACGAGGCGCACAGTTTGCTGCTCGAGTATCGGCGGGACATCGGGCGCTTCCTCAGGGGCGAGCGGGAGACCTACCCGACGATGCCGGAGGGCTATTTCGACCAGGGGACCGTCGCCGTGTTGACGACCCTGCGAGAGCGGGCGCTGTCGGATCGCCGCGAAGAGCTTCTGGCGGATTTCCCAACCGCCCTGGCGGCTGGCAAGGTGACGAACACGTGGCGCACGGGAGCGACGCGTCTCTATCGCAATTGGTTGGCCTATATCCGCGCCCAGAAGGCTCGACAGCCGAAGGCGAGCTGAGACCCCGCCGTCACGGCCGTGCAAAAGAACATCGCTCAGCTCGACGGGGTGCGCGGGATCGCGATCCTGCTCGTGATGTTGCATAACCAGAGCGCCAAGTACCCCTCGCTCCATTTGCAGCCCGTGTTCGCGAACGGATGGATGGGGGTGGATCTCTTCTTCGTTCTGTCCGGGCTGCTGATCACCGGGATCCTCCTCGACACCAACGGCTCGGCCAGGTATTTCAGGGATTTCTATGCCAGACGGTGTCTTCGCATTTGGCCGTTGTACTACTCGGTGCTGTTGCTGATCTTCGTGGTGGTTCCATTGCTGAGCCCATCGCAGGTTCACGCGATCTTCGAAAGGTCATCCCCCTGGTGGGCCTATCCATTGTTCCTTCAGAATTTCCTGAATCCGCGTCCGATGATGGCACCGGGGCCGCTGGGCGTCACGTGGTCCCTGGCCATCGAAGAGCAGTTCTACCTGGTCTGGCCCCTGGTGGTCGGATACTGCTCCCCCGCACTGGTACGTCGGATCGCTGCTTCGGTCATCTGCCTTTCCCCGGTGTTGCGTCTGTACCTGTCGTTCCACCAGGTCGACCTTTACACCAACGTGTTCTGCCGGCTCGATGGCCTGATGGCGGGTGCCCTTCTCGCGCTCCTGATCCGTACCGACGAGTTCTCGCCGAGCAAGTTCATCCCTCGCGCCCGGACCCTCCTGTTCGTCGCGGTGCCCCTCGCGTTCGTCGCGGAGGCCCTCGGCGCGAGGTGGATCGGGTTCTCGTTCGTGGTGGTGGCGTCGGCCTCGTTCGTCTATCTTGCGTTGTTTTCCCCGGCGACGTGGCTCCGAAGGGCGCTGACGAACCGCTTCATGGTGTATACGGGAACGATCAGCTACGGGCTCTATTTGCTGCACAAGATCCCGTTTGACATCGTGGAAGCGCTCCATTTGAACTTGCATCCCTGGCTCGTGTTCCCAGTGGGCTTCGCGGCCTGCTACGTGGTGGCCGCGCTATCGTGGAACCTGCTCGAGAAGCCATTCTTGAAACTGAAACGACACTTTGAATTCAAATCTGGTCCCTCTATGCCGACCAAAGTGGCGTTCTCGCCCGCTCGCTGACGGTCACGAGATTCCAGCAATGCGACTGAGAACGGTTCTCCTGCTTGGTGTCTTCATCGCAGCCGCGACGACCGCGTGCGCGCGATCGCCTGAGGCTCAGAAAGCCCGCCATCTCGAGCGCGGTGACGGCTACTTCAAGCGCGAACAGTACCGGGAAGCCATCATCGAGTATTGGAACGTGCTCCGCATCGATCCGCTTAACCTCCAGGCCGTCCGGCAGGCCGGGCTGGTCCACTACCGGCTGGGCGAGCTGGGACCGGCGTTCACCTACCTCCGGAAGGCCGCCGAGCTCGATCCGGCGCACATCGAGGTCCGGCAGAGGCTGGCCGCTATCTACCTGCTCGGGGGCCGGCTCGCGGACGCCCGGCAGGAAGCCGAATTCATCCTGGGCCGGGAGCCCTCGAACCTCGAGGCCCTGGCTCTGTTCGCCAGCGCCGCCCGCACCCCGCCGGAGATCGCCGCGGCGATCCGGCGGCTCGAAGCGACCCGCGCCGATCACGCGGACCGGGCGAAGTGGTACCTGGCGCTCGGCGGGCTCTACGTCATGCAGCAGGATCTTCCGGCGGCCGAGAGCGGGTTCCGGGACGCGGTTGCCAGGGAGCCGGGGTCGGTCGAGGCACACCTGGTGCTCGGGAACTTCTACGAGAGCAAGCGCGAGCTCGCTCAGGCCGAGCGGGAGCTGAAAGCGGCCGCCGCGCTCGGGCCTAGCGGCTCGCTGGCCGGGCTCACGCTCGCGAATTTTCATCTTCGCAACGGCCGACCCGAGGAAGGCAAGCGGCTGCTCGTCGAGATCACGCAGCAGGCCCCTGGTTTCCTTCCGGCGTGGCGCCGGCTCGCGGAGATCGCTCTGCTGGAAGGCAGGCACGACGATGCGGCCGCGGCCCTTCAGGCGGCTCTCAAGAAGAACCCGTCCGATCTCGAGAGCCTGCTTCTCCGTGGCAGAGTGAAGCTCGCCAAGGCCCAGACCGCAGACGCGATCCAGGACTTTCAGCAGGTGCTCAAGCGCGAGCCCCGGCTCGCGGCAGCCCACTATCAGATCGCGCTGGCGCACCTTCAGGCGGGCGACACGCAACAGGCCCGAGCGGCGCTCGGCGAGGCGACGCGCACCGACCCGAGCTTCGTCGAAGCCGGTCTGGCCGGCGCCGAGCTCGACATTCGGACGGGCGCGGTCGCGCCGGCGATCGAGGCGCTCCAGAAGATCGTGGCCGTCCAACCGGGTGAGCTCAGGGCCTATGTGCTTCTCGGGCTCGGGTACATGGCTAACCGGGAGCCCGTCAAGGCCACGCAGGCGTACCAGAAGATCATCGAGTTGGCGCCAAGAGACCCGCGGGGACCCTATCTCGTCGGAGTCGCCCTGCTGGCGCAAGGCAACCGTGGCGACGCGCGGCGCCACTTCGAGGCCGCGCTGGGCCTGGCGCCGCGGTACGCCGAGCCGATGGCACAGCTCGTCTCGATCGCGCTGGGCGAGAAAAAGCCCGAGGCCGCGCTGTCGCGGCTCCAGAAGCAGATCGCGCTGGCGCCGGGCTCCGGCGAAATGCACATGCTCCTGGGCGAGGTTCACCGCGTCCAGGGCGACATGGCGAGGGCGGAGGGCGCGTACTGGCGAGCACTCGAACTCCAGCCACGTCTCGTCGCCGCCCACCTCAAGCTGGGGGAACTCTACGCCCAGCAGGGCAACAACGATCAGGCGCTCGCCAGGCTCGAGGCGGCTCTACGAGTCAATCCGCGAGACATCACGACGCTGATGGCGTCCGGAATCGTCTACGAGCAGAGGGGCGACTTCGCCCGCGCTCAGGACGCGTACGAGAAAGCTCTCTCCGTCAACCCCCGGTTCGCTCCGGCTGCCAACAACCTCGCCTATCTTTTGAACTCGCGCGGAGGGGACAAGGATCGGGCGCTCCAACTGGCACAGATGGCGAAAGAGGTGGCGCCCGACGAGCCGCGGTTCTCCGATACGCTGGGCTGGATCCTCTACTCCCGAGGCGTCTACCAGCGGGCGCACGCCCTGTTGAAGGAGAGCGCCGCCGGGCTGCCGGAAAACCCCGTGATCCAGTACCACCTCGGCATGGCCGCGCTCAAGATCGGAGACCGAGAAACAGCCCGGAAGAGCTTGGCGGCGGCGGCGGCATCTCCGAAGAGCTTCGCCGGCAAACAGGAGGCTCGCGAGGCTCTCCGACAACTGCAATAACGCGCAGGGGATCTGTAACTCCTTGCGGCATGCGAGACCTCTCGATCACAACGGCGACGCTAAACATCTGAGATTGTGTTCAGATTCTATGGCATGGGGCGTGCACCGTAGCAGCGCGGTATTTGAGAGCGGTATTTTGAGCGCGGTATTTGAATGCGGTATTTGAGTGCCGTAGTGGTATTTGAGAGGAGAACGACACAATGCGCTTGAGACTCATCTCCCTCCTGGGAATTGTTGGACTGGCCCTGGGTCTTCTAGTCGCGCCCGTCGGCGCGACCACCGTGATCGACTTCTCGACGGGGAACGCCGGCTACGGCGGAATCGTGAGCCTGTTCTCTGACGGAAACCTCTCGGGTGCGGGTATCCCGGTCGGCACCGTGACCATCGTCGGGGCTCCTCAGAACAACAGCACGTACGGCGTTTCGGGGCCCGCGAACGGCTCATACGGCGGCTTCGTCGGCTCGTTGAACTTCTCAACCGGAGGGCTCGCGGGCACCAACGTCATTGGAATCGTCGGCTCTATCGAGGGCCTCGGCCTCACCACGACCGAGTTCCTGCTAACGGGCACGATCTCCAGCTACAGCTCGCCGAACGCTAGCTACGGGTTGGTCGCGGCCGTTGGCTTGGACTCGAAGGCGGCCGATCTGCTCAACGCGATCGGGCTCGACCCGGCGACCCAATTCGAGTACTTCGCGTTCTCGATCTCGACAGGTTTCCTGAACTTGCCAACAGCGGGCCAAGGTCCGTCGACGAGCTCGGCGATCAGTACCGACATCCGCAACACCGAACGCGTGCCCGAGCCGAGCTCGCTCGTGCTCGTCGCGACCGGCATCGTCGCCCTCGGCGCGCTCCGGCGTTATCGTCGCGTCGCCAGCGCCTAGCTCACGGCGGCCGCCGGTCCTAGAGCGCGCGCACTGCGGAGCGCAGCTCGTTGATGTGGACGGCCTTGATGACGGTCGTCCCTGCCACCACGCTCAAGTCGGCGTACGTCGGCGCTGTGCGGCCCGCCGCCTGATACGCCTGGTTCAGCGCCGTCCGGAGCTCGGTCAGGTGGACCGCCTTGACCTGCGTGCTGCCCGTGGTGAGGGTGGAATCCGTCCAGCTATAGGCCAGCTGCCCGCGTGCGGTCCGGAGGCTATTGATCGCCGTCCTGAGCTCCGTCAGATACACGGCCTTGATGACCCCGCTTTGAGCGCTGATCGGATCGTCGGTGAAAGTGAAGCCCGTGAACGTGACGGTCAACGTGTCGCTAGCCGTGTTACCGGCGGCGTCGCGCGCGGTCACGGTCAGGACGTTCGACCCGGACTGTAGGACGATCCCGCTGGCCGACCAGCTGGTGGTGCCGGTCGCCGTGCCGCTGCCGCCGCGGTTGTTCGCCCAGGTGACTTGGGTCACTCCGACGGCATCCGACGCGGTGCCGCCGAGCGTCAGGGACGAGGTGGTCGTGCTGTAGGTCGGATTCGAGGTGGGCGAGGCAATCGTCGCGACGGGCGCCGTCGTGTCGCTGAACGTGACGGTCAGCGTGTCAGTGGCGGTGTTACCGGCGAGGTCGCGCGCCGTGACCGTGAGCACGTTCGAGCCGGTCTGCAGCACGATCCCGCTGGCCGACCAGCTGGTGGTGCCGGTCGCCGTGCCGCTGCCGCCACGGTCGTTCACCCACGTGACCTGGGTCACCCCGAGGGCA
>QHSI01000053.1 GCA_003221515.1 Candidatus Rokuibacteriota bacterium
TGGCGATGATGTCTGACCGCTACATCGCGACGACCGGCGTGCAGCGGATGGCCGAGCACGTGCGCATGCTCCAGCGGCTGGGCGAGGCCTCGGTGGTGACGGAGCTGTTCCATCACCGCGACCTGGGATCGTCCGACCTCGTCGTCGTCACCCGCGATCTGCCCGGACTGTTCTCGCTGATCGCCGGCACGCTGGCCTCCCAGGGCGTGAACATCATGTCGGCGCAGATCCACACGCGCGGCGACGGGATCGCCATCGACACCTTCCAGGTCAACGATCCGACCGTCACGTCGCCGGCGCACTGGGGCCGCACGCTCGACGCGCTGCGCGCGGTGCTCACCGGCGACGAGAAGGTCGCGACGCTGCTCGAGAAGCGGCGGGCGTCCGGACGCGCCATCGGCAGCGGCGGCCCCGCCAAGATCACGCTCGACAACCAGCTCTCGGACGACTACACCGTCCTCGAGGTGAAGTGTCCCGACCGGCTCGGCCTGCTCTACCTGATCACGAAGACGCTGGCCACCCTGGGGCTGGACATCGCGACGGCGCGGATCGCGACCGAGATCGATCAGGCGGTCGACACTTTCTACGTGCACGACGGCCGGGGCCGGAAGATCGAAGATCCCGCGGCGCTCGCGCGCGTCCGGGAGGCGCTCGAGCAGGCGCTGATGCAGCCGATCTGACGATGCTCGGCCGCTACCGCGCGCCCGTGCGTAGCTGGATCGACCCGATCGGGCGGGTGCTCTACCAGCGCCTGCACCTGCGGCCGAACCATCTCACCGTCCTGGGCCTCGGCGTGAGCCTGCTGGCCGCCGGCGCGTTCGTCACCGGCCGCACGCGCTGCGCCGGCGGGCTCCTCATCCTGGCCGGTCTCTGCGACTTCTTCGACGGCTCGCTGGCGCGCGCGTCGGGGCAGGTGTCGGCGTTCGGCGCGTTCCTCGACTCGGTCATCGACCGGTACTCGGACCTCGTCGTCCTGCTCGGTATCGTCGTCCTGTTCGCGCAGATGCCGCACGCGCGGGGCGCCGTGGTGGCCATGGCCGGGCTGATCGGATCGATGATGGTGAGCTACACGAAGGCGCGCGCCGAGTCGATCGGCATCAGCTGCACGGTGGGCATCATGGAGCGCCCCGAGCGCATGATCTGCCTGAACGCCGGTGCCCTCCTCGACCTGCTGGAGCCCGCGTTGTGGGTCCTGGCCATTCTCTCCAACCTCACCGCCATCCAGCGCATCGCTTTCACCTGGCGCGCCACGCGCGACACGGCGATCTTCCGCGCGCTGATCTTCGCGGTGCCGCTGGTGGCGGCTGTCGCGATCGCGGGCGAGGCCCCGCCCCCGGCCGCGCCGGAAGGGGAGCGAGCCTGGCCGCAGGCGGTGGAGGCCTATCAGCAGGGCGACGTCGGGCCGCTCCTGCGTGAGTTCGGCGCCGATGCGGCGCAGGAGAGCGTGATCGGCGACCACGTGCGCTACCTGCTGGCCGACGCGCTCGAGCGCGAGGGCGACATCGCGCGCGCGCGCGCGACCGCGCTGAGCGTCGCCGATCGCTATCCCGCCAGTCGGCTGGCGCCACGCGCGCTGCTGCTCGCCGCCACGCTGGACCTGCGCGCGGGCCAGGACGCGTCGGCCCAGCCGGTGCTGGCTCGCCTGATCGACACGTATCAGGACGCGCCCGAGCGGCCCGGCGCGCTCTACCTGCTCGGGCTCACCGCCGAGGCGCTCGGCCAGCTCGACGCGGCGGCGCAGGCGTATCAGGAGGTGCGGCTGCTGGCGCCGGCCAGCGCCTACGCCGACGGCGCCAGCGACCGGATCGTCACCCTGCAGTCGCAGGGCGTGCGGCTGACGCCGTTGGCCCCGGAGCAACGCGCCGACCGCGCCGAGCGCTTGCTGAGGGCCAACGTGCCCGACGTCGCGGTGAGCGAGGCCGAGCGCCTGGTCGACGAAGTGCGCGTGGGGCCGGTGGCGACGCGCGCGCTGCGCGTGATTACCGACGCGGCCCGACGGCTGAACCGCCAGGAGCTCGCAACGCGCACGCTCGGGCTGCTCATCGACCGCTCGCCGACCGAACGCCGTCCGGCGCTGCGGCTCGAGCTGGCGCGGCTGCACGTGCGCGCCAGCGAGCGGAACCGCGCCCTCGCCGCGCTCGAGACGGTCGTGACGTCGGGCACCGAGCCGGAGAAGGCGGAGGCGCTGTTCCTGAAGGGCCACGTGCTCGAGGACCTCTCGCGTGAGGGCGACGCGATCGCCGTCTATCGCTCGGTGGTTGCCAACCATCCCACCCGCGAGGCCGCCGCGGCGTCGCTCTGGCGGCTCGGCTGGCTGGCCTACAGCAAGCGCGATGCGCAGGGCGCCCTGCGCAGCTGGACGCGCCTGGCCGAGCTTGGCAGCGCCGGCGCCTACCGGCTGCCCGCCCTGTACTGGGCCGCGCGCGCGCGCGAACAGCTCGGGGGCGCGGGCGCACCCGAGCTCTACGAGCGGATCC
Organism: Candidatus Rokuibacteriota bacterium; assembly: GCA_003221515.1. Lineage (GTDB taxonomy): Bacteria > Methylomirabilota > Methylomirabilia > Rokubacteriales > CSP1-6 > AR31. The sequence continues at coordinate 2,478 of QHSI01000053.1, forward strand.
TGGCCGAAGCGCCGCGGAGCTACTACGGCCTGCTCGCGGTCGGGCGCGCCGGCCGCGCCAGGAATGGCGGCGTGTCCGCGCAGATCACGTTGCCGACGGAGCCGCGCGAGGCGCTGGCCGCCGACGCCGCCTTCGCGCGGGTCGAGCTGCTGCGCCGGATCAACCTGGTCGAGGACGCCGCCCAGGAGCTCGAGGACATGGTGCTCGGCGCCGTCGGCGATCCGGTCCGCCTCTACGGCCTGGCGAGCGCCTACGTCGAGGCCGAACGCTATCACCTGGCGCTCCGGATCATGCGGCGCCACTTCCAGCCCCTGGCCGCGACCGGCGACGCCTCGCTGCCGCGCGCGTTCTGGGAGACGTTCTATCCGTACGGCTGGCGCGACGAGATGCAGAGCGCGGCGCAGGACGCCAGGCTCGATCCCTATCTGGTGGCCGCGGTCGTGCGGGAGGAATCGAGCTACTACCCGCACGCCGTCTCGCGCACCGGCGCGCGCGGGCTCATGCAGCTCATGCCGTCGACCGCGCGGCTGCTGGCGCCGGGCGGCGATCTCGACGACCCGGTGGTCAACATCCAGCTCGGGACGCGCTTCCTGGCCGGGCTCCTGCGCGAGTTCAGCGACCCACGGCTGGCCATCGCCGCCTACAACGCCGGGCCTCGACGCGTGCGCGAATGGTGGGCCGCGCGCCGCAGCGACGACGTCGAGGCGTTCGTCGAGCTGATCCCGTTCGACGAGACGCGACTCTACGTCAAGAAGGTCATGACGTCCTGGGACGAGTACCGTCGGATCTACGCCGGGCGGTGACACGCGAGTCGCTCCCGCCCGAGATCGTGACGTACTACGCCCGGGCCACCGAGGCGGCGCGACTCTTCGAGGGCGCGGGCCGGCTCGAGCTCGCGCGCACGCAGGAGATCGTCCTGCGCCACTTGCCGCCGGGCCGCCACGTCGTGCTCGACGCCGGCGGCGGCCCGGGCACGTACGCGTGCTGGCTCGCCGGGCTGGGCCACGAGGTACACCTGGTGGACGCGAGCGCGCTCCATGTCGACCAGGCGCGGGCGGCGTCCGCGCGTCAGCCGGCGCGGCCGCTCGCGAGCGCGCGCGTCGGCGACGCGCGGCGCCTCGACCACCCCGACGCCAGCGTCCAGGCCGTGCTGCTGCTTGGCCCGCTCTACCACCTGACGGAGGAGCGCGAGCGGCTCGCCGCGCTCGCCGAGGCCCGGCGTGTCCTCGAGCCGGGCGGCCTGCTGTTCGCGGCCGCGATCTCGCGGTTCGCGTCGCTGCTGGACGGCGTGCTTCACGGCATGCTCCGCGATCCGGCCTACGTCGCGATCGTCGAGCGCGATCTCGCCGACGGCCAGCATCGCAACCCGACCGCCGAGGACTATTTCACCACCTCGTACTTCCACCTGCCCCACGAGCTCACGGCGGAGGTCGAGCGGGCGGGGTTTACGGTGCTCGAGCTCCTGGCCGTCGAGGGCCCGGGCTGGGTCATGCCCGACCTCGAGTCGCGCTGGAGCGACGCGCGCGAGCGCGAGCGGCTGCTCTGGACGGCCCGCGTGGTCGAGCGCGAGCCCACGCTGCTCGGGCTCAGCCCGCACCTGATCGCCGTCGGGCGCCGGCCCCGATGAGGGCGAGACGCCGGTGAACGTCGAGCTGCCGTACGGAGACGCCACGCTGACTGCGACGCTGCCCGAGCGCGCGCGGACGCTCTCGAACACCGAAGCCGTCACACCCACGCCGCTGGCCGATCTCGACGCCGCGGTCGCCCAGGCCCTCGCGACGCCGCTCGGCTCGCCGCCGGTGCGTGCGCTGGTGAAGCCCGGCGCGTCGGTCACGATCGCGTTCGACGACGCCACGGTGCCGTCCTACGGTCCGATCCGGTCGGTCGCGATCACGGCGTTGCTGCGCGAGCTCGAGGCGGCCGGCGTCTGGCGGCGCCGGGTGACGCTGATCTGCGCCAACGCGCTCCACCGGAAGCTCAGGCCGGCCGAGCTCGCGCGGATCATCGGCGCCGACCTGGTGGCCGAGTTCGGCGAGCGCCTGTTATGCCACGACGCCGAGAATTCGGACGTCCTCGTGAACCTCGGGCCGACGCCCGAGCACGGCTACCCGGTGATCACGCACCGGCTCGTGGCGGAGTCGGATCTGACCATCTACGTCAACGCCGGCTACATGCGCGGCTTCAACGGCGGGTGGAAGTCCGTGTGCGTGGGGCTCTCGACCTACGACTCGATCCGCGTGACCCACACGCCCGACGGCATGTCGATGTCGGTCCACGGCAACCGGATGCACGCGGTCCTGGACGAGATGGGCCGCCACCTCGAGCGCCGCCTGGGCCGGCGCGTGTTCAAGGTGGACACGATGCTGGCCGATCCCCATCACGCGGCGAAGGTCGTCGCCGGCTCGGTCGACGACACGCGCCAGGTGATCCTGTCGGCGATGGCGGCGCTGTTCCCGCCGCGTCGCGAGGTCGTCGGCCCCGCGCGCTTCGACGTCTTCGTCTACGGCGTGGCGGACGCGAGCCCGTACGCGGTCTTCTCTCACATGAACCCGATCCTCACGCTGATCTCCTCGGGGCTCGGCTATCTGGGCGGCCTCGTCGAGGCGGTCGGGACGCCGGGGTGCACGATCATCATGGCGACGCCGGTGCCCGAGCGCTGGGACGGGGTCGCGCATCCGTCGTATCGCGAGGTGTGGGAGCGCGTGTTGCCGATCACGCGGGATCCGTACGAGATCATGCGGCGGTTCGCCGACGACTACGCGCGCCGCCCCGACTACATCGAGGCGTACCGGACGCGCTTCGGCTTCCATCCCGTCCACGGGATCCTGGCGACCTATCCGCTCAAGCGGCTCACTCACGTCGGCCGCGTCATCGTCGTGGGCGCGCTCGATCCGGCGATCCCGCGCCATCTGGGCTTCGAGGTCGCGGCGAGCGTGGAGGAAGCGGTGGCCCTGGCCGAGTCGATCCACGGCCGCGACTGTGCG
>QHSI01000014.1 GCA_003221515.1 Candidatus Rokuibacteriota bacterium
CCGCCGATGTCCTCGCACAAGGTCCATCGATGGGACCAGCTCAAGGAGGCGATGACCTCCTCCGACGCGATGAAGCCTGTGCTGAGCCGCATCGAGACCGCCCTCCAGTCCGGTCATCGCGTCTGGGTGGTTGGCACCGTGATCATTCCCGCCGAGGGCCAGGCACCGCCGGTGATCGCGCCGGCTACCTCCGTCCAGAGCTTCAGGGAGGAGCCGTACTACCGAGCTTGGGCGACGCAGGTTGGTTACGTCATGAGTCGCGACGGGCTGAGCCGCCACACGATCCTCATGCCTCCCTCGGCGGGGCTCGTGAGCCACTACGAGGGTCTTCCTCTGGGGATGGTCCAAGGGCGGCCTCCGGCCGATGGTAGAGCGGCGGCGAACGTCGTCGCACCACGCTAAAAACCTAGAATGGAAAGTGCGCTCTTCTGGGGACTGGCCACCTTCGGCGCCTGCTGGCTGGTGCACTGGGGCGTGTGGTGGATCCGGATTCCAAAGGGTTACCTGGTCTGGCTACCCGCCATCTTCTGGGTCCTGCCCCTCGGCGGCATCAGTTTCCTGTGGGCCAGCGGAGCCACGCGGCCCCTCACGGAGACGGACTGGTTCGCGTTGATCCTTGCCGCCCTGCTACATCTCACGGTGTCCGCCTGCTACATCTGCGGCTATGCCGGGATCACGGAGTACAGCCCCTCCGCCGAGGTGCTCCTGGCGGTGCGTGAGCACATGCCTCAGGGACTGCCCGCGAACGGGCTGCGTATCAGCTCGTTCACCGAGCACGGCCTGACGAGCCGGAGGATCGAGGACCTTCAGGCGTCCGGCCTCGTCGCGATTCACGACGGGCGCGTCAGTGTCACGCGGCGGGGACGCTTCGCGCTCGACCTGAGTCGCGTCTACCGGGTGCTCGTCGGCGTGGACCCCACAGGGCGCGGATGAGCGCCGCCATGTGCATTCTGATAATCGCTCTCGCCGTGGCTCCGCTGAGCACGTGGCTCGGAACCGCCGCGATCAACTGGACCGCGAGGGCGGCCGGGCGCTCGCCGCTTCCCCAGGTCGCCTGCTTCATCGCCGGCTTTGCCAACATGGCGGCGCTCGTCGTCCTCGTGCTGGTGCTCCGGCCCACCGGCTCCGCCCCACGCGAGCTCCTCGCGGGCGTCCTGTTCACCGCCGCGTACGGCTTCTGCGTCAACTTCCTGAACTGGTTCGTGTTCACCGTGACGGAAACCTCGATGCATGCGCACTTGCTGGTCGAGATCGGCCATGCCCGGGAAATCACCCGCGCCGAGCTGGAGCAGCGATACAACAAGACGACGATCGTCGCCGCCCGAATCCCGCGACTGCTGGAGCTCGGTCAGTTGCGTCTCGATGGCGGCCGCCTCTACCTGGCCCGGTCCTGGGTTCTGAGGAGCGCGTTGGCCCTGCGCGTCCTGCGGCGCCTCCTCGGAATCCCGCCGACGCCGCCGCAAGAGACTGCGGCCCCATCCTTGCGCGAAGGCGGCGCTGCGCGATGAGGTTTTCGTAGGGCCGCTGTTCGGGACGGCTACTCGCCCAGATACGCCCGCCGGACATCCGCGTTGTCCGACAGCTCGGTCGAGGTTCCCGCGAGCGCGATCGAGCCGGTCTCGAGCACGTACCCCCGGTGAGCGATGGAGAGCGCCATGGCGGCGTTCTGCTCGACGAGCAGGATCGTCATGCCCTGGCGGTTGATGTCGGTGATCGTGTCGAAGATCTGCTCCACGAGGACCGGAGCCAGCCCCATGCTCGGCTCGTCCAGCAGGAGGAGCCGCGGGCTCGCCATCAGCGCGCGGCCGATCGCGAGCATCTGCTGCTCGCCGCCCGAGAGAGTGCCCGCCACCTGCGCGATGCGCTCGGCGAGCCGCGGGAACAGCGCGAAGACGCGGTCGAGGTCGGCGGTGATCTTCCCGTCGCTCCGAAGGTAGGCGCCCATCATGAGGTTCTCGCGGACGCTGAGCCGGTTGAAGATCCGACGCCCCTCCGGCACGTGCGCGACCCCGCGGGCGACGATCGCGTGCGGCGGCACGCCCACGAGCGACTCGTCCTCGAGCGTGATCGACCCCTGCGTCGGGTGGAGCAGGCCGGAGATGGTCTTGAGCGTGGTCGTCTTGCCGGCGCCGTTGTTGCCGAGGAGCGTGACGATCTCGCCGCGCCCCACCTCGAGCCCGACGCTCTTGAGCGCTCGGATCTCGCCGTAGGCGACGTCGATCGACTCGACCTTAAGCACGGCGCCGCCCGGGGCTGCGTGTGCCCAGATAGGCCTCGATGACCCGCGGGTTCTCTTGCACCTCGCGCGGCGCGCCCTCCGCGATCCGCTCGCCGTGATCGAGCACGGTGACCCAGTCGGAGACTTCCATGACCACGCGCATGTTGTGCTCGATCAGGATGATCGCGAGCCCGAGGTCGGCGACGAGCCCGCGCAGGAGGCGCATGAGCGCGCCCGCTTCACCCTGCGTCATGCCGGCGGTGGGCTCGTCGAGGAGCAGGAGCGCCGGCTCCGACGCAAGCGCACGAGCGAGCTCGAGCCGCCGCCGGTCGCCGTACGGGAGATTGCGCGCCACGTCGTTGGCGTTGGCCTGGAGGCCGACGCGCTCGAGCAGCGCGAGCGCGCGCGCCGCCACCGCCGTCTCCGTGCGCCGGAAGCCCGGGCTGTGCGAGAGCACGTCCCACAGGCCGAGCGCGATCCGCGAGTTCATGCCGACCAGGACGTTCTCGATCGCGGTCATGTTGGCGAAGAGCCGGATGTTCTGGAACGTGCGGCAGATGCCGAGCGCCGTGATCTGGTCGGGGCGCCGACCGAGGATCGAGCGGTCGCGGAAGGTGACCGTGCCCTCGTCGGCCGAGTAGAGACCGGTGAAGATGTTGAAGAGCGTCGTCTTGCCGGCGCCGTTCGGGCCGATGATCGACGAGATGCCCCGATCGACCGCGAAGTCGACGGCGTGGAGCGCGGTGAGGCCGCCGAACCGCTTGGTGACGCCCCGGGCCTCGAAGAGATGCACGGCGCTACTGCGTCATCTCGCGCTGGCGGCGGCGGGCGGGGAAGATTCCTTGGGGGCGGTAGATCATCATCAGCACGAGGATGATGCCGAAGACCATCCGCTCGTACTTCGCCGGCTCGAACTGGGTGGGCAAATCGGCCAGGCTGTAGCCGAGCACGGTCACGCCGGCGTTCTTGAGCTCGTTGAGCCAGAGCGAGAAGCCCTTCAACACCTGGAGGTTCAGCACCGTCACGACCGTGGCGCCGAGAATCGCACCGGGAATCGAGCCCATGCCGCCGAGGATGACCATCGCGAGGACGCCGATCGATTCGAGGAACGTGAACGACTCCGGATTGATGAAGATCTGCTTGGCCGAGAACAGCACGCCCATGATCCCGGCGAAGGACGCGCCGCAGGCGAAGGCCATGAGCTTCATCCGCACCAGCGGCACGCCCATCGCCCGCGCCGCCAGCTCGTCCTCGCGGATCGCCTCCCACGCGCGTCCGATGTGCGAGTTCTCGAGGCGCCGGTTGACCAGGACCACCACGATCACGATGAGCAGGGCCAGAAAGTAAAAGTACTCGCCGTACGGCAGTCCCAGCGGCGTCGGGGGCCGCGAGATCGGCGTGATGCCCTTCGGTCCGTTGGTGAAGTTGATGGGCTTGTCGAGGTTGTTGGCGAGGACGCGGATGACCTCGCCGAAGCCCAGCGTGACCACCGCGAGATAGTCGCCGTGCAGGCGCAGCACCGGCAGGCCCAGCAGCACGCCGGTGAGGGCCGCCACGCCGAGGCCGACCAGCAGGAAGAGGTAGAACCACCCGCCGGCCAGCGGGAAGCTCTCGCCGCCGAAGATGACGTTGGCGTGGGGCGAGCCGACGATCGCCCAGGAATACGCGCCGACGGCGAAGAAGGCCACGTAGCCGAGGTCCAGCAGACCGGCCAGGCCGACGACGATGTTCAGTCCGAGGGCCAGCGCGACGAAGATCCCGACCTGGGTCGCGACCTCGAGGTAGTAGCCGTTGTAGTACCCGATCGCCGGCATCAGCACGAGGAGCGCCGCCGCCAGCAGGCTCCAGCGGAGCCAGTCGGGGATCCGCGCGCGATACGCGAACAAGATCGAGCCCTGGAACAGGAGGAACACCAGCACCGAGCGGGGATAGACGGCGACGGCGAACGCCGAGACGCCGGTCAGCGCCACGGCCAGGAGCGACTGGATCATGCGCGCTCCCTCACCACCTCGCCCAAGAGCCCCTTGGGACGAAAGATCAGGATCAGGATCAGGATCGAGAACGCGAGGATGTCCTTGTACTCCGCGCCGAACGCGCCGCCCGTCAGCAGGGAGAGGTAGGACGCCGCGAACGCCTCCAGGAGCCCCAGCACCAGCCCACCGACCATCGCGCCCGGGATGTTCCCGATGCCGCCCAGCACCGCCGCGGTGAACGCCTTCAGTCCGGGGATGAAGCCGCTGTAGGGGTTGATCAGCCCGTACTGCACGCCGAACAGGACGCCGGCGGCGCCGCCCATCGCACCGCCGATCAGGAACGTGAGCGAGATGATCCGGTTGACGTCGATGCCCATGAGACTCGCCGCCGCCTGATCCTCGGCGACAGCGCGGATCGCGGTGCCGACCTTCGTCCGGTTGACGATCATGTGGAGCGCCCAGAGCATGCCGAGCGCGCCGCCGATGACGACGAGAGACTTCACCGACACGTCGAGGGTCTCCGTGAGCTCGAACCTCAGATTCAGCGCGTCGAGCGTGGGATAGACCAGGTTGAAGGCGTTGCGCCAGAGGGACTCGAAGAGCCGGATCATGTCCTGCAGGAAGAACGAAATCCCGATGGCCGAGATGAGGGGAATGAGGCGCGGCGCGTTGCGCAGGGGGCGGTAGGCGACCCGCTCGACGGTGACGGCAAGGAGCCCGCTGCCGGCCATCCCGGCGACCAGGACCAGGACGAGCACGACCGGCCAGGGGAGGCCGTCGAGGAGGCCGGCGCTCTTGAGCCCGAGCATGACCTCGACGCCGACGAAGGCGCCCACGATGAAGATCTCGGAGTGGGCGAAGTTGATGAACTCGAGGACGCCGTACACCATCGTGTAGCCAAGGGCGATCAGCGCGTACATGAAGCCGAGGATGATGCCGTCGAGCAGTACCTGGGGGAAGATCCCGATGAGGAGGGCTACGTCCATACGCTGATGGCGCGAGGGACCCGGGGCCCCGGGGCAGGGGTCGCGGGACCCCTCCCCCGGGGCCCCGGGTCCCTCGCGTCTTCGCTTATCGCCGTCGCTTACTTCTTGGCGGCGGCGGGGGCGGCGATGGTCAGCTGTTTGACGATCTTGTTGTCGCCCCACTTGCCCGGGTCCTCGCTGGCGACCTGCAGCACGAAGTAGAGCGCCTTCTTCCGGTCACCCTTCGCGTCGAACTCGATGTCGCCGGTGATCCCGGCGAGCTTCGCCTTGCGGACCGCAGTGGCCACGTCCTCGCGGCTCGGCAGCTTGCCGCCCTTCGCGGCGGCCTCGATGGCCTTGATCGCGATGGTGGCGGCGTCGTACGCCTCGGCCGCATACGGCTCCGGGTTCTTGCCGAACTTCTTCTTGAACTCCTCGGAGAACGCCTTGGCCTTGGGCAGCACCGAGGCCGGCCCGGCCGCCGAGGTGTAGTACATCCCGACCACGGCCTTGCCGGCGATCTTCGTGAGGTCCGATGAGTCCATGCCGTCGGGGCCGAGGAACTTGCCCTTCACGCCCTTCTCGCGCGCCTGCTTGAAGAACGGCGCCGCTTGGTCGTAGATCCCGCCGAAGTAAATGACGTCGGGGTTCTGGGCCTTCATCGGGGTGATGATGGGATCGAAGTTCGACTTCTCCTCCGTGCCCTCGAAGCCCACCACCTTGAGGCCTTTCTTCTTGGCGTCGTCCCTGAAGAACTCGGCCACGCCCTGACCGTACGGCGTCTTGTCGTGGATGATGTACACCGACTTGGCCTTCATCGTGGCGTGCGCGAACTCGGAGCCGACGACGCCCTGGACGTCGTCGCGGCCGCAGACTCGGTTGACGCTCGGATAGCCGCGATCGGTCACCACCGGATTCGTGTTCGCCGGTGAGATCATCGCGAGCGAGACTTCCTTGTAGACTTCCGAGGACGGGATGGCCACACCGGAGTTGAGGTGGCCGATCACGGCGAGGATGTCTTTGTCGGCGATGATGTTCTTCGCGTTGGCGACGCCGACGTCGGGCTTGGCCTGATCGTCGAAGGGAACCAGGTCGACCTTGAAGCCCTGCTTCTCCAGTGCCGCCTTGCTCTTCTCGATGGCGAGCTGCGCGCCGAGCTTGATGCCCTCGCCGAGCGCCGCCTGACCGCCGCTGAGCGGGCTCTGGGTCGCGATCTTGATCGTGCCCTTGCCTTGCGCACCCAGGTCCGACGCGACGGGGCCCAGCGCCACGGCCAACACGGCGGCGAGCGCGAGAACGAGGTGGATCCTGTGACGGATCATCAGTGCCCTCCTTGGGAGTTCGATCACGTGGTGCGCGCGGTTCGGCGCGCCCGCATTATAGCGGCCTGCGCCCCGTCAAGTCACGCGCCGCGCGAATCGCGGCGAGGAACTCGCGCGTCGCGGCGGCCGGATCGGGCGCGCCGCAGACCGCCGAGATCACCGCGACGCCGTCGGCGCCGGCGCGGATGACCTCGGCGACGTTCTCGCGGGTCACGCCGCCGATACCGACCAGGGGCGATCGGGTCTCGGGCCGGATCGCGCGGATCAGCTCGGGCCCGACGAGCTGGAAGTCGGGCTTGGTGCGGGTCGGGAACATCGAGCCGACCGCGATGTAATCGGCCCCCTCGACCTGCGCCTCGCGCGCCTGGCCGACGCTGTGGGTCGAGCGGCCCAGGACCATGCCCGGGCGCAGCAACGGCCGCGCGGCGCGGGGCGGCAGATCGTCCTGGCCGAGGTGGACGCCGTCGGCGCCGACGGCGAGGGCCAGGTCCACGCGGTCGTTCACGATGAAGGTGGCGCCGGCGCGGCGGCACCGGTCGCGCATCCGTTCGGCGAGCGGGAGAAGCCGGCCCGACGGCCATTCCTTCTCACGGAGCTGGATCATGCGGCAGCCACCGGCGAGCGTGGCGTCGAGGATCACCTCGAGGTCCCGCCCGGCGGAGGCCGTGCGGTCGAGGACGACGTACAGCGAGAGGTCCATTTCGCTCGCCGCGCCTACGGGCCTCCGCGGCGCCGGACCACCTCGACGGCGCCGACGCGTCCTTCGAGAAACGCCGGGTCGTCCAATACTTTCAGATGGAACGGGATGGAGGTCTTGACGCCCTCCAGCACGGTCTCGCGGAGGGCCCGGCGCATCCGGTCGATCGCCTCGGCCCGATCGGCGCCGCGCACGATGATCTTGGCCAGCAGGGAGTCGTAGAACGGCGGCACCGCGTACGGCGCCATCAGGTGGCTGTCGACCCGGACGCCGAAGCCGCCGGGGGGCACCCAGGCCGTGACGCGGCCCGCGCTCGGCGCGAAGGTCTCGGGGTCTTCCGCGTTGATGCGGCACTCCATCGCGTGGCCGTCGAGCCGCACGGCTTCCTGCTGGTAGCCGAGGGCCTCGCCGCCGGCGACCCGGATCTGCTCGCGCACGAGGTCGATGCCGGTGATCATCTCGGTCACCGGGTGCTCGACCTGGATGCGCGTGTTCATCTCGATGAAGTAGAAGCGTCCCTCCCCGTCGACGAGGAACTCGACCGTGCCCGTGCTCACGTAGTTGACGGCCGCCGCTAGCGTGAGCGCGGCCTTCCGCAAGCCGGCGCGCGTCTCGGCGGTGAGCAGCGGCGCCGGGGACTCCTCGAGGAGCTTCTGGTGGCGCCGCTGTACGGAGCAGTCGCGCTCGCCCAGGTGGATCCGGATGCCGTTCTTGTCGCCCAGCACCTGCACCTCGACGTGGCGCGCGTTCTCGATGAACTTCTCGCAGTAGACCTCCGACGAGTCGAAGGCGGCGCCGGCTTCGGTCTGGCACGTGTCGAACGCCTTCACGACCTCGGCCCGCTCCCGGACGATCCGCATGCCACGCCCGCCGCCGCCGGCGGCAGCTTTGAACATGATCGGATAGCCGATCCGGTCCGCCACCTCGAGCGCCTCGGCGGAATCCTTCAGGGCGACCTCGCTCCCCGGCACGACCGGCACGCCCGCCTGCATCGCGATCTGTCGCGCCTGCGCCTTGTCACCCATGAGGCGGATCGCCTCGGGCGACGGACCGATGAACGTGATGGAGCAGGCCCGGCACACCTCGGCGAAGGCGGGGTTCTCGGCCAGGAATCCGTAGCCCGGGTGGATCGCCTCGCTGTCGGTGACGGCCGCCGCGGAGATGATCGCCGGGATGTTGAGATAGCTCAGGCGCGCGGCGTCGGGCCCGACGCAGATCGTCTCGTCGGCCACGCGCATGGGCAGCGAGTGCGCGTCGGCCTTCGAGTGCGCCAGCACCGAGCGGATGCCGAGCTCGCGGCAGGTGCGGATGATCCGCAGCGCGATTTCACCACGATTGGCGATCAGGATCTTGTGGAACACGGCTCAGCCCGCGCCCCGTCGCATCAGCCGCCGAGGACGCGACGCCATTGGGATTCGAGTTCGGTGAGCCGCAGGCCGTAGACGCGCGGCATCGCCTCGGCGACGCTCTCGCCGGCGCCGAGCCGGCTCAGGAGCTCGCGCAGCGCCTCGATCCCGCCGCGGTCGAGCAGGTCGCGGACGACCCAGAGCGCGATGTCGTAGCCGGCCCGCGCGCGCAGCGGGTCCGACTCGCCGGCGAGCGCCTCGACGCCGGCCAGCGTGAGCCCGCCGGGAACCTGCAGCATCGGATCCGACGCGGTGCCCTCGAGGACCTGGGCCAGTCCTTCGTGGAGCCAGCGCGGCGCCCGACCGCGCGACAGATCGTGGATGGCGGCGTGGGCGTATTCGTGGACAACGAGGCGCTCGAGCTCGCGGGCGGGCGGCAGGGTCGGGCTCACGGGCAGCCGGATTTTCCCGTCGAAGAGGCCGCTGGCCCACGAGTGGGCGCGCGTGACGTCACGGAACTCGTCGTGCTCGTAGAGCACGACGGTCGTTCGCTGCTGAGGCGTGTAGCCGAGCAGCCTCCCGACACGCTCCGCGGCCGTCTCGAGGTGGGCGATGATCGCGCGGCGGGCCTCGCGGTCGCCGGCCGCCGCGTACTTCACGACGAAGCGCGGCGTGACGTCCCGCTGGAAGCCGGCCTCGGCCCGCCGCTCGCGCTCGACCTTCGCGAGCAGCTTCCGGGCGGCCTCGTGGGACGGCTCGCGCTCGAGCACCGCCCGCAGGTGGGTGATCGCCTTGGCCGGGTCGTCGCGGTGGTCGTGCAGATGGGCGAGCAGCAGGCGCACGTCCGGGTCGGGCTCGGCGCGCACCGCTCGCTCGAGCGGCCCGAGCGCCTCGTGAGGACGCCCGGAATGGACCGCGGCGAGCCCCAGTCCCTTCAGCAGCGCCGGATCGTCCGGCGTCTCGGCCAACCCGCGACTGAACAGGAGGGCCGCCTCGTCGGGCCGCCCCTCGCGGAGCACGTGCCAGCCCCACCCCTCGAAGCAGCGCACGACGTCCTGGCGGCGCGGCTCGCTCGTGGGCTCGTCCGCCGCCGCGTGGCTGAAGCGCTCGCACGCCCGCGCGAACTGACCCGCGGTGTAGAGACGAACGGCTTCCGCGGCCGCCAAGTGAGCATCGTGAGCTCGCGTGGAGGCGAAGACGACCGTCCGCTCGCCGTCGGCGCGCTCGTGACGCCGGCCCTCGCGCCAGCCGACCGCCAGGGCCGTCGCGACGCCCAACAGCGCCAGCGCGAGCATCACCAGTCGGAGGTTGCGGGAGCGCGCCACGCCGGTGCTCAGCGTGCGGGGTCGATCAGGAAGAGGGGCTGGCCGTATTCGACGCCGTGGGCGTTCTCGACGAAGATCTTCATCACCCGACCGGCCACTTTCGACTCGATCTCGTTCATGAGCTTCATCGCTTCGATGATGCAGAGGATCTGGCCTTCCTTCACCAGATCGCCCTCGTGCACGTACGGCTCCGCCGTCGGGGACGCGGCGCGGTAGAACGTGCCGACCATCGGCGCCTCGATCGTGGTCATCGAGCCGGACGCTTCCAGCGCGGCCGCCGTCGGGGGCTCGGCGGGGCTCAGATGCGCGGCCGGCGCTGTCGCGGAACCGCCGCCGCGTTGCAGTCGCACGCGGACTCCGCCGACGGTCACCTCGATCTCCGAGAGCCCGAGCTCCGACAGGAGGACGCCGAGCCGCCGCGCGAGCTCCACGGCGCCGCTCTCGCCCTGCCCGTTGCGCCGCCGTCCGGCCGCCATCAGCCCGCCACCGCGACGCGGCCCAGATAGTCGCCCGTCCGCGTGTCCACCTTGACGACGTCGCCCTCGCTCAGGAACAGCGGCACCTGCACGACCACGCCGGTCTCGAGCGTCGCCGGCTTCGTGCCGCCCTGCGCCGTGTCGCCGCGGACCCCCGGGTCGGTGTGGGCGATCGCCAGCTCGACGAAGTTGGGCAACTCGATCCCGGCCGGCGCGCCGGCGATGTACAGGACGTCGACCTCGGTGTTCTCCTTGAGGTACTCGCGCGCCTCGCCGACCTCGTCGGCGGAGAGGGAGACCTGCTCGTACGTCTCGGTGTCCATGAAGTTGTAGCGGTCGTCGCGGTAGAGGAACTGCATGTGCTTCTCTTCGAAGTCGACGAGCTCCACCTTCTCGCCGGAGCGGAACGTGTTGTCGATGACCTTCCCGAGCTTCATGTGCTTGAGCTTCGTGCGGACGAACGCCCCGCCCTTGCCGGGCTTGACGTGCTGGAAGTCGACGATCGTGTACGGGTTGCCGTCGTGGACGATTCGCAGCCCCTTCTTGAACTCGGCGGTCGATACCTGCATCGCCACTAACCTTTCCGTCGCTGGCGGGCCCGGAGCGCGGTCTCGAGCCGCTCGCGCGCCTCGTGGTGCTCCGGGTCCTTCCTCAGTATGCGCGTGAATACCTGGGCCGCCTCCTCGACGCATCCCTGCTCGAGGCAGAGCGAGCCGAAGGCGACGGTCGTGAACGTGTCGTCGTTCAGGACCCGCGCGAGCCCGCCGGCGTCGCCCGCCGGCGCCGTCGAGCGCAGCAGCCCGAGCAGGGCGCGCGATTCCCGGTCGCCCGGGTCGAGATCGGCCGCTGCCTCCAGGTGCTGGACGGCTTCGTCGATGTGGCCACGCCGCCGATGGACCTCCGCCGCGAGCCGCAGGCACTGGACGTCCTTCGGGCTCACCGCGAGGATCGCCGCGAGCTCGATCGTCGCCGCGTCGAGATCCCCGGCGGCCGCGAGCGCCTTGGCCAGGATGAGCCGGGCGGTGGTGTAGTGCGGATAGCGCGCCAGCCCGTCGCGGCAGAGGGCGACGGCGTCGCGTGTCCGCCCGGCCTTGCGGTAGAGATCGGCGAGCTGCGCGAACGCGAGCGAGGCGGGATCCCGGGCCAATCGCTCCTCTTGCCGGCGGATGGCGTCGGCGATCGACTGATCGTCCCCGGGCATCGCAAGCCGGTTATACGGATCCGGCGTTTCCGTTGTCAACCTCGGTTCGTCGGTCACGATCGCAACGACGCGATGGCCGCGCGCACGTCGGCGCCGGGCACGTCGAGGACCAGACGGAACGTTCCGATCTGGGGCGCCAGCACGAACGGCACGCGGCCGTCCTTCGCCTTCTTGTCGCGCGAGATCGCCGCCACCACCGGCTCGACGTCGATCGAGGCGTCGCGAACCGGAAGGCCGAGCGCGTCCAGCATCCGCTCCTGCCGCGCCACCGTCTCGGCGCCGGCGATGCCGAGCCGCCGCGCGAGGCGAGCCTCGGCGACGATACCGAGGGACACCGCCTCGCCGTGGGTCAGGCGCGCGTAGCCCGTCGCGGCCTCGAGGGCGTGGCCGATCGTGTGGCCGTAGTTGAGGACGTGGCGCAGCTCGGCCTCGCGCTCGTCGCGCTCGACGACCGAGGCCTTCAGGCGGCACGATCCGGCGATGATCGACTCGAGCACCCCGAGCTCACGCGCGCGCAGCGGGGCGAGGTCGCGCTCGAGCTCGGCGAAGTATCCCGCGTCCAGTACGATCCCGTGCTTGACGATCTCGGCGAGCCCGGAGCGGAACTCGCGCTCGGGCAGCGTGCGCGCTACCGCCGGGTCGACGATCACGAGCCGGGGCTGGTGGAAGGCGCCGATCAGGTTCTTGGCCAGGGGATGGTCGATCGCGGTCTTTCCTCCGATGGAGGCGTCGACCTGGGCGAGCACCGTGGTCGGGAGCTGGACGACGTTGACGCCGCGCATATAGGTCGCCGCCGCGAAGCCGGCCACGTCACCCACGGCGCCGCCGCCGAGCGCCAGCACCGTGGAGGTTCGGTCCAGACCGGCCGCCAGCAGCCCGTTCCAACAGCGCTCGGCGACCTCCAGGGTCTTGGCGCCCTCGCCCTCGGGGACCTCGATCGCCGCCACCGAGAACCCCGCCGCCTCGAGGCTCGAGGTCACGGTCTTGCGGTAGAGCCGGCCGACAGCCGCGTCGCTGACCAGCGCGGTGCGGGAGCCCAGCCGGAGCTCGCGCAGGCGTGAGCCGACGTCGCCGAGCGCGCCGGCGGCCACGACGATGCTGTACGAGCGCGGACCGAGATCGACCGTGATGACCATTTCGAGTGTGCTCGCCCCCGGCGGGCCGGGGGCCTGCCAGTTCAGGCTATCAGGTTTTCAGGCTGGCGAGACAAGCAAGCTCGCGGTTGGCCCGGGACCCGTCATCGACGGGGTCCGGGGCCACCCGGCTCATCGCACCGGAACGGGCGGCGGCGTGGCCTGCGCGACGTCGGCCTTTAGAACAGACGGCGTGATGAACACGACCAGCTCGCGGCCCGTGGTCTGAGACGCCACGGTCTTGAACAGCCAGCCGAGCACCGGAATGTCGCCGAAGAGCGGAATCTTCCGCGTCTCGTCGGCGTCCAGGTTGGTCGTCACGCCGCCGATCACCAGGCGCTCGCCTTCCGTGATCAGGACCTCGGTCTGGGCGCGGCGCTTGTTGATGACCGGCGGAGCGCCCGCGCTGGTGCCGAGGTTGACGGTCGTGTTGCTTCGCGAGTTGTTCTCGATCGTGACCTTCATCTTGATCTTGGTGACGTCGCCTTCCCGGATGACGGTCGGGATGACGTCGAGCCTGAGGACGGCTTCCTTGAACTGGATCGAAGTGCCGGCCGAGCTGACCGTCGCGTAGGGAATTTCTTCACCGAGCGAGATCGAGGCGGTGCCGTTCTCCACGGTCACGACCTCGGGGCGCGCCAGCGTCCGCGTCTTGCTGAGCAGGCGCAGCGCTTCGAGCGCGAGGTTGACGTTGTACCGGCTGCCGGTGATGCCGAACGCGATGCCGCCGGCGCCACCGCCGGAAACCGCCCCGCCGCCGAGCGCGCCGCTGATGGGCAGGTTGACGAGGTTGCCGCCTAGCGGAAGCCCGGTCGTGGACGTCACCGGAAGCAGAGTCCCACCGGCCCCGAGCACCAGGTTAGGGTTCGGCGAGGTCACACCGACCGTGCCGATGCCGCCCGACGTCGTCGTATTGCCGACCGAGCTGGTGAATCCGCGGCCGACCATGACCGTGTTCTGGTTGCTCTGGAGCACGCCGCCGCCGCCCCACTGCACGCCGATGGCGAAGAGGTCGTCACGATCGAGGATCTCCATCCGGGCCTCGATCTTCACCTGCGGCAGCCGGACGTCGAGCCGCTCGCGGATCAGCTTCTTGATCCGCTCCAGGTCGGCCTCGTAGTGCCGGATGAAAATCGAGTTCGTGGGCTTGTGGGCGCGGATCGTGATGCCCTTGGCCAGGACCTCGGACGGCGGCGATGCCAGAGGCTGCGGCACCTGCTGCGGCTGGAGCCCATAGAGGGCCGAGAACGGCGGCTCGGCGATCGGCGGGAATCCGGCCGGCACGGTCTGGGCCTTGATGCCTTCCGGCGGAATCCCCAGGATGCCCTGCAGGGTCCTGGCGATCTCCTCGGGGTCGGCGTAGGAGAGGCGGATCGTCTCCTCGCGCAGCGGCCCGCGAGCCTGGAGCTCGGCGTACGCTGCCTCGGCGGCGCGCCGCTTGTCGATCGCCTCTTGCTCCTTCAGCTGCGCCTCGGCGGCCTTGGTGCGCACGTCGCTCTCGGCCTTGAGCCGCGCTTCCTCGACGCGCGCCGAGGCCTCGCGCTCCTTGATCAGCTGCTCGCTGGAGACGATCCGCATCACGCCGTCCTTCTCGATCTTCCGGAGACCGCGGGTCTCCAGAATGATGTCGAGGGCGAGATCCCACGGAACGTTCCGCAACGCGATCGACATCTTGCCCTTGACGTCGTCGCCGATCACGATGTTCTTGTTGCTCTCCGCCGCCAGGATGCGGAGGAGGTTCACGACGTCGGCGTCCTTGAAGTCGAACGAGATCAGACGCTGGCCGTTGGTCGGCGCCGCCGTGGCCGGTGGAGCCGCGGGCGTCGCCTGGGTGACCCGGAGCGGCGGTGCGGCTGGCATCGGCGCCGGCACCGGAGCGGCGGCTGCTGCGGGCGCGGGCTCGACCGGTGCCGCGGATGCGGGCGCCGTGGGCGCCCCGGACGCGGGCGCCGTGGGCGCCGCAGGCGCCGGTGTGGCCTGCGCCAGCGTCGGAGACGTCGGAATGACGATCGCCAGGCCGTTCGGCTCCTCACGGATCGCGTAGCCGACGTTCCGGGTCAGGTCCAGGACGACGCGGGCCGTGCCCTGGCGGAACTGACTGCCGCGAATCTGCTTGATCGGATCCTTCCCGACGGCCAGCGGCGTCTTGCGCCACGCGTACACGGTGTCCTCGAGGTCGATGACGAGCCGGCTGGGCGAGTCCACCAGATCGGCCTTGTACTGCGCCTCGCGCGACGTCCTCACGAAGACCGTGACGGAGTCCGCCTGCGGCGTCACGGTGACGTCGTTGAGCCGCGCGGGCTCGGTCTGGGCCCTGCCGTCCATGGGGACGAGCAGCGTGAGCGCGAGGCTCACCACGACCAGGACGATGGGGATCCGTCTGTCAGCGTTCATTTTAGTTTGTCGCCAGTTTGAGAACCACGCGGTTTGTAGGGGCGCCGGCCTTCGACGTCACCGTGAACACCACACTGTCGGAGCCGATCTCCAGCAGGCGGCCATCCCCGAGCGTGTCCCCGGGTTTGAGGATGTACCCGATACCATCGGGCGCTTCGACCAGCGCGAGCGCCGCGCGATTGCTGCGAACGATCCCCGTCAGCTTCGTCGAGGCCACGGTGAGTCCTCCAGTTCCTTCGCGGACCTCGAGGGTCTCGAAGGGATCGCGTCGGCCGCGTGGATCGTATTTGGGAACCGCAACCTTTTCCTCGGGCGCCGGAGCCTGCGCGCCCGCGGGCACGGCCGGCTTGGCCGCCGCGGCCGGCTTCGGCGGCGGCGGCGCCGGTTGAGAACTCCCGCACGCGCCCAGCAGCGTGGCCAGGCCGATCGACGAGAGCACCGCCCGATGTGCGCGCATGTGTCAGACCCTCACTTTGGCTTCGGTGGTGGCGGCGAGCCGAGGGGGCGATACATATAGGTCGCGAGGACCAGCTCGGCGCGTACCGGCGTCCGCGGCCGGTTCAAGCCGGAGAACTTGATCTCGGTGACGTTCACGACCCGCGCCAGCTTGGCGACCCGCTCGAAGAATTCGCCGAACTGGTGATAGCCCGCTTCGGCGTTGAGCGTGATCGGGATCTCGCTGTAGTAGTCACGAACCGCCGCCGGACGCGGCTGGAAGAGCGATACGCCGAGGCCCGACGCGGCGGCGGCATCCGTCAGCGTCCGGTAGAGGGTCGGGATTTCTTTCTCGCCGGGCAGCCGATCCTTCAGCGCGTTGAGCCGCGCCTCGAGCTCCACCACTTCACGGCGATACTTCGCCAGGTCGGCGACGATCGCGCGGTTCCGCTCGACTTCGCGCTGCAGCGTGGTCAGCTGGCCGCGCAGCTGCGTGACCTGTTCCTGGGCCGGTGCCAGGAGCAGGAAGTATCCGGCGGCGGCGATGATGATGAGCCCGGCCACTCCCCCGACGAGCTTCTGTGGCCGCGGGGCGTTGACGATCGGGTCGAAGAACGGAGGCAGCGCCATATCAGCCCTCGTACCGGCAGGTGACTTCGAACGTCACCAGAGGTGTCGGCCGGGCCAGGTCCCGGCGGGAGATCACCAGATCGACCTCCTTGAACTTGCCGGACGCACGGAGGTTCGCCATGAAGTCCGCGATCGCGGTGGTCGAGAACGCCGAGCCCGTGATCTTGAGCTGCAGACTCTTCTCCTCGAACCCGGTGATCCAGAGATCGTTCGGCAGGACGCTCGCGAACGCGTCGGCGAGCACGATCGGCCGTCCCTGGGCCTGGGTGAGCCCGTCGATGACCTCGACCCGCCGCCGCAGCTCGGTCGCCAGGTCCTTCATCCGAGTCTCCTGGCCGATCTGCACCGTCAGCACCGCGAGATCCTTCTCCGCGCGCTCGATGTCGGCGGTGAGCGCCGCCTTCGAGCTGATCAGCGCCCACCAGGTGCCGCCGATCGCGAGCAGCGCGACCAGGTAGACGAGGCCGAAGGCCCAGCCGAGGTTGAAGGCCGGGAGGGTGAACTTGACCCCGGGGACGCGCCGCCGACCGCGCTCTGGGGCGAGGTTGATCCTGATCATTTCTGTTTGTCTCCCGGCCGGCGCAGAGCCAGACCGACCGCGACCGCGAGCGCCGGCCCGGCGGCGTGGACGTCGTCCGCGTACGCCGGGTCGAAATCGATGCGCTGGAAGGGCTTCGTCAGCTCGACCGGGATGCCCCAGTTCGACGACAGATAGTCGCCCAGCCCCGGCAGCTGGGCGCAGCCGCCGGCGAGCACGATCTTCCCGATGCGTTCGGACTCGGCCGTCGACGCGAAGTAGTCGAACGTCCGCTGGATCTCGAGCGACAGTTCGCGCGACACCGCTTCGAGGGCCGGCACGACCGTTTCCCACCGCACGCCGACGTCGCGGCCGAGCTTGGCGGCCTCCGCTTGTTCGAAGGGAATCTTGAGCTGCTGCGCGATGGCCTGGGTGTAGTTGTTGCCCCCGAACGGAATGTCGCGCGCGAAGATCGTCGAGCCGCTGCGCACGACGTTCGTCTTCATGATCGAGGCGCCGATGTCGATGAGCGCGACGGTCTCACCACGCTCGCCGGGATAGTTCACCTCGAACTGATTGCCGAGCGCGAAACTGTCGACGTCCACGATCGACGGCACGAGCCCGGCGTCCTCGACGACGGCCGCGTACTCGAGCACCTTCGACTTCTTGACCGCGACGAGGATCAAGTCGAGCACACCGTCGTGCTTACCCACGCTCTGAAAGTCGAGGAACACTTCGTCGATCGCGAAGGGCACGTGATGCTCGGCCTCGAGCTGCACGACGTCGGCGACTTCTTTGGCTGGTACTTCCGGAATTTGCACTTTCTTGATGATCAGCTCTCGGCCGCACACCGCGATGGCGCAGTCGGAGCCTCTCACGCCCGCGCGTGAGACGGCCGTTCGGATGGCCTCCGCCACGGTGGGCGCATCCTTGATGGTGCCGTCCGTGATTGCGTCGGGCGGCAGGGATGCCATCCCGAGGGCGCTGAGGGTATAGGATCCACCTGAGTCCTTGACGCGGACAGCCCTCACGCCGCTCGAGCCGATGTCGAGACCGAAGGTTTCCGGAGTCTTGCGGAAGAACGCCATATTAAACGCCTTTCTCCCTGGTGGCTGTAGTATAGGCGGCGCGCGGTTGGGGGGACAATATTTTCCCACGTACTACATTCGGTGCCCCCCGGCAGGGTGCCCCCTACCCCGGGAATCTGGATATCTCCCCGGCATCCCTCTACTGGTCAGTCCAGTGGTAGACGGTGACGAGCCGGCGCGAGAGCGCGTTCTGCACGAGGTCGAGTGCCTCCCGGCTGTACAGGAGGCTTCCGTTTCCGGAGGCGTTGCTCGTGAAGCCCGCGGCCGCGCGGGCGTTCAGCTCGTTGACGATCGTGGCGCCGTAGATCTGCTGGTCGCCGCCCAGGTACCGGATGCCGACGTTCTTCCCGGTGACGATGACCACCCCGTTCCACCTGAAGCTTCCGCCGATCTCCGCGGCGCCGTTCTCAACAATGAGGATGCCCGCTCCGGCGCTATTCCCTCCGATTCGGAGCGAAATCCCCGCGGCGTCGGCGGGAGCGCCGCCCACGTAGACGATCTTCGGGCTCGACGTCGTGCCCCAGCAGCTGTCGCTCCTGGCGTCGGTCGCGCAGGCCGAGCCGAGGTCGGCGACCGCGTGTGGGCTGCCGGGGCTCGCGCTGATGGTGACGTCGGCCTTTGGGATGACGGCCGCGACGAAGTCGAGAAGGGCACGTGACGTCAGTGTCCCGTCCGAGCGGATCGTGGTCACGCCCGATGCGTTCGCGCTGGAGCCAGCCTTGTCCTTTCCCCGGATCTCGGCACCACCACGCGCCAGCGCGCTCTCGACCTGGGTCTCGAGGGCGGGAAGGGCGCCGTTGACCGAGATGCCGTAGACGGCGGCGGCACGGCCCGTCGGCATGCCGGGCCGGTCGGCCATGGCCGTGTCGCGCCCGTCGATCGAGAGTCTGGAGCCGCCGAAGCTCACGTCGGCCTGAACCCCCGGGAAGGCGAGCGCGGCGTTGATCGGGGGAAGGGGGGTCCTCGAAACGACCGCAGTGACCGCTCGTGTCATGCCGCCGAGCGTGCCGATGGAGGTGACGATGACCCGGCAGTTCGCGTCGCGCGCGGCTCCGCCCGCGGCGGTCGGGTCGCAGGCGCCGGCGGCGGCGTCGAGCCCCACGCCGGTGAGCGCGGCGTCGCCAGCGTCGCAGTCGTTGCGGACGCTGACCGTGAATGTCCCGTGGACGCTCGCGAGCCCGGGAAGGCTCGAGCCCTCCGCGCCGAGCACGGCGCCCTGCGAACAGCTGGCGCCCTCCAGGTAGCCGTTCCAGGCATCGACGTTCGTCGCCAACACGGCGTACGCGTACTCGAGACCGGCCTCGGCCACGTACCGGGTGCGGACCGTGTGGCTGTGGTTGCGCGAGATCTGGGGCTCGAAGCCACTCGTCGCGAGGAGCGCCAGCACGAGCCCGGTGAGGGTCAGGAGCACCATCAGGGCGAGCACGAGCGCTGCGCCGCGCTCGTCGACGAGCGCGCCGAGCGTGTTCGTCCGCGGAGTGGGCTCGTCCACCGGGCGTCAGGTCCGCGCGACGAGCATCGTGACCACGTCCACCTGCCGCTCCTGGTCCATTTGACCTCGCCCGGTGACCGGGCGGTAGAGGACGGTCACTCGCACGAGCTTGCACCTGGCCGTGCAGGTCCCGCCCGGCGCGTCGGCGATCGACGTCACGCGCCGATAGAGCGCGGCGCCCGCGATCGAGCCGTAACCCTCCGTCGTCGTGCCGGCATTCAGCTGGGTGTGCGTCCAGTCCTTCAGCGCGAGCGCCTTGAGCTGCTCGAGCCGCTGCTCGGCCAGAAAGGTCGCGGTCGTCTCACCGTTGCCCAGGGCGATTCCGCTCGACGCGTACTGGAAGCCGGTGACGACAGCGGCCAGGCCGATCAACAGGATCGAGACCGCGACGAGGACCTCTCCGAGCGTGAAGCCCCTGTCGCCTCGCATCGGTCGTCTCAGTGGATGCTGATGCGTCCGGTGGCGGCGACGACGATCCCGAGATCCTGATGGTCCCGGCGCCGTCGGTCCCCGGCCCCGTCCATGGCGTGCCGCGGCATCCGTCTCTCCGGAGCCGAACATTCGCGTCGATCACCTGGACGCACACTGCGATGTTCTGGGAGATCGCGATCTGGCGCCCGAGGTTGATGACGGTCGCGAGGTGTCGGGCGCCGGCCTGGAGGGCCGACACCTGCACGTAGCTCAGAACCGTCGGCGCGGCGAGCACGGAGAGAATTCCGAGGAGCGCCAGGACCAGCAGGAGCTCGGCCAGCGTGACTCCACGGGCGTTCACAGACCGAATCCGCCCGCGTACCAGGCGAAAACCCGCGCGCCCCAGAAGAGACCCATGGCTCCACCAATAGCAAGGAAGGGGCCAAAGGGCACGGGATCCTTCCGCCCGCGCAGGCGAAGGCTCAAGAGCGCGATCGCCACGACGCCGCCGAGCACGATCGCGACGAACAGCGCGAAGAGGAGCGCCTTCCAGCCGAGAAAGGCGCCGAGCATCGCGCCGAGCTTCATATCGCCGCCGCCCATCCCGCCGCCGCTCGCCAGGATGATCGTCAGGAAGAGACTGCCGGCGACCACGATCCCGATCAAGGATTCGAGCCAGGAAACGTGGCCCGTCACGATGTTGGCGAGCAGGCCGACGACGATCCCGGGGATCGTGATCACGTCCGGGATCAGCTGCAGTTGCAGGTCGATCGCCATCACCACGATGAGCGCTGCCAGGAGTACGCCGGCGACAAGGAACTCGGCCGTCGGCCCGAAGGCCACGTACGCCGAGACCAGGGCGACGCCGTTGACGATCTCGACGACCGGGTAGCGCCACGAGATGGGTGCCCGGCACGATCGGCAGCGGCCGTGAAGCACCAGAAACGACAGCACCGGAATGTTGTCATGCCACGCCAGCTGGGCACCGCATCGCGGGCACGCCGAGCGGGGACGCCAGAGGCTCCGGCCCTCCGGCACGCGCACGATCACGACGTTGAGGAAGCTCCCGATGACAAGCCCGAAGAGGCCGACGGCCACAAGCACCCCGGCCGGCCATGCAGCCGCAACGGCGGGTAGCGACGCCACGATCACCAGGTCTGGAGGAACGCGGGTCCGACGCGACCCGCCAGCTGAGCGTCGAGCTGGCCGAGGATCCCCCATGCCGTGCGCGCGGAGCGCGTGTCGTTCGACTCGAAGTAGACGCGAGCAAGGCCGAACCAGGCCTGCGGCGTATCGTATTTCAGCCTGACCGCCTCGCGGAACGCGTCGAGCGCCACGGACGGTCGCCCGAGCTCGGCGTACGCGTAGCCGAGGTTGACGTGGGTGAAGACGTGGCTGGGCTTGATCTTCACCGCGCGCTTCAGGGTCTCGAGCGCCTCGGGCGCACGCTTGGTCTGCATCAACGCGGCGCCGAGGTTGTTGAGCCCCTCGACGCTGTTCGGGGACTTCTTGAGGTGCAGAC